>CAYSDH010000001.1:0-120353 GCA_964429805.1 uncultured Flavobacteriales bacterium
ATTTTGAGAAATTGGCTATTGCGATCAACACAGGAACAAATCTTCCGAGTGTGGCAACACCAAATGGACAAGCTGCCTTCTTGTTTCTGCTCACTTCGTCTATTGCTCCGCTTATTAATCTCTCATATGGGAAAATGGTCAAGATGGCGCTTCCATACACCTTTGTGCTGGGTATAGTAGGGCTTATCGGAGTGATGTATTTCCTCTAAACAGAACAGTACATTTTCTGCACTTGACTGTTAGCAATTAAGCTGACGGGCTCATTCCTAGAGCATTAAAAGCGAGTTCTTTGATTTTCACGGATACTATGCCTTTGGCATGGCCGTTGATTAAAGAACTACAGCAAGAACACAACGCAAGGAAATGAATATACTAGTCGCATTACAGAGTTTTACTGAAACGGGTGAGGTTGTCGAAGAGGCCATAGAGGCAATAGATGAAGAGAAAATCTCCATCTTAGAACTGCTCGTCAACGGAGGATGGTACATCATGATACCACTAGCCATCTTATCAGTCATCGCCATATACATCTTCTTTGAGCGTATGCTGGCCATCAACAAGGCCAATAAAGTGGAAAGCAATTTCATGGCACGCATTACAGACTACATTAGCGATGGAAAAATAGATTCTGCACTTGACTTCTGCAAGCAGAATGACAGCCCACTGAGCCACATGATTCATAAAGGAGTGAGCAAGATTGGCAAACCCATCAAAGAGATCTCAGCGTCTATTGAGAATGTAGGCAAACTAGAGATTGGCAGACTGGAAAAAGGACTAGCCACGCTAGCCACTGTTGCCGGAGCCGCACCGATGATTGGTTTCTTAGGGACTGTAATCGGTATGATAGTGACCTTTCACGCTATGATGATTAGCCCCAATGGCGTAGAGATACCCGCCCTAGCCGGGGGAATCATGCAAGCCATGGTCACTACGGTTGCCGGACTGGTGATAGGTATCATCGCTTATGTGGCGTACAACATTTTGGTCACGCGGGTGAGTAATGTCATCCATGACCTAGAAGCGGCCTCGCTTGACTTCTTAGATTTACTTGACGCACCAGGAAACTGATTGGCCTATGGATCTGAGTTCAAGAAATAAAATCAATCCGGCATTTAATATGTCGTCCATGACTGATCTGGTCTTCCTGCTGCTGATCTTCTTCATCATCTTGAGCACCATGGTTAGCCCTTATGCACTGCCGGTAGATTTACCAAGTGGCAGCACCAAGATTACGAATACGCCTCCAGTTGCCTTGCGCATTGGCGATGACTTGACCTACTCGGTCGGCAATAACATCATACCCAAAGAACAGGTAGAATCTGAACTTCGGGCCGCCTTGAGTGTACGAGAGAAAAAGAGCATTATCTTAAAAATCGATAAAAGCGTGCCTACGGGCAATACAGTCGAGGTGCTAGATATTGCGAAACGAAACAAGTGGACCATTGTGATTGCTACTAAGCCGAATTAGTAGACTGGCTGATTATGTGATTGGGAGTCTGTTGAGACTCAGCATGAACTAACGTGAGTAGCAAGATTTAAAAACGAATATCTCATGAGACGAGAAGAAAAAAATAGAAAAACGAAAGCAGCTGGCTATACAGTGGGCTTCCATATTTTGCTCTTGTTGTTCTTTATACTGAACGGCTTGACCCAGCCTGACCCTTTGCCAGAGCAGGTAGGCGCTATGATCGAACTCGGATGGACAGATACGGGTTCTGGAGATGTCGAGTCACAGGTTGTCTCTGAGAATGACGTGATAGAAGAAGTTGCCCCTGAGGTGACAGAGACTGTGCAAGAAGTAGTTGAGGAGGTGGTGGAAGATGTGGTGGTCCAAGAGGACAGTCCGGTAGCTATTCCTGAAGCAGAAGATGCACAGCCCGTGGAGGAAGAAGAGAAACCCGAAGAGAAGCCCGACCCGCAGCCTACTCAGCAACTGCAAGATGCCATGACTAATGTCTTTAACACGCCTACAGGCGGTGGCAGTCAGGGATCTGACGACAGCGGCCCGGGAAACACAGGAAACCCCAACGGCTCACCAGAAGGTGGTGGCGTAATGGGTGGTACAGGCAACAGCTGGGAACTAGCCGGAAGAGGCTACAAAGGCGGAGCCACAGTCACTGAAAAGCCTCGAGAAGAAGGAAAAGTAGTGCTCAACATCTGGGTAGGAAGAGACGGAAAAGTAAAGCGTACCTCTCCCAATCTAAGGGAGTCTGACACGACTAGCCAGTATCTCTTTAATCTCGCAAAGAAGGCGGCCATGAAGGCCAAGTTTAACTCTGATGCGGCCTCAGCAGTAGAACAAAAAGGAAAGTTGACTTTCTTCTTTTTGTTGGAGTAGGCCTAGCTAATTCCAGGTGGACGAATTCTATTTTAACGATTCTCGACCGTTATATCAGTGAGTCTGTTTGAGTGTTGCACTCGGCACCTTCCCGAATGCCGACATACTTTAATTTTGATTCTCATTTTAATTTTGATTCCTTCCCCTCGTGAATTACCACGAAACAGTTTCTTACCTCTTTGAGCAGCTACCCATGTTTCAGCGCATCGGTAAGGCCGCGTATAAAGCCGACTTGAGAAACACCCTTAGACTTGCGGCCATGCTTGACAATCCTGAAGAGGGACTGGTCTGTGTGCATATCGCGGGTACCAATGGCAAGGGAAGTACAGCGCATATATTGGCCAGCATTTTTCAGTCCTGTGGGTACAAAACCGGACTCATGACTTCGCCTCACTACAAAGACTACCGAGAACGAATAAAAGTCAACGGAGAATTGATTTCTGAAGACTACGTGGTCAACTGGGTAGACAGACATCGCAGTCAATTTGAGCGCATCAAACCAAGTTTTTTTGAACTCACTGTCATGATGGGCTTCTGCTATTTCAAGGCCGAAAAAACAGACATTGCCATCATAGAAACTGGGCTTGGTGGCCGCTTGGACTCTACCAACATTGTGTCGCCAGAGATTAGTGTCATCACCAATATCGGCATGGATCACACCGCATTTCTTGGAGACAGCCTAGACAAAATAGCCGCTGAAAAGGCCGGTATTATCAAGGCACAAACTCCAGTAGTCATCGGGCCAGGAAATGATGACTTGATGAGCGTGTTTAGTCAAGTAGCGCGTTCTCGTAATGCTCCACTTCACAAGGCCAACATCAGATCTCACATCGAGTCAGACTTAAGTGGACAGTATCAACAGAAAAATTTAGCCACAGCCTTATGTGCTGCTGAACTTCTGCAAGAAAAAGGCTGGGAACTGCCTGAATCACGCGTGCTAAGCGGGATGAGCGAAGTGAAGAAAAACACGGGCTTTGTAGGCAGATGGCAGACTCTTTCTACCGATCCAATGATACTGGCAGATGCTGCGCATAATGTGCAAGGCATGAGCGCTGTACTAGAAAATCTTGATTCGTTAGATTTTGACACCCTGCATATTGTGATGGGTATGGTTGATGACAAAGACGTGAGCGGACTACTCTCTATGATGCCCAAGCAGGCCACATATCACCTCTCACAAGCCAAAATACTGAGAGCCATGCCTGTAGATGAACTTGTAAAGAAAAGCGCGGAGCATGGCTTAAAATCATGTAGTTACAGCTCACTAGCCGATGCGCTTGCGGGCGCAAAAGAGCAGGCTGATGCCGCTGACCTCATCCTGATTACTGGAAGTATTTTTACGGTTGCTGAACTACTGCCCGACTCATGACTTGGCTGCATGCGCCATGTCTGTGAGCACTTTTCTGGCGGTCATGGCATCAGACATCTCAGCCGTTTCAAAGCGATGCCTCACACCGTCAACCAGCACATCAAAACCCTCTCGATCCACACCACACATGCTGACCTCCTGATTTTCTGCAAGGCTCACTCCCTTTAGGTGCTTGAAATAGTCTCTAATGCTGGCTGCATGATGTTCATTCATGTGACTGATCATACCCTGTTCTGCCTTCGCCTCAAAGGGGTTGGCTATGAAGAACTCTTTACTGTCTATCCAGTGTATTTTTCCAAACCCACCGATGTAACGCACAAATGTGGGTTCCAGCACATAGAAGTCAAAATCATGAAACTCCTTGTAGGCTTTGGCCTTTGGGAAATAGCAATAAAATCTGTCTTCAATCTGACTAATGTCTTCCAACTTCACCAAGTTTCCACCAATGGTTAGTCTCCCTTCGGCCTGCGGATCATGCCCTTTTCCTTCAAGTATAGTAAGCGAGCAACGGCTGTCTGCGTTGATGTTTGCGGTATGCTGAGCAATGGTCGAAAACAGTGCGACTGGATAACCCTGCTGGTCTGTGCAGTAGGTCATGACAGATCCAAATGGCATTCCGTCAAACTTCTTAGATAAGGAAGAAAAGACACCATGGTCTTTGGCCATCATTAGGTTTCTTGCTGTAGAAATAGTCTCTGCACTCGCGCTCATAATTATGTCAATTCTAAGTACTGAATTAACGGGAGATTACACGAAGCAGCAATACCCATTAATCGGTATTCAGCCAATAAACACGTACTTTTAAAATATCGAAAACCCTGTTTAGATGCTCCAGCACATAGACTTACATCACATCTTGTTCATCGACATTGAGACGGTGCCTTTGGCTTATCGTTTTGACGAACTCGATGACAAGTCCAAATATCTTTGGGACAAGAAGACCAGATGGCAACAAGAACGCTCAGAAAAAGGGCCAGACGAGTTGTATGATATGGCTGGAGTCCATGCTGAATTTGCCAAGGTAGTGTGTATTTCAGCTGGATTTTTTGCCTTTAATGATGGCACGCGCACGTTTAGAGTTAAGTCTTTTTATGGCGATGATGAGCAGTCTCTACTGGCCGACTTTAAGAATATGCTGCAACGTCACTTTAGCGATGAGCGAAGCTTACTTTGCGCACACAACGGCAAAGAATTTGACTTTCCTTTTCTGGCCAGACGCTACATTATCAATGGCCTAAAACTGCCCTACATGCTTGACATAGCGGGCAAGAAACCCTGGGAAGTCAAGCATCTAGACACCATGAACCTGTGGAAGTTTGGTGACTTCAAGCATTATACCTCTATTGAGTTATTGGCGCATGTAATGGGGGTGCCCACGCCCAAAGACGACATCACCGGTGCGGATGTTGCACGCGTGTATTATGAAGAAAAAGACTTAGAGCGTATTAAAGAGTACTGCGAAAAGGATGTGATTACTGTTGCTCGCGTCATGCTCAGATTCAAAGGAGAATCTGAAGTGGCCGAAGAGAATCTGCTAAGCATCAAAAGTCAAGAGTCTGGCGCATAGTCATAAAAAACGCATCCCATAGCGAGATGCGTTTTTCCTAATGGTATAATTAGGTTGCAAACACAGTTGCTCTCCTTCCTCTCAAAACCTCGAATTAATGAGTGAAACTCAGCCTCTGAATTCATATGCAAGTTCTAGCATAAGTCAGTTGCCCGAATCACTCCATGGGGTGAAATTGTATCTCCCCCTTCTGACGGATGGCTTATACGACTATCCTCTAAACAGAATTTTAAAGACATCGGCTAGCTTGGCAACTAAGACGAGTTGTATACTCTTTGACCGTATTTCAGAATTGGAGTACTTGGAGATGAACATGCGTTTGAAGCCAAGTTTTTCGGCCTCTGCGATGCGCTGTTCGACTCTACCTACTGGCCGCAGTTCGCCACTCAATCCAATCTCTGCGGCAAAGCAATCTCCGCGTTCTAGTGAGATGTCGAGATAACTACTCATGATGGCACAGACTACGCCTAAATCTAATCCCGGGTCTTCTACTCTAAGTCCTCCGGCTATGTTCAAAAAGACATCTTTGGCTCCGATTTTAAATCCGCCTCGTTTTTCTAAAACGGCTAGCAGCATGTTGAGTCTTCGCAAATCAAAACCCGTGGCCGAACGCTGGGGAGTGCCGTATACCGCTGAACTGACTAGAGCCTGCACTTCAATGAGCATAGGCCTGATGCCTTCTACCATCGAGCCCACTGCGACTCCGCTAAACACTTCGTCATAGGTGTTGGTCAAGACCTTACTGGGGTCTGTCACTTCGCGCAGTCCGTCTCCGGCCATTTCAAAAATGCCAAGCTCGTTGGTTGACCCAAATCGATTTTTTGTGGAGCGTAACAGGCGGTATGAGTTATTCCTATCGCCCTCAAAATAGACTACTGTGTCTACCATGTGCTCCAAAATCTTTGGTCCAGCGATGTTGCCATCTTTTGTAATATGTCCAATTAAGATAACGGGGGTGTTAGTCTCCTTGGCGAACTTCATTAACTCGGCACTGCATTCTCTAATCTGAGAAATACTACCTGGCGCAGACTCTAAGTATGAGGTGTGAAGAGTCTGTATAGAATCAACCACCAACAAATCTGGCCCTACCTTTTCGACCTGCTGAAAGATGTTCTGCGTATTAATTTCATTGAGCAAATAGCAGGTGTCATTCGCATAACCTATTCTGTCTGCTCTCAACTTTATCTGTTGCTTACTCTCCTCTCCAGAGAGGTAAAGCACCTTCTTGCCCTTGAGCTGCAGCGCCACTTGAAGCAACAATGTTGACTTACCAATGCCCGGCTCACCACCTAAAAGCACTACTGAACCCGGCACCAAACCTCCGCCCAACACTCTGTTAAGCTCAGCTGAGCCCATGTCAATGCGCCCTACTTGTTGAGAGTCAACGTCTGCAATCAGCGTGGCTTCCTGCTTGATGGAAGAGAGGGTGCTGATCTGACGTGGCTCGGGTTTTCCCGTTACCTTGAGTTCTTCGATCAGGCTGTTCCACTCCTTGCATGAAGGGCATTGGCCCATCCACTTGGCTGATTCATTGCCACAGCTGTTACAGAAATATGCCGTTTTAGTCTTTGCCGCCATGCTTTATTTTATTGACCAGTGAGGTGGTAGAATAACCGTCAAGAAACGAGATCACGCGTACCTCACCGCCAGATTCCTTCACTTCTTTTGAACCAACTATGTAGTCTTTTTGGGCACCATCCATTTGCTCGACATCATAGTCTCCGCCTTTAATGAGCACATCTGGCTTTATCCACTTTATTAGTTCCAGGGGTGTAGAGTCTGAGAATATGAGCACGGCATCGACACTTTGTAGTCCGGCCAAGACTGCTGCTCGCGACTGCTCGTCATTAAGAGGACGTTCTTCCCCTTTTTGCAGACTGCGCACAGACGCATCGTTATTGAGCCCCAACACTAAGATGTCTCCAAGCGCGGCTGCCTCAGCCAAGTAGCTCACATGACCAGCATGCAAGATGTCAAACACCCCGTTGGTAAAGACTATTTTTTTGGAATCGGCTCTCCACTCCTTGAGTTGGGATTCGAGCGTAAGTTGGTCGTGTATTTTGTCAGTCAGCCTGTGATGCATGTCCTTGATAAGCCTTGTTATATGGCCCGATCAAAAGTAAGGAAAGCAAGCCGAGCAGAATGTACAAGAGCATCTGAGAGCCCCACAAAATCAGTCCGAGCGCTTGGCCTGTGTTGTCATCTAAACCATAGTAGCCCAGCGCAAAAGCGAATGCCAAGTGATAGGCACCAGTACCTCCAGGCGTCAGTATCACAGCCAAGGTGCCAAAGATGAAGCCCATCAATTGGGCATTTAAACCAAGCGTGCCTGTGACATCAAAGCATTGAAAACAGGCCGCATACATAAGCAGGTAGAGCACCCAAATAAGCACGGTATCTCTAAAAAAAGCCCATTTAGACTTCGTGGTCCAGACGGTCATTACGCCATCGAGAATACCAGAGATGAAACCCTTCACCTTGTCTATCAATTTTAGCTTAATCACCAACACTACGCCAATGACTAGTCCGGCAGCCACAGCAATCCAAAACCATGGTATACCGCCAGGTTGGGCTGCTGGTCTTGCAGCAAGTGACTCTTCAATGGCTGTTCTGATTAAATCATATTGAGTCAGCAGGGCTGTGAGCACAAGTACTCCAAATGCCATGAGGTCGACCACCCGCTCTGCTGCAATGGTACCCAAGGTCTTGTCAAAAGCGATCTTCTCATGTCTACGAAAGAACTCCGGACGAGCCACCTCTCCCACCCTTGGTAGAAGCATATTCACAAAATACCCGATCATGGTACTGTGATACCTATTCCAAAATCTAGTTTGATACCCGAGCGGGCTTAGCAGATACTCCCATCTGCGAGCACGCACAAAGTGACTTGCCATGGCCAAGACCATAGACAAAAAGACCCACCAGTAGTTTGCTTGGGCAATGGCTTCAAAGAGTGAGCTGCGTTGCTCAGGGTCTTTAAAAGTCTTCCACATCAGATAGATTGCCAAGCCCAGCGGGCCGACAATCTTGAGTACCTTCCAAAGGCCCTTCATCCCTTTTTGAGGTTTAGGTCAGTGTGTTGGTCTTCGTATCAGGAAAAACGAGTGAAGGCTTAAATTTTTTGGCTTCTTCTACGCCCATGTATGCGTAACCGATGATGATTACTATATCTCCAAGTGCCACCAAACGCGAAGCTGGACCATTTAGACAAATAGTGCCAGCGCCCGGTTCACCATATATGACATACGTCTCTAGCCTTGCGCCATTATTGATGTTTACTATCTGCACACGCTCCCCTTCGATCAGATCAGCCGCTTCGGCCAAGGTCTTGTCTATGGTGATGCTCCCAATGTAATTAAGGTCGGCCTGAGTGACCGTCACACGGTGTATTTTAGATTTAACTACTTGAATTTTCATGCCACAAAGGTATGCTTTAAGTCCATTTTTTGGCCGCCTTCAGCGCGACCATATCTCCATATTATCTATCAGCCTCACTTCACCAAATCGTGCCACTACAAACGCACGCGCACTGTCACATTCATGCCAGCGAAACATCGGCAGCAGGGTGGCACTGTTTGCCACTTTCATGTATTCCAATTCAAGAAAACTCTTTGACTTCAAGGCTTCTGCTCCAAAGTCTTCAACCTCATCTGGGTTTAGATACTGACTCCGCTCCTTCATTTCCATGAGCGTTTCATGCAGAATGGCTGCCTGCGCACGTTGATCAGCCGTCAGTAAGGCGTTACGACTGCTCATGGCCAGTCCATTTTCTTCTCTGATTATGGCACAGGGAATAATCTCAATGGGGTATTCATGCTGGGCAACCAACTGTCTGATGACTGCCAATTGCTGAAAGTCCTTTTCTCCAAAACAGGCTGCATCAGGCTCAACGATGTCAAATAATCTGGCCACCACTTCGACCACACCTTTAAAATGTCCGGGTCTAAACACGCCTTCCATCACCTCTGCCAGACTGCCCATCTCGATAGTCTTGGCCACATGGTCTGACGGATAAATGAAATCTACTGCTGGGGCAAATACGGCATTGCAGCCCGCAGGCTCCAGTTTTTTTGCATCTGTCTCAATATCACGCGGATAGCGGTCAAAGTCTGCCGACTCATTAAATTGTGTAGGATTGACAAAGATGGAACACACCACCACATCACATCTACTCTTCGCTTTTTGAACGAGTGACACATGACCATCATGCAAGGCACCCATGGTCGGTACAAACCCTATTCGCTGTCCTTTTTGGCGACAATCTTCCAAGAAGGCTCTTAAAGCCCCTATTTCTTCTGTTATTAACATAGTGTAAACCCTCTGAAACTCAAGTAAATCGGGGCCAAACTACCTGTAATTGTTGAAATATCGCATTTTTTTATATATTTTTGTAAGCTCAAATTACGATTCAACACTGCATGGAAAAGTTAAAAATTTTGTACATCTCTCAGGAGATCACCCCTTTCTTAGACGAGACAGAAATCTCAACGATGGCGCGCACACTTCCTCAGAAAATGCACGAGGCCGGTAATGAGATTAGAGTCTTTATGCCACGTTATGGTTGCATCAACGAAAGAAGACACCAACTGCACGAAGTTATTCGCCTATCAGGTATGAATCTTGTCATTAATGATGAAGATCACCCACTGATTATCAAGGTGGCATCTATTCCTCAAGCGAGAATGCAGGTGTACTTCATAGACAATGAAGAATTTTTCAGAAGAAAGGCCGTTCTAACTGATGATAAAGGCAAGCATTTTGACGATAACGATGAGCGTTCATTGTTCTTCTGCAAAGGCGCGCTAGAGACGGTTAAGAAATTAGGATGGAAGCCTGACGTGGTGCACTGCCACGGATGGATGACAGCCATGGTACCGATGTTAATCAAGAAAATGTTTAACGAGGATCCGCATTTTGAAAATGCCAAGCTGGTATACTCTGTATACAAAGAGGCATTCCCAAAATCACTGGACAAGAAGCTAGTTGAGAAATTAGCCTACGACCAGATTGATGGTGCTGATGTGGAGTTGTTGAAGAATCCTACGGCCAATGCAGTTCACGGTATAGCTCTGCAATATGCAGATGCAGTAGTGAAGGGTAGCCCGTCATTAGCAAAAGACACGGATGCATTAATCGCTTCGTCAGACTTGCCAGTGCTTGACTATCAAGGAGCTGAAGGTTATGAGAAAGCATATGCTGAATTCTATCAGCAGGTTTTTTCTGAAGAGTCCGCCCTGGTTTGAATTGAAAGAAAACATATCACATGACTAACACTATGGTGCGGCCACTAATGGCCGCCCTCTTTTTAGGCCTCATACTTTTTTCCTCTTGTGCCAAAGACGAGGAGTATCTTGGTTTAGACCTGCAGCCCGAAGGTGAACTTCTAAATGTGTTTATTACTGATACCGTTACCCTGCTGACACACAATGTGCCGGGTGACTCGTCTCAGACTAGTCTACCGCAAGCGACTTTCTTGCTTGGTGAGATTAATGACCCTGTCTTTGGTCAAGTTAAGAGCAGTGTCTACACGGCATTTAGATTGAGTGGTTTGAGCCCAGACTTTGGCACTGACTTCGAATGCGACTCACTCGTGCTTTCCTTGTCATACAATTTTCAAGACAGCATATACGGTGAGCCTGGACAAGCTTTGACCTTTTCTGTGAAGGAACTGATGACCGCTTTGGAAAGTGACTCTAGTTACTACTCCACTAATGGAGATGACATTAGCCTTCTGCCAGACGAGCTTATTTTGGCTGGTGCCGAGACGCTTAGTCCAAGCCAAGGTCAGACTGTGGTTGGAGTAGACACCTTGAGCAATCAGTTGCGCGTGCACCTTGACCCCGCTTATGCAGAGAGCAAATTTGTGGTAGATGCGGCAGAGACAGATTTGGAGTCTACAGAAAACTTCCTTGAGTACTTTAAAGGACTTAACATTACCGTACAGTTAGCTAATGCTGGTGATGTAGGCTCCATCAGTACTTTTGACGCCAATGCTTCTGCCACAAAAATGACCATGTACTACAGGTCATTAAACGCTGAAAACGTGATTGACACGGCAGAATTTGATTTCTTCATCAACATTGTATCCCAGCGTTTTTTACGCTTCGATCTTGACCCGACTGCCGGACTTGGCATGCCTCTTCAACTCGCATTTGAAGATAGCACAATAGGGCAGCAAGACCTCTACATTCAAGGATTGACGGGCGCCAACATCATGGTCAACATGCCTCACATTATGAACTTTGCAGACTCCAATGATGTGGCCATTAACAAAGCTGAAATAGTACTTGAAGTAAACCCTATGAATGGGCAGAACGAGGCCCTTTTCCCGTTTCCTAACAGGATCTTTGGGGTATTTACTAATAGCAGTGGCGTCATTAGCTCTATTCCCGATATATTTGAGGGAGAGACGCATAGTGACGGTTTTTATGACCAGGACGATGGAGAATACAGGGTAAACGTCACCCGATTTATCCAACAAGTACTGACTGGTGAAATTGAAAACTCAGCGCTACGGCTTCTCCCAATCAGTAATACAGGGACACCGAATTACGTGCAACTGTATGGTGCAGAAAATCCGATGGGACCTGCCCGATTGGAGATAACTTACACCAAATACTAGCGAAAATATCATGTGTGGAATAGTTGGATATCTAGGAGAAAAGGAAGCCTACCCGATTCTCTTAGGCGGTTTAAAGCGCCTTGAATACAGAGGATATGATAGTGCCGGAGTGGCCTTGATGAACGGAGGAGATGTTGAAGTATTTAAGTGCAAAGGGAAAGTGGTCAATCTTGAGAACCTCCCAAAAGGAGATGCTGTCAAGAGTACCATTGGAATAGGCCACACGCGCTGGGCCACACACGGACCACCAAACGATGTTAACGCGCACCCTCACCAATCTGGCAACGGAGACCTTGCGATAATCCACAATGGAATAATCGAGAACTACGGGCCACTAAAGGCGGAGCTTGAAAACCGTGGTTACGAGTTTCACAGCGACACGGATACTGAAGTGTTGGTCAACCTCATTCAGGAAGTTCACAAGAACAATGAAGGAAAAGGGATGGTGGAATCCGTAAGGATAGCACTTACCGAGGTGATTGGCGCATACGCCATCGTTATTCTGGACAAGAAGAATCCAGACCAGCTCATTGCTGCAAAAATGGGTAGTCCGCTGGTGGTTGGTATTGGCGAAGAAAACGAGTTCTTTTTTGCTTCTGATGCCACACCGATAATTGAGTACACCAAAAATGTGGTGTACCTAGAAGATGGAGAGATAGCGCGCGTAGACAGGAATGAGGGGCTGCGCATCATGACCATCGAAAACAAAGAGATTACGCCTTACATGCAAGAATTGGAGATGAACCTTGAGGCCTTAGAGCTGCAAGGTTATGACCACTTCATGCTTAAAGAGATTAACGAGCAGCCACGCTCTGTGCTCGACTCTATGCGCGGACGTGTCAATGTGCGTCAAGGAAAAGTACAGCTTGGTGGTATGCGCGAATACATGGGGCGACTGAAGAATGCTGACCGCATCATTATAGTCGCTTGTGGTACCTCATGGCACGCAGGACTTGTAGCCGAGTACATGATAGAAGATGTGGCGCGCATTCCTGTTGAGGTAGAGTACGCTTCAGAGTTTAGGTATAGAAATCCGGTGATCTCTGAGAATGATGTAATCATCGCTATATCTCAGTCAGGGGAAACCGCTGATACGCTAGCCGCCATTAAGATGGCTAAGGAAAAAGGCGCCATGATTTACGGTATTTGTAATGTGATTGGCTCGTCTATTCCGCGAGAAACTCACTCAGGCTCTTACACACATGCTGGACCAGAGATTGGTGTAGCATCTACTAAGGCATTTACCGCTCAGTTGACCGTTCTAACGCTGATGGCCATGTCATTGGGTTATGAAAAAGGTACCATCTCGCAGTCTAAGTTCCAACGACTGTTGATGGAGCTAGACCAGATACCTAAGAAAATTGAGACTGTACTCAAGACTGACGAGCAGGTCAAGTACATCGCATCTATATACAAGGACGCACCTAACATGCTATATCTAGGCCGTGGAGTTAACTTCCCTGTGGCACTAGAAGGGGCATTGAAGCTCAAAGAGATATCATACATCCATGCTGAAGGATATCCGGCTGCAGAGATGAAGCACGGGCCCATTGCCCTGATTGACGAAGAGATGCCAGTGATTGTTGTGGCGACAAAGGACTCCTCGTACGAGAAGGTGGTGAGTAACATACAAGAAGTGAAGGCGCGTGGAGGAAAAGTAGTGGCGATTATTACTGAGGGTGATGAGCAGGTGAAGGAAATGGCTGACCACAGCATTGAAATACCGAGTACGGCAGATATCCTAGTGCCCTTTTTAGCAGTCGTCCCACTTCAGTTACTCTCGTATCATATTGCCGTCATGCGTGACTGTAATGTGGATCAACCGAGGAACCTAGCCAAGTCGGTGACAGTAGAATAAAATCCACCCGAATGACCTTTCAAAGTAAAAGTCCGTGGAGCGGAGCGTTATTTGCTCTGACTTTTACTTTTATCATGCTATTCACCTTTTATGGTGAGGTGCTACTTCATGCAAATTCTTATTTGTTCTCTAGCACAGGAGATGGGATGAAGAACTATTTCGCCCTGCTATTTCACCTGAAACATGACTCTGACCTCGTTCATTTTCAAGGGATGAACTATCCTTTTGGAGACATGATGTTCTATACCGATGGAAACCCACTCCTTTTTATGATACTCGATTCGCTGAGTATATTGTTTCCAAGAGTAAATGAATATGCAGTCGGAATCTATAATATTTCAGTATTGCTGTCCTTACCTCTCGGAGCCCTCTTTATATCGTTGATATTCCACCGATTTGAAGTCCATGGATGGATAAATGGCCTCTTTTCCTTAGCCATCATCATGTTCTCACCTCAAATCTCTCGATGGGGCGGGCATATGACTCTAGGATATGTGTGGGTAATTCCGGCATCTATTCACTTTATGCTTGGAACTCGACTAAACAGTAGAAAACTATACTCCTGTCTCGGGTTATTCGTTACGCTAGGCGCAGCTTTCCTTTTACACCCCTACCTCGCTGTAATTTCTGCGGCTTTGATACTTGCAACATTATTCTTTGACCTGCTGAAACAACTTCCTACCACGCTCACCTCCTACCAACTTCCACTCTATACACTGATTGGAACACTCGCCCCTTTGTTCATCTATATGGTCTCTATCAAGCTCCTAGATCCGTTTGATGGTCGATCCACAAAGCCCTTTGGCTTTTATCACTACCACGCTGAATTAGGGAGTGTTTTTCTACCACCTCACGGTCCAATCAAAGCGTTTCTAGTCCCAATTTTCGAATTCTTCAAGTTCACCTATTCAGAATATGCCTACGAAGGCATTTCGTATATCGGACTGGTTGGCGTATTGTTCTGCTTGGTCTTCATCTATGGCAGTATTCGAAGAAAGTCTGTCTTTTCAAATCCTCTTTTAGGGAGTATCTTCTTTTCAAGCATTTTGCTTTTACTCTTCGCTTTGTGCCTTCCTTTTCGATTTGGTGGCGTGTTTTACAAATTGGCCGATTCGGTGGACCTAATTAGACAGTTCAGAGGTCTCGGACGATTTGCTTGGCCATTTACTTATCTCACCTGCATGTTTAGTCTGTTGTACTTCTACAACTGGGCCAAGAAATCAGCACAATTAAAACGGTTTATTCTGCCAGTCGTATTAGCCCTAGTTGTACTACTTGAGGCCTTGCCGGGGCATCGCATGGTGTCAAAAAAAATACAAGAAGGAGAAAATTCTTTTGCGCATCTCCCGGCCGAGTTGGAAGGTATGGAATGGGAACAGTACCAATCCATATTGAGCGTTCCAGCCTTCAGAATTGGTTCAGAATACATGATGCACGAAGTGTCTGACAATCATCTTTCTGCAAATTTTTTATTGTCTTACCATACTGGACTGCCGCTGATGAGCAGCATGATGGGACGCACAAGCGTGCCTATAACGCTAATGCAAGCCCAACTGCTTGAGCCTAACGTGATGGACAAAGAAATATGGACACATCTTAATCAGCAGAAGAATTTTCTGTTGATAGTCGACCCTAGTTCACTGACAAAAACAGAACAACGACTCGTTGACAGAGGTGCCGCTCTAGGCAGTTTTATGGGGCATGCACTCTATTCATTGACCTACGCATCATTGACGAAAGACGAAGGACAATTTTACAGTACTGCTTATACAAACAGCAAGCCTTGTGGGGATTTTAGTACCTCGAGTGGCGGCTGTCAGCATGTGATTTTTGACTCTTTCAAAAGTGATGACAATACGCTACAGGGCGTAGATGGAAACGGAGCCATAAGCTCGGCAATAGATCAGTATCTCGTCCTTACTTCGTTTGAAAAGGATACGCTGGCGCCCGGTGACTATGAGGTAAGCATTTGGGAAAAAGGAAACTTCAACAGCTTCAACGGTCTATTAATCGTTCAAGAAAAACTGGGCGACCAAACGAATTGGACTGAAATAAAAGGAAAGACTAGGTTTTGGGCCACCCGAGGCGATTGGCACTTGCTGAGTCTCCCCTTTGAAGTCAAGTCAGGCGCTTCGTATGACATTTTAGTACATGGGCCAGAGTACGACAAGTCGATTGGGACATATGACAGACTGATGATTCGCCCAGTAGGGCTTGATGTCTTTCAGAAAGAGAGCGGCAAGGCCTGGTTCAACAATTTGGAAATTGGTGACGAAGCAATGTTCAATTTTCCGACTGAGCCTGACTCCTTGTCAGCACTGTAGCCGTTTCAGTCGGCTCTTCACCATGTATACTTTTGATAATATAAATGGGACGGCTCCTAATTTCTCTAAGTGCTTTTTCAAAGTAGGTGGATAACACCGTAATAGTCACAAATAGAAGCGAAAAGGAAAGAGTTAAAAGCAATATGATTGTGGTGTATCCACCAGGTGGTTTTTCATGAAAGAAGTAGATGAATAGACTGTACAATCCGAGCAGCACAGTAAACGTGATAAACATCAATGAGATGCTTATTGTCAAGCGAAGCGGCTTATCAGAAAAGGAGAAAATAGCATTGAGAGACAATCTAATCAAGCTGAAGAAGCTGTAGTTGCTTTCTCCATGAGCACGCTGTGGAGCCTCAAACTGAACGGTAGCCTTATTAAATCCGATGGACTGTATGAACCCCCTGATGAAGCGATTTCTTTCTCTAAAGTCATTTTTCAATAAGTCTGCTACGCGTCTAGAAATGAGGAAGAAATCAGACGCGTCTCGCTCAAATTTAAGTTCCGCTAATTTATTGAGTACAACATAAAAAAACTTGGAAGCCAGTCTCATAAATATATTCCCATCACCCCTATGAGTTCGCTCAGTGAGCACTATTTCAGCACCATCTTGAAACTCCTTTACAAGTTCAGCTATTTTCTCAGGTGGATGCTGTCCATCACTATCCATACATATCACGGCATCTCCGTCACTGTGATCTATTCCTGCAATCATTGCCGCTTCATGACCGAAGTTCTTTGAAAAGTCAATTAATAGATGTTCGATGTTCCCGGACTTTTTCAAAAACGGTTGCAGATTTTCCAACGTGCGGTCTGCACTTCCATCATTGACCCACAGTACTTTGAATGTTTCGTCTTTAAACCCCTCAAGTACTGAGTTCAAATTTTTAGCAAATGCCCCAATACCCGCCTCTTCATTATACATGGAGATGACAATATTGAATCTTTTGTTTGACATATACTTAGTTGGTCTACTTTGATTATTCAGCGATTCTTATCCAGAACGACCCCCCATGCTTCTCGACACCTTCGAGATTAGAGTGCTCCCAAAAAGGATTCAAAATACTACTGAGTTCTTTATCCATATGAATGAAGTAATTTGGGAGTATCGTCTGATATTTTTGCGGATTGGCCAACAAGAACATGGCTAGACCATATTGCTCAGAGTAGAATCTGTCACACATGAACTGAGGATAATCGTATGGCAGATACACGTCATGGATATGCACCACAACTCCCTTTTTGAGTTTCGGAAGTATCTCTAAAAAGAACACTAACGCATCAGAGTTCGGAAGTATCCTGTGGGAATTATCGATGAACAAAATGTCGTTTTCTTTTAAACTCAAAATAGCATCGTGATCAACTTCTTCAAATGGTGAGCGGATGACCGAAGAAGCTAGTTCATCTATCTCAGCGCGCGGCATCGGGTCAATTGAGACAATCTCTGTGCCCAATTCATTTTCCATTTTTGCCTTGTAGGCTACTTTAGTCGAATTTCCAGAACCGACTTCAATGTACTTCTCAGGCTTCAAAGTAGCGAGCATGCAGTACATCGAAATAATATCGAGCCCAGGCAGAAAGCCATTGTTCCAAACTAGAGAAATTGAGTCAGATTCCTGGTCTGCCTTTTTTATCTGTTGGATTTTTTCCTTGTATAGCAGACAATTCTCAAGGAACCCCTTGTAATGAGATCTATTACCATTTATGATTTCATACAAACCCGAATGAGCCTCTTTACCGTGACCGTATCGCGGCTTCATATCGACTTTATACTCGAGAAATAAAGTCTGGAACTTAGGTGATAAAAATCTATAAATCCGCTTTAGCATTTCTGGAATACAGTTTCGTTCTCTTTCTGTGAATCAAGAGCTAGGCAGCATAACATGAGAACATTTCCTTTTGACATGGCCATAAAATATCGGTAATTCGTTAAGCCTAACATTTGATACTTAGCGCGATGAAGATATATGGAATTAGCGGACTTGGTGCCAATGAGCGCGTATTCGACCATCTAAATCAATATCTGAAAGATCCTATTGAATATGTTCCATGGCTGACGCCTCACAAAAATGAAACACTTGTTCAGTATGCACATCGCATGGCTGAGCAGCTTCCGTCCTCTGAAGACTTTGCACTCGTTGGGCTTTCTTTTGGCGGAATGATCAGTTCTGAAATTAGAAAAATTCGCAGACCGAAAAAGACCATTCTGCTCAGTTCAGCAGCATGCAAAGATGAGTTACCTCTACTCTATCGTGGTGCGGGAAAAGTGCAACTGACCAAACTTATTCCGGCTAATCTGATGCGTGCACCTCATAGTCTGCTCCACTTTGGCATGTCACTGAAAAAAGAGGAAAACAAGCATCTGATGGACTCCATCATGGAGGAAACGGATAGAGACTTTTTAAAATGGGCCGTGGGGGCCATCACTACTTGGGACGCTATTCAACCACCTGAGGATGTCGTGCGCATTCATGGCGACAAAGACAGAATAATACCGCTTAAAGTAAAGGCCGACCATTTAATTAGTGGCGGACACATGATTGTGATGGAAGAAGCCGAGTTAGTTTCTAAAGCCATCACTGAATCCTTGGCGCTCTCATAGAAGACCTCATGTTTTGGTCTTTTTGCTTAGACTGAAAATCAGTATTTTGAGGCCTATAATATTACTAACCAATGCGAAAACTGATTTTTCTTACACTTCTTAGTATACCTCTATGGGCCTTTTCTCAAGAAGGGACGGTAACTAGTGGCGGCACAGAAGTGGCCATTAACTCTTCCCGATTGATTTCCACTTTTTTGAGCCCAGGTAGTGCGACTCTAAATGAATCCAACCAGAGCATCTTTATGCTAAAGATTAATGGTTCTGGGACTGGAGCTGTAAGAATAGGCCTTGACTTGCAGTCTGTGGTCGTCAAAGAAGATAATACAACGTCAAATATTGGCTTACTTAATTTCAAATTTGGGTATGAGGGGCGCACATATTTAAGCGAACGCTGGGATGCGACTATTGGAGGAGACATTGTGTTTCAAGCTGAAAATTCGAAACAAGAAACTGAAGACCCTTATTTCGGCAGCAATGAGATAACCCGAAAAAATCAACGCGTAGGGGCCGAGTTTGTGATGGGAATACAGTTCAAGTTAAGCGACCGTGTAAAGCTCTTTACAGAAGCCTATGTGCTCGGTACTTCTGACATGGACGAAACCAAATTTTCTAGTGGAAGTAATAATAAAACCACTGGGTCAACCATACAAATGATTCCGCCAAGCTCATTGTATCTATCTGTCACCTTTTAATTTCTGAAGCCATGAAGAAATCCAACCACATCTATTCCTTATTAATCATAGCCGCAACGGTGAGCATTTTCTCTTGCCAAAAAGACCAGGTCCTGCCGCAAAAAGTGCTTGACCTACCGAGCGAGCCTTTTGACTATGAGTCCATACATGAAAATGCCGACCCCGATTTTGAGGGTAATAATTGGTTTGGCGACAACACTCCGTTTAATAATCAAGTGACTAATGAAGGTGCCACATTAGGCCGAGTCTTGTTTTATGACCAGCGACTGTCGCAGAGTAACAAGACCTCATGTGCCTCTTGTCACAAACAAGAATTTGGCTTTGCTGATAACACGGCCAAGTCAGCCGGTTTCTTTGTGGAAGAGACACGAAGAAACTCTCCGCACCTCATCAATATGAAGTTTGAGAACAGCTTCTTTTGGGACGGGAGAGAAACGGTGCTTGAGACGCAAGTCTTGCAACCCATTGAAGACCACATTGAACTGGGAATGGAAGATGTGGAAGACATCGTTGAGAAACTGAATGAGCTAGAGTATTATCCAGCCCTCTTTGAAAGCGCCTTCGGGTCAACAGAAATAAGCACGGATAATGTGTCAAAAGCACTTGCTCAATTTGTACGGAGCATGCTTTCTACAAACACGAAGTTTGATCAGGGTTTTGAGCAGGACTTCAACAATTTTTCAAGTTCGGAGTTAAACGGCTTGAGGCTTTTTCAAGCTCAACTTCCCTGTGGTGGTTGTCATAGTGGTCCTGATTTGGGTGGAGGGTCTGCCATTGGCAACATAGGTTTAGACATGGAGTATGAAGACAATGGCCTTGGAGAAATATTTAATGGCATGAACGGTTGGTTTAATGTTCCTTCACTTCGGAATATTGCGCTGACTGCGCCATACATGCATGATGGAAGATTTGAGACTCTAGAAGAAGTAATAGATCACTATACACAGCATGTGGAAGACCATCCTGCTCTTTCATTTCAAATGATGGTCAACGCGCAAGGCTCTTGGGATGGGTCATTTGTCAGCCCTCAATTCACTGATTTAATGGTCGAAGGCCTCTCTCCAGGCGAGCCCTTAAAGTTTAATCTGACTAATCAGGACAAACAAGATTTGATTGCGTTTTTACATACGCTAACCGACACAGAATTGATGGTTGACGAGCGCTTTAGTAATCCGTTTAAGGTGACTGAGTAGTCAGCGCAACATAGGCAACACCTTGTGAAGAGACTCAATGAGGTAATCGACTTCGTGTAGGGTATTGTAAAGACTAAACGATGCCCGCACCGTGCCTGGGATGTCAAAGAAAGCCATCAATGGTTCGGTGCAGTGATTACCTGTGCGCACAGCAATTCCCAGTTTATCTAAGAGTGTACCGATGTCAAATGGATGCATGCCATCTACTGAGAATGAAATAACGCCTGAGCGCTCTTCTGCTTGACCAACAAATCGCAAACCGTCAATTTTAGATAAGCCCGTGAGTGCGTGGTCCAAAATGACACGCTCATGTTTGGCAATGTCGTCCCAACTCAGTTCGTTCATAAAGTCTACTGCTGCTCCAAGACCTATGTTGCCAGCTATATTAGGCGTACCGGCTTCAAACTTGAAGGGGATGCTGTTATATGTTGTCTCTTCAAAGGTGACAGTCTTTATCATCTCTCCGCCACCAAAGAGCGGATTCATTTTTTCTAAGTACTCTTCTTTGCCATAGAGTATGCCAGTGCCTGTAGGGCCAAATAATTTATGTCCAGAGAAGCAAAAGAAATCGCAGTCAAGGTCTTGCACATCTACTTGAAAATGTGCCACTGACTGTGCACCATCAACCACGGCCAATGCACCTACTTGATGTGCTGCTGATATAATGTCTTTGATTGGGTTAACGGTTCCGAGTGTATTGCTCACATGCATGATTGATACGATGGCCGTACGCTCATTGAGCATAGCCTTAAACGCGTCCATGTCTAGCTCACCCTCCTTAGAGATTGGCGCTACTTTGAGCACCGCTCCGCTGCGCTGACAGAGCATCTGCCAAGGCACAATGTTAGAATGGTGCTCCATGGTGCTGATGACTATCTCATCACCGGCCGATACGAAGACACCCTCAATACCATGTGCAATAGTATTGATGGCATGTGTAACCCCTGAAGTGAACATCACTTCTTTGTCTTGAGGCGCATTGAGGAAAGTCTGCACTTTCTTACGGGCACTCTCCATGGCCTCAGTGGCCAGCGAACTCAGGTAATGCACACCGCGATGCACATTACTGTGATAAGACTTATAGTACTCATCTATTGCTGTGATAACAGATTGAGGTCGCTGCGTGGAGGCTCCATTATCAAGATAGACCAGTGGGTGTCCATGGACTTCTTGATTGAGGATTGGAAATTGGGCGCGGATGTTAGATAGCGTAGACATAAATCAGGGCCGAAGATACGGGTCTAAAAAATGATGAATTAGGAATTCTCAGAAAAAAAAACACGACTCTGCTCACGGGTAATAGGAATTCCAATTAATTACAAAAAAGTGGAAGAAAACACTTCAAAAGACTCCGTCTATTGGCGCTTCGCCTTCCAACAGATAATAATTTCAGTGGTTCGCTTAACTATTGAGCGACAAAGACTCTACCACAGCAGCAATATAATCTCGCACTGCTTCATGCTTTGACTTGTTAATCACGTCAGCAACAAAGGCGTTAATCAGTAGTTTTTTTGCAGCCTCTCTACCTATCCCTCTGGCCATCAGATAAAACAAAGCCTCGTCATCAAACTGACCAGTTGTGCTACCGTGACTGCACTTTACATCGTCTGCATAAATCTCTAGTTCAGGCTTGGAGTTCATGCTGCCTTGCTCGGTCATCACAATGTTGGCGTTTTGCTGAAATGCATTTGTCTTTTGTGCATCTTGACGCACAAACACTTTTCCATTAAACACTCCTGTGCCCGCATCATGAATCACTCCTTTGTAGAGCTCGTTACTCTCGCAGTGCGCCACAGCGTGGTCTATAGTGGTGTGATTATCCACATGGCTTTTGCCCATAGGCATGTACGTGCCGTATAAATCGGTCAATGAGTTTTCTCCATTTACATGCACATTAGAGTTGTTTCTAATCCAACCGCCCTTTAGAGAAAAGGTGTTGAGACTAAAATGAGAATCTCGTGCTTGTTGACCCTGCTCTGCACTCAGCACAAACGATTCTTCTCCACCACTTTGGATTTTGTCAATGCTCATCTTCGCGTTTTGAGCGACATGACATTCCGTGATGACATTTGTAAATGAGCGAATTCCATCTGCTGAGACAAAAGACTGTATGATGTCCAACTCCGCACTTTCTTCGACTATAAAGAGGTTTCTTGGTTGAGCAATCACCCCTTCTTTGGTATTGATGTACACCACATGTACTGGTCTCGATGGCCGATGGCCTTTGGTCGACTTTATGAAAGCACCGTTACAGGCGTAGCCAGTGTTAATCGCTGTAAAAATGCTCATAGAATCATCGGCCAATGAGCCGTAACCCATTTCAAAGTCTGCGCTGAATTCATCTTTAGCGCGGCTCATAGGAAGCGCGATGAGCGCTTCAGTCGAGACCTCAGACAGGTCTTCTCTGAAGTACCCGTTGACAAATACCATTCTCAAACAATCGAGTTGAGGAATGTTATAGAGCAACGCATCTATCTCACCTTCATCTTTCTGAAGTGACCAGTCTGCATTTACGATTTTACCTACTCTGGTGTATTTCCAATCTTCGACTCGGGTAGTTGGAAATTCTAGACTCTCCAATGCCGCAATGGCACGGTCAAACACTTTTCTCGCATGCTCAGATGAGCCAGTGTGTTCGTTTCCTTTTAAGGCCTCGATAAATCGATCCTTCTTTGATATTTCGACTACGGTACTCACGCTGTTTCCACTTCTTCTTTAATCCAATCGTATCCTTGCTCTTCCAGTTTCAGCGCCAGCTCAGGGCCTCCACTTTTGACAATACGGCCTTCAAACAAGACGTGGACAAAATCAGGCTTGATGTATTCGAGTAGACGCTGGTAGTGTGTGATAATCAGAAATGCTCTGTCTTCACTACGCATGGCGTTGACACCTTCAGAGACGACTCTTAGCGCATCAATATCAAGACCAGAATCAGTCTCATCCATGATGGCTAGCTTAGGCTCAAGCATGGCCATTTGAAAGATATCATTTCGTTTTTTTTCGCCTCCAGAAAACCCTTCGTTGACTGAACGGTCTCTAAGCTTTCCGCTGAGCCCTACTAAGTCTGACTTCTCTTTCAGCTTGCCCAAAAACTCTTTGGCAGAGATAGGTCCTTGCTCATGGTGCGCACGAATCTCATTCATGGCCGTCTTCAAGAAATTGACGTTACTCACTCCAGGAATCTCGACTGGGTATTGGAACGCGAGAAACAGTCCTTCCTTGGCACGCTCATCGGCTTCCATCTCTAAAAGATCTTTGCCTAAGTAGTCTACCTCACCTTCCACTTCATAGTCCTCTCGACCTGCGAGCACACTTGCCAACGTTGATTTACCGGAACCATTTGGCCCCATGATGGCGTGTATTTCTCCTGCCTTGACCTCAAGGTTTAGCCCATTGAGTATTTGGTTTCCCTCTACTGAGGCGTGGAGATTTTTGATTTTAATCATTTCGAATTGCTTGATTTTTTTACCCAACTGAACCCTCTAATGAGATCTCCAGCAGTTTTTGTGCTTCTACAGCAAACTCCATCGGGAGCTTGTCTAATACATCTTTTGCGTAGCCTTTTACTATCAGGCTAATCGCTTTTTCTTCATCTATGCCACGCTGCTGACAGTAGAAAATCTGGTCTTCACCAATCTTAGAAGTCGTGGCTTCATGTTCTACTTGAGCCGTGTTGTTATCTACCTCTATGTATGGGAATGTGTGCGCACCGCAACGGTCAGTCATGAGCAGTGAATCGCAGACGGAGAAGTTTCGAGCATTGTTAGCGGACTTGTTGATCTTCACCAATCCTCTGTATGAATTTTGACTCACTCCAGACGAAATCCCTTTTGAGATAATGGTGCTTGACGTGTTCTTACCTAAGTGTACCATTTTAGTGCCTGTATCAGCCTGCTGATGGTTGTTAGTCACCGCTACAGAATAAAACTCACCAATGCTATTATCACCTTTAAGAATGCATGACGGATACTTCCATGTCACCGCACTTCCTGTCTCAACCTGAGTCCAAGAAATCTTGGCGTTTTTCTCACATATACCACGTTTGGTCACGAAGTTGAACACTCCACCCTTGCCATCCTTGTCTCCCGGATACCAATTTTGCACGGTAGAATATTTTATTTCCGCATCATCCAAAGCAATCAGCTCTACCACTGCGGCATGCAGCTGATTTTCATCTCTAGCTGGCGCTGTGCATCCTTCAAGGTATGAACAGTAGCTGCCTTTATCAGCAACAACTAAGGTGCGTTCAAACTGACCTGTGTTGGCCTGATTTATTCTGAAGTAAGTAGACAGCTCCATAGGGCACCGCACTCCTTTAGGAATGTAGCAGAATGAGCCATCAGTAAAGACTGCAGAGTTAAGCGCGGCATAAAAATTATCTGTCATCGGTACGACAGTGCCTAAGTGTTTTTGGACCAAGTCTGAGTGCTCTTTAATGGCCTCACTCATGGACATAAAGATGATGCCGAGCTCACCCAGTTTTTCTTTGAAGCTGGTAGCCACAGACACAGAGTCCATCACAAAATCAACGGCCACACCGCTGAGTCGCTTCTGCTCTTCCATAGAGATGCCGAGCTTATCCATGGTTTTTCTCAACTCGGGGTCAACCTCATCAAGACTGGCAAGTTCTTTTTTCTGCTTTGGTGCAGAATAGTAAGACACGGCTTGAAAATCTGGTTTTTCATACTTGACATGCGCCCACTCTGGCTCAGTCATTTCGCTCCATGCTTTGAATGCCTTTAGTCTCCAGTCAAGCAACCACTGAGGCTCTTCTTTCTTGGCCGAAATCTGACGAATCACATTCTCATCAAGCCCAGGCGGAAGCGTGTCACTTTCAATGTCGGTAGTAAACCCAAATTCGTAATCCTTGGCGGTTACTTCTTCTAATATTTTATCCTCTTCACTAAATTCCATTCAACTTGGTTTAAATAAGCTTGGGGTTATTATTGACTTTAGAATGTCGCTCTTGACCAATCTTAGATTGAGAAACTCTCACCACATCCGCAGGTGCGGTTGGCGTTTGGGTTGATGAACTGAAATCCTTTACCATTTAGCCCACCTGAAAAATCAAGCTCGGTACCAATCAGATACAAGAAGCTCTTCTTGTCCACCACTACCTTGACGCCATTGTCTTCAAAGGCCTTGTCATCTTCTCCCATCACATGGTCGAAGTCAAGTTCGTACATCAAACCAGAGCAACCTCCGCCTTTGACACCGACACGAACAAAACTGCCTTCTGGAGCATTATCCTGCGCCATGAGTTTATTCACTTGTGCTTTCGCATTGTCTCTAACCTTAATCATTCAGAAATCTTAGTCTTTATTAGGGCTTACAAAGATAATCTTTATTTGTAGCCATTCTAAATAAGCAGAAGGGAATCGACTACTTTTGCGCCATGTCAAACGACCCACGTACAGAAATTGAGACTCTTGGAGAATTCGGCCTCATAGCGCATCTAACCAAGGGGTTTGAAACTAGTGTAGAAAGCACTACCAAAGCCATTGGTGATGATGCTGCAGCCATTGATATAGGCGAAGAGTTGATGCTCGTCTCTACAGACATGCTGGTAGAAGGTGTGCACTTCGACCTGACATATACTCCGCTCAAGCACTTGGGCTACAAGTCTGTGATTGTAAATCTGAGCGATATCTACGCCATGAATGGCACACCAGAGCAAATAACGGTGTCAATCGCCATCTCTAATCGCTTCTCTACAGAGGCGCTAGAAGAATTTTATGCGGGAATCAAGCATGCCTGCGATTTGTACAAGATTGACTTGGTTGGTGGAGATACCACGACCTCTCTTTCTGGCTTGACCATATCAGTTACGGCTATGGGAAGGGTCAGCAAGCGCAACGTGGCGTACCGAGACGGGGCCAAAGATGGCGACTTACTCGTGGTTTCTGGAGATCTTGGCGGGGCTTATATGGGCCTTCAAATTTTAGAGCGTGAGAAGTCAGTCTTTATGAATACGGAGGGCGTTCAGCCCGATTTATCTGGCAATGACTACATCTTAGAGCGTCAGTTAAAGCCTGAAGCGCGCATGGATGTAATCTCCAACTTGGCTGATAAAGATGTGGTCCCTACTTCTATGATTGATATTTCTGATGGATTGGCTTCTGAAGCTATTCACCTGGCGCGCAGCAGCAAACTAGGTGTCAATATTTTTGAGGACAAAGTGCCGATTGATACAACCACATATAACGCGGCTCGAGAGTTTGAACTCGATCCATCTATGTGTGCGCTCAACGGTGGTGAGGATTATGAACTGCTCTTTACTATACCTCAGTCAGAATTTAACAAAGTGAAAAACGATCCGCTGCTCACAGTGATTGGTCACATGACTGACGAGGCATCAGGGTATCAACTCGTCACTAAGTCTGGCACTCAAGTCAAGCTGACGGCCCAAGGTTGGGATGCGCTAATACAGCGCGACCTAAGCACTGATTCTTAAGTCAGCGTCTGATTGTCCAATCTTCTTTTCGGCCCAGGCTAAAAAGTCAAAATACTCAAAGGCCCTGCGCTCGTATTCATCTGTTCTGATGTCGCGCATGTCGGCTATAAATTGTTCTAGTGCCACGTGTTCTGCGCTACTATTCTTGGCTCTACTGAGTTTATTGACCAGCTGCAAGAACGAACTCTCAAAGCGATGCGCCCGCTTACGAGTAAGTAAAAATCGCTTTGTTGACTTAAAGGCATAGCTCAAGAAGTCTTTGTTATCAAGCTCGATGTGCGTGATGAGATGTAACATCTGAGCAAAACAAAAGAGGTCTTCGTTTTGATTGATTGACAGACTGTTTAATATTCTATTTAGGAGTTTTAGTGCCTCGCTAAATCGTCCGGTCTGTATGTATATGGTCGACATGCTAAACAAGAGTCCGGCCCTATCCATGTCATTTATATGCTTGGACTTGACATTCAATCCACTCTCGATTTTGGGCATTTCTATAAGGGCAAGTTCCAACTCTTCGTTGAGGTGATAATAGGCCAACTTAGTCATGCAAAGTGTGATGTAATTTTGACAGTGTGTGCGCTGGTTACTCTTGTCATCACTGGTATGCAAGGCTTCAAGCCTCTCCATAAACTGCTTTGCTTCTTTTCTTTTTTTGAGCCTGCTGCATTCAAACACTGCATTGCTGAGCAGGTTATAGAGCTCTTCTCCTTCAAACCTCTTTTTATTGTCTCCAGACTCTATGAGGTCGATGTTTCGAATGATGTACTCTAGGCTGCGCACATGGTCATTGTTGTGATAAAAATAAGCCGATGCGCTGTGGTAGTAATGATACTGGGTCATGAGCGGAGCACTCTCGAATGCAGCCTCATTGGCCATCAGCTTTTTAATGTCGCTGAGTTCTTCTGATTCTGGTTGGCTCCGTGCTTTTCCTTTTTGATAGAGCGTGCTAAATATTTTTCTTTTCGCCTCCATGACTTCAGCAGCAACTTTTAAGTTGTCTAAGGCCTCATGGGTTTTCTCATTTATGGACTCATTGTCAGTATCACTTAGGAAGTTAAACTGACTTTTTTCATCCATCTTTCGTTTCCAATTTCCCACCTCTACAGTGATGCCATACTCATCAGACTCATAGGCCGTGCGCTCCACTGACATCAGTATTTTGGCGCACTGCTTATATAAGCCCTTGGCAAACAGTATCTCTACATGGTGCATGCTACGCTCTAGTTTTGCTCTTACAGAACTATTGCTGTGATAGCCGTTTAGGGCATTTAAAATGTGGTTATAGAGTCTGTTTTTGGTGACTGAAAAACGCTTTGTGAATGGCTCTCCGTCAAACTGCTCGAGAATGGCCTCTTCATCATACTCTTTCTGCTTGACGAGCGCATCAAAGATTCGCTCAAAGTGGGCCTTTTTGGAATCACCTTGTCGGTTTAAGAACAGTTTGAAATACCTCTTTTCACTTTTGTCAAGTGACTCTACCAGGCGAAATACGAAATCGGAACTAACATTTGACATGTATCTAAAATACATGTTGTCAGACGCTTATGACATGGTCAACTAGTCAATGTGCTCTTTGAAACGAGCAACGGTAATGAAAATGGGGTTATCGGTAAAAGGCCAGAAAGGAAGGGTTCAGCGCTTGACTGCAGCCTTCGTGATGGCATCTACATCCGTATCAGAGATTTCGCCATCCTCATCTTCCTCATCATCGGTATCATCCGTGATTTCTCCGTCAGCATCTTCCTCGTCATCGGTGTCATCTGTGATTTCACCATCGGCATCTTCTTCATCATCCGTGTCGTCAGTGATGGTGTCGATATCATCTGCACAAATTTCATTCTCAAGAGAACACTTGTGGAAATCTGACACCGGTGCTTGCAATTCAGACTTGGAGCATGAACTCATCACAAAAGCCATCATGAGAAGCATGATGAGAAAAGACGATATGTTTTTAATAGTTGACATAGGTGTCCCTAGGCATTATTCAAATATAGCCTATAACAGGGGTATTTCAAATTTTTTATCCGACATTTCTTTCAGTTCTGACAGGGGCATAAGCGGTATATAAATCTCCACCACGGTTCCTTTCACCTGCCCGTCTTCCTCTATTTGAACGGGGCCTTTGATTTCAAATTGCGCACTGGTCATTTTCTTATACAGCTGTATGCGGTCATTGGTTATCTCCACACCGCGTGAAGTATGCCCATTGACTGATGCCCGCTTTACTTCTAGACTCTTCTCCACCCCTATTCCATCATCTTTAATGGTGATGTGGACTAGTCCACTTTCTTCTTTCACAGACACCAACAGGTGGCCTCGTTCTTCTTTGGGCAGAATGCCGTGCCAGATACTGTTTTCTAAAAATGGCTGCAGCATCATGGCTGGTATCTGAACACTGCCGGCATTTAAGCCATTTTGCACTTCTATGTTGTAGTCAAAACGGTCTCTGAATCGCATGTGCTCTAGTCCGAGATAGAGGTCTAGGCGCTCTAACTCGTCTTTTAAACTCACCCAAGTACTAGAGGTGCTATCAAGGTTTTTTCGAATCAACTTGGCGAAGCTCGACAGGTATTTGTTGGCTGCTCGCTTATCTTCTCTGTTTATGTAGTACTGAATGGAGTTGAGTGCATTAAAGATAAAGTGCCTATTCATACTTGAATTCAAGGATTGCTGCTCAAGCGCAAACATGCGCGTGCGTAAACTCAAGTCGCGATTTTCTTCTTTTCTGGCTTTTACTTGAAGTCTCCATCTCCAAATCAAATAGATGAGACCTGCTAGTGCCAGCACTTCGAGTAAGATAAACCACCATGTCAGGTAAAAAGGTGGCAGAATGCTGAATGGCAATTCTACCACCTCAACTGATGCTTTTCCATCATCGTTAAATGACCTCACTCTAAACAGATAATCGCCTGGTGAGAGTGCTGAATAAGACACGGTGTTTATTCGAGATGGGGGAATCCAGTCGTCATCTACTCCTTCGAGGTAATAGGAATACTTAATGCGTTCAGGATTTTGAAAAGCAATGGAACCGAAATCAAAAGTCACGTGGTTTTCATCACTCTCAAAGCATAGTCCAAGAGGCAGTCCATTTCTGACATCCATACCCAGAGACTTGGCTCCCCAGTCGAAAGATTCGCCAAACAAGCGGATGTTTTTCATCTGTGGTTTTGGCACAGCCATGCTCACTTCACTGAGTAGTTTTGATTCTGAACACATAACTAAACCGTCATTGGTACCAAACCATATTTCGCCATTATCTTTTTGAAATATGGCATTGAGGTTGCACTCCAAACTCGGCAGGCCGTTGGCCGTGTTGTAGTGATGAAAACGTACATGCTCATCTTCATAGGTCTCTAAATCCATGCGATAGAGACCAAAGTTTGTCCCTATTAAAAGCTGATTGCTTGCCGATATTTCTAAGAAATTAATGCCTTTGGTGTCCAGACCATCAGAAAATTTCATGGGCTTGACCTGACCTTCTTCCATCACGTTTAAGCCGTTGTTGGTGCCTAGCCAGAGTCGGCTCTCATCATCACACACCACTGAGTAGACCGTGTTATCTGATAAGCCATCATCTTCTGAATACTTTCTAAATCGGTCTCCATCATAGCTGTACAATCCGTTCTCTGCGCCAAACCAGAGCTCACCTTTTTTTCCTTCACAGATAGACCTGATGCGTTTTCCTTCAAAGCCATCCGCCTCAGACAGGTTGACAAATTCTGCCCCATTAAAGACACTCACCCCTTGACGGTGACCTACCCAAATGAGCCCGTTAGAGTCTTCATGCAAAGCCGTAATACGATTATTAGCCAGGCCAGAATGGGTATCATAATTTTGAACTTCTTCGCCTTCAATCACATACAAACCGACCGAGGTGCCTGCCCAAAGTTTGCCATCGCTTGCCTTCATCAGGCTCCACACGTCAGTCTCTTTGACACCCTCCACCTTTCCGGTACCGTTAATCGGATCATAGGCGTAAAGCCCTTTGTCAAATGTGCCCAGCAACATATACCCCTGCATACTGAGTAGTGAGAGTACTTTATCACATTCCAATTCTTTGCCTTCTTTGAAGGTCTTGAAGGTATCTCCGGTAAAGCGAAATATGCCTTGACCATTGCTGGCCAGCCAGAGATTGCCCTCATCGTCTTGCATGACATCACGGATGTTATTATAGGGCAGCCCATTCTCTTCGGTGTAGTTTGTCACCTTACCATCTTTGAGTTGGCTGAGGCCTTGGCGTGTGGCTAGCCAACAGGACCCATCATCTGCTAAGTGAAAATTTCTAATGCGATCACTCAGCAATCCGTCTTCACGGGTGAATCGTGTCCACTTCTCATCAATGATGAAAAATCCGCTACTCACCGTGCTCAAATAGATCCGACCATCTTTTATAGCCGCATCAGAAATGGTGACTCCATCAAGCACTTCGGCCACGAGTTCGTCATCTAAGAAAAAGCCTTTTTCTGAGGCCGAAAATGCATCAATCTCTGACGACAACCACCTCACGTAGTTTCCGCTTTGGCGATTAGACTCTGAGAATTTTCCCGATGGGATGTCGAAGTAGATGTATCCCGCTCCATCTGTGCCGAACCACATGCGCTGGTTATCCAGCCAATTCATAGTGATAACTTGATTGGCTGAGATTTCGGGCGGCAAGGAATACGACCTAAACTCTATCCCATTCCACACGCTAAATCCGCCTGGACAACCAAAGTAAAGCTCACCAGACTCAGACTCTGCGATGCACTTGATGTTATTGTCATAGAGTCCGTCTGCCTTTGAGAAATTGACAAACTCGCTGCCGTCAAATCGACTGAGCCCACTGACCGTCCCTACCCACAAAAACCCTTTTCTGTCTTGGTGCAAGACCATGGCCTGCGACTGCGCCAGGCCTTCATCCACATTGTAGTTAATAAATGCAGACTGCTGAGCACTAAGCGTCTCAGCGAGCAAAAAGATGAATATGATTAGTCGTTTTATCACTGAATCAGCCTCCTACTCTATTCATAAATTCTGAGAGCTTTCGTCTTGATATGGGGACGCGCGAGCCATTGCTCATCAGGGCCACATTCCCATCTGTGCGGGCAAACCCACGGAGGTGATAGATTAAGTTGACAATGTGCGACTTGTGCGTGCGAAAAAATATCTTTTCGTCTAAGCTCTGTTCGAACACTCGAATGTTCTTACTGCTCAAGAATTTTCGCTCGTCATTCATAAATATCTTAGTATAACTATCGCTGGCCTCAAGGTGCACAATGTCTGCGGAGTTGACCACCGCAAATCCATCTCTTGTGGGAATGGTCATTTTCTCAAGGTCCTTGTAGTTGGCCGCATTGAATATAACGTCTTCCAACGGTCCGCCCTCGACTTTTTGTCGCACCTGTTCTTTGAGTCGCTCAGCGCAAGCCTCTAGGTCGTCTATAGACACTGGTTTTTCGAGATAGTCTAAGGCTTGTTCTTTGATGGCCTGAAGGGCAAATTCGTTGTGCGCAGTGGTAAATACTAGCGCAAAGTCCTTGTTACTGAGTTTCTCCAAGACTTCAAAACCATCCATGTCAGGCATTTTAATGTCAAGAAAAAGAACGTCAGGCACCTCTTTTTTACATAGGGCGATGGCTTCTGCGCCATTAGAGGCGGTGGCCACTACTTCTATGTCGGGACAATATTCTTCTAGAAGATACTGAAGGTTGAGTCGGGCGTTTTCTTCGTCATCAACGATATATGCTTTGAGTTTTTCCATGACATTGTGATTTACCTGATTACACGTTGAATGTCATCAAAACAGTATGTCAATGCTGCGTGTTCGAGTGAACGGTATCGCTCATTGACTGAACGACATGCATTTGTCATTAAAGGGAGCGGACCCGCGCCAAAAATCCAGATAGTTTAAGCCTTGAAATCGGAATTTTCGCTCGATTGGCAAGCACTGCGAAGTTTCCATCTTCTCTAGAGTACTCCTTTAGCTCCTTTATGTTGATGATATAGCTTTTGTGCACGCGTATGAAGAAGTCTTTGAGGAGAGCGTCTTCATACACTTTCAATGTTCGCGTATCCAAGTATTCACTGCCGTCTTTGAAATACAAGCGCGTGCAGTTTCCATCTGCTTGTAGATAGCATATATCCATCTGCTTGACCACTTTTACACCAGTGGCGTGATTAATCGTAATTCTGGCCTCTTCTTTTCCTGATAAGTCGGCCAGGGATTTGAGCCTGATGCGATACTCCTGCGCTTTTTCTGGCGAGTTTCTAACCACTTTTAGCGTCTGCTCTACCTTCTCCACCGCATCTGTGAGGTCTGTAATATCTATGGGTTTGAGGATGTAGTCTACCGCATTGACCTTAAAGGCATCAATGGCATAATCTTTAAACGCGGTAACAAATACGACCAAAAAATCTGGCTTCTCTATACGATTGAGAAGATCAAACCCTTCTGCCCCTGAAGGCATTCTGATGTCTAAAAACACAATGTCGGGTTTCAGTTCGTTGAGCACTTTCTCTCCAGTGTCAATGCCATTGGCCATTCCCACGACTTCAACCTTTGGACAGTACTCTTGCAATAACATACGCATGTTATCGCGCGCTAAATCTTCGTCATCTATTATTACTGCCCTCATTCTGTGACGAAGATAAGTGGACTTATTTGATTCAAAATTTACTCGCGCTGGCTAGGCCAAGTCATCAGCGCACCGTTACTCGTTTAAATTATACCGCTTCCTGCTTAGACCAGTTTAATAGAGGGTTTCAAGTATACATTTAAGTCAGAATCAAAATACACAACCCTATGAAAAATACTGTACCTAACAGAAGAACTTACTGGGTGTTTAAATAAGAACACCCCTTAAAGTCTGAATCCCTACAAATCAGACTTTAAATTCTGTGTTGTTTTAGTTGTTTATCCCCATCATCTTCTTCCGGTGATGGGGATTTCTTTATCTCGATAAGTTCCTGAATATTTTCTACCTTGAGGTTTCCTAGAAAATAATTAGAAGCCAAAATTAAAAACCGAATCATTAACACACTCATTCTTCTCTCTTTATTCATCAACGTTAAAAGTCAAGAAGGACCATGCATATTAGATTTTGAGTTTCCAGCATTTCAAATCTCAAGTGCTACTCAAGAGACTCCTTATTTTGATGCGGAACAAAACTCTCCTCCTGACCCAACGTACGGGTCAGATGTACATTATTGGTTGTATTTTATTGTATTGCGAGATGACTCTGGCAGTTACGCCAACTTTGAACTTACCGAGCAGGACACCGATTCGATTTTGGCTTATGTCAATCAGCAGTTTGAAGAATATGGTATGATTTTCCACAAAAAATACTGTAATCTGTATTGGCATGATTCCGAAACATACAATCAACCCTTAGGAGGGTCTAACTGGAACGACTCTTCCAATAGCCCATTTGACCTAGATCCTTCAGCAGGATTAGATGTAAATTATGATGTCAACGGAAGTGGACTTAATTCGATTCGAATTTTTCTAAACGACCAAGATGTCGGGGGAAGTGCAGGCATAGCTTGTTTCAATAGGCAGCGAACCCTCATAAAGGCTGGAAGCAACTCGATTAATGGTGGTGAAGATCCGAATTGGTTGAACTCGATTATTATTCACGAGATTGGACATGTATTACAACTGTATCATACGCATGAATCTTCGCCTCATGTTTGTTCAGAGCAGCTTTTGATTGACAACCTGGACTATGCAGAGAAAGTAAGTGATTTTAATCAGCCGAGCGGATATCTAAATGGTGACAAAGTAATAGATACACCTGCAGACCCTGGACTCAGAGAACAAGACACTTGTTTCAATCAAAATGTGAATATATCTACTGCACCAGGCTGTGTGTACTCCACAAATAATCCTGTTTTAGATTCAGATGGTGCTCCGTACAACCCTCTACCCAGTAATTTTATGGGTTATGCTGACCCTTGTCGAAGTGCATTTACTCCCGGGCAGGTTAGAATAATGAAAGGGTCTTATGAACTTGGAATTGTGGCTGGACCATCTGCTCCAGTTAAACTCTTAGAGGTCGCAGCTGGAGAAGACTTTGTGTTATCTGATGTCAATTGGACCTACCTCGATGAAGAAGATTTGGTAATAAGAAGTGGTGGAAAACTGCAAATCACCTCAGGAGCACTTGAGTTTTCAGCAAATGGGAAAATTGTGATTGAGAAAGGAGGAGAACTCATTCTCGGTCCTGATGATTACTCCGACCCAACCCAAAAAGTAACGCTTGGCATTGGTGGTTGTGATACAAACTCGGATCTGTGGTCAGGGATTTGCGTAGAAGGAGATGACGACTATTCACAACCCTATACACCTGGCTATGGAAAGCTCACAATTACGAGGGCCGAAATATCTGGTGCCGCTGTCGCCATAAGAAATTATCTGCTGGATGACACTGGAGACCCTATTTTTGAATCTGCCGGAGGAATAGTCAACATTAGCAGCACACAATTTGGCAGTGACGGCATCTCCCCAGGGGGTAATGTTATGGATGTCCATTTCTTACCTTACTTGGCATATCCTATTTCTACTATACCTGGATTTGGGCCGAGTCAGCAAAATGTGTTCTATAATTGTGCGTTTTTAATAGATGAATTGTCTTCGAGCAATCTTGACCTTAACACGCTGCAAAGTCGACTTCATATTGTTGGTAACCCTGGCGTCCGATTCACAGACTGTCAGTTTATTGATAGTAGAGATTTGATTATTTTTTATCCATTTCCACTTTCAGATAAACCGACTGCCATCTGGTCTGTAAACAGCAATATGGTAATCAATAGTTGCTTGAGCGATTGCCAACCGAAACCCTCAGATTTTGTGATGGATGGATCGCTCATTCGTGGATTCAACTATGGTATACTCCAATGGTCCTATCTGGATAATACCTACACCACAATGGAAGATGTGACCTTTTCAAATAATCTGCATGGAGTTGAGACTTATGGGATTCGAAATTTCACATTTAAAGACAACGAAATAGACATACCGACTTTGAGTCCACTGGAAATTAGACTCGACACTATGGGGATAGATACTACGTATATTGAAAGAGATGCTTACGGACTCTTTTTGGGTTACTCATCTGGATACGAAGTGACGGGCAATAGTTTTAATACGAATGTAGATCCGAGTCTACCTCCAGACAGTGTCTCTCCCACCTCGGGCATCATCATCGCCAATGACTATCAACCAGTGGCCAGCCAAATCTATTACAACAGCTTCAATGACCTGCAGCACGGCACACTTATAATGGGGAAAAACCGAGACCAAGACCTTGGTAGTGGAACCTACGGCATTGGCTTTGAGGCCCTCTGTGGCACCTACACTAAGTCTGCGAGCAACCAACTCACCACCTACGACATTGCGCTGACCAATCATGGCACGGCTGCCATCAATCAAGGACTCGCTTGGGACCCAGTTTTCGAAGATCCTGAATCGGCAGCAGGGAATCGCTTTTCTGCTTTAGGCTCACCTTGCACTGGCAATGAAGCATCTCTGTGGGTCAATGATGAGTGGGTCACTACGCCTGAAGATCAGACCAATGCTTTTTTCAATTATCATCACCATTCCAATTTAAGTCAATCGCCTCAGGACGGATGTTTTACAGAACTATATGTCAATCCACTCTCGTCCCTAACACTTCAGAATTTTGATGATATCTGTCCGGCCCCTGTGCAGCTCTCAGGGGAGGATTGGGAAGTTGAAGCAGAAGATAGTCGAACCGAGCGAGAGGAATTGAATGACACGGCCGAAGGACTCATTGATGGAGGTGACACAGAGGCCTTGGTCCAGTTGGTCACTGCGCATAACTCCTCAACTCACAGCTTGCGGGCATCATTGTTGAATGCCTCTCCTTACCTATCTGATGAGGTACTTGCCTCGACAATTGAGCATGGTGCCCAATTGAATTCTTGGCATTTTACCGAAGTGATGCTGGCCAACTCCCCATTGAGTGAGGCCATCTTGACTCAAGTCGATCAAGAGGCGGCTTATATGCCCGACTTTCTATTCAATTTCTTGCTGGCCCATCAGAGCGAGGGTCTTTCGCCCAGAGGAAATCTCGAAGCCCAGCTCTATGGGGTGTCGCGCAGAGAGCAAGAGGCCGAGCAGGCCTATAGTCGCAGGCACCTCTTGGAGGTTGGCTCAGCAGCCTATCAAGACATCTTAGACTTTTATGAATTGGAGCAAGACAATGAATCCATTCGACAAAGAGTCACCGCGTACATGGGGCAAGGCAAGTATAACGATGCGCGCAGTGCCCTGTCACTCTACCAAGAAAATGGCTTAGACGAGTATTCTTTGGTCGAGAGCATCATTATCGACATTCAAGAGTTTGGTTCCTCGCAGGCTGCAGGCGACCTCGGCACTTTACAATCCATCGCCCAATCGGGCACACAAGCCTCCATGAAGGCTCAGCTACTGCTGTGGGAACTTACAGGGCAAAAGGTATCGCCTTTGCCTATTGAGTATCCTATGCCTTCATTCAAATCCTTGGGAGTCGAGAAAATATCATATAGGAAAGTGGATCCAACAGATCTACTTGCCGTACTCCCCAATCCCAGCGAGGGGCTTTTTCAGCTTGTACCTAGTCCAGATCTTTTGGCGCTTCCTTCGATCACGGTTGAAATCATCGATATCAATGGAAAGCAGACCGATCAGTTTCAACTATCGAGCACTTTCGATATCGACTTGCGCACTCAGGCAAATGGAATCTATGTACTGCGACTGACGCTAGACAATATCTCTCTCGGTCAAGTGAAACTAGTGAAACAATGAGCTCACGACTCTCGATTATCGCTCTATTGATGCTGGTCCAACTCGGACTAGTGGCCCAAGCTTGGAACAACGTGTATGGAGAGATCAACTATTTAAATGAGAGCAATTGGTCTCCTCAAACGGGAAGGTATGTCACGTTCATTAATAGTGAGTTGGTTTTAATTTATTCACATCAGGACTCACTTTTTGCCCCAGGTCAATATGGATTCATGCGTGTGGACTTGGATGGCAGCGAAATAAGTCGTAGCACATACGGTGATGGCTCCGTTGAAACTTACGCCATTGGACTTGGTGAACATACTGCTATCACTACTGAAGGGACTATGATTCATTGTCGGGCCAGATCCAATTTTGGTGAGTACTGGAGTTCCTACATAGTAGAATTCGACAATCAAGGTGATACGATATGGTCAAAGGCTTTGGACCTAGGGAAATTTTATGGCCCCCATTGCACAATTCAAGATTCCTATGGAGATATTTTGATCTCAGGGGAGACGGCTTGGAGTGAGTCGGACAATACTTCCCAAGCTTTTGTCATGAAGACGGACACAAATGGTGATACCTTATGGTTAATGGACTACGGAGACGAAGGGGTTTTCGAGTTCGGTATGTCCATCATCGAAAATGAAGAGGGTGGCTATTTCGTTTCCGGGTCGAGGGTCGACACCATAGGGAACTTCAATGGCGATGCCTACTTGATGAAGATCGACCAGGATGGTGAGCTGCTGTGGGAAGAGCATTTTGGACACCCCACTTTAGATGAGACCATTCATTTTTTAGGAAATACGAGCGATGGCAATTATCTCTTGGCGGGATCTGAAGTTTTAGGTGGAGCCGAAGACCAAGAAGAAAGGACCCATAGGCTGCGCAAATTTGATATTGAGGGCAATGTGATTTGGGAAAAATTGGGAGGAACTGAGAGTTCGAGGCTTAATGCTTTCACACGTGTCAATGAAGATAGTAATGGTGATTACGTATGTGTCGGAATGACTTACGATGACCCATTTCCTAGTCAGAGAAGGGGCTGCCTTTCAAAATACGAGCCGATCAATGGAGAGCAGCAGTGGTTTCACAAATACAGCTATGCGGAGGGCTGGGATCCCGCCAGCTATCATGAGATGTGGGACTTCACCATTTTGCCCGATGGAGGGTATGCCTTGGTGGGTTGGGTCTTTCAATCCCAGTTCCAAGATTTTCGCTCCCAAGACATCTGGCTCATGCGAGTCGACAGCGATGGCTGTTTGGAGCCAGGCTGCCTCACGGTGGGCATCAACGAGCAGGTGGCAGGGCTGCAAGAGGTGATGAGTGTCTATCCCAACCCCTTGCAGGCTGGCACAGCAGTGACCATTCGCTTTGAAGAAGTGATAGGCGCACAGATGCCTTATGCAGAGCAAGACACAGAGTTGGTGCTGATCGATGCGCTGGGCCGGGAGGTATTCAGAGAGGCACTTCCACAGCAAGGCAGCAATGCATCATTCTCGCATGCACTCACTCCACCTGCACTTCCCTCTGGACTGTATACAGTGCATTGGAAAAAAGAAAGCCGTTGGTTTGATAGCATACAACTTGTTATAGACTAGGCCTACATTGAGAACTTTACCTTGTTTGTCGATTTAATTATCCTCTTCAGCTAAAAGCTAAACTCAACGGCAACCAAGAGTCTGATTGCACGTTTACTATATAGAGGCACCGTTTATTTTATTCTAATTATTGGGTCTCTCGGCATCATGGAGAATACATCAGAGATATCAATAGAAATGGGAAATGACAGTTTCCTCTTACGCTATGCTCCTAGAACAGAGCGCACCATCTACGACATTTGCGATTTAAATGGCCGTGTAATCAAGACTGGAGTTATCTCAGAAAGCGAGACCTGCATTGATGCGTCTGACCTTTTCCGTAAAAAATACATCGTGCTCATTGTAGATGGTGACCAGATGTTTTCAAAGCCACTTATCATAGCGGCTTGACTTTAGAATTCCTGCTTTTTATAAGCACCCATCCGCAAACTCGGAACTAAGATCACAAATTCACTCCCATCTCGGCTGTGGCTCGATGTCCGTTTTAAAACCAGGGCATTGGACCTAAAGACCTACACCTAAGAATTCATCAATTCCTCAACTGCTTCTGCTTCAATAGCAATATCGCCCATAAGGTTTAAGGGTGAGCCGTTTTCTTGAACCACCACATCATCTTCTAGTCTGATGCCTAGGTTTTCTTCTGGAATGTAGATGCCTGGCTCTACCGTAAAGACCATGTTTGCCTTTATAGGCTTGGTCCATGAACCCACGTCATGCGTATCAAGACCTATGTAATGTGACGTACCGTGCATGAAGTACTTTTTATAAGCTGGCCAAGATGGGTCCTGTTTATCTATGTCATGCTGGTCTATCAACTTTAAACCCAACAGCTCTTTCTCCATCATCTTACCCACTTCCTTGTGATACTCATCTAGACTCGTGCCTGGCACGAGTAGCTCAGTAGCTCCATTTTTGACTCTATTTACTGCGTCATAGACTGCTCGCTGTCGCTCAGAAAAACGTCCGCTGACCGGCACACATCGCGTCATATCAGAAGCGTAATTAGCATACTCTGCGCCAAAATCCATCAATATAACGTCTCCGTCCTTACACTCTTGATTATTTTCTATGTAGTGCAACACGCAGGCATTGTGCCCACTTCCAATGATGGGTGTGTAAGCAAAACCTTGCGAGCGGTTATTTAGAAATTCATGCATCAATTCTGCTTCGATGTTATACTCCATCACACCAGGCTTGATGAATTTGCAGATGCGATCAAATCCTTTTTTTGTGATCCCGCATGCATGACGCATTAAGTCTATTTCTATTTGATGCTTAACGCTTCTAATATCATGCATAATAGGCGCACTGCGCTCATACTCATGTATAGGGAAGTCGGCCTTACACTTGGCTATAAATCGGTCTTCTCTGGTCTGCGTCTCGGTGTTCGCTCGCAAGTGCTCATTTGTGTTGAGATACACGCACTCTGCCTCACTCATCATTTTCAAAAAGACGGTCTCAAACTGGTTGAGCCAAAACACGGTTTTGATTCCTGAAGTCTGATAAGCCGCTTCTTTCGTGTACTTCTCTCCTTCCCAAATGGCAATCAGGTCGCTCGTCTCTTTGAGAAAGAGTACTTCTCTCAAATTTTGGTTTGGACAGTCAGGAAAAAGAACCAAAATGCTCTCTTCTTGATCGATGCCAGATAGATGAAAGATATCTCTATGCTGCTTAAAAGGCATCGTGCTATCTGCACTAGAAGTGATGATATCATTGGAGTTAAACACCGCTAACGAATTGGGCTTGAGCTGCTTCACAAACTTCTCTCTATTGTGAATGAAGAGTGACTTATCTATTTTCTCGTACTTCATGACCTGTCTTTTATGGGCCCCTAAAATAGCCAAAAAGGTATGTCGGCCTGCGCCATTAGGTTTTGCACAGCGAAGCATCGGAAGTGCTATTGAATCTGTCTTGGTATTGTATGACTACTCGGTTACATTTGTCCTTGTCGATTAGAAAATCTACTATATGAACACATCCATCGGACGGAAAGTGGCCATGGCCTTGTCCGCCCTCTTCTTGATTGTATTTTTGCTTCAGCACCTGACCATTAATATGATGTCAGTTTTTAGTGCGGATCTCTTTAACGAAGTATCCCATTTCATGGGCCATAACCCCATCGTTCAGTTTGCTTTGCAGCCAATTCTAATTTTTGGGGTCATCTTCCACTTCATCATGGGATTCATCCTTGAACTTCAAAACAAGAAAGGTCGTGATACCAAGTATGAAGTCTACAAGGGCGGAGAAAGCTCTACGTGGATGTCACGAAACATGATTTGGTCTGGACTGGCCATTCTGGGCTTTATCTTCCTTCACTTTTATGACTTTTGGGTGCATGAGATTAATGTGAAGTATATCAATGTAGAACCCGAGAATCCGACACGATATTTTGGAGAGTTAAAGGCCAAATTTGTTGACATCTGGAGAGTGCTGATTTATGTGGTTTCTTTTGTTTTTCTGGGTCTGCACCTCAATCATGGCTTTCAGTCAGCATTTCAGTCTGTCGGAGCGCGAGGGCATTATTCTCCAACATTAAAGAAAATCGGAACCTTGTACGCTATACTCGTGCCATTCGGATTCGTTTTCATCGCATTATTCCATCACTTCACTCAGTCTTAAAACAGAGCACATGGCATTGGATTCAAAAACTCCAGATGGTCCATTGGACCAAAAGTGGACAAAGTATAAGAATGACATCAACCTAGTCAATCCGGCAAATAAGCGTCTGATTGACGTCATTGTAGTCGGAACAGGACTGGCAGGAGCTTCTGCCGCTGCGTCACTGGCTGAAATGGGCTACAACGTGAGCGCATTTTGCTACCAAGACTCACCCAGAAGGGCACACTCCATTGCTGCCCAGGGAGGAATCAACGCAGCAAAGAATTACCAAAATGACGGTGACTCTGTTTACCGACTGTTTTACGATACAGTAAAAGGTGGTGACTACAGGAGTAGAGAGTCAAATGTGCATAGACTTGCAGAAGTCTCGGTCAATATCATTGATCAATGTGTGGCTCAAGGAGTGCCATTTGCCCGTGACTATGGTGGCTTGTTAGCCAACAGGTCGTTTGGAGGAGTGCTCGTCTCACGAACCTTCTATGCGAAAGGACAAACTGGTCAGCAGCTCCTTCTCGGTGCCTACTCGGCCATGAGTCGTCAGATTGGTAAGGGGAAAATCAAGATGTACAACCGTCATGAGATGCTTGATCTTGTGACAGTGGATGGGAAAGCCCGCGGTATCATTGCTCGAAACTTGATTACTGGAGAGATTAGCCGTCACAGTGCACACGCTGTAGTCTTGGCCTCTGGAGGATATGGAAACGTATTTTTCTTGTCTACCAATGCCATGGGGTCAAACGTCACAGCGGCATGGAAAGCCCACAAAAAGGGAGCGTACATGGCTAACCCATGCTTCACTCAAATACACCCTACATGCATTCCACGCTCAGGTGACCATCAGTCTAAACTGACTTTGATGTCAGAGTCGTTGAGAAATGACGGACGTATCTGGGTACCAAAAGAAATGTCTGATGTAGAGGCGATACGAAACGGGACTAAAAAACCGGTTGACCTCAGTGAAGACCAACGAGATTACTACTTGGAGCGCAGATATCCAGCCTTCGGTAACTTGGTACCACGTGATGTCGCCTCAAGAGCAGCCAAAGAGCGTTGCGATGCTGGTTACGGAGTGAATAAAACTGGAGAAGCTGTCTTCTTAGATTTCGCATCGGCCATTATGAGGTATGGAAAAGAGAAAGCCATCGTGTTGGGTGAGCACAACGCGAGCCAAGACAGAATCAAGGCTCTTGGAGAGAAAGTGGTTGAAGACAAGTATGGAAACCTCTTTCAGATGTATGAGAAAATCACTGATGAAAATCCATACAAGACACCAATGATGATTTATCCTGCGGTGCACTACACCATGGGTGGTATATGGGTTGATTATAATTTGATGACAAGCATTCCTGGGTGTTATGCCGCAGGAGAAGCAAACTTCTCTGACCACGGTGCCAACAGACTTGGTGCCTCTGCATTGATGCAAGGACTGGCAGACGGTTATTTCGTTTTACCATACACCATAGGTGATTATTTGTCAAAAGAAATTAGAACTGGAGCAATCGCGAATGACAGTCCTGAGTTTATGAAAGCGGAAGCTGAAGTACAGGACCGATTGGCCAAACTACTTGGTATCAACGGTTCCAAATCTGTAGACCACTTCCACAAAAGACTTGGTCTTATTATGTGGAATGAAGTTGGTATGTCGAGAAACGGTGAAGGCCTCAAGAAAGCGATGGAAGACATGCATCAACTCAAAGAAGATTTCTGGAGTGATGTTAAAGTGCCTGGCACGCACGATTCATTTAACCAAGAATTAGAAAAGGCTGGGCGAGTCGCAGACCTCATCGAACTTGGGATATTGATGGCAAAAGATGCACTAGAACGCAGCGAGTCTTGCGGAGGTCACTTCCGAGAAGAATCAGTGGAGACAGATGGCGAGCAGAAAGGAGAGGCCAAGCGAGATGATGAGAACTTCAAATTTGTTTCTGCCTGGGAATGGACTGGAGACTCAAGAGAAGCAAATCTGCACAAAGAAGAACTTGAGTTCAATAATATTGAATTGAAACAACGGTCTTATAAGTGATAAGTGAATAGTCAAGTGTCAATAGAGAGAATTGTATGTTGCCTGAAATTAAACTGGATTGATGAGTGATATCCAGTCATACAAAGATTTAAAAGTTTGGAAAAAGGGGATTACCCTCGTAAAAGAGGTGTATAACGCAGCCAAACAAATGCCTGTTGGCGAGCAATTTGGCTTGCAGAGTCAAATGAAGCGAAGTGCAGTTTCAATACCGAGCAACATCGCTGAAGGATATGGTCGAAACTCTTCAAAAAGCTTTTCACAATTTTTGAAGATAGCTAGAGGCTCTTTGCTTGAATTAGAGACCCAAGTGATTATTGCAACTGATTTACGTATGCTTGAGAGCAATGACTCTGCTCACATATTACAAATGATTTTAGAAGAAAATAAAATGTTGAATTCGTTAATTAAGTCGATTGAGAAAACTCAAGTGGCTGTTGACCGATAACTATTGACTGAAGAAATGGCAAACATGAATCTTACTATCAGAGTGTGGCGTCAGAAGAATGCCAAGGCACAAGGGAGAATGGAGAACTATCAAATTGCTGACATTTCTCCTGACTCATCCTTTTTGGAAATGATGGATGTGCTCAATAATCAATTGATTGAAAAAGGGGAAGACCCTATTGCATTTGATCATGATTGTAGAGAAGGAATCTGTGGTTCTTGCTCAATGCACATCAATGGAGAGGCTCATGGGCCTGACAGAGGCGTGACCACATGTCAGTTGCACATGAGAAAGTTTAGTGATGGAGAGACGATCACGATTGAACCATGGAGAGCAAAGGCATTTCCGGTGATTAAGGATTTGGTCGTTGACCGCACTTCATTTGACCGTGTCATTCAAGCAGGTGGATTTATATCTGTCAATACCTCTGGAAACACAATTGATGCCAATGCGATTCCAATTGAAAAAGAAGATGCTGATAACGCTTTTGATGCTGCTACGTGCATCGGTTGTGGTGCATGTGTTGCCACGTGTAAGAATGCTTCAGCCATGCTGTTTGTATCAGCCAAAGTCTCGCAGCTCTCTCTTCTGCCTCAAGGACAAGTAGAAGCAAGTGACCGTGTCATCAATATGATTGACCAAATGGATGCCGAAGGATTTGGAAACTGCTCTAATACAGGAGCTTGTGAAATCCAATGCCCTAAGGGAATATCGCTCGAAAACATCGCGCGAACAAACCGTGAATACTTAGCTGCTAAAGCCGCAAAAGGCTGATTATCAGAAGTTAGGTTAACAAGTCGAAAACATTTTTTAGTCAACTACGTTCAGCTAGGCATTGGAATATGTCTTAAATTTGTTGAAGGTGAGAAGATTAGGTGTCATAGTGTTAAGTGTCTTGTACCTCGTGTTGAGCGTAGGCATACATGTGCACATTGATACATGTTGTGACACCATTCAAAGCATGTTGCTTATTTCAAGTGCTGACGGATGCTGCTCAGCACCGGTCGCAGAGAGCAACTGTGAGTCTGATGGTTGTGGTGACCATCAAGGCTGCGCTAAAGATGAACTCCTGATTCAATTCATTGAAGACTTTGTACCGGCAGAGCGCTCACAGGTAGATGTTCCTTTATACAGCCTTTCCGTGTGCACAGTATCTGTTGACTTGGATACGGAAATCGCCTTTACCCTGCCTCAAGAGAATGTCTCCACGCCTATAGACAAAGGGAAAATATACTTGACACATTCTTGTCTCGTGCTGTATGGCTAGTCTGCCTGATGTTTTGTGATGCGCAGAGCGCATCTATCACTATACATTCATCATTTTAATTTACGATTATGACTAAGAACATACTGCTTACAGTAGGCATGATTTTTATCTGCGTGCTTACTCAGGCTCAGGTCAAGAAACAGACTGTCATTACGACCTCTTTTGAAGTGTCTGGGATCTGTCAAATGTGCAAAGACCGTATCGAAAAAGCCGTGGACGTCAAGGGTGTAAAGACAGCAGAATATGATCTGCACACCCACACCTTAACGCTCACCTACTCCACCAAGCACATCAGCGAAGAGGACATACACTCCCTGCTCAATGCCGTGGGGCATGACACTGAAAAATCAATGGCCAGTGACGAAGAATATAAAACCGTGCATCACTGCTGTAAATACCGAGAAGATGAGCACAATCATTAAAGGACTCTTTGCCATACTTCTGGTGACATTGTGCTCATCTAATTTGGCGCTTGGTCAAGGCTATGACCCACTTCAAATATACGGTCATGTGCATGTCATTATTGATGGCGAAGCAAAGGCACTGCCCGGAGCCAGCGTGTTTTGGGCAGGCACCAACACTGGCACGACCACCGATACTAATGGCCGTTTTGATACCTACACGGTGCGAAGTACAGACTTACTCGTAGTGAGTTTTACGGGATACCTGACAGACACCGTCAAGTATAATGGTCAAGAACTGGACATCACTTTGCGCAGCGGAGTTGACTTAGAGACAGTAGACATAGTAAGTCGCGAGACAGGCACATCTCACTCAGTGATGGATGCACTTAACATCCAGACGATCACACAGACTGAGTTACGAAAAGCGGCCTGCTGCAACCTCAGTGAGAGTTTTGAGACCAATGCGAGTATAGACGCTTCATTTACCGATGCAGTGACGGGAACCCGACAGATAAAGATGCTCGGCTTGAGTGGACGATATTCTCAAATACTCAAAGACAACATACCCAATGTGCGCGGACTTGCAACTACATATGGCTTGTCTTACATACCAGGAGATTGGATAGACAACATTCATATATCTAAAGGCGCAGGAAGTGTTACCAGCGGTTTTGAAAGTATCACAGGAGAGATAAACGTGGCCATTAAAGATGCGGACACCGAGGAGAAAACAAATCTCAATATATATGGCAATCAGGGAGGAAGAATGGAGTTGAATGCCAACTCAAAGTGGAAGGTTTCAGAGGCATGGAGAACCATTCTGCTGGCACATGCTGAAATAAACGATACACGAATGGACCGCAATAATGATGGGTTTATGGACAACCCGCTGAAGCGCGATTTTGTTATCAGAAATCAATGGAAGTTTCAAGCGCCAAAGCACTGGGAAGGGCAGTACGCAATCAATTTTCTCAAGCAGCATCACCAATCAGGACAACTCGATTTTGAGCCAGAGAATATTACCCAGTTATGGGGTATGCACCTTGATAGTGACCGCTTAGAGCTATCTGGCAAAACAGGTTATGTGTTTGACGATGCGTGGGTCTCAAGCATAGGTAGTCAATTCTCATTTGACCACTATGACATGCAGCTCAATGCTGGAAATAAACGCTACAGTGGAGAGCAAAACACCTTTCGTGCAAACCTCTTGTACAACACAAAATTAGGCTGCGCGAAAAAAGGACTGACCGTTGGATTAACTGCGCTTCAAGACAACTTTACCAGTGCGCTTGACTCATTAGACCTTAGCAGAAGTGAAACCGTACTTGGCGTATATGGCGAATTTACCTGGAAGCCATCTCCCGCTTTTTCTGCCATAGTGGGCATGCGTGGAGACCAGCATAATTTGTTTGGATTTATGTACAGTCCTCGCCTACACATGCGCTACTTACTCAGCGAAGACCTTTCTGCCAAAGCAGCCATTGGCCGTGGATACAGAACAGTGAATCCCGTCATGGACAACCTCGGACTGCTGGCCAGTAACCGCGCTTGGAATGTTGAAACTCCTATCTATCAAGAGTCAGGATGGAATGCCGGACTAAATCTGACTTATGCCTTCAGACTGGACTACAGAGAAGCCAGCTTAGCTATTGATGCATACCGCACTCAGTTTGACAACATGGCTGTGGTCGACTTTGAAACGCCTGGTGCAGTGCACATTTATGCTCTCAGTGGACAGAGCTATTCGAACACGGCCCAAGCCGAGTTTAGTTGGGAAATGATGAGGCGCACAGACATCAGACTGGCATATAGGTACACAGATGCGCAGACTGACTATGAAAGTGGTCAACTCGTCAACCCTTTTAATCCGAATCATAGAGGGTTTTTGAATTTGTCTTATGAGACTAAAAAGAATGACAAGGATGCCCAATGGAAATGTGATGCGACTGTTCAGTTTATAGGAGACCAACGCATGCCTGATCGATTTGCAGACGAGAGCGGAAGTGTGACTGTCAGCAGAAATAACTCTCCTCGATTTGTTCAAGTGCACGGACAGCTTACTCGAATATTTAAGAAAGGACTTCAGTGTTATATAGGAATTGAAAACGCCTCAGACTATCGTTTGCAAGAACCGATACTTGGCGCTTCGCAGCCCTTTAGCCAAACCTTTGATGCCTCGCAGGTATATGGGCCTGTCTTTGGACGAATGACGTATTTAGGTCTACGATGGACTCTCTATTAATCAACGAATCATCGTCACTACACCTTCAACTAACTGAATGGCTACTGAACTGTTAGGCTTCACAGTGAGTTTGTAGTGAAATGACTCTGACTGAGAGTAATGCTGACCATTCCGAATACTTCCTGTCCAGGGCTCGGTATGGTCGGTAGATTCAAAGACTATGTTGCCCCATCTATCAAAAATCTCTAGGCGATATGAATCTGCCTCAAAGCCAACACAGACGGGTAAAAAAGTATCATTGAGCCCATCACGATCTGGCGTAAAAGCCGAAGGGACAAAGGCCGTAAACTCTTGAGTCAGAGCGATGATACCTGTGGCATAACCCGAACAGCCCATCGAGTCAGTGACTATCAAGTTAACCTCATACACACCAGGATCAGCCGAGTTGAAGGTGTATATCACACTGTCACCAAGCAACACATCTTGTGCGCCCCATGGGCCGACTAACCACTGAGATTCTACACCCGTATCGCCTACACTGTGCAGCGAGAAAGTAGGGCTGTATACCGAGGCTGTAGGTGGGTCTATGTCTAACTCAGCCTCTACTGGTGAGACAATGTCGAGGTTGACAAAGGTTGAGCTTATGCAGTTGTTTCCTCCATCTACCCAGACCTCGTAGGTTCCAGCGCACAGTCCTGAAACGTAATTGTCAACGAGGGTAGTTAGACCTCCATCAATACTGTACGATAAGACGTTTCCAGCTTCGATTAATATACTTCCTTGACAGCCTTGCCCACATGTTTGCGGCACCACAAAAACATTTGATATGTCTGGATGTGGAGGTTGAGTAATGTTAAAATCCATCAGGTCTGAGCAGCCATCTGCGTCAGTGACGGTGAGTGTGTATGCGCCCGGTCCAAAACCTGACCACGATGCGGCATCAGGAGATCCTGCAGCACCCCAGTTATAGCTGAGCGGAGCGAGGCCACCGTTGGCAGTCACCATGGCCGAGCCATTACTCAAATCACAGTCAGACTGGGTGACATCTATGGAGACAATTTCTGGTGCGTTACTAGTATTGATAAAGGCATCGGCACTTGTCAGACAGCCTGCAGCATCAGAGACGTTAGCAGTAATCGCTCCGCCAGCTAGTCCAGTGGCCGTCATACCTGTCTGAAAAGCGGGGTCAGTCCATGCGACCGTATACGGAAGTGCACCACCAGAAATATTTACAGTCGCTGAGCCATTGTCTACTCCACATTCTGTATCAATCACATCAATAGCCTGTATGACCGGAGCCGTTGTGGCGTTTAGCGTCACTTGATCTGTATCTAGGCAACCATTTGCATCGGTGACGGTGAGTGTGAACGTACCTGCACCTAGTCCTAAGGCTGTTAATTGAGACTGGTTCGCAGGGTCATCCCATAGGTAAGTGTAGGGCAACGTTCCATTTGAAACAGTCGCTGTAGCCTCGCCATTAAAGAGCCCGCATGAAGCGTCTATTCCGACTATGGCATCAATTTGCGGGCCTGCGCTTTCGGCCACATTAATGGTTTCTGATACCACACAGCCATTGGCGTCTGTGACGGTAACGGTATAGTCACCAGGCGAGAGCGAAGAAGCCATGGGAGTGGTTTGGTTCATCGGGTCGTCCCAGAGATAGCTGAGCGGATTTGCACCACCAGTCATGGTCACCGAGGCCGCTCCATTGTTCTGGCCACAGTCTGTGGCAAATGATTCGATGGTCTGAAATTCTGGTCCGTTTTCTCCAGGCACCGTGTAAGTCTGAGAAAACGAACAGCCCGCATCATCAGAGATAGTCAGCAGGTAATCACCTGATGCCAAACCGCTAAATACAGGAGAAGCCTGCACCTGACCGTCAAGGTCATAACTAAACGGTGCAGCACCGTTTTGAATAATTGCTACCTCAATCTCTCCATCACTCGAGCCACAGGGAGAAGGACTCACATTGACAGTTGGGTCCAAGGTCAAAAAGTCAAACTGGTAGGCAAAATTTGCAGGAGATACTTCGTTGCCACAAAGATCGTAGACCACTCCGGGCGAGGGCACTAGATTGATGGTAAATCCAAAGTCGATGGGTGGCACCACAGCCGGGTCAAAAAACAAGGTGACTCCGTTGACATAATCTTCATTTCCTGTGCAATCAGAGGTATAACCCGTGGCGGTGTAATTGGTGCCAAAAGAGTCTTGCATTTGCCACTCTACATCATCAAGTGATTCGCAGGCCACCACTTCGTTAAAGGTTATCTCGACCACTCCATCACAGTCCAGCGAAGCAGAGGTAATCACTGGACCCACATTGTCAAATATACCGGCCGTAGTATTGCTAAAATCGAGCGTGTAGCCTGTAGGTGTACCGCTCCAATCCATGACTAGAAGGGCAAATACTTCTCCAGCAGTGACTGGCAGGTCTGCGTTAAAAGATGGGCCGTTAGTGTTGCCCGGACCATTGCTATTTCCTGTGCCTCCGTTAGCAGAACTGATACCTGTCGGACCGTTACTGCCAAAGTCACCGTAACTGTTGCAACTCACTTCGAGCGATGGGTCAGAAAAAATATCACCACAGTTGGCGTTAGTTAGATTATAAAGCGCCCAGTCATAATCATCTGCAAAAGCATCAGGCGTGAGAATAAAACCAAACAGGCCATCACTCTGAATGGTGAAGGTGTACCAGACACTATTTGTCTCGTCCGTGTTGCAGCCGACTCCAAAGGCCAGCTCATTTGGGTAGTTGCCTTCTCCGCTATATGCATTATTCTGCTCATACACGTTTTGACATACAGGTATGGCTCCAAGACAGTCTTGATCTGTAGGCACTTGGGCTAGAGCGCTCAAGCTGCACATGGCAAGAATTAATATGGTGATTACACTCTTCAACGGAAGGAAAGGTCTTTTTTCAATGGATATCAAAGATAAGTCATTAGCTGCTGTTGTATGCAAAGAAAGTGCCGACTCTGGTAAGGCTGTCTGTACTGTAAATCAGTGCAAAAACCTGTAGGTCTGAACACATAACTGCCAAGCATAATTGATAGGCAAAGAGCTAATCTCTAATTATTAATAGCTTTGAATCAATGGCAAAGCTTGTACTTGATCTTCACGAGATATATAACAAAGGCTGGAAAATAGATGCCGAGCTCAATCGGATTATTGATGAAGCCGTGGAGAAGAGAATACCAATTATCGAGATTATTCCTGGCAAGGGATCGGGACAATTGAAGAAAAAAGTGATTCGCTTTTTACAGCAAAAACACATTAAAGCAAAGTACCACCGCATAGACAAAGACTCTAAGAATTTCGGTCGTCTCTTTGTAAGATTCAAGCATAAATAATGGCGCTCAGATCTAAGTTGCCACATATTGGAACCACCATTTTTACGGTAATGTCTGCGCTTGCTAATGAGCACAAAGCCATTAATCTCTCGCAGGGTTTTCCCAACTATGACTGTGATGTGCGTATTAAAAATCTGGTCTCTCATCACATGCAGATAGGAAACAATCAGTACGCGCCCATGGCTGGTCTTATTGAATTGCGCGAGGCGCTCAGCATGAAGACGAAAAAGCTGTACGGCAAAGAATACGACCCTGACACTGAGATAACCATTACTGCGGGTGCTACGCAAGCGATATTTACTGCTATCACAGCATTCATTCATACCAATGATGAGGTCATCATCTTTACGCCATCGTATGACTGCTATGAGCCGGCCATCACCTTAGCAGGAGGGCAAACACGCTATGTCCCTCTGGACCCTGACGACTTCTCATTAAATCTTGAGACACTGAAGAAGGTCATGTCTGAAAGGACAAGAATGATCATTCTTAACTCACCGCACAATCCTAGTGGCACCATGATCAGTGCCGAGACCATGACTGAGTTAGAGAGGCTCCTTGACGGTAAAGATATTATCGTGCTGAGTGATGAGGTGTATGAGCACATCATATTTGATGGGCAGGTACATCAGAGTGTGAGTCGGTATCCAGGGCTGAGTGAGCGAAGCATTGTTGTCTCCTCGTTTGGCAAGACATATCACAACACAGGCTGGAAGGTAGGGCACTGTGCCGCGCCACGCGAGCTGATGGATGAGTTTAGAAAGGTGCATCAGTTTAATGTCTTTTGCGTGAACAGACCAGTGCAGCATGCGTTTCACGAAATCTTAGGCATGGAAGAGTTGTTTCTCGAACTCGGTGAGTTTTATCAGGCCAAGCGTGACTTGTTTTTTGAAGCTGTTTCGAGCTCACGTTTTACTGCCGCTCCATGTGAAGGCACGTATTTCCAGTTGTTAGATTATCGGGCCATCTCTGAGGAGACTGATGTTGACTTGGCTCATCGTTTGACTATTGAAAAAGGCATCGCTTCGATACCGATTTCTGTGTTTAACTATCCAGAAAATGACAAGCGATACCTCAGGTTCTGTTTTGCTAAAAATGAAGACACGCTGCTGCGAGCTGCTGAAAAAATCTGCGCCATATGAACAACATTAAACTAGCGGCTCTCCAATATGACATTGCGTGGCAAAATCCTGCCACAAATAGAGCTCACCTTGACACACTGTTGGAGGAGATAGACCCGACAATAGATTTAATTCTGTTGCCTGAAATGTTTAATACAGGCTTCTCTACCGCTTCTGACAACTTTGCCGAGTCGATGGATGGAGAGACGATGAACTGGATAAGCAACTGGGCCAAAAAACTGAATGCGGTAATGAGCGGCTCTCTCATGATTGCTGACCAAGACAAGCGTGTAAACAGAATGGTGTGGGTGAAGCCAGACGCCTCGGTTGAGTATTATGACAAGCGTCATTTGTTTAGAATGGCGGGAGAGCACGAACACTTTGATGCAGGTGCAGCGCAGAAAATAGTACACTTAAAAGGCATGAGATTCTGCTTGCAAGTATGCTATGACCTTCGTTTTCCAGTGTGGAGCAGAAACAGGTTTACTCAAGGCGAATATGATTATGACTGCATTATCTACATCGCAAATTGGCCCTCTCCGCGCGCCAATGCGTGGCGTGACCTTTTGCGTGCGCGGGCCATTGAGAATCTATCTTATTGCATCGGTCTTAACCGTGTGGGCACTGATAATAATGGGATGACCTATTTAGGAGACTCCTGTGTGCTGGACTATAAAGGACTGGACTTAGCTCGCGCAGATGATGGCCCTGCTGTGATTTACGCTGAGCTTTCTGCTGACGGACTGAAGCAGTTCAGAGAGGCATTTCCAGTGGGCATGGATGCAGATGACTTTACACTCAAATCAATCTAAGATCACTTCGATCTCCCAGTTTCCTTTGAGTTGAATGTTCTCGCCATATTTTACCACTCGTTCTGGCTGAGTGCCATTTAAATAATCACCTGTATCCCACTTTCCGTTTTCGTTTTCATCATACAAGATGTACAATGAATAAGAGGCAGGCTTTATGTTTGAGAAGGTATATACACCGGTATCGGTGACTGTTTTTTGGTGCACAGGCAACTGTCCCTTTTTGTCTGGCGAGCGAAGAGTTAAGACGCAGTTAGCGTAAGAAGAGTCGATGATTGAAACGATAACTGTGCCCAGCGACTCGAGTGCAGGACATTTGAAATCAAAGGAGGTGGAGTCATTAGTCGGCCCGACTAGAGGCTCAAATGCTCCCGGAAGTATACTCATTGTGTAGACCCCGTTTTCTTCCCAAGCCGCACTTAACGCTAGTTCTTTTGGTCCGCTTTGCTCGATAGAGAACTCGACTTCTAGGCTGTCTTTAATCAACTCCATGAGACCGACATCCATGCTCTTAACTGGTCGGTCGAGTTTGATGGGTAAAGTCGCTTCATTATGCGGCAGCACAGTCTCTCTGATGCTCAACGGCCCGATGTCGGTTTTTCTTTTTTCTGTACGCACATTGATGGTATCTATGACCATTTCACTATCTAACAATTCTAGGGCGATGGCTTTGTCATCTACATGCGGTGAAAACCAAAACTCTACAGAGTCTTTTCTGTCAAAATCTATAGTCTCTGCCGGTAAAGGAGAGTCTGCCAAAGCCTTCAGATTTAGGTCTTTCACGTCTTTAGAAAATGACACCACAATGGATTGCTTAAACGCACCCACATCAATGTTTTTGACGAATAATTCTTCTTCGATTTCTCTGAACATTCGCAATTCGTGCAGCACGCTATCCCCTTCAGATACCTCAATCGGTTGATTTAAAAAAGCCAGCTGCTCGCCCCTGTCGTATTTGAGATCCGCATCCATGTCCATGAGGCCAACCAGATTATACGTGCCACCGCTCAAGTATGGGATTCGAAATCCGCCTGTCTCATTAGACTTAGAGATATAATATGGTTTTGACTTAAAGAAGGCCGAGTCAATAAGGTTCTTGTATAGCATGACTAGACAGCTGGCACAGGCCTCGTCATTCTCTGCCAAAAACAAAGTGCCCGCTACTGAAAGGCTGTCAATAAAATCTCCTGTGCTAAACAGAAATAGGTTCTCACTCAGTATGTTGCCTTCATTATAATCAGAGATAGCCTCTCCGAAATTCATGGTATACGTAGTGTTGGCCTGCAGCGTATCGTTGAAGGTGATAATCACTTTGTTACCACCTTTGAGCTCAAAGTCTGGCGCTTTATCTAAAGGTGGCGAGATAATGACTTGGTCTCGCACATTGGCCAATTGGACGTATTCATCAAACTCAAGAACGATTTTGTCTCCTGCAAAGTTGGTGCTCAATAATTGAGGTGCAGAATAAGTTAGTTGGGGTGAGGTTTCATCTTTGTCACCACCAGTCGGTGTTTTCATCTGGGCACAGGCCTGTATGATGAGCAAAAACAGGAGTGTCAGCAAGTAGCCGCAAAATCTTTTCATGCTGCGTAAAGGTGGTCTTGAAGTAAGTGCATCAACTTTTCTAATCCAGCTTTGTCATCCTCACTAAAGTCATCTAACTGATTAGAATCTACATCTAAGACCATTGTCACCTCTTCTCCATTTCTAATGGGTATTACTATTTCAGACTGACTGTGCGCACTACAAGCTATGTGCCCGGGAAACTCATGCACATCAGGCACCAGCAGTGTTTTGTTCTCTTGCCAAGAGCTACCACAGACACCTTTTCCTTTTTGAATGCGGGTGCAGGCCACAGGGCCTTGAAAGGGGCCAAGCACGAGTTCGTTATTCTTAACCAGATAGAAACCCACCCAAAAGAACTTGAGCTCTTGACTTATAAGCGCAGCGGTGTTTGCCAGGCTGGCCACAAGATCATCTTCTCCCTCAAGCAGACCTTTTAATTGGGCATGCAAGCCTTGATATATCTCAGTACGATTCGTCATTCGGCACAGGCGACTGCCGCGATTGATAGTTTGACATCTTTACACTGCGCAAAGGCTTGAGCGCATGCTTCTAAAGTTGACCCAGAAGTAATGACATCATCAATAAGAAGAACATGTTTTCCTTCGAGTTGCTCTGGCCTGAGTAGCTCGAAAATAGACCGCACATTGCCCCAACGCGAGTAAATGGATTTTCTAGTTTGCGTTTTGTTGTCCGCGGTTCTAATAAGATTGTCTTTGATTGAGTCATAAGAATGTATGGCCATGCCCTCTGCAATCAAATCACACTGATTATATCCTCTTGACTGTTGCTTCTTTGGGTGCAAGGGAACTGGAATCACGACATCCACATTTGAAAACCTAGTCGACTTTCGTAGTTCTTGTCCGAGTAGCTCACCGAGCTTCACTCCAACCTCTTTATTTCCATGATACTTCAAGGCATAGAGTAAACGCTGAATACGACTGTTTTTATTGTAGTAAATCATGGAAGTTGCCGCCTCAAACTTCACCTTACCCCAAAGTCGCTGCTCGATCATGTTGTCTTCGATATCATGCAGCTTTGCAAAAGGCATTTCCCAGAGGCAATTCAGACAGATAACGTCTTCGTTCTTCAACAAAGGGTCGACACATCCAGCACATAACTGAGGATAAAACAGGTCAACAAAATCGTCTATGAGCTCCGCGAACTTCATTTTTTTTATCTTTCCCAAGAAACAAAGCCGCCTAGGAGGCTTGACATTTCTGGTTTTTTATCTTTTGTCGAAGATAATATTCAATTCGACATTGAAACATATTGATACGTTGGCAACATGGACTCAGCAAAGCAAAAGAACAACAGGGTACTTTACGGAATTATCGGGCTACTTTCTTTGGTCGTCATCTTTCTTGGCTATAAATTAATGCAAGAAAAATCGCAGGTCGATGTCTTTGTCGAAGAGACGATTCCAGAATTGGAGTTTGAGCGAAACAACCTGGAGATGGAACTCGAGGACATGTTTGAGCAATATGACACCCTCACTGTTGAAAATGAGGAGCTCAATGCAGACCTCATCGCGCAAAAAGAAGAAGTCTCTAAGCTGATGGACCAAGTCGCCAAGTTGGACAAGAACAGTAAGGCCTACAAATGGGAGATTGGCAAATTGAAAAAAGAAGCCGGAACCCTACGCGAGATTATGAAGGGCTACCTGCATGAGATTGACTCACTTAATCAGGCTAACGCTGAGCTGACCGCCAAGGCAGACAACCTCACGCAGAACTTGACAAAGGTCACTGGTGAAAAGCAAACGCTCGAGTCTCAAGTAGAGAAACAAGACGACATTATCAAGACGGGCTCTATTCTGCAAGCTATGAATGTCAATGCCATGGCTATACGAGTAAAGGCTTCTGGAAATCAAGTGGAGACAAGCCGCGCTTCTCGTACTGAGATGATCAAATCATGCTGCACTCTCGGAGAAAACAGAATTACTCAAAGCGGAACAAAAACGATATACATCAGAGTAATTAGTCCTGAAGGAGCTGTGCTCGCTAACACCACTCAGCCCAATGCCACGTTTAAGTATGACGGTATTTCGGGGAAGTACAGTGTGAAGCGTGACATCCAGTATGACAACAGTCTGCAGGATCTCTGCGTATTCTACACGGTGGCTGATGATTTGGCCACTGGCCAATACATTGTTGAGATGTATGAGTCTGGTACACTGATTGGCAAAACCAACTTTGACTTACGCTAAATCTCTCTAAAACTGTGCATTACAGTTTTTAAATGTGACTTCTACTACACCTTTCGTCTATATAATAGATGAGCAATCATCTTTAAACTTCGGTGTTGAATAGACTCAATACTAACAGATGAGAGGTCCTCACACATAGCAGTGAGGATCTTTTTTAGTTTTCAGAATGCGTCAGAAAGCATCTTTCTCAACTCAGACTTATAGTTGAAAATCAAGAACCCCGCGATTAGCGTGTACGGAAATGCCATGAGGTAAAGTATACCATCATTAATACCGCCAGACACAGCAGGACCGCCAAAAGTTTGCTCCGACTCTAAGACCGCTTTACACATGGCGCACTGGGCTGACATGTCAAGAGACAATACAGATAAAGCAACGAGTATGATAACGGTTTTGAGCCTCATGTTAATGTATGTAGTAAGGACTAATCATTAAATAGACAACAACTCCGGTCAAAGTGACGTACAGCCAAATCGGAAAAGTAATCTTGGCGATTTTTCTATGCTTGTCAAAGCGCTCTGCTAAGGCCCTTACGTATGTGAAGAGAACCAACGGAACTAGAACAATAGATAAGACGATATGACTCGCCAAAATGGTCAAATAGATGGTTTTAATAGTCCCCTCTCCACCAAACTTAGTAGCGGGCACTGAGTAGTGATACATCACATATGCCAAGAGAAAGTAGATTGATAAACCGATGGCCAGTTGCATCAGACGTTTGTGCAGACTGATGTTTTTCTTTTTGATGGCTATCAGTGCGAAAATCAGGACGAAAAAGGTGAGCCCATTCGTAAACGCATATGTGCTGGGTAGAAATGACCAGGTGGCTCCTTGCTCTGGGTTTTGGCCTCCAAAAAAGAATAAAAGCGAAATGACAACAGGGAGGAGAATTGACACAATTATGATCCAACCAGTATATTTCTTCTCCATTACTTCTTTGCTTTTTTCTTCAATCTTCTCTCTTCCCCGATGAGCATTTTTATGTCGTCTTCGACTAGTTGTCTGCCGTCTACAGTTGTACCATCATAAAAACCTCGGATGTGCAGATTCTTGTCTACCAGCACAAATTTTTCTGAGTGAAGGAAACCTCCCTCGGCAGCCAAATCTTCTTGTGTGGTCAGTTTAAATCCTTCTACACCCAGCGGATAAATAACGTCTTTAGACCCAGTAGCAAAACTCCATCTCGTCAAATCAGCCTCCATCTCTTTGGCATAGGCTTTTAGTATTTCTGGGCGATCATACTCAGGGTTGACGGTGATGCTGAGAAAGACAACTTCTTCAAAGTATTCATCTTCAAGCAGCCAGACTAGCTGACTCATCTGCCTCGTCATTTTCGGACAAATAGTGCCACATGTAGTAAAGAAGAAGTCTACCACACAGACCTTACCTTCTAGATAAGACCGGTCTAGTTTATTTCCATTATGATCAATTAACTCAAACTCTGGTATGGTGTGCCACACGGTGTCATTAACCATGACGCCATTCTGGTCTTTTTTGACCACATCAACTGGGTAGTAGTATGGGAGTGTGCTAAAGCTGTGCTCCATTTTGCCAAATAGCAACACGAACAATGGCACGAGAATTAAAATAGAACCGAGTATGACAAATTTCTTACCGTTTCCCGAGGGCTGTTCCATTTACTCTGCTGGTGTACCGTGAAACATATCAAACGCGTAGGTCGACTCGGTAAGGGCAATAAAAATCAGGTAGGCAATGAGGATTATGTATGGCACTAGAATGGCATACTTCAGATTCTTTCGCTCATCACCAAGGTGCATAAATGAAAGCACGATATATCCAGCTTTGAGCAGTGTCAAGCCTATGAAAAGCCACTTAACCACCGTCCACGTTGTATCACCAGCCAGTCTCGGGATTTTACCTCCAAGGTATACTTCAATAATCGTAACGACCGTCAGAAGTACCGTTACGAAAAGAATCTTCTTTCGTATCGCTTTCCCATGCTCTTCGTCATGCTTTGCATTGACAGCATAAGACTCATTGACAATTAAATCATCTCTTTCCATATATCACACGAGGTAAAAGAAGGTGAATACAAATACCCAAACTAAATCTACAAAGTGCCAGTAGAGCCCGGTCTTCTCAACCATTTCAAAATGGCCTCTAGCATCATAAGCTCCCTTCATCACTTGTATGAGTATCAACAAGTTGATTACCACTCCAGAGAACACGTGGAAACCGTGAAATCCTGTAATGAAGAAGAAGAAGTTGGCGTATTGAGGTTTGTTTGGCAGATACTCGTTACGAGTCATGTTGGCTCCATGGTAGTAGTCTTCCATGTTGGCTAAAATTGATGCGGCTTTCGCGCCGTCTATTTTAACTGCTTCACCTTCGTTATATCTGTTATCGATAAGGTACGCTCCTTCAGCCATCGTGTAATTGTGAGCGGCATCTACCTTCATGTCTTCACTAACGAAGTAGGTCTCGCCAGATGTAGTAGTGATGTATCCTCCAGAACCGTGAATAAAGTGACTCCACTCCCACACTTGAGAAAGAAGGAAGAACAAACCACCAATTACAGTGAGAGTCAACCATTTTATAACTCCTTTCTTATCCAGTCTGTGTCCTGCTTCTACAGCAAGTACCATGGTCACCGAACTCACAATGAGGATGAATGTCATCAAGGCCACATAGAGCAGCGGGTAACCGTTGCCCAAAAATGGCATTGCGTTAAACACTTTCTCTCCTACTGGCCAGACATCATATGTATGTCTGATATACCCGTAAGCAATAAGAAGTCCAGAAAAAGTAAGGGCATCTGAGACGAGGAAGAACCACATCATCATTTTCCCATAGGTGACAGCAAAAGGCGAACGGCCTCCAGCCCATGCTTCCCCTTTTTGTAGTACTTCACCGTGTCCTGCCATGGTCGTTAGATTTTGCTTGCAAGTTTAGTGAATAAAATGCAAAAACAAGAGCAAGTATATCCATAGTAGATCTACGAAGTGCCAGTAGGTAGCTCCTTGGCTGACTTTCAAAGAATTATGCTTGCCCAAACGGCCTATAATGCCCATGATATTGAGGTATAATAGGTAAAGAAGGCCGCCACCAACGTGAAGAGCATGTAGTAACACAAACATGTTGAAATATGACGCTGCGTGATTCTTCGAACTTTTTATCTCTTCATCTACGTTCGTTTCTGGAGTTGCAGGGTCAATATAATGCCCATCATCCGTCAGATTTATGAGTTGATCTTGAGAATTTGTGATGTAATAGTCCTTGCCATACTCCCCTTTGAGGTGCTCTAGAAAGTTATCTCCAGCAAAGTTTAAGCCTTTGTCGGCCAGCTCCATCCAACCCTGATACTGGCTGTATACGAATAACGAGCCGAGCACCAAACCGCCTAGCAGTGCAGCTTTGAGCATGCCTTGATTCCCTTTTTTGGCGGCAATGGTGGCTATAATCATGCTCACCGAGCTCAAAATCATGAATACTGTACTCAACCAAAACGAATTTGGCATGTTGATGTTGACCCAAAATGCCGCGCCTCCTCTAGAGACGATGTAGCCACTGGTAAGGCCACTAAACATCATGATAATGGAGATAATCCCCACGACCAAGAGCATCTTCTTTGCCTTTCTTACTTTTAGTTCTTGACGTTCTTCTGCGCTAATTTCCATAATCAAAGTTTATCCAGAACAAATAGTATTTGCAGCAGTGGCAAGTAGAAGAAAGTGGTAAACATCAACTGCTTTGCCGACCTCACATCTTGTTCCTTATAGAATAGATATGCTCTGAATGCAAAAAAGCTGCTCAATGCTAAACTCACAATCGCAGAAATATGGCCAGTCTCTTCTAACATCCAAGGCAACAGGGCAACAGGAATAAGGAAGAGCGAGTAAAAGAATATCTGAAAGGCACTGCGTCTGTCCCTCCCTCCTTTTGAGGGAAGCATTTTAAATCCTGCTAAGCTGTAGTCATCATGCAGCACCCACGCAATGGACCAAAAGTGCGGAAACTGCCAGATAAACTGGATGGCAAACAAGGCACCTGGTATCAAACCAAACTCATTGGTAGCTGCCACATATCCAAGCATGGGTGGCACAGCCCCCGGAAATGCACCTACAAAGACTGACCAAGAACTGATTCTCTTCATAGGCGTATACACGCCTGCATAACTGACCAGTGCCATAAGGGCGAGTATAAATGCATTGACATTGGTGTATACATAAAGCAGAGCCAGTCCGACTAGACCAATAAGGACACTAAACACCAAGGCTTCAGTAACAGTCAGACGCCCCGTGGGTATTGGGCGATCTTTCGTTCTGTTCATCAGGGCATCTGTGTCTTTTTCATAGACTTGATTAAGTCCATTAGAAGCGCCTGTCACTAAAATTCCTCCAATAATGAGTGCGATTAGCTCTGACCAGATAATGCCAGACCAGCCTGTGGCAAGTATGTAGCCTAAGACAGAAGAAATAACCACCAATGAGGCTAATCTCAACTTCATCAAGGCCATAAAGTCCTTGCTCTTACTGTGTGATTTTATCGCGCTGGAATCGAGCGCTTTTGGGTCCGCCAATGTGCCGTGATTATTGAGTGGCGAAATTACTGAATATACGCCCAGTATCAGCGATAAGGGTCACGGAAATTCATACGCAATCCGAGGCTGACCATGTGGCGGCTGTTTGAGGGTATATCTCCAAATTGATATAGAAAACGATATCCCAATTGCAGTCTAAAGTCAGTATCTCTATCAAAAATGTAAGAGCCGTAAAGCGTATTTGAGATTTCTTCAAATCGCTGACCTTGACCTATAAAGTTGCCAAACTGATTTTCAGGATTCACATACGAGCGGAATATATTGCCACCGAGATTCCCCTCATCCGAATCCCTGCCAAATTGCTGATACATCAACTGGTTCCTCCATTCAATTTTTCCGATAGGCTTGCTCGCAATCAGCAGTGCCTCGTAAAAATTAGCTCCGAGTGGATGCGCAAGCGGCTCATTGAGGTGCGCATAATTTTGCACCGGACTACCATGCGAATAAGTAAAAGGCCTTGTCAGATTAAACTCGGCCTGAACAAACAGATCTTTGACTCCAAACGAATCAAAACTTTTGACGCCAATCTGAGAGCCAAATTTGTTGGCCCACCAGCCATTGCCTTCACGCAACCGCGCGAGCAAGAACTCATCAATGACTACTTGGCTGTAAATATGATAGCCAGAAGGAACGCGATAGGAAGTCCCAAATCCAAGAATGGCATTGTCAGAAGATCCAGTGGCAAACTCTACTGGTCTGAAAAAGATGACGGGATTGAGATAGTTGATGTCAAAGCCACGGTTTGAAAACTCATCTCTGCCTTGCCATATGATACTTTCAAATACTTGAGCATCAATACGGTCTGTAATATTCCAGCTTAATATATGAGTGGAAGTAAACTTGTCTTCAAAACCAGCGGCATCATCAAGGACGTCAAAAACGCCTTGTTGCCATGAAAAGAGGTTGACATAATTAAGGTGCCACACTTTCGTATTTAGTTTTAAAAAGGGATATGCTGCAGCCCCGTCTCCCAGCAGCAAAGACCTGTAACCATGGCCAAACTGATGCTTTGATCTACCCACCTGAACAGTGAAAATCGAACTCGGTGAGTAGCTCAGCATGCCATTGACGCCAAAGGTGGATAATGCATCTCCTGAGGCTACACCTCGGCCTATACCGCCAATGACATCTGAAGAGTCAAGCAGGGCCCGCTTTAAGTCATTTTGAGGCTCAATACCTGCATATACATCTAGGTCAATCTTGAACTTGCTGTGCGCATTCAGTCTAGACCGCAGGCCCAATAACCCGAGCATTTGGATATCAAGATCATCTGCGTTACTCCTATTTTGGAGACCAGCCTCAATGCCAATTATAGGACTTAAGGCCATGCGCTGGCCTACGGAGCGCACATACTTGTCGGCAGGTAAAACCTGTACTTCACTTGTATCAATGGAAGTGAAAGCATAGGGTCTGATGGCCGCGTGAAAACGCTGATCAGCTTTGAGCTGGCGAAGTTTTAGTTTCTGGTTATCAAGGTCATCATTGACCCAAGTATCCGTTAACTGGCACAAGAGAGATTGGGCAAGAAATACAAAGCTTATGAGTGCCAAGCATCTCAAAGACCGCTAGTTTTTTTTGGAGTAGTCACCCACACTGCACTTTGATACAGGCCAGTGGCAATGAGCAACATGCACAAGAAGGCCAATGTAGAATTAAGCTGAGAAGTCAGTAGAGAAGCGAGAACCACCAGTATGTTTAGACTGTAGATGATGAGCACTGTCTGTTTGTGACTCAGTCCATTGGCGAGCAGCCCGTGATGAATGTGATTTCGATCTGCAATGAACGGGGAGCCTCCCTTTACTGCACGTATGAAGAACACCCGGAGTGTATCTACAAGCGGATAAGAAAGTATACTCATGGCCATCACTGGCGTACTGATATTATGCACAGCCACTGGCAGCTTAGAGATATCATGTTCTATGAGCCGAATGGCTAACACGGAAAGCACGGCCCCAATAAGCATGGAGCCCGAATCACCCATAAATATTCTAGCGGGCGAAAAGTTGAAAATCAAAAAGGCCATCAATGATCCAGCTAAGCACGCAGACAATAAGGTCATAGGTATATCACCAGCAAGCTTAAACCACACAGCAAAGAACAAACAGGCAATAAGCCCAACTCCCGCTGCAAGTCCATCTACTCCATCAATCAGATTAAAGCCGTTGACAATGACGATATAGGTAAAGAGTGACAAAGCGATGGCCGCCCACTCTGGAAGCTCATTGATCCCCATAAGGCCTTGCATGTCTGTAATCTTGACATTGGCCATCAGCACTAGAATGAATGCGACAATCAAGTGTCCTATCAATTTGTACAACGGAGCTGTACCGATGATGTCGTCTTTCACACCGATGAAAAACAGCACCAACAGCGAAGAAATCAGGTATTTGAACTGGTCAAATGCCAGGAGTAAATCATCTTGCTGGTAGAAATAATTTCTGTTTTCAGAAGGGAACCACAGGGAATAAGCGAAGATGAAACCCGCAAATATGATGATGCCCCCAATGGTCGGCACGCTGAAAAAATGGAGCTTTCGCTCTTCGGAAGGTTCGTCAACAAGGTGCTTGAGCTTGGCCACCTTAATCAATGATGGGGTGGCGAATAAGACCACAAGAAAGGCAGTAAAAAAACCAAGTATTACTATATCCACAACCTACATGTATTGTGAACAAACATAAGGAAAACAGGCGTGCAGCGTAATGTTGTCATAGATCCTCATATCTGTTATGCATATTCATACTCAACCCAAAAGAGATGAGCGAGTTATTGCCATATGTCAATGGCCCGGTCTCATCTCGATACAACCAACTGACATAAAAATTGAAATTAGACTTAGAATTAAGCATATAACCAAGCTTCGTCAGCACATAATTTGACTGCGACCGAGTCTGAGGTTCAAACGTTCCTTCAAAATCTTCAGGGAGGTTGACATTAGAACCAATATTCGTACTGTCTGGCAAGTCTAGCAGCTGGTCACCCGCTGTGTAACGAATGTCGGCAAACCAACGGTCATAGAGATACATCACGCCAATACTCGCCTCATTTACTCCTGCCCCGCGCGGGTGAGCTATGCCTTGATTGAGATGCGTATAACTCTGTAAGGAAAGTGGGTGCGCATAAGTAAACGGGTCAACAGAATTATACTCGGCCTGCACTCTGAGGTTGCGCACAAATAGGTCTGCCGTTTTTATGCCAACTTGATATCCGGTTTGGTCTTCGGCATCCATGACATACTGACCAAAGAGTTGGATGCCGCGATTGATTTTCACCCCGAGGTCTAGACCAATAATAGAATTATGCGTTGACTCTAGTCCGTTAAGTGCTGTGTTTAAACCTAATAAAGGCACATACCTCTCCACCGGATTGGGGACTGTGCCCACCTCCACGTCAAATCTTTGCCAGACTACTGCCTCAAATAGACCTAGGCTCACACGTTTGTGAGGTCGGAATTCTAAGTAATGAAAACTCACTCCTTTTCGTCTAAACAGTGCCTCTGGAGTATCACCCATAGGCAGTCTCCTCAAGCCACTCATAGACCCCATAATGGACTGATAGTAAAGCCGGTTTTTCATAAACCGCCCTGTCATCTTCAGCTGCGGATATGTGTACGCATTGTCAGACAGAAGCAGGGAACGATAACCCGAGCCAATGAAGTTTTTTTGATGCCCAAACTGAATGTTTACCGCCTTAACAGGAGAGTATGAAATGTATCCTTCGGCAATAGAATTATCGGCCCCCTTTATCGAGTTAAATTTGATTCTGCCTCCTCCTGGCGCCACTCCCGAAGCACCATCATTAGCGAACACTGAGTTTCTAATTCTATTTAAAAGGTACCAAGGGTAGGTTGTTTGATCTTCCCTGAACGTGGTTTCAAAAGAGACTTTTTTTCCTAACTCTCCTTTGACAGAAAAACCACGCATGTTACGGCTAAACCTAGTTGTGTCTGCATAGGCCGTTTCCTTTCTCTGCTCAGTACCCAGTTCAAAATTGATTAAGAAGTCAATGTACAACTTCAACTCTTCCTTCTCAATAGTCACATGATGATCTCTCAAAATTGCGGCACTAAAGGCGGAGTACATTTTAGGAGGCACGGGTTCGTATCCCCAGACGGAGTCAAGCCTCATCCAAGATTCTGGCAAGGCTCTAAGCCCAGTCAGGGTCACCGAGTCCATGCGGCTTTGACCTAGCTCTAAGTAAGTCTGATGATAGTTGTTAATGGGGTAGTTATACTGCTGCGCTGAGAGTGCACATAACATGGACACATATACGATTAGGCTCAATACTTTCTTAAGCGGCATCATCATGGGTCGGAAAGGTAGGGATTATACTACGTTCACGCGAAATCAGCATTGACCACATCCTCGAGATAGACTTTTTTCACTCCTTCTTCTAATGTGTAGCTGTGCTTCCAACCCAAGGCATGGATCCTGTCCACGTTCATCAATTTTCTGGGTGTGCCATCAGGTTTACTCTCGTCAAAGACTAGGTCACCTTCGTATCCGACTACCTCTTTAATGAGTAGAGCCAGATTTTTTATAGTCACGTCTTCGCCCGTTCCGATGTTTAAGAACTGCTTTTCATCATACTCACGCAGCATAAAGTAGCAGGCTTCTGCAAGATCATCTACATGCAGAAACTCGCGCATGGGTGAACCGGTGCCCCAAATCGTCACTTCCTTTTGATCGGTGACTTTAGCCGTGTGAAATTTTCTGAGCAAGGCTGGTAAAACATGAGAATTATTGAGGTCGTAATTGTCATTTGGCCCATATAGATTAGTGGGCATAGCAGAAATAAAATTGCAGCCGTACTGATCACGATAAGCCTCACACATTTTGATGCCAGATATTTTGGCGATGGCATATGGTTCATTGGTTGGCTCTAGGGTATCTGTCAAGAGATACTCTTCGCGCAGCGGCTGAGCGGCAAGCTTTGGGTAAATGCATGAAGACCCAAGAAACAAGAGTTTTTTAACCCCAGCCAAGTATGATTGATGAATCACGTTATTCTGAATCATCAGATTCTCGTAAAGGAACTGAGCTCTGAACTCATTGTTGGCCTGTATGCCTCCAACCTTAGCGGCAGCCAGTACTACGTAGTCTGGTTTCTCTTGAGAAAAAAACTGCTCTACTGCCTGTTGATTGGTCAAATCAAGCTCTGAAGAGCTCCGCTGAACAATATTGGTAAACCCCTCTTTACTGAGCTTTCTGACTATAGAAGACCCCACCATACCTCTATGGCCAGCGACATATACTTTGTCTTCTTTATTCATTGTAATTCATGATGCGGTGCCCGCCTTGGAGTAAATACTGATCTCTCTCAAAGAGCTCCATGTCAGCTTTGACCATTTCTTTTACCAAATCTGCAAGCGCATATTTGTGCTCCCAACCCAGTTTTTCTTTGGCTTTAGATGGGTCACCGATGAGTAGTTCTACTTCGGTAGGCCTAAAGTATTTTGGATCCACTTGAACAAGCACTTTATCCGTGCCTTTCAGTTTGGCCACTTCATCTACTCCTTCGCCAGACCACTCTAACTCTATGTCAACTTCTTTAAACGACATGGTCACAAAGTCTCTCACTGTGGTCGTCTCTCCGGTAGCCAGCACAAAGTCGTCTGCCTCGTCTTGCTGCAGCATGAGCCACATTCCTTCAACATAGTCTTTGGCATGACCCCAGTCACGCTTAGCGTCCATGTTTCCTAGGTATAGTTTTTCTTGAAGACCGAGTTTGATTTTAGAGACAGCTCTTGTAATCTTCCGCGTCACAAAAGTCTCTCCTCTCAATGGGCTCTCATGGTTAAACAAGATACCATTGCAGGCATACATGCCATACGCTTCTCTGTAGTTTTTTACAATCCAGAAGGCATAGAGTTTGGCTACCGCATAAGGGCTTCTTGGATAAAAAGGTGTGGTCTCTGATTGAGGGACTTCTTGCACTTTACCATAGAGCTCTGAGGTAGAGGCTTGATAAAATTTTGTCTTCTTCTCAAGGCCCAATATTCTGATTGCCTCAAGCAGCCTGAGTGCACCTGTTGCATCTGCACTGGCGGTATATTCTGGCAATTCGAATGACACTTGCACATGAGACTGTGCGGCTAGATTATAAATCTCATCTGGCTGAACTTCTTGAACCAGTCTAATTAGGTTAGACGTGTCGGTCATGTCTCCGTAATGCAGAAAGAACTTGACTTCCTTTTCGTGTCGATCCTGGTAGAGGTGATCTATACGGTCTGTGTTAAATAGAGAGCTTCTTCGTTTTACACCGTGAACGATGTACCCTTTTTCCAACAGGAGCTCAGACAGATAGGCGCCATCTTGTCCTGTGACACCTGTTATTAGTGCGACTTTTGCCATGGTATCAAAATTAATAAGAAAGGTGAATCTGACTCAGATTAGAGCAGACATCGCTAGAGAGGTCAAAAATCAAGGACTTGGTTTTCCTTTAGATTCTTTTTTGATTCTTTTTTTGGCCTTTTTCGCTTCTTTCTTTTCCAATTCCTGTTTGACCTCTGGAAGATCTGCAATGACATCAGGAATTTCCATTCCCTCTTTCCAGATTATGGTCGGAGTCCCTTCATCACAAAACTCGTAAAGCGCATATACGTCAATGTTTCTCATCCTAATGCAGCCATGTGAAGCTGGCTTTCCCAGGAGCGCTTCGTCAGGCGTACCGTGTATGTATACGTACCTCTTCATACTACTCTTAGTACCAAGGCTATTTCTTTCTTCGCCTCCTTCGAGCCACATGATGCGGGTAGTGATGAGGTCTTTGTCCATGAACTTGTCGTCATTAGGAACAGCTTGACGGCCTGTATTTGATCTGGCCTTGAAAATGGTGTTCATGTCAGCACCATCTCCTATTTTTTTTGCAATGAAATGAAGGCCAAGTGGTGTCCTCATCGAGTTCATCTGCTCCCCTTCGCCATACTTTGATGAACTAATCTGAAAGGTTTGTAGCACCTCGTTATTGTTCATCACATACATCTCCTGCGCATCTACAGAAATGAAGATGAGTTTTCCTGATGAGAAATAAGGAAAGTACTTCTGAATGATGGAATTTGCTGATGAAGGCTCTTTCTCTTCTCCTTCTGTCCCTGTAGCATGCAACGTGACACTAAGCATGAGCGCTACGAGCAAACTTAAACCGATATGTGTACCTCTAGTTTTCAACATGACGAAAGTAATCTTTTGATAACTCCAGGCCCCCGTCTACTAACGTCATTTATCAACGATATAGTCTTACTAAAGTGTTGAATAGTACCCCTTGACAAGGGATAGTGAAGCGGTTAGATTATCTAACGATAAACCAATTGTTAAGCAGGTTCTCTTTATTATATCTCATGGCCTCCCCAGTGCTCTTATCAGTCACTGTTTTGCCTGCTCCCAGCGCTATGGCATGACCAGCTGCGGTATCCCACTCCATGGTCGGTGCAAATCTAGGGTAGACATCTGCCGCACCCTCTGCCACAAGGCATATCTTGAGAGATGAGCCCATAGACACTATTTCTATCTCATCATGTTGCTTTTTCAGTTCCTCAAGAAATTGTTCGGTTTCTGGAGACATATGCGAACGACTCCCGACCACTTTAAATGAGTTTCCAGACTTGGGCATTGGAAGCGAACTCCCCAGATCGATTAGGCCGGCTATCTGCTCAGCGTGACTTGTCTCTACAGAGGCCACTTTATATGAGCCTGCACTCGCCTTAAAGTAGAGGTCTTTGGTTACAGGAACATAGATGACTCCGGCTATGGGCACGCCATCTTCTATGAGCGCAATGTTGACAGTAAACTCGCCATTTCGCTTTACAAATTCTTTGGTGCCATCAAGCGGGTCTACCATCCAAAATGGGCCCCATGAGCTGCGCTCTTCGTAACTCATCTCTTTGCCTTCTTCGCTCAAAATAGGCAGTCCTGTGTCTTTTAAAATGGCCTCGATAGCCAAGTGAGCATTTTTATCGGCCAAGGTCAAAGGCGAACGGTCTTCTTTCGTTTCTACCGCAAACTCTGACTCATAGACTTTGAGAATTTCTCTTCCTCCGTCTAATGAAGCCCTGATGGCTCGCTCTATAAGTGCATCTATATCCATGACAAATTTTAAACCGATTAATATCCTGACCCCGACTCCCCTATAACTTCAATAGGGTGCCATGTGGTCTTTAGCTCAGTGAGGGCTGAAATAAAGTATGGGCTTTGATTCTTTTCTTTCTTCCAATCTCTGTCATGCGCTATGACTCTTTTCACGTTGCCAGCAGCATTGTATTTGAGTGAGCTGAGTAATTCTTCGTCCTTACCAGAATAGACAACTGCATTGATGTCCATGTGAGTGGATACATGCTTGTGCAGTTCATCGCATTTACCAGTCAAAATGTTGACTACACCGCCCGGTACATCTGACGAGTTTAACACCTCAGCCAATGTGACTGCACAAAGCGGCTTGTTTTCTGAAGCCAATGCAACCACGGTGTTTCCTCCTGCAATGATTGGTGCAATCATAGACACTAAGCCAAGCAAAGATGTTTGCTGATCTGCAAACAGAAAAACTACTCCCGTAGGCTCTGGTACTGAGAAATTAAAGTGCGATGACGCCACAGGATTGACTGAGCTAAACACCTGCTGATATTTATCACACCAACCTGCATAATAAATCATACGGTCTATAGACATCTCGACCTCTTTCTTTGCGCTAGCGGCCGTGCTACCTTGTTGCTTCAACTCAGCTTCAAATTGAGCCGAGCGGGTTTCCAGCATCTCAGCGATACGATATAGAATCTGACCTCGATTAAAAGCTGTGCGTTCCCACCAAGCCTTCTGCGCTGAGCGAGCGGCTACCACTGCATTTCTCACATCTTTTCGTGACGACAAACAGATGTTACCAAGCGACTGACCGTTAACCTCAGGACTGTAGTATCGTCCTGATTCTGTGCGAGGAAATTTCCCTCCGATATATATCTTGTATGTCTTAAGTACTTCAAGTCTTTCCATCATCCTTCCATTTTAAGATATGCACCGAGACCTTGGAGTCCGCCTTCTCTGCCAAATCCGCTCTCCTTGTATCCTCCAAAAGGTGAGGTAGGGTCAAATTTGTTGTAGGTATTGGCCCAGACCACACCAGCATTCATCTGACTAGTCATGTTAAAAATCTTACTGCCCTTGTCCGTCCATACGCCAGCAGAAAGTCCATAAGGAGTGTTATTCGCCTTCTTGATTACTTCGCTCACCGTTCTGAATGTTTGCACCGCCAGCACTGGACCAAATATTTCTTCTTGCGCTATTCTATTACTCTGGGCCACATTAGTAAATAAGGTAGGTGGACACCAGTTTCCTTTTTTCGGAATACTGCATGCTGGCTGATAAAATTCTGCTCCTTCCTTCTTACCTATTTTGATGTATTTCTTGATTGTGGCGAGCTGCTCTTTTGAGTTAATCGCACCGATGTCTGTGTTCTTATCTAGTGGATCTCCAACCACCAGTGAGTTCATGCGGTGCTTGAGTTTCCTGATCACCTCTTCAGAGACAGACTCTTGCACAAAGAGCCTACTTCCTGCACAACAGACATGTCCTTGATTGAAGTAAATACCATTAATTATACCCTCTACGGCTTGGTCTATAGTGGCATCTTCAAATATGATGTTGGCCGCTTTTCCGCCTAATTCGAGTGTACACTTCTTGTTGGTAGAGGCAATAGACTTTTGAATGATCTTACCCACGTTGGTCGATCCGGTAAAGGCTATTTTATCGACATCATCATGATTGACAATGGCCGCACCCGTTTCTCCATGTCCAGTGACGATGTTAACTACCCCAGGAGGCAAATCCGCTTCTTGTATAATCTCAGCCAGCTTAAGTGCCGTGAGCGAAGTAGTCTCGGCAGGCTTTAACACCACCGTGTTTCCGCAAGCCAAAGCTGGAGCGATTTTCCATGCCGCCATCAAGAGTGGGAAATTCCAAGGTATAATCTGTCCGGCCACTCCAAGAGGCGATACTTCGCGATTAGGAAAAGCATAATCTAACTTGTCTGCCCAACCAGCATAATAAAAGAAGTGCGCTGCCGCTAGTGGCACATCTACATCACGAGATTCTCTAATGACTTTTCCACCATCTAGAGTTTCGATTACTGCGAGCTCTCTGGCCCGCTCCTGCATCATTCTGGCAATACGGTAGATGTACTTGCCGCGCTCTTTTGCGGGCATCTTTTTCCAGTATTTGTCATAAGCCGTGCGGGCGGATTTTACGGCATTATCCACATCCTTAGCAGTCGCTTCAGTCACTTTAGCGATGAGCTTATCAGTGGCTGGGTTGATAGAATCAAACTTCTGACCCTTTGCCGACTTGACAAATTTGCCTCCTATAAAGAGGTCATACTCGTCTTTCAAATTAATGTGACCAGTGCTCTCAGGGGCTGGAGCTAAATCCCATTTTCCATTCATTTTCAAACTCATACTTAGTCTATTGAAAAGTAATCTGATGATTGATATACACCTGTGCGTTGCTTGATGATTTGCATCAGTACGTCATTTGCCAAGCTGCTGGCTCCAAATCTGAACCACTTATTATCCAACCAGTCGTCTCCGAGGGTTTCTTTAACCATAATCAAATAGTGGAGCGCCAATTTTGACTTTGAAATGCCGCCAGCTGGTTTCATTCCAACCATCTCTCCTGTCTTTAGAAAATGGTCTCTTATAGCTTCCAGCATGACTAAAGTCACAGGCATGGTAGCCGCGGGCTTTATCTTACCTGTTGAGGTCTTTATGAAATCAGCTCCTGCTGCGATAGCGATATCACTTGCTCGTCTTACGTTGTCTAATGTGTTTAGCTCACCAGTTTCCAGAATAACTTTGAGTCTCGCTTTGGCACAGGCTTCTTTTACTGCCGCTATCTCGTCATACACATAGGTATATTCGCCTTGCAAAAAGCGGCCTCGAGATATGACCATATCCACTTCGTCAGCGCCTTGGTCTACGGCCATTTTGACGTCTTCTAACTTTAAAGACAAAGAGCTGTTTCCACTTGGAAATGCCGTGGCGACAGAGGCTACTTTAATTTTTGTTCCCTTCAGCTCAGACTTTGCCAACCCTACATAGTTAGGGTAGACACATACTGCCGCAACAGTCGGAATGTCTTCAGCAGCGTCATGCAAATGGTTGGCCTTATAGCAGAGTTGCTTGACCTTGCCTTGGGTGTCCATGCCTTCCAGAGTAGTCAGGTCTATCATGTTCAAGGCCATATATAGCCCCTGCATTTTAGCTTCCTTTTTGATACTTCTCTTGGTAAATCTCGAGCTACGCTCGACCACACCTACTTGATCTACAGCAGGTGATGTTGTGGGAATAGGGTACTTCTTTTTGGCCATTTTTTACTGGGAGATCTTGTGTCGTGGGTGCAAAGGAATGAAAAAGCAGACAAAGAGCAGTTGACAGGGCGTCAAACTATGTCAGATTCAGTTGCTTGAGCAATTCTATAGGCCTATCTTTGCCGCCCATAAATTTATGGAGGAAAGAGAAGGAAATATCTTCACCATCTTTGATGAGATGCTGAGCCGAGAAGAAAAGCAAGAGCTTCTTGAGCAAAAGGCTGTCGTGATATGGCTAACAGGGCTATCTGGTTCTGGCAAAAGCACCATCGCTAAGGCACTAGAGAGAATGATTCATGCTGATGGGAAACTTTGTCAGTTGCTAGATGGCGATAACATAAGGGCGGGTATCAATAATAACCTTGGTTTTTCAGCTGAAGACCGCAAGGAGAACATTAGGCGAATTGCTGAAGTAAGTAAGCTTTTTGTGAACTGTGGCGTGATTACGATCAATTGCTTTGTGAGCCCGACTAAGGAGATACGCGCTCAGGCCAAAGACATCATCGGTGCTGATGACTTTATAGAGGTGTTTGTCAATACGCCACTCGAAATCTGCGAATCGCGAGATGTGAAGGGCTTGTACAAAAAGGCTCGTGCAGGAGAGATAAAAAACTTTACTGGTATAGACGCGCCCTTTGAGGCACCAGAATCTGCAGACTTGGACCTTCTCACTGAAGGAAAAACTGTGGTTGAAACGGCTAAAGAACTATACGAGTTCATCAACATGAGAATAGAAGAATAATATGGGAGCATATAGCTTAACACATTTAAAAGAGTTGGAGTCGGAGTCTATCTACGTGCTTCGAGAAGTTGCCGCTCAGTTTGAAAAACCTGTGATGCTTTTTTCAGGTGGAAAGGACTCTATCGTGATGTTTCACCTGGCTAGAAAGGCCTTTTTTCCGGCCAAGGTTCCGTTCCCATTATTGCATGTAGACACGGGGCACAACTTCCCAGAAACCATCGAGTTTAGAGACTCTTTGATGGAAAAGACAGGAGCAAAACTCATCGTGGGATCTGTTCAGCAGTCTATTGACGAAGGAAAAGTAACCGAAGAAAAAGGATTTAACGCCAGTAGAAATGGACTCCAAACAGTGACACTGCTTGAGTCTCTTGAAAACGGCAAGTTTGATGCGGCCATGGGTGGAGCGCGCAGGGATGAAGAGAAGGCGAGAGCCAAAGAGCGTTTTTTCTCTCACCGAGATGAGTTTGGTCAGTGGGACCCAAAAAATCAGCGTCCAGAGCTGTGGAATATCTTTAATGGTAGCAAGCACATGGGCGAGCATTTCCGTGTATTCCCTATTTCAAACTGGACGGAAATGGATATCTGGCAGTATATCTTGGCAGAAAACATAGACATCCCGTCACTATACTTTAGTCACAAGAGAGAGGTGTTTGAGCGAGATGGAGTCATCCTTGCGGCTACAGAGGTAATAGAGCGAAAGGACAGTGAAGAAGTGAAGGAGCAGGTAGTCAGGTTTAGAACAATAGGCGACATGACTTGCACCGGTGCAGTGATGTCAGATGCTGACACTTTAGAGAAAATTATAGACGAAGTCTCTTCAACACGAGTGACCGAACGTGGCGGCCGATCTGACGACAAGCGAAGCGAAGCCGCAATGGAAGACCGTAAGAAGAAAGGATATTTCTAACATTTAGAATTAAAGACAGATGAGCGACCAGAACGCATATTTAGACATGGACCTCTTGAGGTTTACTACGGCAGGAAGTGTTGATGACGGAAAATCCACACTCATTGGCCGTATGCTCTTTGATTCTAAATCCATCTTCCAAGACCAGATGGAGGCCATAGAGCAAGCATCAGAGCGCATAGGTGGAGCAACCGAGGGAGTCAACCTAGCCTTGCTTACAGACGGACTTCGTGCAGAGAGAGAACAAGGAATTACGATTGACGTAGCCTACAGATATTTCGCCACTCCAAAGCGAAAATTCATCATCGCAGACACGCCAGGCCACATCCAGTATACCCGTAACATGGTAACTGGTGCGAGTACGGCCAACTTGGCCATCATCCTTGTAGATGCGCGTCATGGTATGGTCGAGCAGACGTGCCGACATGCATTCATCGCTTCATTGTTGCAAATACCGCACATCGTATTCTGCGTAAACAAGATGGACTTGGTGGACTATGCGCAAGAGTCTTTTGACAAAATCAAAAATCAAATTGATGATTTCTGCACCAAGCTTGAGGTCACAGACATTCGCTTCATTCCGATTTCTGCACTCAAAGGAGACAATGTGGTGCACAAATCTGAAAACATGGATTGGTACCAAGGTGCTACACTGATGTATACTTTGGAAAATGTACACATCTCGGGCGATCACAATCATGTAGATTGTCGGTTCCCAGTGCAGACGGTTATAAGACCGCAGACTGAAGAGTTTCACGACTACAGAGGTTATGCAGGTAGAATTGCAGGAGGAGTATTTAAAGTAGGTGATGAAGTCACGCTGCTCCCTTCTGGGTTCCAATCAAAAATAGCCAGCATCAACACCATGGATGGTGAGATTAACGAGGCCTATGCGCCAATGAGTGTGACCATCTGCCTAGAAAACGAAATGGACTTGAGTCGTGGTGACATGATAGTCAGGACCAATAATCAGCCAGAAAACAGTCAAGACGTAGAGCTGATGATTTGCTGGATGGGTGAGAAGCCACTTGTTCCAAACGGAAAGTATGCGCTCAGACACACGTCTAAGGATGCGCGTTGTGTCATCAAAGAGGTGAACTACAAAGTGGACATCAACACGCTGCACCGCATGGAAGATGATAAGACAATAGGCATGAATGACATCGGACGAATTAAAATCCGAACTACTTCGCCATTGTTTTACGACAAGTACACGCGTAACCGTATCACCGGGTCTATCATTTTGATTGATGAAGCAACCAACAACACGGTTGGTGCAGGAATGATTATCTGATTAAACAGACTTTTTTCTCAACTCGAAATTTTGTCCGAGATATACTCTTCGGGCCGTTTCGTTTTCAGCAAGTTCTTCTGCGCTGCCACTTAGCAGTATATTTCCTTCAAACATGAGGTAGGCACGGTCAGTGATTGACAGTGTAGCTTGCACATCGTGATCTGATATAAGAATGCCAATGTTTTTATCCTTTAGCTTGGCGACTATGCTCTGAATGTCTTCTACCGCAATAGGGTCTACTCCTGCAAAAGGCTCATCAAGTAAGATAAATTTAGGGTCAGTGGCGAGGGCTCTAGCTATCTCTGTTCTTCTGCGTTCACCTCCAGACAAGAAGTCTCCTCTATTGGTCCTGACATGACCGAGACCAAACTCTTCGAGCAGGCTCTCCATTTTAAATTCTTGTTCCTTCTTCGTCAGCTTGGTCATTTCAAGAATGGCCTTGAGGTTGTCTTCCACACTGAGTTTTCTAAATACCGAAGGTTCTTGAGGCAGATAGCCCACACCCATTTGAGCTCTGCGATACATGGGCTCATTGGTTATCTCCTTGCCGTCTAGATGTATGGCGCCAGCAAAGGGCTGTACAAGTCCGACTATCATATAAAAAGAGGTAGTCTTTCCTGCTCCATTTGGACCGAGCAGACCTACAATCTCTCCTTGATTGACCTCCACAGAGACCCCCTTGACCACCATGCGATTGCCATATTTCTTTTGAATGTCGTGGGCACTGAGTTTCATCATTGGTCAAATATAGACTAGTTCATCGCTGCTTTTTGCTGATTTTTCACCACACGTTTTGCAATGAAAATGCCAATCTCATATAGTAACATGATTGGGATGGTAATTAGTACCTGAGAAAAAAAATCTGGCGGGGTAATTAAAGCTGCGAGAACCAACACGGCTACAAGCGCATGCTTTCTGTACTTTTTAAGAATGTCTGGGCCTATTAGTCCAAGTTTGGTAAAGACATAGATGACAATGGGTAGCTGAAATAAAATACCTGATATGAGTGTCCATATACTTACGGCCGACACTACTTTATCAAACTTAAATTCTTTGACCACCATGTCGCTGATTGAAAACGTGTAGAAGAATCTCATGGCAATTGGGACCAAGACAAAATAGCCGAAGAGTATGCCTAAAAAGAACAACAGGCTCATCCAAAATGTCATGCCTTTGGCTTGCTTTTGTTCCTTCTCTTTTAAGCCCGGTGAGATAAATCCCCATACCTGAGAAAACACATACGGAAAGGCGAGAATTAATCCAGCAATTAGGCCAGTCATCACAAACGAAGAGATCTCGGCAGTGAGGTCAATGGCTTGCATCTTTTTTTCTCCATCACCGAGTAGACTCTCGCAGAATCCGTCAGACATGGTGCATAAGAACTGGTTAGTTGGAAACCAATCTGTGAGTGGTCCAAAAATAATTACGTCAAATAAAAAGTCGCTGAATATCAGCGCAATAACACTTCCAATGACAATGGCAATTGCCGAACGGATAATACGCCAGCGCAGTTCTTCCAGATGATCGAGAAAGGGCATTTCACTCTTCTCGTCTATCTGATCTAGCTGAACCTGATCTTTTCTGACTCGTGTATCTGTTTCCATCAATGCGATGCCAAAGGTAAGGGATCACAATCGTCAAAAAGGAGGTTGCGGTTACATTCTGAATCATGAAAAAAATACCATAAAAAGAGTAGATAATCTCCCTTTAAAGGCTTTCGAGGTCAATAGATTTGTTTTATATTAGCTTTAGTTCCAAGGGGCGCGAAACCCGCTCAAACTGCTAAGGAAAAACATACAATGTTAGATATAGATTTGTCTCCTAAGGAGGCGCTCGAAAAGTTCTTCGGCTTTGACAAATTCAAAGGAGAACAGGAAGAGGTCATAAAGAACATCTTAAACGGCAAAGACACATTCGTGATCATGCCCACAGGTGGTGGAAAATCACTCTGTTATCAATTACCCGCACTCATGATGGAAGGCACTGCAATAGTCGTGTCACCGCTCATCGCTTTGATGAAAAATCAAGTAGACGCCATCCGCGGATTTTCGGAGAATGATGGAGTTGCTCATTTTCTTAACTCCTCACTCAACAAGTCTCAATTGACTCAAGTCAAAGAAGACGTGACGAGTGGCATGACGAAGCTGCTTTATGTCGCTCCTGAGTCACTGACTAAACAAGAAAACGTGGAGTTTCTTCACAAGATTAAGATCTCTTTTTTCGCCATTGATGAGGCGCACTGTATATCAGAATGGGGACATGATTTCCGTCCAGAATATAGAAGACTGCGCCCTATCATGCAGGATATTGCCAACACACCGCTCATCGCGCTGACAGCCACTGCCACTGAGAAAGTGCAGTCAGACATACTCAAGAACTTAGGCTGCGATAATGCCACCATTTTTAAGGCCTCTTTTAACAGAGACAATCTCTTTTATGAGGTCAGGCCCAAAGAGGATGTCTTTAAGGAGATAATAAAGTATGTCAAGCAGCATGAGGGCAAGTCAGGTATCATCTACTGCCTGAGTCGTAAAAAAGTGGAAGAGCTGGCAGAAGCACTGCAAGTCAACGGCATCAAAGCACTGCCATACCATGCCGGATTAGACTCACATGCCAGAGCCAAGACTCAAGACCAATTTTTGATGGAAGATGTGGACGTCATTGTGGCGACCATCGCCTTTGGTATGGGTATAGACAAGCCTGATGTGCGCTTTGTGATACATCATGATATACCAAAGAGTATAGAGAGTTACTATCAAGAAACTGGACGTGGCGGACGAGATGGTGGAGAAGGAAAGTGCCTGACTTTCTATAGCTATAAGGACATTGAGAAACTGGAGAAGTTTCTGCAAGGAAAACCTGTGGCAGAGCAGGAGATAGGACGCCAATTGCTTCAAGACACCGTGTCTTACGCTGAGACATCGATATGCCGAAGAAAGTTCTTGTTGTACTACTTCGGAGAAGAGTTTGATGATGCCAGATGCAAAGGCATGTGTGATAACTGCGCGGACCCTAAAGAGCGTGTAGAAGCGAAAGACGAAGTAGTGATGCTACTGAAGACTATCGTAGCTGTGAAGGGGAAGCATAAGATGAAACACATCATCGATATTCTGCTGGGACGATCTACTGCAGAGATGAAGACCTACAACCATGATAGTGTAGAGTTTTACGGGGAGGGAGACGAGCATGATGAGAAGTTTTGGTCGGCTGTAGTGAGACATTGTCTCGTTTCAGGATTCTTGTACAAAGACATCGAAACATATGGTCAGCTCTCTATCACTGATGAAGGAAAAGCATTTTTGAAGAAGCCTACTGAGATGGAAATCTTTAAGGAACGTGAGTATAAAAGAGGCGGTGGCGCTGACATTATACTTGCGGGCAAAGGAGGCGGTGGCGGAGACGAAGTCCTCGTCAAAATGCTCAAGGACTTAAGGAGAACGATAGCCAAAGATAAAGGCGTGCCTCCGTATGTAGTCTTCCAAGACCCTTCGATAGACGACATGTCTATCAGGTACCCTATCACGCTTGAGGAAATCACCAACATAGCGGGTGTAGGAGCTGGAAAGGCCAGAAAATATGGTCAACCATTTGTTGACATGATTGCCGGTTATGTTGAGGAGAATAACATCGAACGACCGATGGACATGATCGTCAAAACCGTGGCCAATAAGTCAGCCAACAAGGTGCACATCATAACCAACATAGATAAGCGACTGGGTCTTGAAGATATAGGTCGCGCAAAAGGCATGTCAGTGGATGATGTGATTACTGAAATAGAGGCCATTGTGCAGTCTGGTACAAAGGTCAACATCAACTACTTACTTGATGAGCTGATGGACAGCGATAGTCAAGAAGAAGTGTTTGAGTTTTTCATGGAGAACGAAGAAGACTCCGTGGAGGCAGCTGTTGAAGAGTTTGATGGCGACTACACGACAGAAGAAATGCGACTGCTGAGGGTAAAGTTCCTCAGTGATGTGGCTAACTAAGTCCCCAATTCAGATAAAGCAAGGAAGGCCATCAGGCCCATTCCAGTTTTTAGTGCCTCTTCGTCTATGTCGAAAGTAGACGTATGAACAGGACTATTCAGCGTGCCTTCAGGAGTGGTTGTGCCAAGTCGGTAGAAACATGCTGGAGAGACTTGAGAATAGTAAGAGAAGTCTTCGGCAGTCATGCGCAATGGAAGCTCCACCACGTTTGTCTCACCCAAATACTGCTGTGCATGCGATCGACAGCGAGCTGTCAACGGCACATCATTCTTTAAAAAAGGATAACCTACATGTATGTCTACTTCGCAGGTTCCACCCATGGCTTGAGCCGTGTGTTCAGCAATACGGGTAATCTGCTCATGAGCGGCAGTCCTCCACTCCTCGTCAAACGTTCTAAACGTGCCTTCTAGTTTGACCTCTGAGGGAATGACATTTGTGGCCCCTTCACCTATAATTTTACCAAATGACAAGACGCTTGGTGTAATGGGAGAGGCATGACGACTGACCACCTGCTGCAATGCAGTGAGGATGTGAGCCGAAATTAAAATGGGGTCAATGGTCTTGTGTGGCATAGCCGCGTGACCACCTTTACCCTTTACAGTCAGGTAAATTTCATCGGCAGAGGCCATGTACATGCCTTCTTTAAAACCGACTTGACCAGCAGGCAAATCAGTAAACACATGCTGTCCGATAATCAGCTCTACATCAGGATTTTTTAGCACGCCCTCTTTAATCATCAGGCTTGCTCCGCCAGGTAATTTTTCCTCTCCGGGTTGAAAAATGACTTTTAATGTACCTGACCATTCCTCTCGTGTGTCGTGCAATATTTTGAGTGCGCCCAGCGCGCAGGCTGTGTGCACATCATGCCCGCAGGCATGCATTACTCCTTTGTTTATAGAGGCGTAACTCTTGTCACTCTGCTCTAGTATGGGCAGCGCATCAATGTCTGCTCTGAGAGCCACTACGGGGCCTTCTCCTTGTCCAGAGACGTAGGCTACGGTACCCGTTTCACACACACCAGTGTCATGCTCTATTCCCCACTCTGTGAGTCGGGCTGAGATGAACTTGGCGGTTTCAAATTCTTCAAACGAGAGTTCAGGATTGGCGTGGATGTGCCTGCGGATGTCGCGCACTTCTTCAAAGTACTTGTCGGCAAGACTTTTTACTCGGTCAGCGGTCAGTGTATCCATTACTGATTCAGTTCTTTCCATGCGCCATAGGTCATTTTGACGGCCACGAATATCATAAACACACCAAAAATCAACTTCACTTTAATAGGGTCTAGCCGCAGGGCAAGTTTGGACCCAAAATATCCTCCCAGCACGAATGCCACAGCGAGTATCATTCCGTATTTCATGTTGACCGCATCGGCCTTCCAGTAGTTCCATACCGCCAAAATACCGATGGGTGGAAGCATCATAGCCAGTGATGTTCCTTGTGCTTCAAACTGTGACATGCCCATTAAAAACACCATGGCTGGTACGATAATAATTCCGCCCCCTATTCCTATAAATCCACCAAGCATACCGGCCGCTACACCGACCAGCAAAAGCTGTATGATACTTTGTATATCCACTTAGAAATCGAGGTTAAGCGAGAGGTAAAATTCTCTTGGAAGTCGTCTTCCGTCTGACACACCCCATGCCCAGTCTGCACGCACGAAGTATCCAGCAATTCTACTTCTCAATCCTGCTCCATAGCCATAGAGTATGGGGTCTTCTTGGTTACGCAGAGTAACCTGATATGACACGCCATTGGCCGAGTTTTCATCTACTATGATGTTAAAGAAGTTGTCTTCTGAGTATGGGTCATTGCCTGTCCAGGCGGTACCAGCATCACCAAAGGGTACGATTTGGAAGTTGCGCACAAAGTCTGATTTGATTGGCCCGTTTAAGAAGTACTTAAACACAGGTATACGTATCTCTGCATTGGCCACAGCGGCATGAGTTCCGTTTCGCGCATTTCTGTAAAAACCTCTGAGCGGAGACACCATAGCTTGGTAGGCATAATTCTGCCCTTCAAAATCCACTGGCAGGTTTTCTACCCGCGGTGTGGGTATCAACCAGTTATCTACACCACCCACAAAACTGACCAGTTTCTTGTCTCCAAAAGTCGTGTTACCGGCCAATCGTGCTGCAAAAATGATGTCGCGGTGCAGGGGCTGATAATACCTGAAATCCATACCAAGCACACCAAATGAAGGATACGTTTCTGTATCAATATCATACTCGTGATAATACTCTGCCCAAGCCTTGGCTCTGATTCCTGTTCTCAGGTTTAAGCCTCTGTACAAGGTGTTGTCAAAGACTAACTCTGCCTTTCCTCCTCCATCAATATTGTGTGTGTTTGGCAGGTTTAGAGACTGGTCATTAACTGCCAATAACACGACACGCTCATACTGGCCCATGAGGCTGCCTCGTATACTCAATACTTCAGAAAATGGATATGACACTTCATATCGCATGGTATTGGTGTGAATTTTTACAAGCAGGTTTGTACCATCTATGGGAGTTGTAAAACCTTGACGTTGGAAAATGAGACTTTTGTCTAGTCGCTTTATGAAGTTGTCATAACGGACTCCGTATCCAAAATTTTGAAAGCCAGGATCTACTCGTACACTCCCTATTATTCGTCTGTCTTCAAACAAATCTGACACACCCAGTTGAAAAAGAGGGTTAAACCCAGGGCTTAGGTTTTGAGCTCCAAATCCGGCATTTTGATAGAAGATGTTGTTGAAACTATTGCCGGGCTGAGCGAGTATATCGTCATTGGTAAAGTTGAGTTTATAATTACGCGGTTTGGGCATAATCGCCAAGAGTGAGTCATTGACCTCCTCTTCTTTATTATTCAGCTTTTTGAAGTCCTCAATGATGACTACTTGAGGCGCACCATCATCTACTACTGGCTCCTTTTCAAACTGATAGTTTTCCGTGTCAATCTCTTTTTCTTCCACCACCTAATCGTATAAGATAACTACGGTTGGTGAGTTTGTGGCGTTGCCATCATCTAGACCAGATGCTGGCTGTCCGTCTTCAGGAACCACGATGTCTGAAAAGCTATCCTTGCCTATGTCAGAATGGTAAAACCTGTAGCCCCCATCAATAAACTTGAGAACGGCATACTTTCTTTTTTTCGCATTGACATGATACTCTATCGCGCTGCGATCATCATTGGTAATCTGTTCTTCTCTGGTAAAGTAGCGGTAATGTATCACCGTGTCGACACGTGAAATGGTACTGTCATAAGTCGCGACAAAACGGTTATTCATGCCCAGTCGATCGCTCAGGTAGGTATACCGCAGGCTATCATACTGAAAGGGCATACTCTCGTTAAACTCTGGTGTAGATGTGATGCGCTCCAGATTGGCCTTTCTATCATTGAGATTTAAGGTAAACACGTCTGTAGTCTTTGGCAGAATAGGCGATTTATGCTTCACTCTCAGCGTGTCATCTACTCTGTTAGAGGTGAACACCACTTTTTGCGATTTATTCAGGAAGCGAGGCTCCAAGTCATCAAAGTTGTCATTGGTTAGGCGCTCTTGTCTGTTACCCAGCAGGTGATACAGGTAGATGTCTGACTGACCATTATTAACCCCAGACATGACGAGCTTCTTGCCCGTGTGCGAGTAATCAAATGCGAGCACCTTTTGCAAACCAAAAAGCTCTCGTTTAAACGTTTTCTTATCAGCTATAGAGTATGTGTTGAGCCACACTGTCCCTTTTGATTCTGTGATAAAACTCAGCTCTGTACCCCTCGGATTCCACTCCAAAACGGGATAACTCTTATCTACTATTCTATCTAGCTTATGCTCTGCTTTGTATATCTTTTTTGCTGGGTGTAGCTTCGGCTTGTAGGCTTTATACGCCTTGGCTCGGTAGTCTTTAGAAGTGGCTTGTTTAGCAGCCTCTTTTCGGTCATGCTCGGCCTTTTCTACATCATAGGCTTTTCTTCTCGCTATGTCTTCTCGGTGATACTCGTCTATGTCATACACCCACACTCTGTACTGACCGAGCACGTTAGAAGTAAACGCAGCTTTCTTGCCATCTGGGCTCAACTTGTACTGTCCGTATACCTGATTCTTTTTTGTCTTGACTTGGGCCTCAAACATTTCACTCTCGGCACGGCCCATAGACTGCTGCTCAAAAATGCCCGTATAGTAGATTTCATGCTCCTCCATGAGGGCCGTCAGTTGCAGGCCTAGCACAAATATGAATCCGCTCTCGATGCTTCGGTTAATCTTGGCCATGTACAGAATGTTGGGGATCACACTCTCACCATATTGATCAGCGATGTACTTCCATATGGAATGACCTGCGTAGATAGACTCTTCATCATTCAGGCGATTAAACTTCTCATACCTGCCTGATATGACTCCGTCTCGCACTCGATCTTGAATATTTGCATTCCAACCGTCAGAGTAATAGGAAACCAAGCCCTCTGTGTACCAGTCCGGAAAATTCATCAAGGCACTGTTCTTTATCACATCCTTCCAGTCTCCACCATAAAGCATGTCATTGATAATCATGCGGCATATCCCGGCCCTAACTTGCTGGTCTAGCTTGGTGTAATCGCCTTCAAAAAAGAGAAATATCTTGCTGCCCACTATGCGCGCATTACCACCAATCTCAGTTTGTTGGTTGCTACTGACAAGACCTAGATTAGACTGCTTAAATTCTGTCTGGTTGTTGTAGATGATAAACTCCATTCTGTCTTGAACAACGTAATCCAGCCTATTCTCCATGTCTTTGAGAATGCCAGGAGCAACTTGAGATACGTGCGTGGCAATCTCTTTTCCGCCTTCATAGAAGTAGGTATCGTATCTATCAAAGCGATAGTATTGCCAGAGAAACTCTTGATACTGAATACGGTTTTTACCAAACGACAGATTAGAGCCGTCATAAAATTGGGCCATTCCAAGGTTCATGGCTATCAGCACTAAACCGAGAATCAATGTTCTTTTGGAGGAAATCTTCGTCATTGTCGCAGAATCGTAAAGATAGAAACGTCAGTATTTTATGGATAGTTTTAGCCGCTTAAAATAATTTAGTCCTAAAAATGGAAGTCCAAGCCTTTACTTTCAACGTTTTCTCAGAAAATACCTACCTCTTAATTGGCAGCGATAAAGACTGTCTTTTGATTGACCCAGGCATGAACAGTGACGAAGAAATGACAGTGCTTACGTCATTTATAGAAAGTAACGACCTGAATATAAGCCGTTTACTATTGACTCATGCGCACATAGACCACGTGCTTGGTAATAAGCGCGTCTTTGAAAAATGGGGCCTGAAGCCAGAATGTCATCGCGATTGCCTGCCCACTTTTGACCTATCTATAGTGGCATCACAGATGTACGGTGTGCCCTATACACCGGGGCCAGATCCTGAGAAGTTTTTATCAGAATCAGATATGATTGACTTTGACGGGCAGCAATTAGAGATAAGATTGGTTCCAGGACATGCTCCGGGACACCTCGTGTTCATAGACCATGTGGGCAAGAATATCATTGCAGGTGACACCCTTTTTAACGGTAGCATAGGACGCACTGACCTCCCTGGAGGAGACCACGAATTACTTCTTTCAAAAATTCAATCTGAACTGTATAGCCTAGAAGACGAGTATAAAGTGCACCCAGGTCATGGTCTGTACACGACTATAGGTCATGAAAAGGTGAATAATCCTTTTGTCACCTACCAAGGATAGCGCCCTACATTGGGTTTTCTCTTGGAGAATCTACCTCCACTGCCCGAGCTTCCCTTAACTCCGACACATGATATGTCTGCTTTGTTAGAAAGCCAACTATACTTGATGGCACCGAGCATTACGGGTCTAAACTGACTTTCAAAGATTGGTCTGAGCGCACTTTTATTTCCGTCATTAAAGAGAGTCAAAAAGGAGGTACGCACATCAATCATCAAAAACCTTCCGTCACCTAACTTGACTCCATAACCAGCTCCATACGTGAGTGAGCTGGTCAAGAATTTTTTGTCAATCTCGGTGTCAATTGGAATTAAGGTGCTCCCCTCAATATCAATTTTTCGTCTGAACATCATTTCAAATGAGAGTCCAGGTCCGTGAAGGATAAAATGCTTCTTACTAAGCGGAATAATGTTTTGAAAATTAAAATGGATATCAGCCATGTGATGAGTGAACAAGGCTTTGTGATAGACAGTCTGGGGAAATGAAATGTCTGCCCCGTCAATACGCAGCGCGTTGAGCTCTTGCCCTCCCTTGTACTGCTTGTACCCTAGTCCAAACTCAATCATGCCAAAAGGACCGCCAGATGGAGTCAAAAACACTCCAAAGCGAGCAAAAGGAGCCAAGCCCCCAACTGGTCTGTAGTTGAGATTATAGGATGTGGTGGATGTAAATGAATGGGAATCGGCAGTATTCTTTACCGAACCAATCATATTGGTGGCTCCGAAACCTGAGTAGGTTCCAAACTTCTTTTTTTTGTGTCCGCCATCAGTTATCTTTTTACTCAAGCGAGCCTGGGCTCCAAGACTAAAAGAGAAAAAGACTAGACTCAGCAGAACGACAACATTTCGGCTCATTTTCACGTCTAACAGATAAAGTATCTTTTACGTGAGTTTTGTAAGTTTTGTTACACATAGTTGAATGCCTGAAAGGTCGAGGAACACCTGTTCTTCATAAACTAAGCACAGAGAACTTGTCAGTCGGTGCGTATTTTGACTAGTGTGTAGCTATCCAGACCCAATTCTATCACTTGATAGTCATTTAATTTTCTGGTTTGCCGGGGCTTTTCTCTCATTAGCACATACTCTCTCGGCTCATCACAATCTAGGCTTACAGACGCTACACGACTCAGGTAAGCAACCAAACTCCAGTCGCCACACAATTCCTGAGACCCACCAATCACAGCTCCGCTTGGCAACGTTGATGCAACGGCATATGACAAGGCCAGTTTATCTTGATCGCGGGCAATCTTACCATTTGCAAAAAGAGTATAGCCCATTGTGATAACGAGCAGGGACACGGTCACTATGCGCATCCACCTTTGAACACTATTTGATAATTTTTGGCTCAGGGTCGACATATGTGGACGTATCATTAGAGCGAGTGCCAATGCATAAAAAGGAATGGATGGTATGAGGTAAAACTTCCGTTGTTTTAGAGAGAGTATCAGCGGAACGGATGCGCATACACCAATGAGTAGAAAAAGCAGTACGTTCTTTTTATCTATGGCCAATCGGAGTCCATGCTGCTTGCGCAATATAAAAATCAGAGTAGCCGTCAATATTATTGGAATACTGAGGTCTAGTAAGAGGTCAAAGAGAATATTAAAGCGGTTTTCTGTGCTAATCTCCCGTTTGCCTCCGAGAGCTGGCAAGACTTGCCGATTCATGTATTGGATGATACTGCCTTTTAATTCTGGAAACACCCAGAATAAGGCTAGCAGCATTAACCCAGTGCTAAGTAACACAATGAGAAAATGAGCAAGGCCTCTATTCGCCTTTGCATGAGTAAAGCTGTAAATAAGTGGAATGACAAACGGGAAGAGCCCTACAAATCCCTTTGATAAAAACGCCAAGACGATTAGAAAAGATCCGTAAATGAGATGTCTGACACTGCCCGCTTGCAGGGCCTTGATTATAAAATAACTCGCAAATAGGCAGCACACACTGAGCACATTTTCAAGCATATTATTTCGATACGACCACCACACGATAGGGACTAACAGCCAGAGCAAAATCGGAAGCCAAGATAGTTCTCTAGGCTTCTGAGAACAGATCAATCCCCAGCACTTGACAATACCTAGCATTGTCATCAATGCGCTGAGCAGAGTGAACAGTCGCTCGGTATAAAAAGAACTGCCGCATAACTTGAAGAGTCCGGCCTGAAGTATAAACACCAAAGGCGGATGTTCGTGAAACTCTGGATATAGCGTCTGTGTATAATGCGGTGACCACACGCTCCCAATTCCTTGAGCAAGGTTTTTAGAAATGGCACTGTAGGTTACACCGTCTAAAAACATTCCCTCTTGCACCAGTGCCGGCAGAAAAATAAGGCCAAAGAGCGAAAGAGTAATAAGCCAAAAGGCACGGTCGGGTTTCATAGCTACAAGCTACGGGTTTAGATGATGTGAGGGTCTTTCTACAAAGGTTTCTGACAAAAAATCCGTTAGAAGTTCAACAATTTTATTAACTTCATTTGGTAAGGATATCCGCCAATTTAATTTTTACGAAATACCAATTTCCATGTCAACAAAAACATTCCCCCTTCATAAACTCGCTTTAATATGCCTTTTGACTTTTTCTTCAGTGGTCATATTTGCCCAGAGCCAACCATCTATTCTTTACTCATATGATGATGCAGGAAACAGAACTGGATATCTAAAAATTAAGAGCCTCGGTGAAGTAAGTTTAGATGAGAATAGCTTTTCTCTGGAAGATGAAGTTGAGGAAGTTAGCTCTATGGAAAAGGGTATTTCAATTTATCCTAATCCAACTGATGGACAAGTGGTTGTAAATTTTGGATCGATTGAAATTGACCTAAATAAATCAGAGCTTTTGCTTTACTCTGAAGACGGTCGGCAAATAATCAGTAGAAATATTCGCGATGAAATTTCAACGATTGACATAAAAAATCAAAGCTCAGGCATTTATTTGGTTCAGGTTGTGAACGGTGACAAAAAATACTCTTGGCAATTAATTAAAAAATAAACAGCTTCTAAATCATCAATACTATGAAAAAGCCAATCTACTTTTTACTCTTGATTCTTATTTAACTCGGCATTATACTCTCAAGATTATCAACTCAATGGAAACCTGGGAGTTGGAACCAACCCTGATGCCAAACTAGATGTTGACGGAGATTCGAAATTAAGAGGCGATGCGGAAGTAGAAGGAGACCTCAAATTATCAAATGAGAGTCATAGTGCCAATGTACTAGAGAACATCTTATTTATTGATGAAAACGAAAAAGTCAAGCCAATTCCTTCTACCGAAGACTTTTTGAAGGGCATATATAGTTTTAATTGCCTTGAAGATGCAAATGGATATTACCCCTTTTGGCAAGGCTTTGCTGGTTGGGATTATGGGCGTATGATATTGTGCGATAATTCGCGTTTGGGAGTAGGGCTGAATAATCCAGCCGCCAAAATTCATGTCAATGGATCTGGAATCATCAATGACAAATTGTCTATTGGAACTGGAGAACCTCAAGAGGAAGAGCTTTTCGTTAGTGGAAGATCTCTCTTTCAAGGTCCGATGGAATCTCAAAAAACGGGAGGAGACTTTTGGTTGGCTAAAAATCTTAACGGTGAAAGTGTCTATATGCTCAGAGCAAATGGGTCAATGAAAAACTTTCTTCAACCTGGCGCTCCTTCTGCGTTTGAGATTTTCTCTGAAGATAATGTGGAAATTTTTCGATTGAATAAAGACGGAGATTTGATTATGAAGCTAGCCGATGACACTAAAGACCCCTTGTCTATCGTAAGCAGTTCAGGAGACGATTTATTCAAAGTGAAGCATAATGGTGAAACATTTGCCCGAAAAGTAACTGTTCAACTCGGCAATTTCCCTGACTACGTTTTTGAACCCGACTATGAGTTAATGACGATTTCCGACCTGAAGCAATACATACAAGACAATCACAGACTTCCGAATATGCCATCGGCAGAAGAAGTTGAAAGTCAAGGTGCAGATTTAGGCGAATTGAATCGTAAACTGGTTGAGAAAGTAGAAGAGCTTACGCTTTACGTGATTCAACTTCAGGATCAATTAGACCAAGTGCAGAAGGAAAGCTTGCTACATAAGCAGGGGAAATAATTCAACCTAAAATACTCAACTGTCATGCGATTTCTAATTTTAATTGCTGCTCTGTGCAGCACACTAGCTGCGTATTCGCAAAACGAACCATATGTCATAGAGTGGCCAGAAGACTTGCCCCTATATGAACCTCTAGAAATAGATAATACCTATCACTATACTGCCATTGACAAGGTAGTCTTCAATCCAGGGTTTTCATTTGAGCCTAATGTGACTGACCCAGGGATTGAAAAAATGGAAGCCTATCTGGACAATTCGATAGTCACATCAGCTACACAAACTTATGCCCCATTTCCTGATGCTGATCAGGCTTATCAAATTGACACGAGTCTCCCTGTTGGGTCGATTGAAGGAGCTATAAACGTAACACATAATGGGTCGAGTTCTTTCGCTCTAGAGCTTGCGCTACCAGAAGGTATCAACGGTATGGCGCCAATAGTTGGAGTGGTGTATGACAGTAACGCTGGCAACGGACCTCTTGGTGTCGGATGGGGCCTAAGTGGAAGTATGTCGGCCATAACCAGGATGAATCGGAATTACTTTCAAAATGGGGTAGTCAGATCCATCGAATTAGATGAAACTGATGCTCTGGGGCTCAATGGTGCTCAATTGGTTAGACTTTCTGGTAATCAAGGGCAGGTCGGATCAGTGTACTGCCCAGAAAACAGTTTGAGCGCGAGAATTACTACCATACAGGAAGCTAATGGGGCAATCTCGTTCGAAGCCAGATATAAGGATGGTTCAACAGCGTACTTCGGATCTACGGATAACTCGAGAGTTCAGGCACAAACAGATGATACGAAAACGCTTATTTGGTCTTTACAACGGGTAGAAGACCAATTTGGTAACTACATGGAATTCGAATACGTGCATGACGGTGGTTCTACACGTATCAGTCGAATCAACTATACTGGAAATTCCAATGAAAGTCTTGCTCCATTGAATTCGGTCGAGTTCATTTATGCTGAACGTTCGGATCCGATTACCTCCTACCTCAGGGGAAGCAAATCTGAAATGAATCACCTGCTCAAGGAAATAAGAATGCGCACAGGTTCTTTGATCTATAACTCTTACGAATTCTCTTATTCATACAGTGATTTCAGTTACCTGACTGGAATTACCAAGAAGGGAAGCAATGGCACTGCACTCAATCCCATGAAGTTCTATTATGGTGATGAAGCACAAGATGAATCGGTCTCATCAGATTATAATCCAAATGGAACGAAGCAAGTGGTGAGTACTGCAGACTTCAATAATGATGGATACGGTGATATTCTTCAGTACACTGGATTTAGTTCCACAACATACCCTTGTGGAACCGGTTCGGATTCTGAATTCACTCCAACTTATACGACATGGGAAATATTGACAGGCGATGGAACCGGAGCTTTTTCCACTTATGCCAGCGGACCATTGACCTCCATGATGTTGCCGATGGATTACAATGGTGATGGACAAATTGATTTCGTCTCTGCCGAAATCACTATTTCGGGTTATAATCCAGATGCTCCAAATTTCAACTGCTGTTCGGAAGAACAGCTTGAACTATTGGATCAAGAGTATTCCAGTACTCCTGGAGGATGGACTTTTGCAAGTCCAGATGGCGGACTCAATTTCGTTCCAAATCCATTCGGATTTAATTTTGTCGAGTTCGGGGAAGAGTTTGATTTTGCCACAATGGAGAGTTTGAATTTCACCTCTCCAAGTAGCTTTATGGATTTCATCTCCAATGATCTTCATGACTGCGTGTCATTCGATCCTATGTACGAACTCTTGAGAGTGGACGTATTAATTGCGCAAGGTGATGGCACATTTGATGAATCTGAACTTGTGGATCTAGGTTCTGGAGAAGCCTGTTCACCTTCGAATTTCATAACGACTGGAGACTTCGTTGGGGATGGGAAGCAAGATGTACTTCTGATTTATGGGCTGCCTGAAGATGAAACAGAGCCAGCGAACAATGTCGAAGTATACACTTTCACAGGAACGAATTCTGCTCAAATAGAGTCTGTTCAAGGTGCACTCAAGGATGAATTGAGTTTTGCAAAAAATCTTAGAATCTCTGATTTCAATGGAAACGGTAAAACAGATATAGTAGTCACGCCTGGAGAAAATTCAGAGTTCACCAGGACGAATATCCTTGAATTACAAGATCAGAACGGATGGGTTCTCGAACCACAGCGGATTTACGAAACAGAACCGGGCGAAGATTTTTTCCTCAATGAGCAAATAGGACATGAGTTGACTGACTTGAATGGAGACGGAAAAACGGATGTGATCCTTAGGAACAAAACGACTAACAGCTACAGTGTTTTATACTCCAACGGGCTGGAATATGAGCCTGAGGTGGAGTTGGATGTGTTGAATAACCTTGACCAGAACATTCCATACTGCAACCTCAAAATTTTGGAAAAGGGAGATTTCAATGCCGATGGTTTTCCTGATTTGATCGTGATAGAAAAGAGCCCAACGAATGCGACTTGTCCGAATGGAAAGCACGTGATTTATGGAAGAGGGAATAGCCTTAGCGCTCCTGTCAGCATAAACCTTCCAATTGATGAGGAGGACATTTTTGGAGATTTCAATGGAGACGGAAGTGTGGATTGGATTACCAAAACGGGGTCGACCGACCTGCATACCCTGCACAAGTATAGTTTTGAAAATTTGCTCCACCACATCGACAATGGATTCGGAAACAGAACAAGTTTCGAATACGAGTATAGCAGTTCAGATAACTTCTTGAAATCTGGAGGCACAGGGGATGAAACCGATGGTATCGCCTCCATTAGACCGTACAGTAATCCTATTAGAGCTGTAAGGACTATGCATTACCCTACTATTACAGGGGGAACCACAAGTACAGAATATCGATATTCTGTCCCATTGGCTCATACAAAAGGGAGAGGTTTTCTAGGATTCAAATTCCGTTCTTCTTATGACCACAACACGGGTATCAAAGTGACAACGCAAAATCGCCTTAACCCGACAAGTGAGACTTTTCAAACTGAATTGACAACTGCTTACAAATTCGAAGACGTCAGTAATGCACTTTTTGATTTACTGATTTCTACAAGTAGAACTGATGAAATCAATTCAGGTGGGTTAAGTGGCCTGAAAACGATAGGGTATGACAAATTCACCCCAAAAAGGATATTTGATTTCCCCAAAAAACTCTACAGCAAAGACGCCAGAACAAGGTCTGAGACTATTACTGAAAACACATACAATCCTGTCTATGACGATAACGGAGATATAATTGCTGTAAACATAGAATTGTCCGAAGTAAAGGTAGGGGCTTACCAGTTTTCTCTTGGTGAAGAGATTGAGACAATTACCATTGATAATGAGTTCAATGAACCCGGTTCATGGTGGGAGCCACATGCCATTACCAAAGTCACGACAAGCAAAGAACGTCATACTCCTGGAGCAGGTCCTGCTTATACCAGAACGAAAGACATTGAGTACAATGAAAATGGGTCCATACATAAGGAGACAGACGATGATGGGACAACTCTAGAAGTGACGACTGAATATCTGGAGTATGATGAGTTCGGCTACCCTTTACTTGTAAAAACAAGCTCTTCGGGACTCAATGATGTAGAAAATAGCATTACGATGGACAATTCGCATCGTTTTGTGAAGACTGCAACGAATGATCTGAATGAAACGAGTTCGTACGAAAGACACCCGCTATTTGGAACAGTAACGAAAGAGACAGATCATATAGGCCTCATAACTCACTACTTCTACGATGAGTTCGGTATTAGAAATCGTACGGTCAACCCATTGGGCTTAGAGTCGTCGTGACAACTTAATTGGTTTGGGTCGGCCGCACCGGCAGCTCAGCCAATAGACGGAGCGTCCATTTCAGACAACAAGTTGTGGGTGTATGATCAGTCTGATGGTCAGCATGACAGTCAAACCTACTTCAACAGATTCGGACAGACTAGGATTTCAAGAAGCACAGATATGGCTGGTCTCATAGTCAATGAGACTTCGCTTTATGATGAGCGCGGTCGAATTGTGCGTTCATCTGAACCTTATCATACCGGCCAAGCCAACGTACTCTACAGAGTCACGGAATTCATTGATGATTATGACAGGGTGTCTTCCAGTTGGGTGGAAGACCAAGGAGGTAGTCAAGTGACAACCCCGGCCACTTATGAATACCTTACAGATGATGAGGGTAGGTGGAAGGCAACCATGACATTGCCTGATGGTACCACGAAGACAGTCTATACGGATCAGACGGGTAAAGATGTCAAAGTACTGGACAATGACAATATGCTGGAGTACTCCTATTTCAGTAATGGACAATTGAAGGATGTGAAGTTGGACGGATTGGTCACCACTTCCTTTACCTACAACGATCACGGTCTTCGTGAAACAATGACTGATGGCAATTTCGGCACTGTGTGGCATTCTTATGATGCCTATGACCGCTTCATATCGCAGCTGGACGAACGAGAAAATCGTTATGAATTCGAATATGATTCGAATGACGGTAGGTTGCTCGTTAAAAATTATTATGAAAATTGGGTGGACGGCTCAAGCCAGCCCATGACTGGTCAGTATAGCTACGAATATGTTCAAAGCGGCTCAGGCATAAACAAACTAAAGCGGACTATCGCGCCCGATGGCTCGGTCACGGAAAGTGAATATGATGACTTCGGAAGAGTCAATGCCCGAATAGAGATCATTGACGGTATCGAGTTCAGAACGGAGTCTGAATATAATAGCGAAGGAAAGTTATCTCAGGTTTCGCATCCCGGAGACATTGATGTCGACTATAACTATGATCAATTCGGATTTCTTCAAAATATGTCGCATGATGGCAACCCGATCTGGTCAGTAGATGAAGTCAGTGCGCGTGGGGAAATACTGGAGTACACGTTTGGAAATGGCTTATCGACTATTGAAGAACAAGACATATATGGCTTCCCCTCAGCGAAGTACACTTCAGATTTGAGTATTCAGAACCTCGAGTATCAATTCAACCCGAATACGACCAACCTCGAATGGAGAAAGGATGTAGTCGCCAACAGAAAAGAAGTCTTTGGTTACGATGGTCTCAATAGACTGGAGACCAGTGAAATTCTTGATGCCACAACTGATCTACCGGTCATCAACTCCGGTTTTGCCATGAGTTACTTTGAGAATGGCAACATTGAGAGCTCTTGGGCGGGAACCTACGCTTACGATCTGGTCAAGCGAAACGCGGTAGTCTCAGTTTCTGATCCAGATTTCACATCAAGGGAATATCAAGACATCTCCTACAATGGGGCGAATAATGTAAAGACGATCATCAACGAACATAGCGAACAAGAGAGTTTCTCGTATGGTGCGGATGATCATCGAAATAAGGCTGTTCTCGTTGCCGGAGGGACCGAAACCAGAGTAACATATTATGCTGGAGCCTTGGAAAGGAGAATAGAGGATGGAGAGACGACTGATATCCTCTATATCAATACTCCTACTGGTATGACCGCAGCGTTTGTAACGGATAATGCGGGTACAGAGCTTAATTATTTCCATACTGACCATCTAGGCAGCATTGTCGCTGTGACCGATGATGCGGGCGGGATTATTTCCAGAATGAATTATGATCCATGGGGCCGCAATCGGAACCCGAGTGATTGGTCATCATATGTAGATACAGATCCCTGGACTGATGGGAGCATTCCTACTTGGTTGTCAAGAGGGTACACGGGACATGAACACATAAAGGAGCAGGGGCTGATCAATATGAATGGACGGCTATATGACCCTGCGTTGGGTCGGATGTTGTCTCCTGACAACTTTGTCCAATCCCCAACTAGTTCGCAGAGTTATAATAGATACAGTTATGCGAAAAACAATCCTCTGAAATATGTTGATCCTGATGGTGAAATTGTCCATTTTGCAGTGGTTGCTATCGTTATGGGTGCCATTGACCACTTTTCTGGTGTACCAGGGAGTATAACGTTTACTAAAATTGTTGGCCTAGGGATAGGCCACTTATTCGGTTTCGCAGCTTCGCAAGCGTTGAATCCAAAAATAGGCCTCGAACTCTTTGGAAAACGACTTGGCCAATTGACAATTGCCGCCATTCACGGTGGAGTGAACGCTGCGCGAGACCCAAATACTTCATTTGGTCAAGGTGTGTTCTCTGCTGTGCACGGAGCTATGGTGACTTTAGCCCTTGAAAAAGGATTTTCTGCATTTGGAAATTCCAAGACTGTGAGCAAGGTTCTAAAAAGGAACTTTGTTTTTTCAAGTGTCTCTGCCTCCATATCTGCAGGGATAAATGGAACCAGTTTATCTAAGGCTCTCCTAGAAAATCTGGCGTATTTTGCATCTGGAGCAGCTGTAGGCAACGCAATTGGTTTAGGCGAGGCCAAAGAATACCGGCAAAAAGACGGTTGGGGCCCAAGCACAGCATCAATAGACCCAACTTACGTTTATGTTTATGGAAAAAGACCATTTTGGTCGTATTTCAGTCTTGATAACTTCCAGACAGCTCTTGATGTAGCAGGTCTTATTCCTGGTTTGGGAGAAATTGCTGATGGGCTTAATGCGGCTATTTACTTAGCTAGAGGGGACTATACGAATGCAGCTTTAAGCGCTGCGGCAATGGTCCCATTCTTAGGTGCTGCGGCAATTGCTGGTAAGTATGTCAATAAATCAGTTAAGGCCTTGAATAAGGCTGCGAAATTGGATGGTAAAACCATCCTGCATGCTTCAGAAGGATTAACAAGAAATCATGGAAAAAAAGTTGAGGTGATTTTCAAAGACGGCAGCATTAGTCTAATAAACTCAAGTCGAGTTAAAAGATTAGTCCCTAATAATCACCCCAATGCACCTAGTGGGGCTATGAAACTAGTTAAGTTCGACAATCCTATCCCAACTTCTAGAGGCTATAAAAGACTACCTTCAGAAGGTGAGCTTGAATTTCTAGATAACTTTTAGAATATATGATTGAACTTAATATCGATAGAGCCATTAGAGATTTTGCCAAATTTATTGACATTTCTTGGGCTCATGTAGTTACGTTGATTCCTCAAGATTCTTTGATTAGTCAAACTCAATTTATTGATGACTGGCTTCAAGCGAATTGGGAAATGTTGGTGGAGAACAGAATACTAGAACCAAATGATTACTTGGAGGTTTATGGTTTTGGAGCTGATTTTCAAGGGAGCAGTAGTCGAGTTTCGAGTATTAAAGCCTTGCCAAACTGTAGTGTGACTATTTGGAGACCTGAGGAACCAAAAAATCTGGACCTTTTAACCGATAGGCTGGTTCATATTGAAAACCTCGAGTTTAGAGAGTTGACCTCGTTCAAAGATGGTTACCATGCGAAAGAACCTCCTTTTGATTGTGCATTGTTCGAGGATATTCATCAAAATGAATTTTTGTTTTCATTATCAAACATCTCATTTATCCTAAAGAAACAATCTAATTTAAGACCTTTGTAATAGAATTAAACTGAGTGCCATTCTCATTCTTAATGAGACCAAATTTATAGGCAGCCTATTGAAAGGGTAAAGAAAGAGCTATATGAATTATAGTCTAATGCATTTGAACGCGAAAATATTAATCTTGGTCTTCCTTTTCTTCTCTTGCAATAAAGATACCGAAGAGCCACAAACCTCAGCACCTGACCCCTCACCTCCAGACGTGGTTGTGCCATCGACAGCATATTTGAGCGGTGTACAGATTGAAGGTGATTTTTATGGAGAGATCAGGGACTATAGTGGTACGCCAACTACAGTGACCATTGGCAACAAAAGTGCCGATGTCGATGCGAACGGGAGATACATACTTTTAGATGCTCTTGTAGACAGCATGAGAGCTGAAATAGTGCTGGAATCTCCCGGGCTGAGGCCTCAGCGAGATGTGTTCTACCCTTCATCCCAGTCCTTGCTAAAGCTCAGAACAATGGATGAACCAGTTGAAGGAGTGCAGTATCCGAATGCTTCTGCATCATTCGATCTGGAAGAATGCACCATTGAAGAGAACAGTCTGGCTAATGTCAATGGTGACGTATATTCAGGCCCATGTCAGGTGTACACTAGGACTATTTCATATTTTTCTGGTGGGGAAGATTTATTACCAGGAGACTATTTAGGAACTGACCTCAATGGAGAGTTGAAATTTCTGTTTCCATATGGAGCGACCAACGTTGATTTCATTGATGTGACCGGAGAGTCTTTGGACTTGGCAGAAGGAGTCTCCATACCATTGAGATTTCAATCTACACTTGCCTTTCAACAGCCGTCTTTTTCCCTTTGGCACTATGATATTGAGGGCACAGTGTGGAGGGAAATAGGAACTGCGGAAGGAAGTAACAGTTTCGAGTATTTCGCTGATGTTGATAGGCTAGGGTGGTTCATGATAGCGATAACTTTTGACCCGATTCGACTTTCAGGAAGGGTCCTGTCCAGCGAGACCGAAACTCCATTAGCAAGTATGAGGGTCGGAGTCGAGGGCCCGCAACAACAAATATGGGGTACGATCACTGATCAAAAAGGTTTTTTTAGTTTCTGGGCCCCTGCGGAATTCATGGTGGATTTTCAAGTGAGAAACCAATGTTTCTTGCAGTTCGAGAATTCCTCGCAGTCCTATTCCGAAGATACAGACCTTGGAATTATCCTGTTGGAAGAGGATGACATAGCTTTTATTCAAGGTAGTTACGCGAATTGCTACGGAGAACCTCTCGCGGGATACCTTGATATAGAGACATTTGACAAGTGGCAAGTGCGTGAGATCGAAGAGGAAGAATCTTTTTTATTGACTGCAATTTGTAACTCATCAAATGCACTTGTACGTGCCCTTGATGTGAATTTCGAAAACCCGACCAGTCAAGTTCAAATTGACACTGAAGAAGGGGAAGTGGCTTACTCAGGTGTCCATCTCACTTGTGAACTTCCGCAGGCGGGTTACTTGATCTACAGCATTGACGGCTCTGATGAGATGGTCATTGACGACTTCGTAAGCTTCGACATTAACGGACCTTGGAATCAAGAGACTGTTTCAGTTGAAATCGAAGGTGAGTCAGTCGGTGATACTCATACGTTTAGTTTTGGCACATGGAATTTTCCAGAAATTCAAGATCAGGTTGAGCAATTTGTTGATTTACCGATTTTAGAAATTGTTAATGGTTTCACATTAATTGGTCGGTATGAGAGTTCACTAGACTTCGAATTTGACTACGAAGGGTATAGCGATGTAAATGGCTCTACCTTTTTATTTCACTTTAGTGGGACTATGAACTCTACAATCGGTGGTAATGATATCCAAGTCAACGGTATTGGTGCGGTAAAGAGAACTGAATAGAAATTTAGTCTAACTCCGTCAATTTGTTATCCAAATCGCCTTTCCGGGCATGTTTCTTGATTTATCAAATCTTTCGAAGATTCAACCGTATCGGCTCAGCTTACACTTCATTATAAGTCCTAATTCCAATCAATATTCAGCCTTTTTCGTCCAAAATAGACTATTAAACTGAAAAAGGAGCTCAGTACAACTGAACTCCTTTTTGCTCCCCCTCAAGGACTTGAACCTTGGACCCTCTGATTAACAGTCAGATGCTCTAACCAACTGAGCTAAGGAGGAAAGTTCCGAAACGTATATTTATTTCGGGCCTGCAATATTAAGTCGTTCTCATCTATTAAACAATATCTTCGCGACAAATTTGATGTAGAAATGAGTATCGTTAGTGTTGGAACAGTCGCATTTGATGCAATTGAAACCCCTTTTGGCAAGACAGACAAGATAGTTGGCGGTGCCGCCACGTATATTAGCTTGGCTGCATCCTTCTTTTATACACCAGCAAAATTAGTGTCTGTCATCGGTGATGACTTTGACATGGAGATGCTAGAGAAGATGAAATCTAAAGGAATAGAACTTGATGGACTTCAGATAAAAGAAGGCGAAAAGTCTTTTTTCTGGTCCGGGAAGTATCACTATGACCTCAATACACGCGATACGTTAGCCACTGAGCTCAATGTGTTGGAGCATTTTGACCCCATTATACCAGAGTCATATCAAGATTGTCAATTTTTGATGCTTGGTAATCTCGCACCGCAAGTGCAGCTACGTGTGATGGAACGGCTAAACACGGCTCCAAAAATCACGGTGCTAGACACCATGAATTTCTGGATGGACATTGCTCTTGAAGACCTCAAAAAGGCCATCGCCAAGGTGGATGTGCTTTCTATAAACGATGAGGAGGCGCGACAGCTGAGTGGAGAGCATAGTCTTCCAAAAGCAGCGAAGAAAATAATGGCTTTGGGGCCAGACTACTTGATAATCAAGAAGGGAGAGCATGGCGCACTCTTGTTTGGAGAAAACCAAATTTTCTTTGCTCCAGCCATACCACTTGAAGATGTTGTAGACCCTACAGGAGCTGGCGACACGTTTGCAGGGGGCTTTATAGGTTATCTCGCTAGTCAAGATGACGTGTCATTTGAAAGTATGAAGCGCGCCATTATCGTGGGCTCGGCCATGGCCTCATTTACAGTAGAGAAGTTTGGTGTGGAGCGCCTTTTGGAGATTAACCGCGCTGATGTGGATGAGCGTATAGAGGCTTTTAAGCAACTAGTAGCCTTTACATTCTAAGTTACAACTACTTATTGAGCACTATTCTGAATGTGGTCCCTTGACCTACTTCTGAGCGCTTGACAAAGATTTTTCCTTTGTGGTAATTTTCGATTATCCGCTTGGTGAGTGACAAGCCGAGACCCCAACCACGCTTTTTTGTGGTGTAGCCTGGCTGAAATATAGTACGCTGAAACTTTGGAGGTATTCCTTTTCCAGTGTCGCTGATGTCAATGTATACTTGCTGCACCTCATCGGTAATCTCAATAGATAACTCACCCTCTCCTTCCATGGCATCTACGGCATTTTTGGTTAGGTTTTCTACTACCCACCCAAACAGCGGTCTATTGAGCTTGGCCGATAAATTTCTGTTTTGAGAATTTACCGTAGTCTTGACTTTGCTCGACAGTCGTGGGCCGAGATAAGCCACGGCTTCTTCGAGCACTTCTGTGATGTTTTCTTGCTCCAATTTTGGAGCGGCTCCTACTTTGCTAAATCGCTCTGTAATCACCTCTAGGCGATCCACATCCTTGTTTAGCTCTGTCAGAGTGGCCTTGTCTACCCCTTGGTCTTCGAGTACATCCATCCAGGCCATGAGCGCTGACAATGGTGTGCCGAGCTGATGAGCTGTCTCTTTGGCCATCCCCACCCAGACTTGATTTTGTTCCGCTTTTCTGAACGTACTAAAGAGCAGGTATGCAATCAGTAAAAACAAGCCAATGACAACAAACTGTACTAATGGGAAATACCTCAACTGTGTGAGGATAATCGAGTCTTCATAAAAGATGTAATTCACCCTTCCTTCTCCATAAGTCAGTTTGATGGGCTCATTGACTGCCTGCATCTTGTTAAGCAAAAGCATCAATTGCTCTTGATTGGCAATGGCAGCTGTATCCACATTTCCATAACTGATGGCCTTTGAGCGTGTCTCATCGGTCAGTATCACGGGCACAGACGCGGAGTTAATGACAGTCTCAGAGATGAATGAGTTAATCAAGTCATCCATCACATCTTTTAGCTCACTGAATAGGCGCGAGTCTTTGTAATACAAGAATTGTTTTTCTCCAGGCACAAGGTTTACCTCCATCGGAGGAAAGCCTTTTTTCATTTGCTCTAACTCCTGCTGCAGCACTTCTGGATCCTGTCCACCTTCGATGTTTCTGTCAAAGACCACTTCTCCGTTTTCATCAACTACAATCATGGGAATGGTGGTGTTGTCTTGAATCACTTTTGTCACAAACGTGAAGTCTTCAAGGTCGCCTCTATTGACTTGATTAGTGGCTTCTAGCCAGAGGGAGACTTTCTTCTTTTCATTGGTAGACAGTTCTGCGAAGAGCTGCTCGGCAAAGCCCACTAACGTAGCTCTCTTCTCAATGGCCTGCGACCAAAGCTCCACCTTCTGATGCTCCTCTTTTCTAATCTTACTCACGATGTGATTAGAGTACCACAGCGACAAGCCGATAATGACGAGTGCCAATATCAGTAAGAAAGCTTTCCAGCGTTGTTTTTTGGAATATAAACCCATAGAGTTGGCCAGAATCTAATGGCTGGCAACTAAGATATGTATTGCGGCAGAATTTAGCTCAGAAGTCATCATCGTCTTCATCTAGCGGCTCATCTTCTTCCTCGGCACCATCACTGAGCACTGAGAATATGCCTTTTCGTTTTTTCTTTTTGGCCTTCTTCGCATCATCTGCCTTCAACTCTTCATCATCATCAAACTCGACAACTGTAATTACGGCCTTGCCTTTCTTCTTTTCGTTATCCGTTCTGTTCTTTCCCAGCGGATCTTTGAAGAATTCTTTGATGTCTGATTTGGCCTCAGCAATGGCTTCTTGGCGAGACTCCTTCGCTGCACCTTTGTCCATGTCAACCTCAGGATCATCAACTGGGCCATGCATGCGCAGATAGAGACGGTGACCAAGACCATCGTCTTCCACATAAAACTCTGGATTGCTCTTGTTGACCAGTATCTCTCTCAACCTGAAGTTAAACTTGTAGTCTATCTGATTATTGAAATCATGGGTGCCAGAAATATTCAAATCCATCGCGTTATTGGCGATTAACATTTCGGGAATCTCAATCTTGCCTTTATCAATTCGAATGCGGTTTTTTAGTTCAGCAAACTTCAGGTGTCGTACTTCATTCTCAAGTTCATCAACCCGCACAAATGGCTTGAGCAGATTTCGACTTTTCACGGCCTCCATAATCTCAATCATGGACGCGTGCTCTATCAACTCACCATTACTGATAGACAAGTCAGCCACGGTGTTGATACTGTTCATGTCCACTTCCAGAGCCTCATTAAACAGGCAGCTGTAGTACACATCTGCATCTGCCTTGCCTTTGAGGTGACTGTCTTTGAGGTAATCTTGACCAAAGTTGTTGAACTCTCTAAAGGCTTGAGACACATTAATACTTCTCAAGTCAGCCTTGCACGTAGCTAAGAACATTCCTTCTTTTTTTTCAGCCACGGTTAGCTCCCCTGTCACTTCTCCTGACGATGACTTGAAGGAGATGGGTGTAGCATTAAACACTCCGCGCTGTAGACGGCACTCTCCCTTCACTTCTTCAGCAATAAAGTCTTGATAGTTGAGTCTATCTATATCTAATTTAAGATCGAAGCCAATGTTGTCGCTCAGCGCAAAACGCAAGTCGCCATCACTATTTTCTCCGCTAGCAAACCAATCATCTAAGATTACTTCAGGCGAGCTAAAGTCCGCGTTGATTTTGAGCTTTTCATTGTCTGACAACAGGTATGGAAGAAAATTAGATACCGTTCCGTCTAGTTTAAATTCCGACCCATTTAGTTTTCCGCGCATGTTAGGTACGCGAATGTCTTTGTCATTGAGCTCTATCTCACCGTTTAGCTTGTGCAGGTTTTGTCGGCCATTGGCAAATGTCAAGCTGACATCTTCAAGTGCGCACTGTCCACTCATATTGAGTTTTTCGAGCTTGTACATGTCTTTCTCATCAAGTGGGAAAGGGCCTTTGATTTCTGCTCTGAGTGAAAACTGTCCTTCTCCACTAACTAGCGAGTCGAGGTGAAAAAAGTCGACTACTTCACCCGTGTGCCCGCCAAAGTTGACCTTGGCATTGACCCATGGTGACTCAAAGTTCTCTATGGCGCCTGTGATATTAAAATCATTGGCTCCGAGTTGGGCACTAAATTGCTCGAAATCTAATCTTTCGCTGCCATTTTTCAGGGTGACGAAGCGTCCCTTTGCGGCTATTTTACTGAGCACCACTCCTGACCTGAGCTCCTTAATTCTCGCTTGGCCTGCAGAAAAGTCAACGCTGATAAGTGGTGTTTTTCCTCCACCCATTTCACCATTGATGCGAAGGTCAAACTTGACACGTCCGTCACTGCGGTAATCGGCCATGGAGGCTTTGTCTTCTTCAGGCATGAGGTTCATGACATCAGTCAGATCTGTTTCGCCTCCAGCAGACAGGTCAACTGCCCACTGATTGTTTTCTTCAGTAATATTTCCCGAGACTGGAAGTTCATTCCCTTCAATGTCAATATTCAGTTTCTCTAGGCTAATGGTCTTCCCATCATTTGACACGATGAGGGGCCCGTGCAGGCCAATTTGTTTATTGTCTATGTAGTTTTTTTCGGCTACAAACAGGGAGTTTATTTTTTGCTCTGAGAGGATTTTAAACTGCATCTCTTCTGCATTTTTCTCTATGGCCAGCCCCATTTCTTTCACTTGGGCATCAAGTAAAAAGTCTGAGTGCTCGTCTACATAGGTAACGTCCATAGCCATCAGACTAAACTCATCCACTTTAAACTCTATCTGTTGATCTTTCTCTTCTGACTCTTTCCAGAAAATATAATTGGCCTCGCCATTCTTATCAAGTCTCAGTTGCAGACTGCCGTCTTCTATTCTCGCTTTTTGGATCACATACTCCTTGGATATGAGCTGCATGACATTAAACTCGAGAAAGATGTTTTCCGCGCTCAGGAGGGTGTCTCCGGGCGAGAGCTTGTCTTCTATCCAAGGCTTAGAAAATTTGAAAGAGGCATTGGGAAACCTGTCGATGAGCGAGAAGCTGACGTTCTCTACTGAGACGTTACTTTCTATTTGCTCATTGATAGAGGCTTTTATCTGGCTGACTATTTCATCTTCATAGACATAGGCTATGCCGACCAACCCCAGAAGGAGTATGATGGTCAAGATGGCTAAGCTGCCGGCTATTTTAATGATTCTCTTCACTCAGTAGTCTTTCAAACAAGAAAAGTACCAAGGTCATTTGTGTGGTCAGTAACAAGCTGGTGTAATCATCACCAAAGCCTTGTTAGTACAGAACGAAGAGTATGTGAGAAAATTTTACTTGAGCTTGCCCAGTTTGAGGCCGAGCATCAACTCATGTGAGCCTCCGCTATATCCTTGCAAATCTGACAAGGTGAGGTCGTAACTGTAGCCAAACAGTATCCTGTCCTCCCAGGTATAGCCCATCATGGCGACCATAGCGTCATCAAGTCTATAACTCGCTCCGAGCCAGAATTTTTCTTGATAGTGACCGCGCAGCGTCATGTCAAATCGCGTTGGTGTAGGTACCACGGTTTTAATCAATAGGCTTGGCTCTAGCATTATCTCATCAGTGACGTCATACTTGTAGCCTGCGTAGAAAAAATAGTGGCTTTCGATTCTACTAAAGGTCTCAATACCATCATGCAATTGCAGGTTATTCTGCACAATTTGCGGAATAGAGAAGCCTAAATAGAATTTGTCTGTGTAGGCATAAATACCTGCTTTGGCGTCAAAGACTGTGGTTCGACCAAGGGTGTTGATCAGTGCCGGGTCATTGCTGTCGGTGAGTGATATTTTGTCTCCGTCAATGGTATACTCCAAGATTCCGCCTGAGAGTGCCGCACCGATTTTCATGTCATCAGTGACCTGAAAATGGTAGGCGTATGAGGCCTGTATTCCAATTCTTCTGGTGGGGCCCACAATGTCGGTGAAGATGTATGCTCCAACTCCCATGGTGCCATCAGCCAGCGGATTAGTGAGGCTAAGCGTATATGTTCTCGGTGCATCTTTGATGCCCGTCCACTGATATCTGTTCGTAGACTTTATCTCTAGCGCATCATGAGAACCGGCCACAGCTGGGTTGATGGCATACTGGTTCATCACGTACTGGGAGAATTGCGGAAGTTGCTGAGCAAAGGCGCTCAGAGACAACAAACAAGCCACCCATATGACTGTTATTCTCTTCATCATCTAAATATTGTTAAAGGTCCTGTAATAGGATCTGGAAAGAGTGGGTCATTTAATTCGATGGCGTAGTAATACGTACCGACTGGCACGTCTACGTCTTCAAATTTGCCATCCCAAAAGAAGTTTTCTCCACCTGAAGAAAAGACCTTGTCTCCCCATCTGTTAAATATCTCTACGGTCATGGACGGGAATCTGTTAGAATTACCGAGCACCCAAAAATCATTTGCATCATCGCCATTAGGGCTGAATCCGTCAGGTACCACAAGGTTTGGTATCATGTTGACTATGATGTCATCTGTGCCTGTACATCCGTTAACATCTGTAACCGTCACTATAAAATTAGTCGTCTGTGTCACTTGATAATCTGGGTTTGCCAGTGATGGTGACTCCAGAAGACCTGATGGCTGCCAGCTGTAATTGGCTATTCCAGAGAACGTAGGGTCTCCACCTAGTTCAACTGTTTCTTCAAAAAATGCAGTAATGTCTACACCCGCATCTGGCAGTGGATTTGGATATAGTTCGACTACAATGGTATCTGTGTCTGTGCAGATTCCATCACTTGCTGTGAGGGCATAAACGTTTGTTCCACTCTGCACTTGTGCCGAGAATACGATGTCTGTAGAGACGGTATCACCGGCTAAGTTGGTCCAGATATAGTTGTTGGCCGAGACACTATTAGAGGCGTTGAATGTGACCAATGTGCCTTCGCACACAGGGTCGGCTTGGCCCGCATCAGCATTAAGATCTAAGACAGCGCCTATAGAGAAGGCTTCATCCATGGTACAGTCCATCTCATCTGTAACGAGTACGGTGTAGATACCTGGAAAAAGACCCGTGATGTCTTCAGTCATGGCTGTAAATCCGTTGGGTCCAGTCCATAAGAATGTATAACCTGGGTCACCACCTTGAGCCGAAACGTCCAAGGCACCATCTGGACTACTGCCACATTGCGCATCAATAGATCCGTCTAAAATCACATCAATGGCCACTGGCTCAGTAATGATAAAGGTCTCGTCTGCTTCACAGTTATTCTCATCCACAATCTGAACCATGTATGAGCCTGCGCTGATGTTAGAAATGTCTTCTTGAGATGATGTAAACCCGTTTGGCCCAGACCATGCGAAATTGAAGTCAGCAGTACCACCGCCAACATTAATATCTATGCCACCTTCGGCCTCGCCAAAACAAGACTGATTAACCTGGCTGAAACTCGCCACTTCAAGTAATCCTGGCTCGGTAATCACCACGGTGTCCATTCTTAGACAACCCATGTCATCAGTGGTAGTCATGATGTACTCTCCACCTGCCAATCCGCTAATATTTGGGTCAATAGAAACGAAAGAGTTGGGGCCTGACCATGAGTATTGATAGTCAGGAGTACCTCCACTAACATCGGTATCAATAAAACCGTCTGCATCTCCAAAGCAAGAGATGGCGTTGAAGTCTAGTGCGTTGTCAAGCACTTGTTCTCCAGTTAATGTATACGACTCTGATGCCTCGCAGTCATTGACATCAGTCACAGTGATGGTGTAAGTACCTGAGACAAGTGACACGACTGACTGCTGCACAGAATTGAAGCCATTAGGCCCTGTCCATGCGTATGTAAATCCACTGGCACCGCCTGCGGCATTGACTGAAATGGTTCCGTTATCTATACCAAAACAAAGCGGCTCTTGTATAGTTTCGAGAATGCTAATTTCTTCTGGACCATCTACATCAACATCAAAAGTGGCTGTACATGAGTTGGCGTCTGTCACCAGCACAGAGTACGTGCCTATGCTTAAGTCGCTAGGGTCCTCTTCATCAGAGTTAAAATTATCTGGGCCAGTCCATGCAAACTCGTAGTCTATGGTTCCTCCAGTGACATCTAAGAATATCTGACCGTCTTCAGAGTCAAAGCATGACAGGTCTTGTGAAGTACCCGTGGCCACGATTAAGGTATCAGGCTCAGGAACTTCATACATGTCACCAAACACACAGTCAGTGGCATCAACTACCGAGACTGAATAGAACCCTGGAGTGAGGTCTGAAATGTTTTCCATCGCAGACATGTATCCATTAGGGCCTGTCCATGACACCGTATATGGCGGATTAGGTGAGCCCGTAATAATTAGCTCAATGGCCCCGTCTTCATCACCAAAGCATGATACCCCAGTGATATTTGCGCTTAACACTACTTCCTCATTAAAGATTTCGATGTCTAGTTCTACGGCACAGTTATTTTCATCAGTCACCCTCAAAGTGTACATGTCTGGCGCCAAATCTGTGATTAGTGGACTAGAACTAAAGGTCACGTTTGCACTATTGGTCCACGAGTAATTGTAGGGAGAAGCACCGTTAGAGGCTTGCACCTCAATGAGTCCGTCTGACTGATTACAGGTGGCATTGACTTGTTGCAGAATGGTAACAATAATCGGTTCTGGCTCTAGAATTTCATAAATGAACGTCTCGCTACATCCACTAAAGTCAGTAACGGTCAGTGAATAAATGCCTCCTTCGAGTCCGCTGATATCTTCAAATTCTGATTCGAAGTTATCCGGGCCAGCCCATTCGATATCAAATGTGCCAACACCTCCAGTCAAATCGATGTCAATGGCTCCCATGGACTCTCCCGCACAAGAATTATGCGTGATTGTTTCATCTGCTGTGATTTGATCAGGCTCAACAATTTCATATTGTGCACTACCGCTACAGCCATTGGCATCGCTAAACTCTAAAGTATACGTGCCTGGAGTTAAGCCTGTAATACTCTGCAAGGCAGAGGTAAAACCATTTGGCCCCGACCAGAAATGATCAAAAGGCGCTTGGCCATTCGTATGTGAAATTGCGATACTTCCATTGTCATCTCCGAAACAGGTTATCTGAAAAAGAAGCGCGCTGACATCGAGCACCAAACCTTGGTTAACTGTAAAGGAGGCTGAGAACACGCAGTCAGTGGCATCGGTCACGGTTACGGCATAATTACCCGCAATCAGATTATCAATATTTTCCTGGTTTGAAACAAAACCAGAAGGCCCCATCCATGAGACTTCATAAGGCAGCACGGCATCAACAATGTCTATGCTGATACTTCCATCACTTGCGCCTGCACAGCTTTCGTCAATGGCCGTTCCTGTGACAGCTCCTGAGGTGCCCGACACAGAGAAGGGTAGACTCGTGCTGCACATATTGTCGTCAGTGACCGTCAGCAAATAAGAACCAGCAGCGAGGTCCGTGGCTGATGACAAGCTTGACACTACGGTGTTATCAGCTAAGAAGACATATTCATAAGTGTAGTCTCCAGCTACGACTCCACCAGTGACAGTGGCTGAGGCTTGTCCATTACTCACATCACAACTTGATGGTGATACGCTCAAGTCAATCTCAATGGCAGTTGGTCCGCCTACTTCAAAGGAAATGGACTGCGCACAGAGCATACCAGAACTCACAGTGAGGTCATAGGTTCCCGTTTCCAGAGACGTGATGTCCTCTTGAGCGGAAGTAAATCCGTTAGGCCCTGTCCATGAATACACCAGCGATGGTACGCTAGGCGTGACTGTGACATCAATGGCCGCATCATTCACATTCGCGCAGGAAGCGTCTGTCACTGCGCCTGATACTTCAAAGTCACTTCCTTGAGGCACTTCAAACATGAATTCTGCCGAGCACATGTTTGCATCACTCACAGACAGGTTATATGTTCCGGATTCGAGAGCGGTAATGTCTTCGCTCGCAGACATAAACGAGTTAGGGCCTGTCCATGTGTATGTGAATGGGTCACTTCCACCAATGACAGTCACGTCTATGGCTCCGTCACTCGCTCCATCACATGACTCTTCGATAATGTTTTCGTTGAGCTCAAGTGTGCCCGGTGAGAGCACTTCATAAGACTCAGAAACAGTACAACCGAGCTCATCAACCACCTGCACATTATATACTCCAGCCTCTAGATTGACTATGTCATATTCTTCACTAATAAATCCATTTGGACCATTCCACGTTGCGCTTACTGCTCCTGTTAAACCTAACGTGGTGATGTCAATTTCTCCATCGTTGTCACCAGAACATGACTCATCAGTGACAAATGCTATGACGGAACCCGTGTCGCTATTGACGCTAAAGAACACCCCTTGTTCGCAACCATTATCATCGCTAACAGTAATCAAATAGGTGCCAGCAACCAAGTCAGTGGTCGTGCTTGTATTGCTAACAACTAGATTATTCTGATCAATTAGTTCATACATATAGTCAGCAGCGATTGTACCTCCTGTGGCAGACACCTCAACTGTACCATTTGCACTTCCGCAATTTGGTTGAGTGACGGTGACGGTCACTATAATTTCTTCTGGCTCAATAATCTCATAAGAGGTTTCTGAAACACACATGTTTTCATCAGTGACAGTCAAGGTGTATGTACCAGCCTCTAGATTCATGATGTCTTCATTCATAGATGTAAAGCCGAGTGGACCTACCCAGGAATAGCTGTAATCACCAGTTCCTCCAGAAGGAGTCACATCAATGCTTCCAGTGGTCGTATTAAAACAGCCAATCTGTTCTACGACTGCCAGGACCTCTATTGAGTCAGGCTGGTTGAGCGTGAAATCTACTTCAACCTCGCAGGCCAAAGAATCAGTAACCAAGAGTTCATACTCTCCTGCCTGAAGGCCAGAAATATTTTGCTCAATACTGAAAAATCCTTCTGGTCCAGACCATGCATAAAAATACGATGGCGAGCCGCCAGAAACATCAATGCTTATTGCTCCACTCATGTCACCGTTACAGAGCAAGTCTGTGAGTTCTTCAACTATGATGAGCGGTTCGTTTTCTGTGAGCACAAAAGAGTCAGTGACCACACAGCCATTGTCATCACTCACTGTGACAACATACATTCCAGCGACAAGTCCACTAATACTTTGAGCGTTGCTCATAAACCCATTTGGCCCTGTCCAAGAGACATTGTATTCTGGCACTCCGTCAGTGATGAGTAAGTCAATCTCTCCCGTGGCCGCACCAAAGCAATCGATGTTGGTCAAGATTGCCGTCAGTTGAATCTCATCAGGTTGCTCTACCATAGCCTCAACGGTGACAGAACACATGTTGTCATCAGTAACTACGGCCATGTATGTTCCAGCCTCTAATCCTGTTATTTCTTCTTGATCTGATATAAATCCATTGGGGCCAGTCCATGAAATACTGTAATCAGGGCTGCCACCAGTAATATCTAGAATGATGCTCCCTGTGTTGTCCTCAAAACATACGAGGTCTTCTATTGTGGCATCTGCCATTAAACTATCTGGCTCTGTGACTTCTACACTGCTTTCAAATACACAGTCATTATCATCAGAAATGGTGAGCATGTATGTGCCCGTGCCTATGGCCGAAATATTCTGATTCGTTGACTCAAAAGAATTCGGGCCGGTCCATAAAAAATCATAATCCGGTGTTCCACCAGTCACGCTAATCGTGATTGAGCCTGTCTCGTCACCCGCACAGAGAGGGCTGATTACATCTTGGGTGTCAATAGATATTGGCGTTGGCTCAGCTACTGTGTAAGTCAGCATGGTATCACAACCCACCATGTCAGTAATAATGACAGAATATTCTCCTTCATCTAATCCATCAATGTCTTCCGCATTGCTTGTGAAACCATCGGGTCCAGACCATTGATATGCGTAATCCATGACGCCTCCAGACACAGTTAGGAAAATCTCACCTGTCAACTCACTCGCACACTTGACGTCTACAATGGAATCTGAAATGGCCAACTGCATTGGCTCTGTGAGGGTTTCACTGAGCGCCTCAGTACAACCCGAGTCATCTGTTACAGTGACCGAATATGTGCCAATGATTAACTCTGAAATATCCTCTTGGTCTGAGACAAATCCATCTGGGCCTGTCCAAGCAAATGTGTAATCAGGTTGCCCTCCTGACACGGAGAGATCTATACTACCATCTGACCCTCCGAAACACGTGATGTTAGTCGGCTCAGCATCAAGAATAATTTCTTCTGGCTCAACAATTTCATAAGACACCTCTTCTGAACACACATCATTGTACGTCACAGTGAGGGTATACTCTCCAGGACCGAGGTCTGAGATGTCTTCTTGGTCAGCGGTGAATCCACCTGGCCCCTCCCATTCAAAAGTACATGCTGAGCAGTCCAAATCGAAAGACACAGAAATCGCTCCGTCATCAAGACCAAAGCAAGAGATGTGGGTAGTGTCAGCAGTTATCTCCAGCTGCTCAGACTCGAGTATCTCAAAGTCAAATTCTGAGACACAGAGCAAATCATCTGTAATAGTTAGTTGATATTCTCCAGCAATTAGATCTGAAATATCTTCTTCATCCGCGCTAAACGCATCTGGACCTGTCCAGTCAAAGTCATAGTCTGGAGCTCCTCCACTTACATCTAAACTGATGGCTCCTGTCGATTCACCAAAGCACTCTACATGAGTGAGTGACTCGATGACGGCAATGGGCTCAGGAGCTTCAATCATGTAAGAAGCCGAAGTAGCACAATCATTATCATCTGTGACGGTGAGCATATAGCTGCCCGCTATGAGGCCGTCAATATTTTGATCATCTGAAATAAATCCTTCTGGGCCTGTCCATGAAAATTCGAAATCTGGGGTGCCACCAGAAACAACTATGTCAATGGAGGCATCGTCATCTCCGAAACAAGCAAGCCCCACAATAGTCTCTTCAATGGTGATGGGCAAAGGCTCATCTGGGAACATAAAGGTCGTGTCAATCGTGCAGCCATTTTCATCAGTAATGATAAGTTGAAAAGGATTACAGAGCATGACACCATTCTGCACGTCTTCTCCACTATCATAGGCAAACTGGTTACCACCATTACCCCCAATTACAACTGGGTTGGCTTGACCGTCACACTCGTTGGCACATGAAGGTGCGACCGCCTGCATATTAAATACTGTCAAGGGAGCTGGCTCTACCACTGACACGTCTACCCCACAAGACACCCCATTACCGTCCGTAACGATACAGGTATATGTTCCGGCAGAGACATTTTCTAGGCACTCATCAAGGTCTGGAAATCCGACCCACATATATGAGAACGGCCCATCTCCATCAACAGGTTCTATGACACATGCCTGACCGTCTCCAGCACCATTGCACGAAGGCGGCACAGGGTTAGGTGTGGCTGTAAACGTGCAACCAAAATTTCTGTTGATAGTAAGTGCATCTTGATATGGCTCAAGGTCTTGGACCAATGACTGAGCATCAGCAGCGACCACCAGCAGGAGTAAACTACAGAGGCCTAAGTACCGTGCCACTATGCGTGGCGTGTGCTTTATTAAGTTCATTCGACTTAGTTAATGTTCAGTCATATGCCGAGCAAGGCACGTGTCCTGAAGCTCCGTTAAATGGGCAAGCGGTGATGCCCAATATTACTTCATGTGAATTCGAAGCGCTGGCTTTCAGTGGAGAAGTGGTTACGTCATAGGCGTAACCAAGAGTGAAATAGTTGAGGAAATTCAGTTTTAATAGCCCTACAAAGGCATCTGCATTTCGATAACCTACACCCACTGCAAGTCGTTGATCGAAATCGAACATGGCATTTACATCAACAGCCAAAGGGGCTGTTGGTGCGAATTTTATCATTGTGCTCGGAATAAAGGTAGAATTATCCCCCATTTTTATGGCCTTCCCGCCTGTCAAGGCCAAGTGCTGTCTTAGTCTCGCTACTCGGAAGTCAGAGTCGTCAATTTTATTGGCCGTTACGTGGCGTAAGGATGCTCCTAAGAAGAATGTTGGACCCTTGAACCAAAAGCCTGGTGTCACCTCAGGAATAAGGAGATTGGAGTTTGAACCGCCTGCAAGTACAGGGTCCATTTCAAATGGCGTATTAATGCCTGTGACATCGAGCACGTACTGCGTGAAACCTGCATATAATCCAATTGATGCGGTGGTTTTTCTTCCAGCTGGAAAATGGTAGGCATAAGCCAGTTGAACCGTGGTTCTTGAAGTTGGCTCAGTAATGTCTGATTCGAGCATGATGCCCCCTGCCTGAAACGTTTTTGTGCGGCCTTTCTTTTTGCCAATCACCCCGTTAATGGAGCCAAAGGCGGTACGCGGTGCGTTTTCGAAACCTACCCACTGCGAGCGGTACCCAAACCTCATGTCCAGGCACTCTTTAGAACCCGCTACGGCTGGGTTAATCTGAAATTGATTGAACAGATAATGCGAATATTGAGGCACCTGCTGGGCCATACCAAGCATGGTAATAAATACAAATATGATAAGTAACCCACTCCTCATCGTCTAGTATATTATGGCAACCGAACCTGTAATGGCCGGTGCATCAAACCCTTCTCTATTTAGCTCTATCACATAATAATACGTGCCAGCGGGCAAGGGGGTTCCATTTTTCCTTCCATCCCAGCGCTGTGAACCCTCTCCATAACCCGTGCTTCTGTAAACTTGTTGGCCCCAACGGCTATATACTCGGACATCCATAGTCGGATACAAATCTGACTGCAGAATCTCCCAATAGTCGTGTATCATGTCTCCGTTGGGCGTGAATGCGTTATACGGGAAAATGTCAAATATCACATTGACTAGCACCTGCGCTTCAAGTGTACACGAGCCGACTTGGCCAGTAACAGTATACACCATGGTATCAAGTGGCGTGATAGTGGGGTTGGCAAGAGTATCTACAAATGCTCCAAACTCATCGGTCCAGAGGTACTCGTTGGCTCCAGATGCGTTGAGAACGACCTCTGTACCAAAGGGCACATTATAAATTGGCGTAGCACTAAAAGGCGGGTCTGGCTCCACTGCCACGCCAGCAATCTGAATGGTATAGTCACAACTGGCCGCTGCAATATTTGGCGGAGAAATGAGGGAACCGTCTACCAAAATGTAAAAGGTCTCAGCACTATCGGCCGCCATCAAATTATCTATATCAATAAAACTTGTGCCTGACTGGCACGCTAACTCGGTGTAGGTGGCGGGGGCGCATGGATTGGGCGCTTGAAACACCAATACCTCAATTTCGTTTCCAAATAATGGGTCGGTACCGTTTTCACAATCTATCTGCGAGACGACCACATCAAATGGGCCTGCGCTAACGCTTTCAAAAGTGTACATAGAGGCATTGTCCACGTCAAAACAAGAAAAACTGCCTGTGGTGATTGGCCCGTCATCTGTAGAGCCTTCTGTCTCATTATTCATCTCCTGAAAACAGAGTTGAACAGGGTCATTGCAGTCCTGAGCTTGGGTCAAGGCTATGCACAATGTGCACAATGCGGTGAGTGAATATTTTAGTGTTCGTCTGCTAGACATGGAATTAATAAAAGTAGGCTTTACTGCTTTGACGGCTCTGCATAGTATTCTTCTTATTCACAACGATTTGTGGACCCGATTTCGACTACTCAAGCATCAATCTGTTCATTTTTCGCGTCACAAGGATAAGAATCAGCAATGAATAGTGGCCCAATTGCTTTTTACCATTCTTTAAAACTTGAGTCTTGACTGATAGCCCCGGCAAGAATCGAACTCGCATCTAAAGTTTGGGGAAATCTATTCTATCCACAAAACTGCGGAATCAAGGGATACAAATTACTAATCGCCCATTTTTGGGAAATAAAAAAGCCTCCAATTAGGAGGCTTCTTCTAAGATTTTAATTGGTCTATTCGAGCATTACTTTTTCGACCGTTTCTGTTTTACCATCATTTATTCTGACTAGATAGTATCCAGGATTTACATGCGTGTTAATCACCAGTTTTTCTTTTGGTATGCTCAGTACATCGGCATATATAAGTGACCCATTCATAGAGTAAATCTGAATACTGGTTTTAGCCAGAAACAGCTCTTCATCAGGTGGTATGACGTGCACCTGGTCTTCAAACGAATAGATAAGCGGCTTGTTATCAGGCTCATCAGTCAGTTCTGATTGAGGCACTTGCTCATGTCCTTGCGGACTCCAATTTAGATGTAAGAAAAACCTTGTAGCCACATCTTGTTGAGCAAAGTATGTGGTGTACGAACCCGCGCTAAACAGATTATGAAAGTGACCTTCTTTTCTATCTTCTAGGTAAATCTCGTCTTGACCGTTAAAGTTTTCTATCAGTTGAGCATCAAACACGATTTGCCCTTCTGAACCGGGTGTAAAGTATAGCGGTACAACACCGTTATTCTCATCGAGGTTAAGTCTGTTGATAGACAGCACATACCCTTCGCTTGAAATGGACCCCAAGGTGGGCATCTCCTTATTCATGCTCGGCACCTTAAAGGCATCGCGGTTACTTTCTGTTGACGCGTCTGAGTCTGGGTGCAGAGACACTACTGTGTTGTCTACCCCGGTGCTACTTTCTACGCGCAGTTTGAGCAGTGGCTCAAAGACAACATCATCAACTGGGGCATTGTACAAATCTACTGGACGCACCACATCTCTGTCGTAGTTTATTTCTACTTCTTCGCCCACAGGCACGCGTATGAAGAAGCCCTCCATCGGTCTTATTCTCGTGCTGGCATCATGTGTGCCAATACCAGTCACATAGGCGCTAAATTGTTGCTCCTCCTCGTTCCACTTGTACAAGGCTTTGGTGCCCTCTGCTGCCTCTCCCACTGAGTTCCAGTCTAGGATACTCGGATAAGGGTTTGCCACAAATTTCCAATCACCATGTTGATTTCCTGAACTCGAAGAGCCTGCAACTACCTGATTTTCTGTACTAATCTGGCCTGTGGCAGATACATATTCTCCTTCGTCACTTTCTAGTCTGTATGCGTCTATAGGTGAGTGTTGCGCGTTTTGATCCGCGCCTTCTTCCCAGTGGTCATGAAAATTACTGAGCTGAGTTCCTTCGTTAAATTCAAGCAGCTGCTCGGCATTGGTCGAGTCTTGAAGTTGACCAATCGTGTTGTCAGAAACAGGAGCTGCGTACAACTGCGCACCATCGTGATCAAATTTCTTTTTCAAGGTCACTTGACCACTAAAATTGTTGCCAGGCGCGTACACATGGCCTTTATGTTCTTCGCTTTCAAGCACAGTAATCTCTGTGCCGAAGTTGATTACTTGACCATTACTGAGGTCTAAAAGATCTTTAATTACAATTGGCTCCATGCAGAATAGTAGCCCGTAAACAATGAGTCTGTTAAAGGTCACGCCTCCTTGAATGGACGCATCGTTAGCCGAGTTTATCATCACGACATCTCCAGTAAAGTCACTCTCACCGTAGACCATCAAATCATCATAAACGCTCAGTCTTGCTTGATCTTGAACGGTAATCATGGCGCCTTCTTCAATAGTCAAACTGCGTACGTTGGCTTTTTCGTTAATGTCTGGATACACCCCAGAAGTCAACACGGGAATCACCGCGCAAAAATTTGAATCTGGTACAAGTTCTGGCGTCCAGTTTTGCGGATCATCCCACTGGTCATTGACGATTCCTTTCCACACGCTGCAAGGCGTGGCAGGCGGAGCGGGCATGTGGACTCTAAATCCAAGGTCCATTTCAACCATCACATCTACGTCATACGAAAAGACTCCTTCATCATAGACATCTGAAAGACTTACCCAACACGCGCCATACTGATCTTGAAAGTCAAACTTCATAGTGTACACCACATCTTCAGAAAGCCAAAGGTCCGTATCAAAGAAATAGCTGTTGAGCGTTCCCCAGCCATCACCCACGGTAAACTGATCTGAAAAAATCATGGGGCCAGTCGTGCCGTCACCCTCAAAGATGCTCATCTCAATAGCAAGATCTCCTTGCTCAAAATTGTGAATGAAAAAATCAAACCGCTCCACGTTTCCGCTGGTGCAGGTTTCAAATGACTGTGTGACGTATTGGTCGGTGTAGATATATGAGTCGGTCCAGAGTTGGTCTGTCAGGCACTGGGCATTGACTTCCATACTCATGGAGGCGCAAACAACTAGAACAAAAACTATAATTGATTTCATCTTAATTCAGTTACACGTGTATACGCATGTTTGCGGTCAAAGTTTCATCCACTCTGGCCGATAGGTGCTATAAAAAAAGAGGAGGAAGCCTAGTGGCCTCCTCCCCATATTCACCTTAAATTGAATCCTCGGATTTCCTGTCAACCTAACTCGTTGCTCACTAATCTCTCTCCTCTGCCGAAGGACTTCAATCAGGCGAAATATCAGATGAATCAAATTCTTAAGCTAGCTTACGTGGGGCAGTGATAATTTGTTCCTGAATTACTCTCCTTTTTTGGGCATCTGCATAAAACAAAGGCTCACAGCGATCTTACTTATCTTCGCAGGCCTGAATTAGTATACTATGAGCTCAGAAGTAGAAAAAAGAGCGGCCTTTTGGTCCAGTGAGTCCTTTGACACAGTCACCCAAGACGCTGTCAAAAAGATGATGGCTGAAGACAGCGATCAGTTAAGTGAGTGCTTTTATAAAGAGCTCGAGTTTGGCACAGGCGGTCTGAGAGGAATCATGGGTGTGGGAACAAACAGAATCAACATTTACACCGTAGGATATGCCACCCAAGGCCTTGCCAATTATGTGAATGCGGCATTTTCTGAATTGGACCAGGTGTCAGTGGCTATCGCGTATGACAGTCGAAATAACAGTCCGCTTTTTGCTCAACGAGCCGCTGAAATAATGGCCTCAAATGGAATTAAGGCATATCTATATGAAGACTTGCGTCCTACTCCATCGCTGAGTTTTGCCGTGCGACATTTAAATTGTCAAGCCGGTATAGTGATTACCGCTTCTCATAATCCTAAAGAATATAACGGCTACAAAGTCTACTGGAATGATGGCGGACAGCTAGTGCCACCGCATGACAAAGGAGTGATTGATGAAGTCAGAAAGGTGCTCTCGCCTGCTGACATTAAAAGTGATGTAGACCAATCACTCATTGTGCCGATTGGTACAGAAGTAGATGAGGCATACTTCAATCAAAGCCTTGAACTGACCGAGATTCCTGTTGATGCCGCAGCAAAAAAAGAGCTACGCATCTGCTATACCTCTCTGCACGGCACAGGCATCACAATGATACCCGAAGGACTAAAGAGAGCTGGTTATACTCACGTGCACATCGTAGAAGGGCAAGCCGAGCCTAGTGGAGATTTTCCCACAGTTCAATCGCCAAATCCAGAAGAGCAAAGTGCCATGAAAATGGGGCTTGAGGAGTGCGACCGAGTCAATGCCGACATCCTGTTTGGTACCGACCCAGACACAGACCGTGTGGGGATGGCCGTGCGGAACGACCAAGGGAAGATGATTCTCTTAAATGGAAATGAAGCCGCTTCGCTACTCATAAAGTTCTTGTGCGAAGTGCGAAAAGAAAAAGGGCTCAGCAACGAGAACGCCTACATCGCAAAGACGATAGTGACAAGCGAACTACTAAGGTCCATAGCTGACCACTATGACACACCTTGTCACGATACATTGACAGGATTTAAGTACATCGCTGAGCTGATTGGCAAGTTGGAAGGAAAGACATTTATAGGTGGTGGAGAAGAGAGTTATGGCTACTTGATTGGTGATGTGGTGAGAGACAAAGATGCTGTCATCTCAACCATCATGCTCTGTGAGATGGCCGCATGGGCACACTCCAAGGGTAAAACGGCATACCAACTGCTCAAGGAAATTCGCAAGGAGCATGGCTTTTACAAGGAGTCGCTAGTATCTCTGGTTAAGAAGGGAATGTCTGGAGCCGAAGAAATTCAGCAGATAATGAAAGACCTGAGGGATAACTCGCCAAAAGAAATTGCTGGAAGTCCAGTGACGACCCGTATTGATTATAGCAGCGGATTAAAGCATCTCGGAGATGGAAGCACAAAAGAAACGGGCTTGCCTCGCTCTAATGTTTTGCAGTTTTTACTCGCTGATGGTGCCAAGGTGACTGCACGTCCTTCAGGAACTGAACCCAAGATTAAGTTTTACATATCTGTCAAGGCAGAGTTACAGACTTTAGAGAATCATGACCAGGTGGCAGCGCAACTCGATGAGCGCATGAGTGAACTAAATAAAGCCCTCGGACTTTAAACAGTGTGCATCGGCCTGAGCAGGTCGTTCACTGTTTTGACTGGATTAAAAGTGCTGAGTGGCACCTCTACAAATATGGTGTTCCAGTGAGCCATTGCTCCATTCCACAGTCCAGGCCACTCCATGATTTTAAGTTGCTTTCCGTCTACCACTTTCGAGGAGATAAAAGAACTGTCCATATCTCTGTAATGCAGAAGATTTAGCTTGCGTCCGTGAAGGTCGTAAGGACAACAAATCAAGTCAACCGGATTAAAGTGAGTCGCAGACTTGGCGATGGCCTGTTGGTCATCTTTGCTTTTGTCAATCTGCGCAGATTCTATAATCTGTAGGCTGAGTCCTTGTTTGGTTTTCACCCAAAACGGACCGCCTCCGGGCTCCCCTTCATTCTGCACCATGCCGCACACTCTAAATGGTCTATTTAGCAGCGCTATCAAGTCATCGTCACTTTGTTCGGCAACCACTTTTAGTCCAAGCTCTGAGATAAATGCCAAGACTTCCTCTTTTGATTTTTCGCCTGCCTTAAAGTCACTTTCCAAGCGCAGTGCTAACTTTCGTTGAGCAAGCAGATGGCCAGCCAG
>CAYSDH010000001.1:120363-149253 GCA_964429805.1 uncultured Flavobacteriales bacterium
ATTTTATACCGTATGGTGTCATTCCTTTTTTCGGCTGGCACGACATTGTCAATATTCTTAATGAAGATGAGGTCGGCCTCTACTTGGTTTACATTATGTATGAGTGAACCGTGACCACCAGGCCTTAACAAAACCGTCCCGTCTGCTGCTCTGGCCACTTTACCTTCTGAGTCCATTGCCATGACGTCAGTCAATGGCGACTGAAGTGATGATGTCAGTGTGAAATCAACTTTAAACTCTGAACTATACTGCTCAGAAAGCTCCTGCAAATGAGCGCTGATAGAAGTCTCTTTATCTGCTGGCAGCGTGAAGTGAATATCTACCGTGCCATTACAGGCCGCATAGTCCATGCCTTCTGACAAGTGCTCGGCAAAGGCCGTCTTTGAACCATCCGCATAGCGATGAAACAGCACTGAGCCTTTGGCCAGTGAGGCCATGCCCTTGGCAGGATGATTGAGCAGATGGTCAACCAAGACCTCATCTGTCATGTCTTCCATGTCGGCAGTCCAAAAGGCAAAGTCTCTTTTGCGCTCTAGAAACTCACGCACAGGGGCCGTCATTTCTTTACTTAACGCAAAGGCGCGTAAATCTTTAAACATACGGCTTGCCGCTCCAGATGACGGCACAAACTTCAGCACGCGCATCGACTCTTTTTCTTGCTGATAGGTCTCACAAAGCTGACTGACTTCCTCACTGGTAAAACGGATAATCCCGTCACCAATGGCGGCATGACTGTGAAGAGAAACTGATGTAGATGATTTGGACAGAATAGACAATTGATCTGCAATGTCTTTTTCAGAAAATCCTCTTTCGAGGAGGGTTTTTTTGTCCTTGGAGTCCAACATATATAATCAGTGCAATCAAACTACTGTTTGACAAAACTAGGGAAATTCACGTCTTCTGTTTTGATTCAGGATTCCCACAAAAAGGTGTTAAGAAAAGCCAAATATCCCCCCAAAGGGCAATTAAAAATTCAATTATTCCGTTTAGATTCGTGTAGCATTAGTTAACACAACCATCAAAAACATGAAGATTATAAAAGCACTCGGCAATGCCGAAACTTGGTTCAATAGGACGTTTGCTTGGTTCTTTACCAATGGTATGAAAACACTGCAGCGCGCGGAAAATCAAAAGCGCTGATTAGTCGTCTTTCATTCTGACGCAGACGTTTTTAGGTTCAGTAAAAAAGTGAAGCGCTTCAAAGCCACCTTCTCTTCCTACTCCCGAATTTTTAACCCCTCCAAAAGGAGTTCTCAAATCTCTTAGCAACCAGGTATTAACCCACACGATGCCCGCCTCTAATCTGTCTGCCACTCGATGCGCACGATTTAAATCTGAGGTCCAAACTGTAGACGCCAAACCATATTCTGTGCTATTGGCGTAAGTCAATGCTTCTTGCTCTGAATCAAATGGCATGATGGTCACCACAGGGCCAAATATTTCTTCTTGATTTGTCCGGCAATCATGCGATAAGCCTTCAATAATAGTTGGCGCGATATACCAGCCTGAGCTAAAGTCACCCTCCATACTCAGCCGCTCTCCTCCGCACAGCACGGTGCCTCCTTCTTCTTTAGCCAACTCTATATATGACAAGACTTTGTTCATATGCTGCTCTGATACAATGGCCCCCATTTTTGACGATTGCTCAGTGGGCGGGCCTACTTTAAGCGCCTTGGTGCGTTTCACAAATTCCTCTTTAAACTGCTGATAGATGCTCTTTTCCACTAAAATTCTGGATCCGCAGAGGCAGATCTGCCCTTGATTTGCAAATGAAGAGCGCATAGTGGTGCTCATCATGTCATCAAAATCGCAATCGGCAAAGATTAGGTTTGGGTTTTTGCCACCGAGCTCTAAAGACAACTTTTTAAACTTTGGTGCAGCCACACGTGCGATGGCTTCTCCTGTAGTCGTTCCTCCAGTAAAACTGATGGCCGCTACATCCTTGTGCTCCACCATTGAAGCACCTGTTTTAGCTCCGAGTCCATGCACCACATTGAGCACACCTGCCGGCAGGCCCGCCTTGATGCAAATTTCTGAGAGCAGAAATGCCGTGTAAGGAGTCACTTCAGAGGGTTTTGCCACCACACAGTTACCAGCCGCTAGGGCTGGTGCTATCTTCCATGTGAAGAGGTATAAAGGAAGATTCCATGGTGAAATACAGGCCACCACACCGAGCGGTTTGCGCGTGGTATAGTTTAGCGCTGAGCCTTCCATGTGATGGGAGTCTGACGCAAAGTGCATGATGGCCGTACCATAAAACCTCATGTTAGAGGCAGCTCTTGGTATATCAACCCGTGCCGCTAGCCACTCGGGCTTACCATTATCTAATGACTCTGCTTTGGCCAGACGCTCTGCATCTTGATCAATCAAATCCGCGATGCGGAGCATGATTTTTCCTCGTTCATCTTTAGAAGTCTTACTCCAAGTAGAAAAAGCGGACTTTGCAGCTTCCACTGCTTTTTCTACATCTGAACCGTCAGAATCTGGAATCTCGCCATACACTTGGCCAGTGCCTGGCGCATAGTTTTCCAAGAAGGAGCCACTTATTGGTTCGACTAGTTCACCGTTGATGCAATTCAGTATTCTCTTCATTCATAAGGGTTTGACGGCCCTAAAGGTACATATCCGCATGAGAGTATGGCCTGCGGGAATAAGGTCTATCAGCAATACCATGATATGTCATATTTCGCCTGTTGATACTGACCCTATCTTTGTTTGATAAGCGGGTTCATAGACTTATATTTGTCTTCAACTTATTACTTTATTAACAATGAAGAGTATTCTCGAATATCTGTTAGTGTCCTTAGCCATTGTGCTTTTCGTAAGCTCATGCTATCATGAAGACAACAGAATTTTTGCCTCTTGTGATGACGGTATCTTAAACCAAAGCGAGGAATTTGTGGATTGTGGTGGCCCTAACTGCCTAGAATGTCCGCCTTCGTGCGACAATGGTATACTCGACTGGGTTGCTGGTTGGCAAGAAACAGGAGTTGATTGTGGTGGACCGTGTGAAGATGAAGGCCTCTTCTGCTGTGAGAATGGAATACTTGATATCAACCCGTTTGACCCAACTGTATCTGAAAACTGGGTAGATTGTCGCTGGGAGTTTTACCCACCAGGTCATCCTAATTTCCCAAATCCTATTACGACCAATTCAGGTTACCCTGGGTCTTTGAGTGATTGTCCTATCTGTGACCCTTGTGAAAATGGTTATCATGATGATGGTGAGCAAATCGTGATTGGTTTCCCGCCAAATGAAGAAATTATTGAGACCGTAGACTGTGGAGGACCAAGCTGTGTGCCTTGTGTTGACTTGTGTAATGATGGTTTGGTAAATGGTGGCGAAGGCCCATGTGCAGATTGTGGAGGCGTATGTCCTTCATGTAACTTCTCTCATTGCTCTAACGGTGTCATTGACACGTTTGGACCAGACAATGCTCAAAACGAGATAGGAATAGACTGCGGAGGATGTGGTTGCCCTACGTGCCCAGAACTCTGTGATGACGGGATACTTAATGGACTTGAAGAGGCCATAGATTGTGGTGTCGAGTCTGGATGTGTCGCTTGTAATGACCCTATTCTCTGTGGAGATGGCGTGCAAAACGGATTTGAAGATGGAATAGATTGCTACGATGGTACAGACGGATTATCAGCTTGCCCACCATGTGCTACGTTATGTACCAATGGTGTTCAAGATGGTGTAGAGACTGACATCGACTGCGGTGGACCAATTGTGAATATGAATGGTTGTCTCCCATGTGCCTCAGATGAAGTATTCTTGGTATACACAGTAGATGGTGTGCTTTACGAAAGTGTGTTTGCATCCATCAACTACAACTTAGACATTGGAGATGCAACTCTTCAGGTTCCAGATGTGTTGACTATCCAAGGTGGAGCTGCACACTCTATGCAGATTGTCTTAAATGATGATGAGTATCAGCAGCCAGGCATCTTTGATGCAAACTACATTGGTGGTCCAAACGACAACTGGTTCTTAAACTTTGGAGCCGCCTCACCAGGATCTGTTTCGTTTACCGATAATGATGGATCAGTATTTACAAGTGCAAATAGTAGCACTGGAATTACTGTAGATGTTACTGCGGTTAATTTCTTGACGGCACCTATTTTCATTGAAGGCACGTTCTCTGGAACTGTTAGTGATGGACTTGGATTGCCGACTAGTAATAGAGCTATAACTGGAGGAGCGTTTAGAATAGAGCTCTAAGCATATCCCTGTATTAGAAAGATTAGAGAAACGCTCTTGCCTCGGCAAGGGCGTTTTTATTTTCCAGCAATCAGTACTACAAATTCTCCCTTCACGCCCTTGTCGGTAAAGTGAGTGATGAGCTCAGCAGGTGTGCCCTTTCGCGACTCTTCGTAGATTTTTGAAATCTCTCTAACAGTGCATACTTGACGGTCTTCACCTAACACTGCAGATATCTGTTCTAAGAGCTTAATAATGCGATGTGGCGACTCGTACATGACGATGGTTCGCTCTTCGTTTACGAGCGCTTCCAGTCGTTTCATTCTGCCTTTCTTTTGAGGCAGGAAGCCTTCAAAAACAAATCGATCTGTCGGAAATCCAGAGACTACCAAGGCAGGCACAAAAGCAGTTGGGCCTGGAAGACACTGCACCTTGATTTCTTCCTTTACGGCATCACGCACAAGGAGGTAACCAGGGTCTGAGATTCCTGGTGTGCCGGCATCACTCACTAAGGCTATCTGAAGGCCATTTTTTAATTGCTCGATACAGCGGTCTACCGTCCTATGCTCGTTATGCTGATGAAAGGAGGTCATCTTGGTATCAATCTCAAAGTGCTTTAGCAATTTACCCGTCACTCGCGTGTCTTCTGCTAAAATGAGATCTACTTCATTGAGCAACTCGATAGCCCTCAGCGTGATGTCTTTTAGATTACCAATGGGTGTGGGTACCAGATAGAGCATAGGTCATTTGTTCAAGCGGTCCACAAAAGTGGTCAGCAAAGTGAATATATCTGGATACTCATCAAAGGTGAGTTTGTCTGGCGTGTCATGTATGTCATGATAGGCTTTGCTGCCCCCCATGGCATAAATAAATATGGCCGGAACTCCTTTTAAAGTGAATGGGTGATGATCGCTATTTGCTGATGGCCCTCGCTTCTTGACTAATGGAAGCAGGTCCTTTTCCTCATTGATACTTCCGAGCAAGGCATAGGCCTCAGGTACTTCGGTGGCATTGACTATGGTGATGCCCTCAGCGCCAGATGCAAAGAGGTCGAGGTTTAGCAAAAAGCCAATCTTCTCTAGCGGTATCAATGGATTTTCTGCAAAGTGAAAAGACCCGACAAGTCCAATCTCCTCTCCAGCAAAGGCGATGAATACGACTGAACACTCCGGTGGATTTTCGGCATAATGTTTTGCAAAACTCATCATCACTGCGGTGCCAGACGCATTGTCATTTGCACCAGCAAAACAGGCCTCTTGGCCCATCATACCTAAGTGGTCATAATGCGCGGTGAATACAATGAATGAATCTGGGTACAAGGAACCTGTCACCATTCCCATTACATTGGTTGATGTATACTCTGGGATGAACTCATTTTCAATATCAATGGTCATCTTGCCTTTGGCTCGAAACGCGTCTCCATGAATGCTGATAAATGCGCCTCCATTTCTAGTCTGAGCTCCTCCCCACACAAATTTCTCATCGGTGAGTACCATGGCTGAGTTCCTTGTAGTGGTAGACCTGACATATCCTTGCATGCTTCTTAGCATGCTTTGTTGATCCTTATCATCAATGCTGTCCGCCCGCATTTCTTTAGTCATGCGGCAGTCCACTACATTAATCTCATTCTGCTCAACTTGGGGCAAGCCAACCACAAAGTAGCGTTGGTCTGGCTCGAGGTAATTGACTTTATACTTACCACTCATAGGAGAAGACAAAGGGTCAACTAGAAAATCTTCGCCCGCCTTTAACTCCTTTCTGCCGAGGCAGATTTTCATGGCTGAAGGAAATGTATTGACAGAGTGTACAAAGTCTTGACGATACTGACCTGACACTGGAGAGAGCCCCATTTTTTTAAACTCACCCTCTATATGATTGGCCGCTAGACCCACACCATTATTGACATAGCCTCGGCCATACATGTCCGGTGCAGCAAGAATATCGGCCTGCTGTTTTACATAATCCAAGTCTTGAGCTGGCAGCGTGATGCTGAGTATCATAAAGAGAATAACAACTAGCCGACTCATGTTGAGAACCTCCGCTCGATTAGTCCTTTCAGCATTGTTACGCTGTTTCCATCTTCTTTCCAGTTACCTGCCTTCACGCCTTGGTCTAACATGTCTTGAGCCTCTTGCAGACTGCCACAGTTTTCTATTTTCTCAATGTATGCCTTAAACAAATCGGCATCGCCCTTAAAGAGTTCTTTCACGATACCTATTCGCGCATTGACGTTGAGCGCCTTGTTGATGTTATCAATTGGTTTTTTACTCAGTTTTTGAGCGAGACTGGGCTTAGACTTGGCCTTTACCTCATCATTAATTGACGTTTTCTTATCCTTTTTCCTTTTCGGCTTTTCTGGCGATTCTATCGGCTTCTTTGGCTTACTCTCTTGTGCTGGTTCGTTTACTGGTTTTTGAGTAGGTTCTTTCGCGGGCTCTTTCTTCGGTTCCTTTTTAGGCTCGATTGGTTCAGGTTCCTTTTTGACTTGATCTGCTCCTTTAATCTCTTGAATGGAGTCTATCAAAGAAATCTGATTATCTGGCTCAGAAGGTTCCGTTTCCTCTGTCGATTCTTCGTCAATAGGATCAAATCTGAAAGTCAAACTCCCAGAATTTGTCTCCGGACTTTTAGTTTTCACCTTGGGTTCTCCGACTTCACCCTTGGCTATCTTCTCAATCGCCTTGTAATTTAAAATGATTGCACGCTCCTCTATCTCCCTGATATCGAGCAACATTGCCTTGATGCCGTCCAGCCCAAGCGTACCTTTCTCAAGGTCCGCGCAGGCTTTTGCTATGCTTTTACCAAGCGATTTAAGCGATTTGTAGTCTTTTTCCTTAGCCATCTATCTCCGTCAAAAGTGATCAAATTTCAATAATTTCACCCATGCCCCGAAATCATGGGGAATGAATAGCGCATGTTTCTAGAAAATACAAGCAAAAGAAGGCCAAAAAAAGGATGGGTAGAAGTCATCTGCGGGAGCATGTTTTCCGGCAAGACTGAAGAACTTATCAGGCGACTACGTAGAGCCGAGTTGGCCAATCAGAAAGTAGAAATCTTCAAGCCGCGGATAGATAACCGCTACTCGGAAGACAAAGTGGTCAGCCATGATAAAAATAGTATCAAGTCTACCGTAGTTGATTCGGCCAAAGAGATTTTGACCAAGGTGCAGTCTTTTGACATAGTCGGCATTGATGAGGCGCAGTTTTTTGACACTGACCTGCCTGATGTCTGTGATGTGATGGCTAATCAAGGCATACGTGTGCTTGTGGCTGGGCTTGACATGGACTTCAGCGGCAAGCCTTTTGGCCCGATGCCTCTTCTACTGGCACGCGCAGAATTTGTCACCAAGGTGCACGCCATCTGCATGGACTGTGGCGACTTGGCTACCTATTCTCACAGAATGACGACCCAAGAAGAGCTAGTGGTGCTGGGCGAGACCAATAATTATCAGCCACTGTGCAGGGCATGTTATCTTCGGATTACGGCAGCTGAAGAAGCCGCCAATCCTAATCAAGAAAAATGAATTACTCACTGAGCGAATTAGCCTTAGTGTGCGGTGCTCAGGTCATTGGAGAAGATGTGTTTGTCTCCCACTTGTTGATTGACAGCAGGAAAATAAGACATGCCAAAGACGCCATGTTTTTGGCCATTAGCGGTGCGCATCATGATGGTCACGACTATATTGAGGCCGCCTTTGCGCACGGAGTACACGTGTTTATGGTCGAAAAAACAGAAGGGCTGCCTCAAGGCTGTGCTGCTCTTCTTGTCACAAACACGGTGCAAGCTTTGCAGAAAATAGCGCGTCACCACCGATCACAGTTTGACTATCCGCTAGTCGCTATTACTGGAAGTGCTGGCAAGACCGTTTTTAAAGAGACGGCCTATCGCGCATTGTCTTCGTTTCACAGCATCATACGTTCGCCACGGAGTTTTAATTCACAGATAGGTGTTCCACTGTCTATTCTGGCCATGGACTCATCGCATGACCTCGCACTCATGGAGGCTGGCATATCCATGCCGGGCGAAATGGCGCTGCTCTCCGACATGTTGAAACCAGACATTGGCATATTCACAGATCTTGCTGAAGCGCATGATAACGGGTTTACTTCACGGCTAGAAAAACTAGAGGAGAAAGCACTGCTTTTCGAAAGTTGCCAGCGCATCATTTATTGCAAAGACGACCCAATGGTGCATGAGGTCATGTCTAAAAAGCACGGGCGCGAAAAGTGCTTTACCTGGGGTAAAGATCCTGACTCTGACCTTCATTTAGTTGCGGCAGAACAAGAGCCAGACATCAGCAAAGTGACATACTGTAGCGGAGGAAAAAGTCAAACGCTGCACATTCCCATGGACAGTGAGTATGACTTGGCTCACAGAATGAGACTTATCGCGCTGATGATTTTGTTGGGACACTCTGCTGACCGTATCGCTGCGCAATTAAGTAAAAAACTAGACGAAGGGAGAAGTATCGAAATGATTGATGGTCGATATAAAAGCACCTTGCTTTCTGACCAAAGCCCCCTGGACGGGCCTAGCATCATGAGCGCCATGGACACACTCTCTGTGCAAGCGGCAGCGCGAGACAAAGTCATCATACTGATGGCTAACCCACATCAAGCGCTTAAAAATGAACTGCGCTCAGCCAGTATCGCTTCAGCCATCAACGAAGAGAATATAGATCAGGTACACTTGATAGGCACTGGGCTTGAGCAACTTGCAAAACAGATACCTACAGCGCAATGGCATAAATCAGTCGAAGCATTCTTAGGTCTTGATTTATCTCTATTGGTAGAAGGACGCATCGTGCTGGTCAAAGGAGTGTGGAGTCCAGAATACTCAGCCATTCGCAGTGCGCTGGTCTCTAGCGGTCACCGCACAGTGCTCACTGTTGACCTTGAGGCCATGGTTCATAATCTAAATTACTATAGAGAACGGCTTTCGCCTGGCGTAAAAACCATGGCCATGGTAAAGGCTTTTTCATACGGCAGTGGCGATGCAGAAGTGGCCCAAGTGCTCGACTTTCACGGTGTAGATTATCTGGCAGTGGCCTATGCAGACGAGGGAGTAACACTCAGAAAGAAAGGGCTGGAATCGCCAATAATGGTGATGAATTGGGGCGAAGAAGATATGGACAACCTGATCAGTTTTAGGCTTGAACCTGAAGTATACTCTGTCCGCGCTTTGGACATGTTGAAGTCAGCCATGAAGACTAGAATGATTGATGGATTTCCAATTCACCTCAAAGTGGACACCGGCATGAATCGCTTGGGAATGAGCGCTGAATCACTCATAGATGTATGGTCCGATTTAAAAAATCAACAGGCGCTTAGTGTGCGCTCTATCTTCTCGCACCTGCTGGCGAGTGATGATGCTGATCAAGATCAAGTGACTGCAAATCAGCTCGCTGCATTTAGCCAGATAAAAAAAGAAATTAAGAGCAATGGCGGTGAACATCTGCTCTTCCATGTGCTTAACACGGCTGGCATATTGCGATTTCCAGACGAGCAACATGAGATGGTCCGCTTGGGCATTGGGCTATACGGACACAGTCCGGTAGAGGAGCATAATCTGGAGCCTGTGATTAGTCTTCACTCAGAGATTTCTCAAATTAAAACGGTCAAGGCTGGCGAGACCATCGGTTATGGCGGGCAGTTAAAATTAAACCGTGACATGCGCATCGCTATTCTGCCTGTGGGCTACGCTGATGGGCTATCTAGAAGGCTAGGTAATGGGCATGGATCAGTATGTTTAGGAGATAAACGTGCGCCTTTTGTAGGTAATATTTGCATGGATATGTGCATGATTGACATCAGCGACATAACCTGTCATGAGGGTAGTCGTGTGGAGATTATTGGTCCTCAAAAGCCGCTAAATGAACTAGCCAAAGAACTGGACACGATAGCCTATGAAGTATTGACCTCTATTTCTCATCGAGTTAAAAGACTCTACATCAATGCTTAAGAAAGGTTTAGACTCAAAAACAATACATTCGCTAAGGTAGCGTTGAGCGTTCTCATGTCAGAAATTACAGCCATCATCACCACCTTCAATGAAGAGGAGCATATTAGCGAAGCGCTGCGCTCGGTGGCGTGGTGTGACGAAGTAATAGTGGTTGATTCATTTAGCTCGGACAAGACTGTAGAACTTGCCAAAGCCGAGGGGGCGCAGGTATTGCGGCATGAGTACGAGAGTCCTGCCAAGCAAAAAAACTGGATTATTCCGCAGGCAAAGCATGAACGCATCGTGCTGCTTGATGCTGATGAGCGATGCACGCCTGAATTACAAAATGAAATACAAGGGCTATTGAAGTCTGATCAACTACTTGATGCCTACTGGATAAAACGAAAGAATCACTTTTTGGGCCAAGAGGTAAAGTATAGTGGCTGGCAAGATGATAAGGTGATTCGGTTTTTTCACCGCGACCGCTGTCGGTATACTGAGACGCTGGTGCATGAGGAAATAGCCTGTGATGGAAAGATTGGCCTCTTAAAGAACAAGTTGACTCACTTCACTTATTCAAGCATGGGTCAATACATGAAAAAATTTGACCGCTACACCAGCAACTCAGCAAAAGACAGAGCGCCCAACACTGGCCGTGTGACGCTGTATCATTTGTGGATTAAACCTGCTTTCAGGTTTTTTAGGCATTACATACTCAAGCTGGGTATCCTGGATGGTAAAGTGGGTTGGACTATTGCTACACTGTCTGCAAAATCTGTAGCTGATCGCTATAAGAAAATTGCCCTCATCAAATCTGGCGAGACGATATGAAAGTGCTCCATTTGAGTAGTGAAACCACTTGGCGAGGAGGCGAACAGCAGATTGCCTATTTGATTAAAGAGTCGCTGATGGCTGGAGTAGATATCCATGTGCTGGCGCGTGCAGAAAGTCCTTTTGTAGAATGGTGCCAGTCTGAGAAAGTGGCCCATGACACCAGCTCTTATGGACTGTTTTCTTTTCAAGATCTGGTGCGCACGGTGGCTGATTTTAAACCTGACCTCATCCACATTCACTCGTCTAAGAGTCATGGTTTGGTAGCTAGAGCGAGTATCGCTACTGGACTAGATGTGCCGTTGATAGTTAGTCGTAGAGTGGACTTTCCATTAAAGAAGAATCCCTTTTCAAGATTTAAGTACGGACTGAGTAGTATCAAGAAGTTTATCTGCGTGTCAGAAGCCATTGAGGCCATGGTGAGAGAGGGTGTATCGCGCCCAGAATTGGCATGCACGGTTAGGAGCGGCATAGACCTCAGCCGATTTACTGCTGCCGTTAATCCTAACGAATTGCGTGAGCGCTATGATATTTCCGCTGATGAGAAAATCATAGCCAACGTGTCGGCCATTGCTCCACACAAAGATTATTTCACCTTCATAGATACCTGTTTGCGCCTCAAAGAAATGGGCCTAAAGGCAAGGTACCTCATCATTGGTGATGGTCCAGAAAGGGTAGCCATCAAGCAATATCGCGATGAAAAAGGCCTGAGAAATGATGTCATCATGACGGGATTTATAGATGATATACCGCAGGTATTGCCGAGCATCGATGTCTTTCTGATTAGCTCAAAAACCGAAGGCTTGGGCACGACTATACTTGACGCATTTGCCTGTGAAGTGCCTGTGGTTGCTACTGCGGCAGGAGGCATCCCAGAGTCTGTTATTCACGAACGTACAGGCCTACTTTGCCCTGTGGGCGACTCCGCTTCGCTAGCCAAAGCTGTGATGAGAATATGTGACAATGATGCGCTAGGGGCTCAACTGGCTCAAGGTGCAAAGACACACGTGTTATCATGCAGTAAAGAAGAAATGGCTGCCAAGACTTTGGCGATTTACAACGAAGTGCTCGGCCTAAAATAGTCTTTGCAGAGTAACAGCACTCCTGAGTAGAACATGTAAAAACTGAGGCCTTGCTGGGTTTCGAGCGTGTCTTCTGTCAAAAAACTCAATCCTATTACAACGATGAAAATCAGGTAGGTGTCATCCGCTCTTACTTGTGGGTAGGTCAGTGGCAGAAACATGCAATAGATAAACACGATGAATCCGAGTATACCAAAGGTCAATAGCATGGTCAGGTACTGGTTATGTGCCCTCGCCCTATTCTCAACCTTCAGTTTTGTCAAGTTTTTGATGTACTCCAGCTCAAAAGCTTTTGGCACATCACCGGTGCCCACACCATAAATCGGGTTGTTCTTAACGATTCCCCATCCGGCTCGCCAATATTCAAATCGCTGAGCCAATGAGTTACCTGATGGGTCCCCACCGTTAGCGTATCCGCTTAATTCAAAAAGTAGCATCTGAAGGCGTTTGTCAAAGCCTGTTTTTTCCATCTCTGGTGGACAAGATTTCCCTTGTTCTATGTACCTGATCTCCTGATCACTTAAGGCGGCTACACCACTGGCATCCTTTCTCAGTTTCTTGGCATTCAGATAGCGCACGAGATTGCCTTCAACGTACTGTCCTTCTTCTTTCAAGTTAATACTAGACCTAGTCCCCCAGGCATCTCTCAGCTCTGCGGGGGCGTAATATTTCCAGATGTAGTCTCCATGTTCTACATGCTTATTCTGCCTAAGATCTGCATAGCTATTGCCCAAAGCGGTCTGCGCATCAAGGTTGTCCCAGTCTACTGGGGCCACATTATAATAGTCTGCGTATGCTCGCCCCAGGTAGAGTCCTGCGGCTGCCACTGTGAGCAGCAATGCCCCCGCTTTGAGATACTTGTATTGACCTTCTATTATTGATTTAAACAAGTACACACACACGCACAGCAAGAGAATACCGAGACCTGTAGCAGCTTGTATCTGAATCATGTAGTATATAAACCATAGTGACAAAGCAATCATCAAGATGTAGAGCGCTGTGCTGCGGCCTTTGACTAGATAGAGTGACATAAAAATGGCCATCACCATCATGAGCGACAGTCTGATATGAGAGCAAAACAAGATGAAGTCGCGCGCAGAGTCGCCCGGCAGTGACTGACTCACAAATGTGCCATAACTGATCAGCGTACTAATTAACACAGCCGCTATGTGGAGGAGGATAATGAGGTCGCGCTCCTTTTTAGACACGCGCTCCATGGCCGAGAAAATGAACGGCAGAAAAAGTAGGGGCAGCTTAATTCTCAGATCCTTGAGCGCATAGGCCATGTCACTAGAGTAGATCAGACCAAGCAAGTGAATGAGGTAAATCACTGTGATGGCCACAGCAAATCTGTTATTCTTGAATCTAGTCCATTTTGCAGCCCAATCATTTCTGTAAAGGCTGTCAAACAAGAATGCCCCAAGAATTACAAAAAGGGAAATGCTAATTATGGCCCTGCCCAGCGGCAGACCTGCACCAAGACCAATAAGCCCAAGCACGTAGAGGTATCGCTCTTCGAGTATGGTCCTGAAAAAGGACAAGTACTGCTTAGAGGTTACCGCTTAGTATTCTTCTTTGAGTATCTGGACTCAGGCACTCCAGTGCCTTGTCGATGTAGGGATCATCATTGAGCCCGTGCTCTACACGCCCGTTTTGATAATGATATCGCGAGATAATTTCACTCTCCAGAATATGTCTCACCTGATCCTCATAGCGCATGACGTCATCATTGAGGTTAGGCTTTAGTCTGCTTGTCAAAGTGTTTAGGTCACTCTCAGAGTCTCCGTAGTACTTTTCTTTTTTGGCGATGTCGATGAGTTCTTCAAGTGCATCTTGAGTCTCCGTGCTATACTCTACTCCTTTGTCAGACAACCACGAGACAAATTCTTTAAACTCAGCATCAGTGAGTTTGAAGTCCATGGCGTCACTCACTTGCTCATTTTTAGCGGCATACTGCGTAGCATATTTGAAGAACAAATTTTTTCTGAATAGACCTCCAACAACTTTACCCATGTCGTCTCTTTCTACTTCTACGTCAGGTGTAATTCCTCTACCATCAAACACAGTTCGTCCATTCTCAGTTCTAAATGACTTGACCAATGAGTCAGGCACTTCTTCGACCTTCCCTTGGTTTTTAGCAAAGTAGTCGAGTTTCTGAATGCAGCGCCCACTTGGTGTGTAGTACTTGGCAATGGTAATCTTCAGCTTAGACCCATAAGCGATGTCTTTAGTCTGCTGCACGAGCCCTTTTCCAAAACTGGTTTCTCCAACAACGACCGCTCGGTCAAGATCTTGAAGTGTTCCAGAGACAATCTCACTCGCAGAGGCTGACCCTCCATCTACTAAAACGACCACAGGTATGTCGGCCGAGAGAGGCTCATTGAGCGCAAGGTGCGTTCTGTCCCACTCTGATAGTTTTCCCTTGGTGCTTACTATCTCTGTACCCTTTGGCACAAATACGTTGACAATGTTTACTGCCTCTCGCAGCAGTCCACCGCCATTGCCTCTCAGGTCAAATATCAACTGACTCATGCCCTGACTTTCCAGCTCTTTGTAGGCTGCTTTGACTTCTTTACTCGCTGTTTGTGTAAAGCCTGTCAACTTGATATACCCCGTTTGTTCGTTGACCATACCATGATACGGCACGTCTGGTATTTTAATTTCTTCTCTGACTACGTCAAAGGTCATTTTGCCTTGACCCTCGCGCTCTACCTCCACTTTTACTTCTGTACCTGGCGAGCCTTTGAGCACTTCTGAAATCTCACTTTGGTTTTTGTCTGCAATAGGCTTTCCGTCAATGGTCACGATTTTATCTCCTGCTTTCAGCCCCACCTTTTCTGCCGGAAACCCTTGATATGGTTCAGAAACATACACTTGCCCGTCTATGGTGCGAATCATCGAGCCGATGCCTCCATACTGACCTGTGGTCATAAAGCGGTAGTCTTCCATCTTTGATTCTGGAATGTACGTGGTGTATGGATCCAGCGACCCAAGCATGGCGTCTATCCCTGTCTTCATGAGCTGACCGGGCTGCGTGTCATCTGCATAGTAGAGATTGATATGCTTATAGAGGTCAGAAAATATCTCTAGGTTTTTTGAAATCTCAAAGAAGTCATCAGCTACTTTGGCGGCTGGTGAGATAACGGCCACAAAGGCGGCTAAGATGAAAAGGCGTATACCGCTCTTTTTAGTGAGCTTCACTTTACTCATGTTTCGTGGGGGATTAACGTGTGTTTTGCAAACGATTTAAAAGTAGAATTATTTTGTCCTGAGCCTTCTTCAAGTCTAGAGTATCTGCCGACATATAAATGATCATAACCGAGAGTTTCTCCTTCTTCTCAATCAGCTCTTGTTCCAGCTCTGTGATGTGCAATCTCCATGCCTCTCTGATTAGTCTCTTTATCCTATTTCTATTGACTGCAGAAGAGACTAGTCTTTTTGGTACTGTGACACCAAGTTCAAATCCGGGTGCTTCTTGCTGACTGTCAAGCGTATAGATTGCCTTTAAGGGGTAGGCTTTGGCGCGTTTACCAGACTCCATGAGACTCTTAATCTTGGTTCGACTTTTGAGTCGTTTATTTAGTGGGATGGACATGTGACTATTGGTAACCTGGTAAAATCCTACCTTAGAAATTCGAAAATACTTCATTTCAGACATCCCTATTTAGATGAGAATACTTCTGCTCCTTGCTCTTTTGTTAATATCCCACAGCTCTTTTGCTCAGCAGAACTGCCCTAGCCGGTCTGAATGGTATAAAGACTACAAGCGATTTATGCCACTCAGCCCGCAAGAAAATCTGACGGTGAGAGTTAACATCATTGTGCCTCAACGGGCAGATGGTACAGGCAACTTTCAGGAGAATGATAAGGAGATAGACTTCGTATGGAAAAAGATGTTTGAGCAAGTGAACAAACTCTGGTCTAACATTAAGAATCCAGGTGTGGAGTCTTGTTATGCCGGAGACTTATTCATACCAGACACCTACATCAGGTTTGTGCATAATGCCACTATCTACTATCAAGATGACCGCTTTTGGGATGCCGACAATGGCTCTGGTTGCCCTAGAGAATCAAACTGGTGGCTCAACGAGATTGAGGAAGAGATTAAGAAAGACCCGCGATACGAGAATGCTATTAACGTCTATTTGCCCACATCAGCAGAAGAGTATGAAAAACTGATAAGCCGAAGTTCTGAGACTGAGCCTAAGAGCACTCCGCCCTGCTCAGAGATGCCTACTCAAAAGAACTTAGACCGCTCATCGCGCATTAATCTGGCCGGGACTTACAATAAGTTTTGGTGGATGAAAAACGTGGTGGTCAGTAGTCCAGACTACAACAAGAACTCTTATGACTGGGACCCGACAATCAGGCAATGGTTTTACAGCACAGCAGGACATACGCTTGCTCATGAGCTTGGACACTCACTTGGGCTGGGGCATGGCAACGAACATCATAAAAGAAACAAGTGCGAATTTAGTTTGATGCACCAAGGCCACAACAAGCCACATAATTATCTGCCTCCGACTGAGATTGGTAAAATACACCGCGCCATCAGGCTCACCAACGTGAGAAATTTTTTGCAGGAGGATGTCTATTCTACTGCGCCTTTGGTCATCTCAGAAGATGCCGTGATTGACATCAGCCATAAATCATATGAAGACATCATTGTAGAGGCTGGAGTCACGCTGAGAGTAACGTGTGAATTAATCATGCCTGACCAAGGGAAGGTGATTGTAAAAAAGGGCGGCACGCTAATCTTAGACGGTGGTATAATCCGCGGACGCACGGCTGACAGAGAATGGACGGGCTTAGACATTGCTCCACGTAGAGGTTGCTTCTTGAAAAAGAAGTCTAAACGTGTAGGTGGCACATTTTTGATAGAAAATGGCGGTCAGGTACTTGGTTGTCAAGTACCACAAAGCTGAGCGATTAGCGCTTGTTTACCTTTTTGATGTACTCTTCAATGGCCTTGGTCATAGAAGGACTCTCTGCTGTAGGTGCAGGCACGTCTAGTCTAAGGTCATGATCATCCAAGGCTTTTGCCGTTGTAGGGCCAAATGCTGCTATACGCGTACCATTTTGCTCAAACTCAGGGAAGTTCTTGTACAACGAAGAAATACCAGATGGGCTAAAGAACACAAGCATGTCATACTTGATGTCAGCCAAGTCACTTAAGTCACTCGCTACTGTCTTGTAGAATATACCAATGCTAAATCTCAGACCGATGTTAGTCAGGTGATCTGGCATAGACTGCTTATAGATATCTGAGCATGGCAACAAGAACATCTCTTGTTTGTGCTTTTTCAGAATATCAAGCATATCGATAAATCGTTGCTTACCGTAGAAAATTTTTCTCTTTCTGTACACTACATAATTCTGCATGTAATAGGCCACTGCCTCAGAAATACAGAAGTACTTCATGGACTCGGGAATGTTTACACGCGTCTCTTCGCACAGTCTAAAGAAATGATCGACAGCATGGCGACTAGTAAATATGATAGCCGTATGCTCCAAAATATGGACTTTCTGCAGTCTTAATTCAGACGCAGTGAGGCCTTCCACATGTATGAAAGGACGAAAGTCGATTTTGACTTTATATTTTTTTGCGAGATCGTGATATGGTGATTTGTCAGCCGGAGGTGCCGGTTGAGAAACCAAGATTGTCTTCACTTTCGTGTCTACCATGTTTACTGTTGTCATGTAAGATACAATTACTCACTTAAGGCCTTGACCATCAAGAGAATTGGCAAAATTTCGAGTGCGCAAAGGTAGCAAATAAAATAAAACCAATTGACTTGATGCTCTAAAGCTATGCGCACCCCTCTGTATAATCTGTACAGCACAAGTCCGAGCACCACAAGCAGCATCAGCCAGACAAATGGCACAAACAAGGTCTTAGATACGAATCCTAGAATGAGTGCCAAGGGCAAAAGCAAGACCACAGAAGACTTGTTGATGAGCGCAATGGTGTAGGTATACTCTCTGATGCCATATCCATTCCAGAGTAGAAATCGGCTGGCCATGTGAACCGCCCAGTGCATGAGTGAGAAGAGCACCACCCCGGCAAGGATTAAGATAAACGGGGCAAAATCAGTGGTTGACCAAAAGCCAAGGAAATAGGCACCAATGAAATAAAAATGAAAGGACACCGATACTGAAAACAGGAAAAGGAGCAAGACAGAAGCCCTGTTAGAAAAGACGTGCTCTTCACGCATCATCTGTTTTGTCATGCGCTCGTTAAAGGTCGCCTCGATGAGCTTTAAGAGTCGAGATGGATAGACATAACGCACCCAAGCCAATAAGGCAAAACAGACGAATAGCGTGATCACTATCCATGGTCTTCCCATTATTTCTACTCCTGACTCGATTTTATCTCAATTTTAAAGAGCTAAGGTAGGCAGCGCAGTTAATACACCCGTGTTCTCCTAGTAGGTTATTCTTAATTTCGCCCACAGATTTTTGAGATTATGAGGACAGATCAGTACCAAGGACACGATTATTACCAGATGGACGAGCTTTTGAGCGATGAGCACAAGTTGGTCAGAGACTCGGCACGCGCATGGGTTAAAAAGGAAATGTCTCCTATTATAGAAGAGTATTTCGAAAAGGGAGAATTCCCGCGACAGGTGATTCCTGGGCTAGCCGCTATTGGTGGCTTTGGGCCTTACATACCTGTAGAGTATGGAGGAGCAGGACTAGACCAGATTTCTTATGGCCTAATCATGCAAGAACTTGAGCGATGTGACAGTGGACTGCGGTCTACATCATCTGTGCAGAGTTCACTGGTGATGTACCCCATCTGGAAATATGGCAACGAGGAACAGCGCAAAAAGTATCTTCCAAAACTTGCCACTGGAGAGTGGATTGGCTCATTTGGACTGACTGAGCCAGATCATGGGTCAAACCCAAGTGGCATGGTCACGAACTATAAAGACATGGGTGACCATTACCTCTTGAACGGGGCGAAAATGTGGATCTCTAATTCTCCATTTTGTGACGTAGCGGTGGTTTGGGCCAAGAATGAAGAGGGTCGTATTCACGGATTAGTCGTGGAGCGCGGCATGGAAGGATTTACTACGCCAGAGACTCACGGAAAATGGTCTCTAAGAGCATCAAACACAGGAGAATTAGTGTTCTCTGATGTCAAGGTGCCAAAGGAAAACTTATTGCCAAACAAATCTGGACTTGGTGCGCCACTAGGTTGCTTAGATTCTGCACGCTATGGCATCGCATGGGGAGCCATCGGTGCGGCACTGGACTGTTATGACTCTGCCTTAAGATACTCTAAGGAGCGTATTCAGTTTGGAAAGCCAATCGCTGCATTTCAGTTACAGCAGAAAAAACTAGCCGAGATGATCACCGAAATCACCAAGGCTCAATTACTCACCTTGCGACTAGGCCAACTAAGAGAGGAAGGCAGAGCAACTTCAGCTCAGATCTCTATGGCCAAGCGTAACAATGTAGACATGGCGCTCAGCATTGCTCGTGAAGCAAGACAAATTCACGGTGCTATGGGTATCACCAATGAGTACTCGATTATGCGCCACATGATGAACCTAGAGAGTGTGATTACTTATGAAGGCACGCATGACATCCACCTACTGATTACTGGTTTGGATATTACTGGTGAGAATGCGTTTAAATGATTTTTTAGTAGAGGGGCGAGATTGATGGGTGGTTGTATGGTTTGCCAGTGAGAGGGTCGATTTCGGGCTTCTTGCCGAGGACTCGGGACTCGAAGTCCTAGTTTAAGTGTTGAGATAGCCCGAGTCTGCGAACACTTACGAGTTCAATCTGGCAATTTCGACAGGCTCAATTACCTCCTATTCCACAACAAACTTCAAGCGGGTGTTTTGATCGGTATTGCCAATTTGTAGAATGTACTGACCTGCTGCCAAGCCATTGCGATTAAACATGAATCGGCCTTGATTGATATTAATTTGCTCTGAGCGAACGACCTTGCCGGTAAGGTCTACAATCTTTAAAGTCGCTAGACCCTTGAGCTGAGCGACTGTGATTATCGCCTGTTCACTCATGGGGTTGGGAAACAGACTAATAGCAGGTTGTGACAAGTCATCTACACCATCTACTATCACAAATGTCGATGGAGACATGTTTGAGCATGGGAAATCACTATCGACTTGCACAGCATAGCTTCCATTAACCAGCGCCAAGTGTTCTTGCTCCGTGGCTCCGGTGATGAGGTCACCATTAAGGAACCACTGATAATAATCGCCTTCACTTGCCGTAAGCAAGGCTCCATCGTCTGTAAAACTTACCTCAAACAGTGAGCAATCATAGATGGTGCTCCAAGTGGTGTTTGTGACTATGGGTGGGTTGTTATCAAAGAAGATACTGGCGGTATTGGTGAGTTCAGTGAGGAGTGGAAGATTCTCTGTAGGGCGAATTTTGAAAGAGACTAGACCGTGACTCTCGGGTTCATTATTGACCGAGTCTGGGAGTTGAATGTCTTGAAAATAGAAGTCGACTTCTCGTGTTGCTGCATCTACTGTGGTGAACAACGAGTGGCTGTTGGCTACCAGCTCAAATGTGGAGAGATCGAGATTCATATCTAGCGTGTCGCGAATCCGCACATCTGTAGCTGGGGCATTACCCGTATTCTGAAAACGGACGAGAAACTCGAGCACTGTGTCATTGTCAATGTAGTGCATCTCAGAGTATCCATTGGGGAAGACCTGTTTGTCATTGGGATCGTAGGCGCAAGTGAGTTCTATATGTATGCTTTCCTCTCCATAAGCGACAGTATCTCCCTGATAAAAACCCCAGATACGCGCGCTGCTTGACAGAAACTCTCCAATGTGATCTACAGTTGGAGTATGCAGGTTGACGTCATAAAAGAACATCTGTCCAGGCAACAAGTTGCTGTAGCTCAGCCAGACCGTGTTGCCAGCCGCAGAGTCAATAGGTGTTTGCTGAGTGTGGCCTTGAAAAAGCATGTCGTACTCTAACTCAACCACACCATCCACAGGCACGTTACCCATGTTGCGAAAGCAGATGTTGTGATTGCTCAACACATCACATGGGTAGCCTTGACCAATCGGGTATAGGTCAATGCAGAGTTCAAATTCTGGGAGTTCATTAGAGATTCCAAAAAACAATTCTGAGTTCCAATTGTCTTCTGTCGCATCAAAATAGAGTGCGCTAGGTGTTGTAAAATAAGGGAAGAGTTCATTGTCAGCGAGTATCAACAAGAACTCATCATACCCCGAGGCATTGATGAAGAAAATGCCGTTGTCATTGGTAATGAGGCTGAGACTATCTGGAAAAAAGCCTAGTTGCTGCATGGCAAGTCCGTACTCTCCATTGTTCATGATTCCATCTTCATTCTCGTCATAGAACACGGTACCTTGAACGATGAACCCACACGAACCATCATCACAGAGGGCGTTTGCGTCATAGTTTTCTGCGCCTTCTACAGTGCAACCACAGTTGCTAAAACAGCACGAACCATCATCTATCCAAGAGTCTGGGTCAAAATTACAGGCCGAGGGGTCTGTGCAGCCTTTACCGCCCAAATTCTCTATCCAAAATACTTCTGCATCTTCATAGAGTAGTATGTCATCTACGCCATCTTGGTCCATGTCTGACATGATGATTCCTTCAGTTAAAAAGTCGGGGCCTTCGAGAAGAATGTGCTGTGAAAAAGACTCGTTGTTGATGTTGTCAAAGAGAATCAGCCTCAAGGGATTGATGGTACGCAGCAAGATGTCTTGGTCGCCATCGCCATCTAAATCTCCAACAGCAGGCGTTGCAATGTTGAATCCATCTGACCAGAGCACTATTTCGTCTGAGAACTGGCCATCTCCTAGCCCAAGATGATAGGCTAGACTTGTTTCCGACTCATCTGTAATCAACACATCAGGCAGTGTGTCTCCATTTAAAAATTGACTGCTTATAGTTTTATATCCTCCACCAAATGTTTCAGGAAAGTAGTTTGACGCAGAGAACGAGTTATTGCCCTGATTTAGATAACAGGCGGTGGTATCAGCATAGACGAGTATGTCTGGCAACTCATCAAGATTCATATCACTGACATCAAAAGAAAACAGATACCCAATGTTTTCAATCAGCAGTTGAGCCCCATCAAATTGTCCATTGCCAAGGTTTGGGTAATACCAGATATCTCCTTCGCCATCAGCCATTACAAAATCTACTAACTCGTCTTGATTCATGTCAGTCAACTGAAAATTGATGGTATACGGTGTAAGCAGCGGTGAGCTTGTTTCAGCATAGCTATGGGTGATGTCGTCAAACAAGAATATTCGCACTCCGATCAGATCTAGGTCAAGCAGCAAAAGGTCTTCATAACCGTCTCCATCAACATCTGCCGAGACCAAGTCAATAACGTAACCCAGGTCTTCCAACAAAATTTCTTGTTCGCCAAAACCGTCATTTTGAGTGTATTCATAGGTACTCAACTTTCCATCTGCTCGAGATAAAACGAACAGGTCGTCATCTCCATCTAAGTCCTTATCGAGAGTTAGAATCTGCTGGATATCGGTCGTGGAGGGCGAAAACGGATTAAGTGAAGAGAAGTTACCAGCACCATCGTTTTCATGCCATCCAAACTGATCTGCGTTAAAAGCTCCTGTTATGGCATCATCAAAACCATCACCGTTTAGGTCATGGCATGAGGACAATACAAACTTCAAACTATCAGAAATGGCGTTGTTAGCGGAGAAGGTCATGTTTCCTTGGTTCTTTTTCCACACGAACTCTTCAGCCGACCACGATGCCAACATCAAATCTTGAAGGCCATCAGCATCAAGGTCACTCATGGAGACATCACTTAGTCCGTCAAGGTTGGTTTCGATCATCAGTGCAGAGTCAAAGCCACCTCCAGCCAAGGCTTTAAAAAACATCAACTCCGACCCCGAAGAGCTATAGTCTAGCACATCTACTAACCCATCTGCGTCAACATCAATTAGCGCAAAGCGATGCTCACTATTGTCATTCTGAGCGTACTCATGAATGTATATCGGGCCGCCAAAACCACCTGCCCCTGTATTGGAATAATACACGAGTGCGTCACTTGAGGATTGCAGCAAGTCGATATCACCATCTAGGTCGACATCATGAAACTCTAAGGCGTGGGGTACGCCAAGCATGGTTAAGGGAGTTTCCCCAAAAATACCTGGCGAAATCTGCTCGTAATAAAACAGCGAAAATGTAAAACTGCTGGGCTTGGCAGCCAATACAAAATCAGCTAATCCATCTCCAGAAATATCGGCCACAGCGATGTCGAGGGCACTCCAACTTTCTAAATCGAACTGCTCTGATTCTTCAAATCCGTTTTGAGTTCTTTTTATCCACCCAATGCGGCCTGGAAGTTCTTGCATGAATATCAAATCCTCTAAGCCATCTCCGTCTACATCTCCCCATTCGAGGGCTTCTACAGTTGGTGCGTTGGCCAAGACTACTTGATCACTATACTGTCCTTGACCTTCGTTGTAATACAGGGCCACACGACCCGTGCGACTCAAGGCCACTATGATATCGTCATCTCCATCATCATTTACATCGGTGTACTTGATGTCCACGGGTTTATCTGTGGACCATGATATGTGTGTGGGCTCTGTGAATGCATTCCAGCTGAGCTGGGCGTAATGGCCGACAGTGACAAAAAGGAGGATGAGTAAAAGACTGGTTTTAAGAGACATGGTGTGCGTCTATTGGTTTTATGCAAGGTATAGAAAAACTAATTACCTGCTGACCAAGAAAAGCCATGCTTTGGAGTCTTAACTAGAGTCGGCCTGAAATTTGCACCTTGCAAGGCGTGATACTCTACTTACCTAAACTGATACGCAAAGGCTATTATGGCTTTGCATTTTGGCCCTTTATCATCATGAAGTCTGAAGAGGCTTGTGATGCGTGCAACCTGCGCCATGAGCGCATCCATCTCGCTCAGCAAAAAGAGTTGCTGGTACTGCCGTTTTACATACTCTATTTCGGTGAATATCTAATCAGAAGACTGCAGCATAAGTCTTGGCAAGAGGCTTATTTCAACATCTCATTTGAGCGAGAAGCTTATGCTCATGATGGTGACACGGAGTATTTGAAGAATAGGAAACATTGGGCCTGGTGGAAATACCTCAAGTCTACCTCATAAAAAAAGTCCTGCTTTCGCAGGACTTTTCTAGTTTGGGTGTTTTTGGTATCCGTTAAATCGATTGGGTCTTTTTGACTCCCTTTGAGTCAAATCAACCACTGCACATTTCACAATCGGCACCATTGTCGATTGAGCACTGTGCGGCCTCTGTGGCTGTAATCTCTTCCATCACTTCTTTCCCACTCTTCTCGAGTTCTTTCAGCTTTGAGGCATCCATTCCAAGTCCCTTGAGCGCGCCAACGGCTGCCTTGGTTCTCAGATAGTACATTCCCGTCTTCAAGCCCTGCTTCCATGCGTAGAAGTGCATAGAGGTAAGCTTAGTAGTCGTTACGTTTTCCATAAAGACATTGAGTGACTGAGACTGGCAGATAAACGCGCCTCGGTCAGCAGACATTTCGATGATGCGCTTTTGGCTCATCTCCCATGCTGTCTTGTAGATCTCTTTTAGGTTTTCTGGTATCTCGTCAATGTTCTGCACAGACCCGTTGTTCATCATCAACTTGGTACGCATCTCATCTGTCCATAGACCGAGCTTTACAAGGTCACGCAGCAAGTGCTTGTTTACCACGATGAATTCTCCTGAGAGCACTCTTCTCGTGTAGACGTTACTCGTGTATGGCTCAAAGCACTCGTTGTTACCGAGTATCTGCGCAGTACTTGCAGTTGGCATTGGCGCGAGTAAGAGTGAGTTACGCACTCCGTGCTCTTTCACTTCTTGCTTTAACACATCCCACTCCCAACGGGTGCTTGGCGTGACATTCCACATGTCAAACTGAAATATACCTTGAGATACTGGTGAGCCTTCATAGGTCTCATACGGTCCTTCAATCTTGGCTAGGTCTTTTGACGCGGTCATTGAGGCGTAATAGATAGTCTCAAATATATCCTTGTTAAGTGTTCTAGCATCTTCGCTTTCAAAAGGCATTCTGAGTGCGATAAATGTGTCAGCCAAACCTTGCACACCGATACCAATCGGACGGTGACGCATGTTTGAGTTTCTTGCCTCAGGCACTGGGTAGTAGTTGTTATCGATGATACGATTTAAATTCATCGTCATCTGATAGACTACTGAGAATAGCTTGTCGTGGTCATACTTACCATTTTCCACAAACTTTGGCAGAGCCACAGACGCTAGGTTACAGACCGCTACCTCATCTGGCGAGGTGTACTCCATAATCTCTGTACAGAGGTTAGAAGAACGGATAGTTCCAAGGTTCTTTTGATTTGACTTCTCATTTGCTGCATCCTTGTACAACATGTATGGAGTTCCTGTCTCTATCTGAGACTCAAGAATCTTAAACCACAGCTCTTGCGCTTTGATGGTCTTTCTTCCTTTTCCTTGCTCTTCATACTGCGTGTATAGTGCTTCAAACTCAAGGCCTACTGCATCGACAAGGCCTGGGCACTCGTTAGGACACATTAGGGTCCAGTCTCCACCCTCTTCAACACGCTTCATAAACAAGTCTGGAATCCAGAGTGCGTAAAACAAGTCACGTGCACGCTGCTCTTCCTTACCGTGGTTCTTTTTGAGGTCTAAGAAGTCATAGACATCGGCATGCCATGGTTCGATATAGATGGCTAATGACCCTTTTCTTTTTCCTCCACCTTGATCTACGTAGCGTGCCGTGTCGTTAAACACTTTGAGCATTGGTACGATACCGTTAGAGGTACCATTTGTTCCTTTTATGTATGAACCCTTGGCACGAATGTCATGCACAGCTAGTCCGATACCACCAGCAGACTGAGAGATCTGCGCGCACTGCTTTACAGTGTCATAGATACCTGCTATGCTGTCATCCTTCATAGTAAGCAGGAAGCATGAAGACATTTGAGGCTTAGGTGTACCTGAGTTAAAGAGCGTTGGTGTAGCATGTGTAAACCAACCTTCACTCATCAAGTTATATGTCTCAATCACAGACTCAAGATCATCTTTATGTATACCGAGAGAGACACGCATCAGCATGTGCTGTGGTCTTTCGGCAACCTTACCATCGAGCTTTAAGAGGTATGAGCGCTCTAGAGTCTTGAACCCAAAGTAGTCGTAGTTAAAGTCGCGATCGTAGATGAGTGTCGAGTCGAGTTGTTCGGCATTCTTCTCGATAATCTGCCACACATCTTCAGCAATGAGTGAGGCATTGGCACCTGTCTTAGGATCTTTATATTCATACAGGTCTCTCATTGTTTCAGAGAAACACTTCTTCGTGTTTTTATGCAAATTAGAAACTGCAATCCTTGATGCTAATAGTGCATAATCAGGGTGTTTGATAGTCTGCATGGCCGCTACTTCCGCAGCAAGGTTGTCAAGTTGAGAAGTTGTTACTCCATCAAAAAGTCCCTCGATAACCTTCATTCCTACCTGGGTCGAATTCACTGAGGAATCCAAACCATAACATAGTTTTTTAATTCGTGCAGTGATCTTATCAAATTTCACTGCCTCGTTTCTGCCGTCTCTTTTTACTACGTACATGCTGATGTAAGTCTTATGTGTTTGTATATGTGTTCAAGTCTGTGTGAGAATCGCTTTGAGCGATGGTTTGGATTGGCTGGTCCGCTTAGAAATCCTCTTCGGTCGAAAATACGTGACTATCTCCTTCAGATGTGATACCTGCCTTCTGATATTCTGACACTCGGTTCTCGAAAAAGTTCGTTTTCCCTTCCAAGGCAATCATTTCCATGAAATCAAATGGATTTTTGGCGTTGTACACCTTAGGGCAATTTAACTGAACGAGTAACCTATCGGCCACAAACTCGATGTATTGCTGCATCAATTCTGCGTTCATTCCGATTAGTTTAACAGGAAGTGCGTCTGTCACGAATTCTTTTTCGATGTCTACTGCATCGGTAATAATCTTTGTCACTTTCTCTACTGAGAGCTTATTGACTAAGTGATCATTATAAAGGAGGCATGCAAAGTCACAGTGCATTCCTTCATCTCTTGATATTAATTGGTTAGAAAAGCTCAAACCTGACATGAGGCCTCTTTTCTTTAACCAGAATATGGAGCAGAATGAGCCTGAGAAGAATATACCTTCTACTGCTGCAAAGGCGATAAGTCTTTCTGCAAATGAGCCATTGTCAATCCATTGAAGTGCCCACTCGGCTTTCATCTTGACACAGTCTAGCGTCTCGATAGCTTGGAAGAGGTGGTCTTTCTCTTTTTTGTCTTGTATGTATGTGTCAATTAATAGAGAGTAAGTTTCAGAATGGATGTTTTCCATCATAATCTGAAAACCGTAGAAGAACTTGGCTTCTGTGTACTGCACTTCTGACACGAAGTTTTCTGCCAAGTTTTCATTTACTATCCCATCACTCGCTGCGAAAAATGCAAGAACGTGCTTGATGAAGAATCGCTCATCATCAGTCAATTTTGTTTCCCAGTCTACCATGTCGGCAGCAAGGTCTATTTCTTCAGCTGTCCAGAAGCAAGCCTCAGAGTTTTTGTACCACTGCCATATGTCATGATGCTGGATAGGGAAAAGAACAAATCTGTTTGGATTATCTTCAAGTATCGGTTCCCTCAATGCTGTGCTTGTTCCGGTGTTTTTGTCTTCTCCGTCATGCTTGAGATTGGGGGTTAGTTGTTCCATGATACTTGTCGTATTTAAATTTTCCTTGTTCTTAAAATCATTGTGCAAATACCTTGGACGTGGGCTGTTTCAGGTATTCTGTTTTCGGAGAGATAAGAGGCTCTGTAGAGTTTCTATAATGCCTTTCCGAATGGACTCCAAAGATTCTGAAAAAAGCGATCGGGTGCCGTTTTATATAATTCACATTCGGATCAAGTTTTGCACACGGGGTGTTGGTCGCAGGCTTAACCCGTAGCTAATGAAGTTGTTAGACTCAAAAGAAATAGTCTAACGAGCAGAACAATGAAAAAGTGCTTAACAAACTTGGCACGCGATCGACCAAGGAATGACGGGCGATGTCCAACTAAAAAATAAAAAAGTCGAACAGAAAAAAACTGTCGACCGATCATTGAAAACATGTGGACAAAAACAGGAGAAGCTTTAGAGAAAAGTTTGCAAAGATCAAAGCTTGATCACTTTTGACTTTGCCAAACGGTATAGGTTTTTTCGAGGTCAGTATACCATCCTTCTCCGTAGCTTCTGATTAGCGGGGCTTTCAGAAACTTAAAGGTCGGCACCTCCAGCTTCTCTCCACACTCACATGCTGGCGCACAGATCGGCCAGTGATGAAAATTGAGCGCATCGAAGTCTTTTAGCTTCGTCACCCGTATGGGGTACAGATGACATGAGATTGGTTTGCGAAAATTCACTGCGCCATCGTTATACGCTTCTTCAATTCCGCACTTGGCAATTCCATTTTTATCAAAGGTGGTGTAAGCGCATTCTTTTCCATCAATAAGTGGCGTGACATGATCACCGTCAGGATCCACAACATAGGCCCCTTGTTTTCGCAGCGACTTCCTTCCCTCTTCGCTGAGGTAAGGAGCAACTTTTTCTTGCAGGTCTTTCATGGTCTCTAATTCCTCTTTGGCCAATGGCGCACCATAGGCTCCCTCTACACAGCAGGCACCTTTACACGCTGAGAGGTCACAGACGAATTTCTTTTCGAATACTTCGTCACTCACTAATTTATCTCCTACTGCAATCATGGTCGCGAAGGTAGACGATTTGCGGTTCTGTAGTTCTGGGATTCTGGGATTCTGGGATTCTGGGATTCTGGGATTCTGGGATTCTGGG
>CAYSDH010000002.1:0-28948 GCA_964429805.1 uncultured Flavobacteriales bacterium
GCGCAAGGCTGTGCTCGTTGCACACTCGCCTCAAGACTCCATTGTCGGAATAGATAACGCGGCAAAAATTTACAGTAACGCGCATCATCCCAAGAGTTTCATATCACTTGATGGTGCTGATCACCTGTTGTCTAAAAGAGAAGACTCTACGTATATCGGAGAGGTGATTGCCTCATGGGTGTCGCGATACGTTCCGGACACAGAGTCTGATGAATTAAGTACTGATGCGCTAGTAGTCGCGCGGCTGAGTGAGCCTGGGTTTACCACTCAGATGAAGGTTGGAAATCACACCATGCTCGCTGATGAGCCGCTATCTGTGGGTGGAAAAGATCTTGGGCCTTCTCCATTTGAGCTTAACGCTGCTGGACTCGCGGCTTGCACAGTGATGACAATTCGCATGTATACCGACCGAAAAGAGTGGCCTCTTGATTCGGTTGACGTTCATGTAGACCATGAGAAAGTGACCAGAGAGGAAGAGAAAGTAGACCTTTTCACTAGAAGAATAAGCCTGAAAGGTGACTTAAGCGATGAGCAAAGAACTCGTATTCTGACCATTGCAAACAAGTGTCCTGTGCACCGCACATTAGAACATGGTTCAGAAATTAAAACAGAGCTCTCAACTTAATGAAGTACAACTTGGGTAATCGACTTCCGACTGCCTGATGATAGCTCGACAATGTAGGTGCCTGCTGGTATCATGTGGCCTCCATCTTCGGTCTTTTGTATCTCAAATGACGAGTTCTTAGTTGTCTTTCTAATTTCTCGTTCCAGTTTAGAAGCATTGTCTTCATTGAGCATCAAGTCAAATGATGTAATAAAGCTGCCCATCTCAACAGATGGCAATGATGCTGACCATACTATAGTTCCACCTTCACTAAGTACAGTTAGTTCTGCAGGCCCTTTCACTCGCTTAAATCCGCTTATGCTAAGCTCTTGACTCACTGTGCCACCAGATGCAAACCAAGACCGCTGGCCAAGACTTTGCTTAAGTCTCACACTGTCACGAGTGCTAACATAGAGTAGCTCTTTAGACTGTGCCATGGTGCGGATTAAGTCTATATCGGCCACGTAGATGGAGCGTCCATGAGTGGCAACCACAAGGTCTTTTTCTCTCTCTTGCACCACCAGGTCATGCACTGAAACAGCGGGAAGCCCATTATTTAAAATGTCAAAAGACCGCCCTTGATTAATAGAAACGTACAGTCCGTGGTCTGTTCCAACGTAGATGATGTTCTCATTTTTTCTGTCCTCTTTTAGGACATTAATGGCTTCGTTAGGTAAGCCAGCGCTAATGCTTTTCCAAGTGTTCCCGTTGTCGTCAGATTGGAAGGCATAGGCAGTGCAATCGTCCATGCGGTAACCATTTAGTGCAACAAAAATACGGTCTTCTGAATGCGCTGAAAACTGCACCCGACTCAGCCATAGATTGTCAGGCAGTCCAGCAGAAATATCCTTCCAGCTTACACCTCCATCTAGAGTTATGTGAACTTTTCCATCATCAGTGCCGACCAGCAGTTTGCCAAACTGTGAAGTAGATTCGTGCATTGCTGTGATTGTTCCGTATGGCACATTTCCGCTTTTGCCTCCATGAGTGAGGTCATCACTAATGGCGCGCCACGTTTTTCCTTGGTCCATGGAGCGGTGCACTTTATTAGAGCCCATGTAAAGTATATCTCTGTTGTGGGTGCTGAGTAAAATGGGTGTTTGCCAATTCCAACGCAAGGGCCGCTCTCCTAGCTCATGACTTGGATGAAAATACTGACTCTCAGAGTCTGTGATTCTGTAATAATGACCAAACTGATAGCCGGTGTAGATTGTCCCATCTCTTCCGTCAATCTCTACCTGCATGCCGTCTCCACCCATCACCATCTCCCAGGGGTACTGACCCCGCTGATGCCACGCATCGTTTTCTTTGTGGGTAGAGGGGCCTTTCCATACTCCATTGTCTTGCAGACCTCCATAGATGTTGTATGGAGTTTCATAGTCCACATTTACAGTATAAAACTGACCGACAGATGGACTGTTGCATTTCATATAGTGGCGACCATTATCATAGCTGATGTTGATACCGCCATCATTGCCATTAATCAAGTGACCAGAACGATTTGGATTGACCCATATTTTGTGATGGTCTACATGGACGTTTTCGTTGTTTATCCCTTCCCATGTTTTACCTCCGTCTATAGAATGAAGTATCGGAACTCCTGCGATATATAATTCTTCTGGATTAGATGGGTTAACGGCAATGGTTCCAAAATAGTAGCCGTATGAGTAAACCACATTGTCAAGGTGACCCTCATGAGTTTTGGCCCATGTGCTCTTTTCAAAATCAAATTTCCACACTTCAGCGCCAATTACTGGGGTGTCAAAGAGATTGCTATTTGCATCAAAAAGAAAATCAAACAAGGCCTTTGGGCTAATCTCATCCTGCGTTATTCTTTTCTTTATTTCATAATAATCAATGTCGTCTGGAAACTTGTTTTTTGTGAGAAATGCTTCGATGTCTTTTTGTGGCGCAGCAAGAAAACTTTCTTTGCTCATAAACTCAAAGTCTGCCTTTACAAATTCTATCTCTCGGGTCTCTTCTTTTTCTTTTTGACGATGCTCTTGGTTGTCATGAAAGGCATATAGATAAGGTGTTCCCTTGTCTTCAGCTAGTGCTAGCCCTATTCTTCCTACACCCTCTCCCTCTGGAAATCCTGATTGACTAGTAGTGATTGACGTCCAGTTTTCACCTCCGTCTCTACTTTCATAAACTCCAGAGTTGATGCCATTTCCTTTAAAATTCCATGCGCTTCGGCTGCGCTCCCACATAGCGGCATAAAGTATCTTTGGGTCACGGGGATGCACTACTAGGTCAACAGCACCAGCACCCGCTATGTTAAGCGTGTGACTCCATGTGGCACCGTTATCATGACTGACGAATACGCCCGCTTGTCCGACTTCAGAATAGAGATGGCCGAGCGAAGCAACCCATAAGGTGTTTGGATCACTAGGGTGTACTTCTATGGCCCCGATGTGATGGGTGTCTTCCAGTCCTTTGTGCTGCCATGTCTTCCCGTTGTCATCGCTGCTAAATACGCCCATGCCGGCATACGAACTACGACTAGAGTTTACCTCACCGCTGCCAATCCAGAGTCGTCCATTTGACCAGTCAACATCAATGTTGCCAATGGTCATCACCATCTCACTATCAAACAGCGGCTCAAACGACTGGCCGTTATTTTTGCTTTCCCAAAGACCGCCAGAGGCATAGGCCACATAAAAGTGAGTCTCATCAGCTGGGTCTACTTCTATGTCAACTACACGCCCACTCATGATGCTTGGGCCAACAGATCGAAACTCTATTCCTGAAAAAGGGGAGTTGTTAGACATCGTCTGTCTTTTGTCAAAGGCACTTAGCCGCTCTTGGGCAGAAGAGGGTGTCACTTGTGATGTGGCGACTAACGAGAGAAAAACTGCTCCAAGTATTAAAAAGAAGGTAATGCGCATGGGTGTAAAATAATGAAAAAGCCCCTCTCGATATTCGAGGGGGGCTTCATAATAATGTGTCGAATGTGCTTACTTCATTCTCTTGATGCTACATCCCATTGGCAGAGTTTCAGAAACTCCAACTGCCTGTCCGCCAGCGATAGCTGTTAGGGCATCCTTTAGCCAAGTTTGCTCCACATCTTTTGCCTTGTTCACGTTGTCATCAATTGCGCCTTGGTAAGCTAACTTCATCTCTTTGTCAAATAGGAAGACATGAGGAGTTTTCTTTGCTCCAAAAGCATCAGCAAGCTCATGCTTGGAGTCCAGCACATAGTGGCTCTTATATCCTTCAGTTTTGGCATGAGCGACCATATCTTCAAAGCTGTCTCCAGCATCTCTCTTCGCCTCATTTGAGTTTACAAGTACCATACCTACTCCGTTTTTAGCAGCTATTTCGGCAAGTTCATTGTATCGTCCTTCCCAACCTTCGCTCTTCTCTCCATTTCCTACAACAAATGGACAGGTGTTACAAGAGAAAATAACCAAGACGCCAGCGTCTTTCTTCATTTCCAACATAGATAGTGACTCTCCTGAGATGTCTTTCATTTCATGGCCAGCCATTGGAGCTTCATCTCCGATGTCGAGTTTAGAGTGTTCGCTAGGGTTTACGAATGCCACTAGGGCGAATGCAACAAGTGCAAGTGATAATATCTTTTTCATCGTTCTTTTTTTGAGTTAGATAACTAAGGTATGACTTGGAGCAAGAATCGTGCAAAAAATTCGACCAACCTGATTTAAGAATCGACAGTCAGATTGGAATCTTGAGTAAAAAAGAAAAAACCGCCTAGCCAAGGGCTAGACGGTTCATTATTCTGTGTTGTAGTTTTCTTAGAATTCGACCTTGAACTCTACTCTTCGATTCTGCTTTCTTCCAGCTGCAGTACCATTATCTGCAACAGGCACAGTTTCACCAAATCCTGCAGTTCTCATTCTTGATGAAGAAACACCTTTGTTGACCAACCACTGCTTAACCGCAGCCGCTCTGTCTTCAGATAGCTTCTGATTAAATCCATCGTCTCCTTGGCTGTCTGTGTGACCTTGTATGAATAGTTTGTATGAAGGATTGTCCTTCATCACTTTCACCACGTTAGTCAAGATGTTGTATGACTCTCCTTTGATGATGTCTTTACTAGACTCAAACTGAATTCCTCTTAGTGCTTGAGCAAATACGGCCTCCGCTTCTGCAGACACTCCAGGACAACCATTGTTGGCTGCAATTCCAGCTTCGTTTGGACATTTGTCTTGCGCATCACCGACACCGTCACCATCAGCATCTGGACATCCTTTCAGTTTCTCGGTACCTTTTACTTTAGGACAAGCATCTACATTATCAGCAATACCGTCACCATCCGTATCTGGGCATCCACCCATGGCGCTATCTCCTGCCTTGTTTGGGCAAGCATCTTCAGAGTCAGCAATTCCGTCTCCATCAGAATCAGGGCATCCCATCATCGCTGCTGTTCCAGCTTTGTTCGGACACTTGTCATCCTTGTCTACTACACCATCACCATCTGAGTCAGGGCATCCACCCATGTCTGCAGTTCCAGCAGCATTTGGACATCCGTCTTTGCTGTCTGGTATGCCGTCAGCATCAGAGTCTGGACAACCAGCAAACTGCTCAAGACCCATAACCGTTGGACACGCATCTTTTTTGTCAGAAATACCATCTCCGTCAGTGTCAACTACTTTTCCTAAGCCATAAGAAAGCCCACCTGTGAGTGTCATGAAGTAGTCATTAAGGTCTTTGTCAAGAGCGCTATTTCCTTCAATGGCGTCTGAACTAGTGTACGAGTAATTGTTTTTCAAGTCAAAGTTTAGACGGTCACTAAGCGGCACCATAAGTCCAAAACCAAAACTTGTATGACCATATGTGTTTTTCACTATGTCATTGACATTTCTGTCGTCTTCGTGCTTGTAATCTCCAAATCCTCCACCAAAATGTATGTAAGGCTTCACAGTTGCATCTTCTTTGATGATGTAGCCATTGGCGAGTTTATATTTCACTAAGAAATTACCAGCAGTATATTTTCCAAAGAAGGCTTCTCCAGTAACGTCAGAGCTGTCGCCAGCGCTACCACCGTGTAGATTGATTAAAAAGTCAAACGACTCATTTACGTAGAACCCGACTTCTCCACCTACGTGAATGTTCATGTCTGGATTGTCAAAATCCCAAAGCGTATGACCGTTGATTTCTCCTCCGTATTCAGATATTCCTCCGAAAATCCCGATTGACACGGGCATGTCGCTAGTCTGGGCTGTTGCCAGCTGGCAAGTAAGTGTTGCCAAGACTAGAGTCGCAGCACATTGTAGTATTCTTCTCATATCAAAAGTTGTCTTTGTGTTTGCATTAAGACTACTAAGGAACTAATATGTCACACTTATGGGCTAAGAAAAATACGAAGCTAATGCACTAAGGACTCTTAAAAACTCCTGCTATTCCATGCTTCACTGCTGAAACGCTGGTTTGAAGCGACCCACCAAAAACTACTTGTTGCAACTAGAATGATGGAGAGAAAGAAGAAAAAGAGTCTGTTTATACCACTATCTGCCGAAAAATAGGCTTCAAGAGCTGTCAAATTAGCCGTGATGAGAATCACACTCAATATGATTAAGGCAATGGTGCCCGTTAAGGTCAGCATGTTTCGCCTCGGGTAAGACTTCAAGGCTCGGAGGCCAGATAAGTCATTGCCCCACTGAGCAATTAATTCATAGCTTCCATCAGCGAGCTGTCCAAACAAAAGTGGGTCAGCGTTTTCGTCTTCGAGCTCAAAAAGCTCTTTGGGAGCCATAATTTTGAAAGAGTCAAAATGCGTTGTCCGCTCAAGTTTTTTGATGCGTTCAACGGCTTGCATAGGGATTTCTCCCACATACAGTTTTGAGTCTAGAAACCTAAGATGAAAGCGAATACACACCTTTCTTATGTCCTCTATCTGAAAAATCTGCGATGAGAAGTCTGCATCAGAACGTGAAACAAAAATCGATTTGTTTCCTAATCTGTCTTGAACTCGCTGAGACTCTGCAGCCTCAGTATTAAGAATAGACTTTACGGAATCCAGAAAACTACTGGACCCTCGGTCTCTTTGGTTAAAGAGTGCGGTTTTTAAATCTACTTTACCGAACATCTTTATTGGGGATTGTGAGCGTTAAAGATAAAGATCAATTGAAACATAATCAATGAAAAGCGCGTAAAAGAGTGCTGTGGGGTTGAAAAATAAGAGGCGTTATGTTGCAATATTACCAGTTGGTCCTAGTCAGGGCTGGAAAGAACAGTACACTATTTAAGAGAGAGCTGAGAAATGCACTCATCAATTTGAAAGATCCGAAAGATAGGGAGCAGCTACGAGCATGGTTCAAATCTAACGTGGGTATGGTCATGTGCTCTTAGGCACAACTTCGTATTCGAAGGCTACTTTATCATCAAAACCCATTTTATTGGCGTGGTACTTTCTACCACTTTTGATGGTGATGTGAAATAGGCTGTTACGGCCTACCATCGAGGGAGTTACTTTTTGCAGAATGACATTGTTGGGCTGCCACTTGCCACCGTGTAATCGGTATGAGAGGTCGCTACCAAGCGGGTCTGTAGCTGTGACGATAAACTCGAGTTCTTCGCCAACGGAGACTTGCATCTGAGATTTTATTTTTCGAGGCATTCCGGGAGTCCAGAGGTTACCTCTGTTGTCACGGACACTTTCTACCCTTGGGAAGCCTTCTTCACCGGCTTCGTTTCTACTTCGGGCCAGGGCAATTTTGGAACGTATGTCACCGGCAATACCAAGTAACAAGTGTTTTTGATGCACGAAGAGTTCTCTTCTGCGACTATTAGGATTTCTGTAGTCGTCAATTATTCGGAGGTAGACGTCAAGTATGTCATGGTCACCAAAAGTGGACTGAAAATCTCCGTTCCAGTGAGTCTTCAGTATGCTCCTAAGTTCTTCAATACTCGCGTAGTGGATAGACTTTTCTGAGCCTTTGATGGCATTGTGGCTCAATTCTTCGGGAATTCTTCTGATTTCCCAGCTGTCTACCAGCTCATTGACCTTTTTCAATTCTACTATCCAATCGGCTCCATGCTTCGCAGACATAACAATGTCTACATAGTCGCGGAGACTATTTTCAGCATCATATAATTGTCTAGTAATATCCATGAGTCGGACGGCAGTCTTTGGCCAATGTAAAGATATATCTTTGGCCGAATCTTAAAAGAGTTAATTGACATTCAAGGACCTAAATATTACCCGTCAATTCATCAATGCGATGGAAGACCTTGGTTTCGAAACTCCAACAGAGATCCAGATAAAAGCCATGAAACCCATTCTGGCTGGTCAAGATGTTATTGGCATCGCCCAGACCGGAACCGGAAAAACGGCCGCTTTTGTAGTTCCTCTTCTTCAGAAAGTCAAGTTTGCGCAGGGTTCAGAGCCAAGAGCCATCATCATGGTGCCGACTAGAGAGCTGGCTGTGCAAATGGAAATGAATGTCAATGATTTAGCCAAATACACAGATCTCAGATGTGTGTGCCTCTATGGTGGATCAGGCATCAAAGCCCAAAGAGCAGCCCTAGATCAGGGCGCTGACATCATAGTCGGTACGCCAGGTCGTATCATGGATTTGTATCTGGAAGGAAGACTAGTCTTGAAAAAGATAAAAACGCTTGTGCTTGATGAGGCCGACCGTATGATGGATATGGGCTTTATGCATCAGCTGAGAAATTTCCTTGAGGTAGTGCCTCGAAAACGACAAAACCTTCTTTTTTCGGCCACTTTTTCTGAACGCACAGAAGAACTGTCTCACGAGTTTTTAGAATTCCCTCTAAAAATTGAGGTTGCTCCACAAGCCACTCCAGCGGCTACCGTAGATCAGAAGCTCTATCATATTCCTAACTTCAAAACGAAGCTTGTATTCGCAGAGCGACTCTTTGATAGCGAGGAGTTTAATCGAGTCATAATCTTCTGTCGTACGAAAGATCGTGCCAACAGAGTGCACCGTTACTTGGACAGAAAACTTGGCGATGATGTCAGAGTGATACATAGCAACAAGGCTCAAGCAACAAGGATTAATGCCTTTAAAGCTTTTCAGAATGGTGAGTTGAGAGTACTCGTAGCTACAGATGTGACGGCTCGGGGAGTGGATATTTCAAATGTCAGTCATGTCATCAATTTTGATGTGCCATGGAAAGTGGAAGACTACACGCACCGCATCGGAAGAACTGGTCGAGCGAGAACTACGGGCGTGGCGATGAGTTTTGTTGATGAGTCAGAGCGCTATCAAATCAAGAATATTGAGAAGTTGATAGGAGATAAAATTCCTGTAAAGTCTTTGCCCAAGACGATAGAACACATGGAATTTTTGCCTGGTGAGGAAAAGGAGATGGCTAGAGAAATAGACCGTCAGAAGAAAATCTTAGACCCGACATACAAAGGAGCCTTTCATGAAAGGAAGAAAAAGAAGAAGAAAAAGAGACGTTAGTTTTCCTCTGGGTATAGGTCTTCACCGCAGAACTTACAATGCTTGGCGTCATCTTCATGACCTTCTTTAGAGCAACCTAAGCAGGCTTGAGTGTTTGAAGATGTCACTTCCTCCATATCAGTTTTCGCTATTTCTGCTCCAACTATACCCGTTGGTACAGCTATAATGGCATAACCCAATATCATGATTATCGCAGCAAAAAACTGACCTAATGGCGTAATAGGAGCAATGTCTCCATAACCTACGGTGGTGAGCGTGACAATGGCCCAGTAAATACTTCGAGGTATGCTTGTAAATCCGGCCTCTTCAGATTCAATGAGGTACATGACGGTTCCCATAAGCAAGGCAATAGTGAGCACGGCAAAAAGGAAGACGATAATCTTTGGCCTACTTCGTTTTAAAGCGGTAGTCAGCAGCTTGGCTTCTTTTAAGAATTTGAAGAGCTTTAAAATCCTAAATACTCTTAGCAGTCGCAAGGCCCGAATAACCATGAGCGACTGTGTGCCTGGTATAAACAGTGCCAGGTATGTAGGTAGCACAGCAAGGAGATCTACAATCCCGTAAAAGCTAAAAATATACTTGCTCGGTTTCTTAATTGCCACGATTCGGGCAATGTATTCAAAGGTGAAGAAGATGGTTAGAAACCATTCTGCCTTTGTAAAAAACCATCCGTAGCTCGCATTTATGGAGGGCACACTTTCCAGCATGACAAAGAGCACACTGAGTAAGATTAAGGCCAGCAAGACGATGTCAAAAGTCTTTCCTGCTGGGGTGTCTGCCTCATAGACCAGCGTGTGAAGACGCTGCCTAAATGATTCTTTTTTTACCTGCTGTTCCAATTTGATGCTGTAGAATGGTAATGTTATGAATATTTATCGAGCCGAGTCTGAGAGTATATGCTGGCTTTTGAAGGTACTTGCCTTAATTTCGCGCTAAATACAAATGGAATGCTCGGATTAAAAATGCCCACAGACCCAAGATGGGTAAATATTGTAGAGAAGAACTTAGAGGAAATTCTGACTGACCATGCGTGGTGCGAGCAAAAAGCGGCCACCAACGCCATTTCTTTAATTGTAAAAAACCCGGGGCGCACTGAGCTTGTAGATGAGCTGATGATTATCGCCAAAGAAGAACTTGAACACTTTGAGGCTGTTCATCAAAAAATAAAAGAGCGCGGATTAGAGCTTGGCGCTGAGCGCAGAGACGAGTATGTGAGAGATTTGTCTGCCTTTATTAAAAGTGGTGGCACACCAGAAGAGCAGCTGGTCAATAACCTGCTTTTGGCAGCCATGATAGAAGCGCGAAGCTGCGAGCGATTTAGGATTCTCTCAGAAGAAATGGAAGACGAAGACCTCAAAGTGTTCTACAGAGAGTTGATGGAGAGTGAGGCAAATCACTATACCGTCTTTCTAAGTTTTGCAAGAAAGTACGGAGGCCGAGAGAAGGTCGATGAGCGCTGGGAGACTTTTCTTCAGTTTGAAGCAGACTTAATGAAAAAGTACGGTAAGAAAGAAACCATGCACGGCTGATCAGTCGAGGGCTCTTTTATTGAAAATCAGATAACCGAAATTTATAATCCATGACCACGGCTCTTCACGCTGGTCATAATAGTTTACGCTAAAACTAAGCGGCCCTAGTGGACTGTGATACACCCCAGCCACTGACCCAATGTAGAATCTGCGTAAAAACAGGTCTTCATAGTCGGCTTCATTTGTGGGTGTATTGATAATCTCTTCAGCAGGTTGAAAGACGTATCCCTCTGCCCGAAGGTCCACAGAGGAGGCTAATGGATACACGGCCTTCAAACCCAATGCACCAAAACGGTGTGCTCTGAACTCATCTTGAAAAATGGTTCTACTCTCAGGAATCGGCTGAAAAAAGGGAGCCGATAGCACTGTTGCTTTGAAGTTGGAAAGGAAAGGCTGATTACTCAATGTGCCATTTAGATAAATGCCGAGCCTTCCATTTTTTATTTTGGTGAAGTAATTCTCATACTCCACTTTCACTGTGCTCCAAGACCTCCATCCTGAAAAAGTGTTTGTGAGCACTCCAGTCGAGCCCGGAGTGGTTCGCTCAAGTCCATTCACCATGCGCCCGGTGATGGAAAGAAAAGTTCCTCGCGAAGCGTAGAGCTTGCGGTTCATGGTGCTGCGCTCGTAGGTCAGTCCGACCGTAGTAAATTCAAAAGTGGTGCGGTCTGCCGTGTCGGAGGGTAGAAAGTTGTCGACTTGATAATAGTCGTCTTCCAGCATACCATATTTGCCGTCAAGCACGAGCTTGGCTCTGTTGCCCATTGGGCGACCAATTTTCACGTTAGCAGTGGTCTCTCTTTCCAAAATAAATGAAGGGCGAGTCTCTTGAAAAAAGGTCGCAAAGGACTTGAAGTAATCCCATTGCTGCAGGTTGCCTCCAACACTGACGAAATATGGCGTGTTTCCAGGAATGTCAAATCTAATGTCGACTAAAAGACTGTTGTAAAATTTGCCGAAATAAGAATTGGCGTAGAGGGTTTTTTGAGTGGCACCTAAGAAATTATACTTCACTCCGACAAAACCTGTATTGACCGGACGCGAAGAAAAGTTTCCTCCGAAATCGAGCAGTAGTTCACGCTCTTTTTCTAAGTGCACGTTCATGTCAAAGAGCTGCGTGTCTTGGTTATAAATCATGCTAGGGAAGACATACTTAATCTTGTCATCTCCGAAAATTCGATAATAGAAGGGCTTGAGTTCTTCAAGCGTTCTTCCCTCTCCACCTTTTTCAACTCTAAGCAGTTTTCTGTAGTACTTTTTTGCGCGTTCATTGACCCCCGAGAGGGTGATCTCACCAATTCTTAATTCCGGAAATTGAGATGCAAACGCTGCCCTTCGCTTGTTCATCATTTCACCAGAAACCCTTCGCTCTACCAATGCCGAAATCGAGTCCATTTTTAAAATGGCTTCATCATAACCAATCGCAATCGCCTCTCTTGAGCGCTTAAAGTCAAGCGTGCTAATGCCTGTCTGCGGTCTAATGATTAACCCTTTGTCGATAGGCAGCGACTCGTCACTCCGGTTTACTATCATGTTCTCTAGCTGAGAAAACAGGTTGTCTTGCGAAGGGGTAGGAGAGGCACTAGTTACCGAGCTTCCGATTATCACATCAGGCTTGAATTCCTCATACAACACGTCTGCAGGAAAGTTGTTGTAGAGTCCTCCGTCAAATAGGAGTTTTCCTTCTATTTCTATCGGTTTGAAATAAAAAGGAAATGATGATGTAGCGCGCAGCGCTTTGTGCAATTCTCCATTTCTAAAAACCACAGTCTCTTTGTCTACAATGTCTGAGGCCACACATCTAAACGGTACAAGGAGATTGTCAAAATCATAACCTGCTGCTGCGATAGCACCAGCCACTGTTTCCAAGAGCTCCATGTCCATTTCTACAGGTGACACGATGTAGGCAGGAATGGTGTTGAGCAACAAGGTGTCCGGGTCTACCTTGAGATTGACTATAGAGGCATCTCGCTCGTTCTTCTTGAAGTAGTATGTGTACTTATCATCAAGCTTGCCACTTACTGCCTCAATAAATTTTTCTGACGAAAAGAAATTTTCCAAATCTTCAATCGGGATGCCGGAAGCATATAGCCCTCCAATTACTCCACCCATGGATGTGCCAGCTATGCAGTCTATAGGAATGCCTTTTTCTTCAAGCGCTTTTAATACACCAATATGTGCCATTCCAGAGGCACCACCACCGCTCAGCACTACCCCAACTTTCTGACAAAGCAGAGTGGTTGAGATACCCATAAATAAGAGTGTAAGGGCTATGGCAGAAAGGGCAACGCGCAAGAGGTTGATTTTGTTGTCGAAGTTAAGGATTACATTTGCTCACTGACAAACACAACACACGATTATGCAGTATGTACTTCTTGCCATGGCTATCCTAGTTATAGTCGCCTTTGTACAGGTTATTAGAAGGAAGAATAAAAGAAAATAGTGAAGCCCATTTCTGAATATGAGTAAGGCATCTGTACCAAAAGGCACCCGGGATTTTCTGCCCGCACAAATTGAAAAGAGGGAGTATCTCTTTCAAACGATAAAGAGCGTATACAAGAAATTTGGGTTTGTGCCAATCGAAACTCCAGCCATGGAGAGGCTCGACACCCTGACCGGAAAGTACGGAGATGAAGGTGATCAGCTGATCTTTAAGATTCTTAATTCTGGCGATTTTATGTCAAAGGCTGACAAAGAGTTGCCCAGTAACAAGCTTGCTCCGCAGATTTCTAAGCGCGCTTTGCGCTATGATTTGACTGTGCCATTTGCACGTTTTGTGGCCAATCATCGAAATGATATCACCTTTCCATTTAAGAGATATCAGATTCAACCGGTGTGGCGGGCCGATCGTCCGCAGAAGGGGCGCTATCAAGAATTTTTTCAATGTGATGCTGATGTGGTTGGTTCAGATTCTTTGCTGCACGAAGTAGAGTTTATCCAAATTTTTGATGAGGTGCTGAGCCAACTTGGCCTCAAAGACTTTAGTGTCAAGGTGAATAATCGCAAGATATTGGCGGGCTTGGCCGAGGTGATAGGTCACCCAGATCAGTTGATGGAGATGACCATTGCACTTGATAAGCTCGATAAAATAGGACTTGAAAAAGTAAATGACGAATGGCGCCAGCGTGGGCTAAGTGAAGAAGCTGTCTCAAAATTAAACCGTATATTCAGTATAGACGGAAACAAGACAGCCATGATGAACACCTTAACCGATATGTTTGAGACTTCTGAATTAGGAAGGAAAGGAATAGAGGAATTAAACTATGTATTTAGCAAGGTCGAAGAACTTGGCCTCAACAAAGCTAAACTAGAACTTGACCTCACCTTAGCCCGAGGCTTAAACTACTACACAGGAGCCATATTTGAAGTGGCCACTAACGAAGTGCAGATGGGTAGCATCTGTGGAGGCGGCCGATATGATGACCTCACGGGCATCTTTGGTCTTCCTGATATGTCTGGAGTTGGAATCTCGTTTGGCGCAGATCGTATTTATGATGTGCTCAATGAATTAGAACTATGGCCTGCTGACCTCCAAAGCGCACCGAGCATACTTCTCGTCAATTTTGGGGAAGAAGAATTAAACTACGCCACTGGTGTAGCCAAGCAGTTGCGCGAGGCGGGCGTTTCGTGTGAGGTGTATCCTAGCTCAGCCAAGATGAAAAAGCAAATGGCCTATGCCGATAAGAAGGGCTTTCCGTTTGTGGCACTCATTGGTTCTGCGGAGATGGAAGAAGGCATATTGACAGTTAAAGAGCTGGCCAATGCCGAGCAACGAAAATTGTCCGTTGCAGAATTAATAGAATTTCTAACGCACTAAGTCATGTGCGGAATAGCCGGATATCTAGCACCCATTCACATGAATGGCGAGGCCATGCTTCATGCGCTTTCTCATCGAGGCATGGATGGTCAAGGTCAATTTCGTGAAGATCATCAACACGGTGCATTCTTTTTGGGGCACCGCAGGCTCAAGATAATTGACCTATCTGAAAATGGGCAACAGCCCATGCACGGTGCTCAAGCCGTGATGTCATATAACGGTGAGGTCTATAATTTTAAAGAACTTAAAGCAGAGCATCTCAAAGGCCACCAGTTTAAGTCAGACACAGACACTGAGGTTATATTGGCCTTGTATGAAAAACTGGGTGATGATTTTGTTCATCATCTAAACGGTGCCTTTGCTATTGCTATTTATGACAAACGACAGCATCAGGTTAAACTGTTTCGTGATCGCTTGGGTATCAAACCACTTTACTATCATCTGACTGATGATCGACTAATATTCGCATCAGAGATAAAAGCGATTCTTGCAGCAGGCGTTAAGCCAGAATTAAACGAAGAAGGTATTTCAGATTTTCTGGTGTTTAAGTATAGCCCAGGTACGAATACACTATTCAAAAATATAGTTCGCCTCGCTCCGGGCCATTCGTTGACATTTGATTTCGCTTCTAAGCGGGCAAGCATCAATGAATTTTGGAGACCTACATCTGCATACGGTTCTTACTCTTTGTCGTTTAACAGCGGAATGGCTGAACTGAGAGACCTTGTTGAAGATGCGGTAAAGATTAGGCTAATGTCTGATGTGCCTGTATCTAATTTCCTCTCTGGAGGATTAGACTCGAGTATCATTGCCTACTACCTGACTGGAAAGCAAGACATCAAACATTTCTGTGCGGTCAAACAAGTGGAGCACGTGAAGGCGGAGGGTACCACTCCAGACGGATATCATGCCCGCAAGTTGGCAAAAGAATGGGGCTTAGATTTTAATCAAATACCCATTCGTTCAAACAGTCTGACGCCTGAGTATCTCAGTATGGTGATGAATCATAATGAAGACCTCATAGCCGATGGCTCTCTTATTCCCTCATACTTGATCACCAGAGAGGCGGCTAAAAGTGCGACAGTAGTGCTCTCCGGTATGGGTGCAGATGAAATCTTTTTGGGCTATGGAGGTCACCTGATGACACTTGCTTCTATGAGCATGTCTAGGCTGCCGGGCACGGTTGAGCGAAAAATGAATGAAATGATGGGCGCTCTTCAACCTGGTCTGGGGAGCTTTAAAGCCTATAAACGATACTTGGTTAAACTTGGCCGATACAGCGCTCACCGATACAAGTACTTTGGATTCAATGTAGTCGGAGATGTGGATTCAGCCCTCTCTGTATATCGCAGCGAGCACTCGAGCTTAGACCGCATGGCCGACCGATACTTCAAGAGTGACACTGACGTGTTTGAGTCCTTGTCGCATTTTGAGCGAGAAAATTTTCTTCAGAAAAACCTCCTGTATATGGACAGAATGTCCATGGCAAATGGGATGGAAGGGCGAGTGCCATTTCTAGATCATCGTATCGTAGAGTTTGCCCAAAGCCTGCCGCGTGAGTTCAAGTTAAGTAACAGATTTACGACAAAGCATATTCTCAAAGAAGCCTATCGTAAAAATCTTCCAGAGCACATAGTGGGTAGAAGAAAGGCCGGGTTTGGCATGCCCTTGCGCGTATTGCTTTCTGACTCTTCAAAAAGAAAACGACTACTTGACGAAGATTTCTTTGGGTCCTTCTCGGGCTTTGATATTGGTAATATACGCATGGCCATTGATGACCACAGTAGCGGTAGGTTAGATAATTCTGCCCTGATTTACGCACTCATTTCATTCCAGTCATGGTATAAAATGTTCATAGAATTGGATAAAGAGGCGAGTGTCAATTTGGCGGTATAAATTATTGTTCGCACCATTGAGTCATTGATTTTTAGACATGGAGCAGCTCGTACAACAATTGAAGGATGGAAGGATGGAACTTTTGGAAGTTCCCTATCCCGTAGTTGGTCCAAATCAAGTCTTAGTCAGAAATCACTACTCACTCATTTCGATAGGAACGGAGCGTAACACAGTAAAAGACGCACGTGCTGGATACCTTGCCAAAGCCCGCTCTCGCCAAGATGAGGTGAAAAAAGTGGTCAAAGCCGCCAAGACATATGGTATAAAAAACACCTATGACATGGTCATGAACAAACTAGAGTCTCCCTCTAGTCTGGGTTACAGTTGTGCTGGAGAAGTCATCGCATTTGGTCAACAAGTAAAAGGAATTGAGGTAGGTGACATTGTGGCCTGTGGCGGAGCAAGTGCCGTGCATGCTGAAGTGGTCTCCGTGCCCATGAATCTGATTGCTAAAGTGGGTCATAAAACCTTGGCCGAGCATGCCGCCTTCACTACTGTTGGCGCCATTGCCATGCAAGGAGTAAGGCAAGCGGATTTGAAAATTGGTGAGAGTTGTGTAATTATAGGATTGGGTCTCCTGGGTCTACTGACTGCTCAGTTACTGCATGCATCAGGGGTAAAAGTCATTGGTATAGACCTTGAGCAGTCTAAGATAGACTTGGCCAAAAGTATTGGTTTTGAGCATTGCTATTTAAGAAGTGATGAGGCGATTGAACAAAAGATATTGAGACTCACTGATGGTCATGGTGTTGATGCGAGTATTATCACAGCCGGCACTTCGTCTACAGACCCAGTAAACTTTGCAGGGCAGATTGCCAGACATAAAGGTAAAGTGGTCATAGTCGGTAATGTGTCCACAGACTTCAAACGCAAAGCATTTTACCGAAAAGAATTAGACCTAGTAATGTCGTGCTCTTATGGTCCAGGTCGCTATGACAAGGAGTATGAGGAGCGGGGACTAGATTATCCCATAGGCTATGTGCGCTGGACGGAGCAACGCAACATGCAGGCATTTCTCAATTTGATAGACGAAGGGAGAATTCACTTGGACCCGCTTGTGACCACCATCATTGATTTTGACAAGGCCACTTCTGCCTATGACATGATAATGGAAAACCCTCAGCATCTGACCGGAGTCTTGTTGAAGTATGATAGTCAGAAAGAGATTAATAAAAACATTAAGATTAGAGACGCCCGCTATGCTGATGCCCAGATTCCAAGCATTGGGTGGATAGGAGCGGGATCGTTTGCCACTAACTTTTTATTGCCCAATGTAAGCCCGGCAATAGAGCTTCATACGGTCTGTAACATGAGGTCAAACTCATCGCGCAATGTGGCTGACCGATTTGGATTTGCCCACTGCATGAGCGACCCGCAAGAGCTAATAAGCCACGATGAGGTAAACACGGTTATTATCACGAGTCGTCATGAGAGTCATGGCCCGCTTGTGCTCGATGCGCTCAGACAGGGGAAAGATGTTTTTGTAGAGAAGCCGCTTTGCTTAAGCCGCACAAGGCTTAAAGAAATTAAAGAAGAGTACGGTAAAAGTAAGAGTCGACTGATGGTTGGCTTTAACAGAAGGTTTGCCCCAATGACTATTCAGGCAAAGGAGTTTTTAGGTGAAGGCCCGATGTCCATGAACTACCGTATTAATGCAGGTATGCTTCCTGCCGATCACTGGGTGAATCATCCAGAAATTGGAGGAGGAAGGATACTCGGTGAGGCGGTGCATTTCATTGACTTGTGTACTTTCATGTGTAACTCAAGAATACACAGCGTGTCGGCTTCTGGGCTAAAAGATCAATATGGAAACATCAATACGGTGAGCATTGATTTGCGATTTGAGAATCAGAGTATTGCGAGTATTTCGTACATGAGCAATGGTGGAACTTCAGTTCCAAAAGAACGATTTGAGATATTCTCTGAAGGGAAAGTGGCCCTCATTGATGACTTCAAACTGCTTGAACTTCATGGCAATAAAGTGCAACGCATAAAAGGTAAACAAGATAAAGGCCATGCCAATGAGATGGCGGCTTTCTTTAACAACCTCAGAGATGGAGATCCTTTGCCAATTCCGTTTGACGAGTGCTACCATAGCACCAAAGCCACTTTTAAAGTGCTCGACTCCATTAAAGAGAACGGAGCCCGACAGTACATTCTTGACTGATGGACCGCATACACCAGGCACATTCCGCGCTTAGGGAGTACATAGAACGAGAGAATTATCAAGGCTATGATCCGTATGATGCGCTTAACTCGTCCTTCACATGGCTCACCCGGTTTAAGTGGCCTTCGGTCATTCTCATTCAGGTGCTCAAGAGACTTCCAATTAATATTCGCCCGCTTTTAGGCATACGAAAAAGTGTGAATCCGAAAGCGCTTGGCTTGATGCTCAGCGCGCACTGTTTTGATTATGAAAGGACAAGAGATGAGCTGCACAAGCAAAGAATGGATACGCTCTTTGACATGATTTTAACCCAGCGCAGTAAAGGCTGGAAAAATTACTGCTGGGGCTATGATTTTAAATGGGCAAGTCCAGTTAAGACTTTAGAAGAGTACAGTCCAACGATAGTAGTGAGCGGATTCATAAGCAGAGGCATACGCGCGTATTGCGACCTAACTCAAAAGCCTGAAGCCCTTGAGGTACTTAAATCCATTGGTCGATTTGCGGATGAAGATTTGCCTAAGCTGGTGGAAGGTGAAGGAACGTGTATCAGCTACAGCACAGTAAAAAAAGACCTTTGTCACAATGCCAGCCTCTTGGCCGGAGAGGTGTTTGCCGCGCTCTACGCCTTGACGAAGGATGAGAGCTATAAAGAAAAAGCTTACAGCATTGCTTTGTTTAGCGCCAATGCTCAAAACGAAGACGGTTCCTGGGCCTACAGTAAAGACATCGCGACTGGAAAAGTGCGTGTGCAGACAGATTTTCATCAAGGCTATGTCATCGACTCCTTAAAGAGAATCTCGAAAGACATCGGTGTTCACGATTTCGATAGTCAGATTTCTAAAGGTCTTGACTTCTATTTTACACATCAATTTTCTGAACAGGGTAAGGCATATTGGAGGCTTCCTGAGCAGTGGCCGTCTGATATTCATCATCAAGCGCAGGGCGTCATTACCGCTGCTGTGCATGATTCTTCCACTGCCAAAAACATATTGAATTACACCATCAAGCACTTCCAGTTAGCACAGGGTGCTTTCGCCTTTCGAAAGCATCGTTTGATAACTAATCGCATCACTTATATGCGTTGGGCCAATGCATGGATGTATCTTGCGATGTCTACTTATCTGTACCATGAGTCGAAGCACTAAGACATATCTGTTTTATTTGGGGCATCCAGCACATTATCACAATGTGAAAAATCTGGCTACTCAAATAACTGAGCGCGGAGATAAAGTGTACTTCATAGCGCGACTCAAAGATGTGCTCTTTGACCTTCTGAGAGACTGTCCATTTCCGGTGCGTTATCTTACCAAGAAAAAGAAAAATGGACTCTGGGGTCAAGTCAGTTTCATTCTCTACCGATTTAGAAAGATGTTTCTCATTGCTCGGGAGACCAAGCCAGACTTGATTATCGGTACAGATATTGTCACCACATGGGTGGCTAAGTTCAACGGCATTCCGTCTGTCATTTTGAATGAAGATGACCTCAACCAAGTGCCGCTAATGAAGTATGGTTTGAGGTTTTGCACGGCCAGTATTTCACCCGAAGGGTGTGACCATGGCCCCTTTGAAGAAAAGCATCTCTCGTACAAAGGCATTCAAGAGTCAGCCTATTTGCATCCGCATTATTTTAAGGAAGACGTGAATGTGGTTGACCGATTTCACGACTCATCGAGACCATATTTTATTCTTCGTTTTGCTGAGCTTAGCGCGCATCATGATGTGGGGCGAGCTGGACTTAGCGATGAGCAAGCCATGATTTTAGTAGACAAGCTTTCGCCTCATGGAGATGTCTATATCACCAGTGAGCGACCTTTGGCACCTGAGCTAGATGAGCGCAGAATACAGATCGATCCAAAAGACATACATCACGTATTGGCTTTTGCTCACATGTACATTGGCGACAGCCAGACCATGGCGGCTGAGGCCGCAATTCTGGGCACACCAAGCCTACGTTACAACGATTTTGTAGGTAAGTTGAGTTATCTGGAAATGCTCGAGCAGCAGTTTGATTTGACAAAAGGAATTCCTGTTGGCTCATTTGAATTATTGATAGAAACCCTTGACGACTGGTTGGCCAGAGAAGATCTGAAAAAAGATTGGAGCGAAAAGGCTGATGAGTTTTTCAAAGAAACAGAAGACGTGAATAAGCGCTGGTGCGGATACATGGATGAGATACTATTGGAGCACTGATCGCGTGGATAATTCCGTTTATAACTACAATTAGCTTCCCGCATCTGACCTTATAGAGGCCCTTTCTTTGCTGTAGAACTTCGGTTTAACTAAACACAGCGTGAATGCTTATTCGATGGAAAAAACTCCAAGGGGTTGAAACGAATCAATTGATTCGTTTCGTTTCCGATTACTCGGATCCAGCGCATTATGGTACAGTCTTTTCTAAGGCCGAATCCAGAGATGCGCTGGAGCGTTCCCGCTCTTCTCAAATCAGAAATTTTGTTCATCTCTCGCGTTTCAATAATGTGAAGCATCTCAACAATTTTTTGGTTGACGTAAACCGGAGAATGAAGATGAACGGCACACTCATCACCTGCACTGAGACATTAGAGCAGCGTAAGTTGCGTCACAACAAGAAGTATGGCAAGCTGCTTGCCGCGCTTGTTTATCCTTTTGATTTTCTGTTAAAGAGAGTGTTTCCAAAACTGCCATTGACACGCAGTATCTACTTCAAGTTGACGAGAGGTAGAAACAGGTCTATGAGCAAGACTGAAGTCCTCGGTCGCATAGTCTATGCCGGATTTGAGATTCAGCATACAGAGATTATTGATGGTCTGCTGTACATCGTTTCCAAAAAAGTTGACAGACCATCGACTGACCCTAAGCCTTCTCACGGCATGTTGCTCAGCATAGACCGAATAGGAGCAGCTGGAAAGAAAATCAGAGTATATAAGTTTAGGACTATGCATCCATACGCGCAGTATGTGCAAGACTATATCTACAAGAAAAACGCGCTTCAAGATGGCGGTAAGTTTAAAAATGACTTTAGAATTACCAAGTGGGGGCGCTGGATGAGAAGGTTTTGGATTGATGAAATTCCAATGTTTTGGAATCTTGTAAAAGGTGACATGAAGCTGGTAGGCGTGCGGCCGTTAAGCAAACATTACTTGAGTCTCTATACTACAGAGCACCGCAACAAACGCATTCAGTCTAAGCCAGGACTTATACCACCTTTTTATGCTGACTTGCCCATCACCTTGCCAGAAATCATGGCCAGCGAGAGTCGCTACATTGATACCTATGATGCCGCTGGCTGGAGAGCAGACCTTGATTATGTTGTCAAAGCGTTTAACAACATTCTTCTAAAAAAGGCAAGGAGCGCATAGCGCAATTTATATCTTCATGGCTGACCATTTCAGTCTGATGAGAGCACTACTTATTACCTTCTTTCTATTCGTCTACATTCACTCTTACGCGCAATTTGTTCCTGCTCAAGGTGCAATTTATGAACCTGTTAATTCAGGAGTGTATGACCTCCTAGAGGAATGCGCGTCCATGGGATACGTAGATTTTGACGCGGCAACTTTTCCGAAAACCAGAGTGCAAATCACCCAACTTCTTGATTCGGCTAGTAAACGTGCAACTGCCGGATCGCGTTTGAGTAAAGACATCACATTGTGGCAGCGAGACCATGCTTTTGAGTCTAAGAAAAGACGGTCGCAATTTGGCGTAAAGGCCTGCTGGGATGACGGACAGAAGAGCAAGGAGCTTTGGTATGAGCAAAACAGTGACGCAGATTTTAAATTTCGAATCGCGCCTTATGCTTCTGGTTCGCTAATGAGTAACGGTGAAGACAATGTGATGCAGCGAGGCATAGGCTTGTCATTTATCTCATACCTAGGAGGCAAAGTGGGACTCTATGCCCGGCTCACTGACAAAGGGACAACCGCTGATTTTTTGAGGGCCGACTACCTGAGTAATGAGGTGGGAGGAAACCTGAAGCCAAATCAAACTTTTTTTGGACAGCAATCGTGGGACTATTCTGAACTCAATGGCGGCATCACGTATGCATGGGATTGGGGCCATGTTGGCATAGTAAAAGAAAGGCTAGAGTGGGGGAGTAATCAGTTTGGAGCCAATATTCTGTCAGGTCGTAACCCAAGTAACGTCATGATTGATTTGGAAATGAAACCTACTGAGTGGTTTTCATTTAAGTACGTGCATCAGTGGTTGGTCTCTGAAGTAATTGATTCTACGCGGACGTATCTTATACCCGGTGGTCAGCGTCAGGTGTTTACCAACAAGAATCTCGCGGCCAACATGTTTAGCCTCGGGCCATGGAAGAATGTCAGATTTAACTTCGGAAATTCAATAGTCTATGCAGACAATGGTATAGATCCTATTTACTTGATTCCTATTTTCTTCTTTAAGTCAGCCGATCATAATAATTCAGGCGCTGGCAGCAATCAGCTTGGACAGAATGCCCAACTCTTTGGCGATCTCTCTTATAGAGGAATCAAAGGTCTTTGGCTGTATACCACACTGTTTGTAGATGAGGTCAATGTGGGCAGAATACTTGATGAAGAAAATCACACCAACCTGTTTTCTTTGAAAATCGGCACACGAATAAATACAGGTGCTTTTTCTGATCTAAAGAATCTGGCGATTAAAGCCGAGTACACACGCACCAATCCATGGACATACAGACATCAGATACCATCTACGACCTATGCTAGTAATGAATATGGCATAGGTCATTATCTAGGTGAGAATGCAGAAGAGTGGGCCGCCTCAATAGAGTATAGGCCTGTGGTGGGTTTGCGAGTGGAGTTGATGCACAAACTGGCATACAAAGGGTCAGACCACGAGTATGCCATTATTAACGGCAACGCAAACGTGACTGGATTAGAGTTTCTGTCTCCAGCTCGTTGGCGCAGATCACAGACAGGTGTGAGAGTAGATTATCACATGATGAGTAATCTAATGTTTACAGGGTCTTTTGTCATGTCAAAGACCATTGGCGATGAGTCGAGACAGCATCCATTCTTTAATGGAGACCGCAGCTTGCTTGATCTAGGATTTAGGCTGGGGTTGTGATGGGAGTGTTACTCGTTAGAGTAAAAACACTTCCCGGGAGATAAATTTCAGTAGAGGTAGAAAGGAGTATAAGATAGCCCCCGGGAAGCATTATTTTTTCTCGAGATAGAAAAGCTCGAAGAGTTTCATTTGTAGTTCGAACATCTGCAGTTGTAGATTGAGCATATCTAGGCTCTCTCCTCCGCCATTATTGTTCGTGTTCTGTTGTACGTCTTGTTGTTTCTTAAACATGCCAAAGAGACCACCGCCTCCTGACTTCTGAGTGCTTGCCGCACCTTGGCCGCCATTCTCACGAGCTTCCATAGCTGCCATGCGGTCAGCCTCTTTCTCGGCTAAGCGCGCTTGCTTTCGGTCACTCATTGGTGGATAGTCACTCGTGCTGCGCTTAAAGTTGTAGCGTATGCCAATTCCTGTAAACAGATACTTGTCTTTGGCCGTCCAGTCTCTGAGCCAAGTGTCAAGCTCATCAGTAAATGTGTTGTGAAGCGTGGCATTCAGATTAATGTCGGTCTTGTGGTTGAGTCTCCATCCAAACGAAACACCTACAGGAACTGTAATGGCCTGCAATGGGTCGGCCACATTGAGCAATTCCTTTCTTGTTTGACCTATAGATTCTTCCGGCTCTGTGTATCCCACGAACTCACGTGCTCGGTTAGAGTCACTCCAATAAGACACTGAGCGATACATCATCATGCCGACACCAGCCTCCATGTCTATGTAGAACTTTCTCATCGTCTCGCTCTTACTGCCATGAAAAGCATCGAGCAATTCGAAGTTTACCGTAAACGAACCTGATTGAAACTGAGTCTCAAAGTTTACAGGCACTGACTCACTTCCTGGTTGACGGCCTCCAAGTAGGTGACCATTTTCATAAGTTAGTTTCAATCCAAAACCTTCATACATGTTCCGTGATACGAACACATTGTACGCATTGCCAAACAAGGCGCTGTTGCTTGGTTTCTTTGGTAAGACGTCAAATTCACTGAGGTCTCCGTAAAAAGTGGTGGGTCCTGCACTGGCTCCAAAAGCAAATCCGTTTAAGAATCCACCTCCTCCGGTACCTTCGTCCTGTGCGTTCAGTATGAACGGGACGCTAAGTAATATTATATATAAAAATCGCATATTCGCTTTCGCACAAGTATATTCAGCAATTGCTTGTATTGGCTGGGAAGCCTAAATTACTTGTTACGTGATTCATGTTGAAAATTCTAAGTAGAAGAAACGCAGAAGATTTCAACATAGTGCGTACTTCAGACTATCATAACTGCCTCATGCTCTGGCGATTCAGACATATCTTCGTACTGGCTCTCACCCTAATGGTGACGGGAGTTTCGGCCTATGGTCAGGGGGCTGTATATCGCTCTAAAATATATCGCGGAGTGTCTCAGAGTAGCTTCATTCACGCTGCCGAGTTGAGCAAAGAGTGCTACGAGAAGTGCCGAAAACTTAAAACCTCAGATGACCGTGCGCTTCTAAAAGAGACGGTTGACAGCATCACCATTAAGTGTGACATGGCGCTTGAGCTGATTGACAAAGCCATGGAGCAATCAGATAATCCAGAAGATTGTGAAGAGCGTGCTACACTGGCCCGAATAAACTTGAAGGACATGAAGGAGTTTGCTCCTATGGTGCTTGAAGAAGGCAATGAGTCAGACTTTCTCTTGAAGAAAATGACTATGTCAGTAGGTGCTGGGCAGACATCTATCAACCTGTTTCATCTCTCCATGATTACGCATGACGACAAAAGCCCTAATGATGATCCGCTTGATGACCCTCAGAATGATTTGGATAAATTGGCCGAAGACGCTTCTCGTTCTGAGCTAGATGAGGCGGCACTCAATCTCTTAAAGGAAGCCTACCAGCGTGACATGGATGCGATGGCCGATGGCGGAGAAGAAGGAGACTATCTTGGTGAGGATGATGCGTCAAAGGCTGATGCTGCAAATGACAAGTTGAGCGATCTACAAGAAGGAATGGAAAGCGACATCGTCAAGTTGATGGATGCCTTGAGTCCTATTGATCCGCTCGCAGATGAAGAAGAAGGATTGACGTCAGAAGGTGAAATCATCTTTGACCCAGAGGTGGGCAATGAATTGATGTACCGCATTCAAATCGGCTACTACAGAAAAAACAGAAATCCAGAACACTTCTACGGACTTCATCCAGTATACGCCTTTACCACTAAAGAAGGCTATGCCAAGTTTTATACTGGCCAATTTAAATCTTACAGAAAGGCGGTAGAAGTCAAAAATTATATCAGAGCGAACTTTGTTCCTGATGCCTTTGTTGTGCCGTATAAAGGAGGAGGGAGAATAAGTATTTCAGATGCTATTTTCAGCGAATTGGAAGTGTTGGGTAACAAATAAGTGCCTGTTTTTCATCTGAATAAATCTTCCTGCACCTCTTGAATTCAAGTAAATTTGCTAACCAAATTTTAGTCATGAATACACGAATAGTCATTGTCATTCTATGCTGTTTAATCAGCATGCCTAGTTGTTTTGCTCAGGTCTTTTTTACTGAGTCATTTGAAACCACATCAGGATGGACCTTGAGCCATACTTATGATGACCTTGATGACGATTTCTGCAAACGAGATTCTGCCACCAACACGGCCTTTCCTGGCTTACAGTATTTTTTGATTGGTGCAGACGGCACCTTTGTTGTGGCCGCTGAAGACACTGATGCTGCTGTGACTGGAGCCCCAACTGATGGTGTGGTTACACTTAGTCTAGACCCAACATCTATTGCCGGTATGGCTGACTTAGAATTGGTCGTTTCGCTGTCCTGCAATGAGAGTGACGCGCTGTATGATGATCGGAGCTTCTCTAATGGTGACTTTGTAGATTTTCAAGTAAACATAGACGGTGGCGGATGGACTACCATCGCCATGTTTAACGCCTCGGCCGGAAGTAATAACAACTCGACATTATATCACGATGTGGACATGGACGGAGATGGAGGTGAGGTTGGAGAACTGCCTGTTACCGAGTTCATGACTGATTTTGTGATGCCCATATCGGGCAATGGGAATAGTATAGAAGTAAGATGCGTATTCCAGCTGAATGGCGGAGATGAAGAAATAGTGTTTGATGAATTTCGACTGAGAGAAAGCCAAGGTGATGACGTGCCTCCGCAAGTGTTTTCTGCAGAGCTTATTGATGATGTGACTCTCAAAATCACGTTCAGTGAAGACCTTGATGTGGCTAATTCACTTCAGCCATTTCATTACAGCGGTGTGCCTGATTTGGGTTATGTAAGTAGCGGACCTGACAATGTGATTTTCCTAAACTACAGCACGCCATTTGTGTTGGGAGAGGAAAATAACCTAGTCATTTTTGGCATACTCGATGCGGCAGGAAATCAAATGCCTTCACCTTATAATTACACGTTTTATTACAATCCGACTCTGCCTGAATTGGTCATCACAGAGATTATGTATAACGACCCTTCTGAGGCCGACACACTTGAGTTTATCGAGATTTATAATAATGGTGCTGCCATGGCCAATATTGGCGGATTCAGACTTGAAGAAGCAATCAACCATACCGTGCCAAGTGGAACAATAATTCCTGCTGGAGGATTTTATCTCGCTGCGCGCAATGCCGTCTCAGCCAATCTCTTTTACGCAGAAACATTTGATGATTACGGTGGTCAGTTTAGTGACAATTCTGAGCAGGTTAATCTACGTAATGCTCAAGGAGTGATGATTGACTCTGTGTCATATATGGATGATATACCTTGGCCACCTTCGGCAGATGGTGACGGACCTTCCATGGAATTGGCAGGGCCAGATTTAGATAACATGGTGGGTGCAAACTGGATTGCTTCTACCAACGGTGTGGGCTTTGTAAACGGCATCGCCACCTTTGCCACTCCTGGTTTTATACAAACTGGAGTCTTGCCAGTGGTGCAAGTTCAGAGTGGAGACATCGAGGTGTGGGAAGGAGAAGGAACCATTACACTCAACGTATTTATCTCCGCCTCTAACTCGACATCTTCAGTCATCTCTATTTCATATCTAGGAGGCACAGCCGCCATTGGCGATGACCATGATTTAGGAAACATTCCAAGTGTGGGGCTTCCGGCTAATTCTAGCGGAATGGAACAACTCGTCTTCCCACTGTATGAAGATCTCCTTGATGAAGGAGTAGAGTATTTTACCATTGGCATATCTGCCGTCAGCAACTGCGTGACTGGTGCTGATGCAGAGGTGACCATCATAATAGCTGACAATGACCATACTCCAGACCCACTGTTTATTAATGAGTTGCAGTCTGACAACTTCATCGACATCGCGGATGAGGCGTTTGAATTTGACGACTGGTTTGAGATTTATAACCCCAACTCTTTTCCTGTAGACATTGCTGGATACTTTGTGAGTGACGAGCTCAACTGGAAGGCGAAGGATAGAATTCCAGTCGGTGACCCGGCAACAATAATTCCTGCAAACGGATGGATGTTACTCTGGGCAGATGAAGATGGAAGTCAAGGTCCTCTCCATGTAGGGTTCAAGTTGAGCGGGAGTGGAGAGAGTATAATTCTCACAGACCAAGATAGTACTCAGGTTATAGATCAAGTGACTTTTGGTCCACTATTAGAAGACACTTCTTTTGGTCGAAATGGCGATGGCACTACAGAGTGGGTAGTCTTTGAGGCAACAACACCTGGTGAAATGAATGTGCCGCTCTCCGTGAATGAATACAGCATCTTAAACGGTGTGTATCCTAATCCGAGTAATGGAATGGTCTTCTTGCCAGAGCCATTAGACATTAGACTCTATGACGCGACAGGTAAAATGGTGCTCGCTCAGCAAGCAGCGCGAAGCATTGACCTGTCAGTATTTGATAAAGGAGTGTTTGTGCTCGTCACAGATGATGGTCGAGCACTGCGCTTAGTTCATGACTAATTAGTCTTTGACAAACTCTTCACTAAAGATGATTCCTTCTTCGCTAGTCAAGCTCAGGCGATACACGCCTTGAGCATATGCGCTGAAATCAAATGTGCTGAGTGACTGATTGATAATAGACTCTTCTATTTTCTTTCCACTTACATCAAAGACTTGCATCAACAGGCCATCAACGACTTTGTTTGTCTCGATATCAACAGTCAATACGTCACTTACAGGGTTTGGAAATAACGTGACGTCATACCCTCTTGCTGCAAGTTCATTAAGACTTGACACTCCCGAACCTTCTTCAATAGTCAGTGTTTGGTCAACTGCTACATTATAAAAATTATCCACCTCACCTGATGGCCAAGTCACTGAGACTTGGTCTATGCTCGTTACAGCACCCGTACCGAAATGTTGCGTCAAGGTGTTTTGAATACCATAACTTTCACCAGCCTTTACGTCTCTGATTTGCACGCCCCACGGCCCTATCAGCGACACGCGTGCACCTATACCGTTGATGTTTGACTGCACACCCGTTAAGTTCACTTTGAGGTAATGGTTGTCATTTCCCTGATTGAGAAATAGCGCATCATTGATAC
>CAYSDH010000002.1:28958-44608 GCA_964429805.1 uncultured Flavobacteriales bacterium
AGGTCACCGCCGAGTCGTTGCATCATCGTGATCTCCGCCGGTGTCTCGAACCGTCGTCCGTTGGCGGTGCAGTAGACATCTACAAAACCATCATCATTAAGGTCACCAAGTGCGTAAGAATTGGTCACGTAGCCTGAAAAGTAATCATCAGAAACGGTAAACGTTCCGTCACCATTATTCCACGCAATGGCGTGCTCTCCAGAGCCCATTCCGAGCAGGTCTATATAGCCATCATTGTCAAAATCCATCCAAGTACTTTGTATGATGAAAAAAGGAAACTCTCCTTCTAATCCTGCGGCATCTGTCACCTCAGTGAATGTCCCTGTGCCGTCATTTGTCAAGTAATCGCTAAACACATTGTGATTTCCTACAAACAAATCCAGGTCGCCATCATTGTCTGTATCTCCAAAATCTGCACACCAAGACTGCGCTCCGATGTCGATATTGGCCGCCTCACCAGCGCTGGTCCAGTTTCCGTTTCCATCATTTAAGAAAAGCAGATTTATTCGTCTTGGGTCGCTAGACTGCATCACTCCTTGTCGACACTTAGCGATGTACAAATCACAATGCCCGTTACCGTCCACATCCATAAAACATGAGCCGTAGTTACCCGAATTGTCTGAGTACTCATCAGACTCTGGTATCAGTCCGGGCGATTGCTCAGAGAAATTTCCATTGCCGTCATTCATCAGTATCTGACTGGTCTCATTATCATCACAGATAAAGATGTCGAGATGACCATCATTATCAATATCAAAAATGCTGATTCCCTGCACATAGATTTCTTCAACAAGCTCTATGTCTTGGCTCCACGCTGTACTTGAGGCATTTGACTGAAACACGTAGACACCGTTATAAAAGCCCCCACTGACAAGGTCGTTTCGACCATTGGCATCCAAGTCGGCAGCGGCTATGCCCCATGCGTTAGCTGAGCCTGTCCCAGGTACATTCATATCGCCCAAGAATGATTCTGAGAACTGTGCTCCGGCCGCATTTTGAGTAGCGAGGTAGATTTCTTCCCCTTCATCCATGCGTATGATATCATCTTTACCATCACCGTTCATGTCAACCACACCCACACAGTGGTCACTCACCAAGTCGCTAGGCAAAAGTGAAGAGCTGTTAGTAAAGGTAACTTGGGCCTGACCTAACTGGACAGAAAAGAGAAAAATAAGGGCAACAATTGTAGCTGAAAAACGTCTTTTATTCATGATGTAAAATTCGATAAATATTTTAATAACCCGATTTGTATCTTACAAGTCTTCAACAGGTTAGGTGTAGTAGCAATAGAATGGCCCGAATCTTGGTCTTCCCTGCCTAGTAATGATACATTATGCAGTATCTTTACCCCAACCTGTAAAAGCTAAATAAAAGAACAATGCTCAAGCAATCGCTACAACATAAAATGCTTCAAAAGTTGAGTCCTCAGCAGATTCAGCTCATGAAATTGTTGCAGGTGCCTACAATTGAGCTTGAGCAACGAATCAAAGAGGAGATAGAGTCTAATCCGGCACTTGAAGAGGGAAAAGACCAAGAGGAAGAAAACAACGAGGAGTTTGAGACCGAGGAGAAGGACGCCATGGATGACTTTGACATCGCTGACTACATGGATGAAGGCGATATTCCTACCTACAAACTCTCGTCAAATAATTACTCGGCTGATGATGACGAAAAGGCCATACCCTTTACTTCAGGAAAATCGTTTCAAGATCTTTTACGCGCTCAAATTGGCCTAAAGAAACTAGATGAAAAACAAGCGCTGATAGCGCAAGTAATCATCGGTAACCTCGATGACTCGGGTTATTTGCGCAGAGAGCTGGAGAACATCATCAACGACATGGCCTTCTCTCAAAATGTGGAGGTAAGCATAGAAGACATTGAAGAGGTGCTGGCCGTGGTTCAGAAACTCGACCCACCAGGTGTGGGAGCACGGACGCTGAAAGAGTGCCTGTATTTACAACTTTCACGCAAGGATACTGACTACCCGAGTATCGCTATCGGGCTTGACTTGTTAGAGAATCATTTTGAAGCGTTTACTAAAAAGCACTATCAGAAGATTCTGAAGAAGATGGGTATCAGTGAAGAGGATCTTAAGCTGGGTATCGAAGAGATTACGCGCTTGAATCCAAAGCCTGGAAACTCCATCAAGCAAAGCAATAGAGCCTTGCAGCAAGTGATTGCAGACTTCACTATCGCCATCGAGGACGATACGCTTCAGCTCACCCTGAATGGACGAAATGCACCAGACCTGCGTGTGTCTAAGTCTTACTTGGAGATGATGCAAGGATATGCTGAAACCAAGAAAAAGGACAAAAAGCAGAAAGAGGCGGTGATGTTTGTCAAGCAGAAAATTGACGGTGCCAAGTGGTTTATAGAAGCCATCAGACAAAGGCAACAGACATTGATGCTGACGATGAACTCAATCATGGAGTTTCAGAAGCAATATTTTTTGACCGGTGATGAGACCAAGCTCAGACCGATGATTCTCAAAGACATTGCTGAGATAGTCAACATGGATATCTCGACTATATCACGTGTAGCAAACAGCAAATATGTTCAGACGCCTTACGGTACATTCTTACTGAAGACATTCTTCTCTGAGTCACTCACTACTGATAGTGGTGAGGAAGTGTCTACCAGAGAGGTCAAGAAAATTATGCTTGACCACATTGATGAGGAGGATAAAAGAAAGCCCCTTACTGATGACAAGTTAACGGCCATACTCAAAGAGCAAGGATATAACATTGCTCGTAGAACGGTTGCCAAGTATAGAGAGCAGCTCAACATTCCAGTCGCTCGATTGAGAAAAGAACTCTGATTACTCCACCTTGCGGATTCTAGCTCAAATAGTGTCTGTGGTGTTCCATCCACTGTTTATGCCCATGTGGATTTTTTTAATGTTGTTGCAGATTGACCCTGTCTTGTCTCTGTATTTCAACGGTCAACTGCTGGTTTGGTCACTGGCTTTTTTAAGTATTAATACCATCATAGGACCAGCACTATCACTCATTATACTTAAGAAAAGAGGCATGATAGACAGCCTGACTATGCCCGAGTTGAAAGGGAGGTCTTTGGCGTATCTGATAGTCTTTCTGTATCATGTTTGGAATTTTATCATGTTTAAGAAAGTGGACATACCATCCATACTTCAGGCCATGTTAATCGGGCTGCTTGTGGTTCTTGCTGTGCTTGCATTGGTGAGTTTGGTGTGGAAGATATCTGCACACATGGCTGCTGCTGGAGGCATGCTCTCCATCATCGTGTGGCTTTATCTCTTTTATGGCATGTTCAGTTTCTCACTGACTTTTGGAGGGCTCTTGCTTGTTGGTTTAGTTGGTACATCAAGGCTGTATCTCAATGCGCATAATCATGCCCAGTTGGCAGCCGGATTTTCGCTTGGTTTTCTAACCATTATCACCGCGCTGTTAACCTTGACTTAGGCGATGCGCAGACCGTTTTCTACTCTGCGCTCTGCCGAGAGAAGCACCACTCCACTATCGTTCCCCAGCACACCCATTACAAGGCACTCAGACATAAAGTCGGCTATTTGTTTTGCTGGAAAGTTGACCACAGCGATGATTTGCTTGTCTTTCAAATCGGCCTCATCATATAGTTCTGTAATTTGGGCTGAGCTTTTCTTAATGCCCAGTGGTCCAAAATCTATGGTCAACTTATAGGCCGATTTTCGGGCCTTTGGAAATGGTTTGACATCAATAATGGTTCCTACTCGAAGGTCAATTTTCTCAAAGTCGGTCCACGTAATCTCCTCCATGTTGGTACTATTCTTTGATGAAGTTTAAGGAGTGCACCTGGCCAGTATCAGTGATGATGCTGACTGTGTATCGCCCTGTGGTGAGGCCAGACACATCTAACTCGTTTCGTTCTATCTCTGCAGTGCGTATAAGTATTTTACCTGTGATGTCTGTCACTTCGATAAATGATATGCGCTGAGCGGAGTTGATGCGGAGTATGTCATGTACAGGGTTAGGATGAATCGAAACAACTCGTTGTTCGAGGTCATCAACACTGCTTGGATTAATTGAGATTTCAATCTGCAGGGTGAGGGAGTCAGTCATACCGCAAGAAGTGGCTTCAAGCGTAATGGGATATGTACCCGGCCCGGGAAAAGTAATGACCAGTGTGTCTTGATTTTGACTTGTGACATTTCCGTTCCAGATGATGGAGTCGGCATACGTAGATTGGTTTATAAACGTGTAGTTAAACCCACTCCCTTGATTGACTGAAAAGAGTGCAGTCGGGTTATAATTTCCTACACCCCAATCGCTAAGATTTTGAAAGACTATCTCATGAGCTGCTTGCCTAATCTCTAGAGCATCTGCTGCGCTTAGGCCAAAATCATTACTAATCAGTAGCGGGTCTTTTTCAAATATCATACTGTAAAAAGCACAGGCAGCAGCATAAGAACCAGCTAGTGAGGGATGGGAACCATCACTGGCATAAAGAGAGATACTTGTGCCACTATCACGCAAGTGTCTCCATACGGCACCCACTGGCGAGACATAGGCCTCATTCATTTCGGCCATGAGAAGATAGCGTTCCCGCAACAGGTCGTCCATGCCTTCATAGGTGCATACTGGTGGCCATGAAGCACAGTTACTTGCGTCTCCATTCTCTCTGCCCCATGTCATGAAAAACATGGGTCTTGTACAAGGGTTGGCCGCTCTTATGCTGTCACATAAAAGCTCGGCAAAGGGGAGGGTCTGGGTCTGAACTTGACCAATCGGAAAAGAAGGTTCTTGGCTTTGCCCCTGCAGTATCACATGGTCCCAGTTACCTTGGGCGATTAGACCCAGTGCATTGGCATTTGTGCTGTGGGCACTGAGCGTTTGTCCGCCCGGATGGTGCGCAGAGAAGGTCAAGGTGTCTCCGGCAGACAGGGCCACTTGAGCTGTCAGGTTAGGCAGGTTGTTGACGCCAGTGTAACTGTTGCCAATAAAGAGCACTTTTTCTGAGAGTTGACTATAACCGCTAACTGTTGAGCACAGAAAACCGACACTGAACATTAATAGGAAGTATCGCGACATAGAAATCTTCATAAGTCAATATTACAGAAAATCAAACCGAGTTGAATCTGGATGTTGCAGCCTACCTATGCGAAACATTGTTGAAGCATTCCTAAACATTGCGAAGAATTAGAAATGAGATTAATTTGATTTTCTTGAAATCAAGAATAGCAGGGAGACTAAATATTTGCTAGTTTGGAATCAAATCAAAACCGACCAACCAACCATTATCATGTACAATTTGTTGTAGTCGGTGATAAACCAATATTCACGATGAACTATAATTCAACGGAGCAAAAACGCTCTAGCCCCCCCCATTTTATAAGTCATAGAGACTCACTCTGTTTGGCTCTTATATTTATGCTGGCAAGTTTAAGTTTAACACCGCTAATGGCTCAAGATCCGCTTTGGACTATTGGAGCTCAAAGGGTCATATTTGAAGATACGTGTGAAGAAGAAGCGACTTATCCACTTCCAGTGCCAGAGCCGATTAGTGGGTATCCGCTTGAGTATTTTTATGACGGTACTCCAGCTTTGTTGGCTCAACAGGTTCAATATGATCAACATGGTCAACTAATGTTCTTTATCATAGATGGCAATGTTTATGACAAAAGAGGTTACCTGATTGCGGATGTCGAAGATGAGCTGCAAAACTGCCCATACTGTTATATCACATTGGGAAACAGAATGAATCCAGAGTTCAATATAATCCCAGTACCGGGATCAAACAACTGCTCACTCTTTTATGTAGTCTATTCTTATGGCGACAACATAAACTCAATCACTCAATTAGAGTATTTAATTCTTGATATTTCAGCAGAAAATCCACTGTTTCCGGGCGAAGGTATTTTTGGAGCTCCATTAGATAACACGACTATAAACCAGTATCCTCAATTTAACGGACTGAGTACCACTGGTAATGGAAATACCCCAATTGGGTATCAAATTTCTTTTTACACGCCTACAACTACTAGTGGAAATCCGCAAGGATATGTAAGAAAAGAAGTAGTTGATTTTGGTGATAACACTGATAAACTGCTTTTTGTCAACTACGAGTCCGGTTACGACATCTTTGATGTCACGGCTTCCGGGATTGTTGAAAATAGTTTTGGTGTTGGGTATAATGAGGCAGGTGGTAAAATTCCAATCCCAGGCGAAATGGAAGTGCAGCAACATTTCGCAGACCCATCCTTGATGACTGTAGCCGTGCTCAAACCGCTCAGTGCACTCCATCCGTACATTCGACTTCATACTATCACAGCTGATGGCCAACTTTCACCTGCTGGAAATCAGAATGAGATATACTCCAATAGTTTGCCCTTACCTGGTCTAAATCTGACCAGCAACAACTTACCCACGAGAGTCAATGGAATGGAGTTTGATCCCACTGGAAGGTATCTATACATCACCGCCAGCCAAGGAGTGAATTATGACACAGGCGTCTTTATTTGTTACGATCTCCAAAATGGAACAAACATTCCAATACATGGTCTACTTCCACAAGAGTTCTTCACGACTCAACATTTCAACAGCCAACTAGAACTAAATTATGAGTTTGACTACGAGATACTTAGCCCAGAAGAGACACTTCGGGTGGCGGTGCCTTGCATCTATCTGAAGACGGAAACTGGAATAGCGAGACTCAGACAAGTAGATAGTCCGCTTAGTCCTAATATGACTTACGGTGCTATCAATGGGACATACAGTGGAGCACAGTATGAGAGTAATGGTTCTGCCGTGAGACAACTAAATAAGCAAAACTTAAATGGCACTCAAATCATACCGTACTTGCAAGACCTGTGTTGCTATGACCCAAATTTTGTTCATGCTATAGGTGACGTGCACATTAAGCTCACGGATGAAAACTATATGAATCTGTGGACTCAAGAAGAAAATCCTCTGTGGCCCTTATTGGGTTATGAGACAAACTGTATACCCATAAGAGTGAACGGGACAATTACTTTTCACGCTGGTGTGGATGTAAGGTTGAATGATATGTTACTGGAGTTTGGCCCTCAAGGAAGAGTGGTAATACAAGACGGAGCCTCTGTGCATCTAGCCAATAATACAACACTCACCAAGATAGATTGTGACGAGGTGCTTTGGAAAGGAGTGACAATTGAAGGAAATACCTCAGTCGATCAAAATCCTTTTGTGAACGGTGACCAAGGTTACTTGCTCATGACGGACTCAGCTACCATAGAGTTTGCGGAGTTTGGAGCGCGTGTAAAAGGAGGGGGGATTTTAAGAAGCTATGATTCTTTTTTCAAGAACAATCGGTTTTCAGTTCTCATGAATCCTTATGAGTTTATGAGCTTTAGTAATAAATCTTTGTTTTACAATACAGACTTTGTCACTGATGACGCCTTGGTTCCTTTAGGTGAAACACCCGCTTATCATCTCATGATGAATGGGGTTCAAGGGGTGTCTATACTCTATTCAAGTTTTTTAAATCTAGCTGAATTTTCTAACTACACTATTTATGAAAGGGGTGGGGGGATTTATAGCTTAAACTCTAGTTTCAGACTTTTTGGTAATGACGCGCCTTATGACGAGGTAGATGAAGAAGAACATGATAGTTTCTATCAGCTTCGTGTAGGTTGTCTGGCATGGAACTGGGATAACAAGAGTTTTAGCTGCGAGCGCATGGAGTTTCAGGACAATTTGTTCGGCATATTGGTTGATGGAACTCTAGCCCCTCAGATAACCTTCAACGACTTTCATGTCAGACAAGCTGAAATTATTCCAGGTGTGTCAAATTTTAGGCCACGTGGTATCCATCTTATAGAGTCTACTGGCTACATCGTTCAAGAAAACTTCTTTGATGCCGATGAAGCTGACATACAATACGGCATAATTGCAGAAGACAGTGGTGAAGAGAATAACTTAATAATGCGAAATGCCTTTGACGCACTTGGGACAGGGGTATACTCCGCTGGACTAAATGCCAACCTCAATTCTGTATACCAAGCAGGACTGCAGGTAAGGTGCAATACCATGGAAAACGACAACCTCGACATCTATGCCGGCCCAAACAGTCTGTGGAATACCTTTCAGGGTGATCCAGGGCTTGGATTGTTAGAATTTCTTGCCAATAACAAATTCTCCTACAATAGTTGTCTGGCTTCAGAGCGCGACATTGTGGCTCACCCTACGTATGGTCAAGTAGCAGGTTTCTTAGGTGACCCCGCCTTTGACTACTGGACATTTGACATCGCAGTACCGTCCAATGACATCGTGATTCCTGAACTTGATTGTCTAAATCCTGACATCATTCAAGTCGGTTCTCCATCTTTTGCAAGTGGAATTGAGTTTGACTATCTAGACCATTGCCCAACACAATTTTCAGAAGGAGACCCTGATGTGCCGAGTAGATATATGGAAGGAGATACTCGTAACCTTGGCAGTATAGAGTCTGATATATTGACTGAACGGGTGGCCTTAGATGATGCGGTAGAGCTGTATGAATTAACTGTAGATAATGGTGAGCGATTAGACATGTTAGCCGCCATACAGCAGACAATGACTGTGAGTAGCGAGCAGTTGAGGGCACTGCTCTTCGCACGCTCTCCGCTTAGTGAGGAAGTACTAAAGGAGTCTATCAGACGGACACCGAGTATGGATCCTTGGCACCTATGTCAGGTTCTTATTGGCAATGCACCTCTTAGACCCGGTGTCATGAGGGTATTGGAGGAAGAGGGCTCCCTTAGCCCTTTCTTCATGAGCTTTGTATATAGCGCTCAAGACAATGTCAGCCTGGGTATAAAGCAACTGCTAGAGCAAGAAATGTCTTATCGCAGTGGAAAAATAGATGCGGATGAGCGCTTACTACTTCAAAGACTTTTGCACGATGAGTGGTGGGTGGACGAATCAATATCGGCAGATAAAGCTCTTGTAGCCCAGTTTTTGCTCAATCACGGTGGTAGTAAGGCACAGTCACATCGACTGATAAATAGTTGGAGTATGGGTGATTTGAGTCAGGCCAATGCCTTGCTAGCAGAGTATGAGGCTGGATCAGAATCACATATGTGGTACAGTGAGTTGATAGGAATTGATCCTGTAAATGGCCCTACAGACACACAAAAAGATGCGCTATGGAGCAGATATGACAACAGAGACCCCCATTGCTACGAAGCCTTGATGATACTTACCGGGCATGATGATATAGGCATAGAATGGCCAGAGCCACCCTTGCCAGAGAAATCTCTTATACCGCTTAGGTCAAGATCTGGTGCCGCGCTAGAAGCTGTTGAATTAATTACAGCTAGCCCTAACCCAACCTCAGGTGCGCTGTATCTTGGGTACCCCGCAGAGGCTGATGGACGTGCAATAATTGAAATATTTGACTCAAAAGGTAGTCTTGTCATGCGCACAGACTTGTCTGGTTTAGGTGTCTTGGAGATTGACACTCAAGAATGGAAATCGGGTCTCTACATAGCGGCTTTGAGTGCAGAAGGCATATTAATAGACAACGTTAAAATACATGTAGACTGAGATGAGAATCCTACTACTCATATTGATGATGACGGGCGCAGTGATGTGCTGCGCCCAATCGTCATTTAACATGGCTTTGCCTAACCCTTATTTGCCTGGCGGGTCTGGCGTGGCCAACTCGGTGTTAGAGGTTGATGACACGCTTTATTACCATGGGCACATGGTAGACAGTGATGCCTTTACCGTTGGCTTTATGATGAAGGTAGATCAAGAAGGAAATGTACTAGATACAGTCATATATGATGGTCCAACGGCTTCGCATCATGTGAACGTACCAAGGTATGATAAGGTCATTTTTAAGGAAGGCCACTTATACTTTAATATGGAGGAGTATGCGAGTTCGACTGATATTAGTGTAAACATTTTTTCATTGGTGAAGACTGATTTAAATGGAGAGATAATATGGAAGCGCAACATCGGGGTAGACAGCACAGGATACCAGCAAAACTTATACAAGGGAGTTGCAGCGCATCAATCCGGTTTTCTTGCCTTTGGTTTTATGTCAGACACACTTGGCGTGATTAGTTTTTCACAAGTACAGGGGCTATTGACTCGTACAGACAGTTTGGGCATCGTGCTTTGGCATCAGCGATACGAGGGCGTGTTAGAAATAAGACATGTAGAAGTCTTAGCAGATGATGGTATCTTGATTAGCGGTAGACAAAACTTGGCCATAGGTGGTGGAACTGGTTCGGATATTATTTTACTCCGCACAGACAGCTTGGGCAATGAGCTTTGGCGTTATGTATATCCTAATCCTGAGGATGGAGTGACCGATTCTGAAGGAAATGCCCCTATTGCTATTGATGAAGAAGGAGATATAATCATTGTGTCAACAGATCTTGGCCATGAAGGTTTCGAGTGGACTTATGGTCCATGGGACATCAAGAGGATAGAAGACCATGGAATAAACGGCTTCACAGTAGTAGAAGATTTCTTGCGTGACATGGCAGATACTCAAAAGATTCCCTTTGAGTTATATCAGCTTCAAAATGGAAACTTTGCGTTTATGGGCACCAACTCGCTATACCATGATGAGACAGTGGCACCACAAGCGGGGTTTTATCACAATTACGGATATGTGCAGGTCATGTCACCAGATCTAGACAGCCTATATAGTAGATGGTACGCAGCATTTAATCACTTGATACCCTTTAATTACCCGCGTGAGTACCTCTATGACATGGCTGAGTGTGCCGATGGAGGTTGGGCATTAGCAGGCTTGTCGCGGAGCTGGATCTCAGACTCCCTGCCAGCCACAAATCATGCGTGGATACTCAAGACAGATAGTCTGGGCTGTATAGAGCCAGGTTGCCAACAAGTGACTGGTCTCAGAGAGCAGATTTTTGGTCTTCAAGGGAGTCTGAGCCTGTACCCTAATCCTTTGCAAAGAGGAGATGAGCTGCGCGTTAGTTTTAACCCCATGCCAGGAGGCGAGATGCCCTACGCGCAAGATGACACCAGACTAGTTATTTACGATCAGCTGGGCAGGATGTTGCACGAAGAAGAACTTCCAGCTACAGGGTCAAACATGGCTTTTAATTATTCTATATCAAAGAGTTCACTACCCAGTGGACTGTACACTCTCCACTGGCTGAGCCATGAAGGCGCCTGGTATGACTCTCAGCAGTTTGTGGTGGAATAGCTAGCCGACTATGCTTTTAATGACTCGTGTGAAATTTGTGTTTCCTAGAACCAAAAGTAAAGGCGCTTCGGCTGCTGCTGAATGTCTATTTATTTTCTAATCTCTACGCTAATTAAAAAGGCTCAGCCTCGCTCACGCGCTGAGGATATATCTGCCTCACGGCCATGACATATTCTCTCTCCTGCGGGTCGCGGGTGTCGAGATCGAGATAAGATTTTGAGAAGTGTTTGTGACACAGTTCGTCCCTCAGTTCGTTGACCGCTGCACTCAATTCGTTTTGGACTTGTATGAAGGTGTTATAGCTCGCTTCGTTAGACAGTTGGACAGATATCACGGCAGACTTGTCAAGCTCTTTATAGGCTCCAAAAAGCCGCACGGCTTGAAGCTTGGTATGTAGTTTTTTGAGGTCTAAATCTAGTTGGCCTTTAGACTCGCCTTCGAGTTGCTTTCCTTCACGCACGGCTATTTTGGCAAGTAACTCTGCTTCAGTAATCCAGCGTTCGCGGTCTACGTGCGAGTCGTCAGGTATCAAGTCTTCAAACACGCCACCGTTTGATAAAAAGGCCTTGGCTTCTCGCTTGAGTTGATAAATGGAAAGCTCGTCATCTTCAACCAGCAGTTCGTCTTGAGCATTGACCATTACTTTAAACACTTTGTATTCGGGCACCTGCACGTTCGGCCCATTGTCTTCAGGAATTGCAGGGAGCTGAGTGAGCAGCCCTTGGTCTACATCCATGGTGGTGGTTACTAAAAAGAAGATGAGTAGGAGAAAGGCAATGTCTGCCATCGATCCTGCATTGATTTCTTTGATATTTCTGTCAGCCATAATCGGTGTATTTTGGGTATACAGATTAAACAGAAATAGGTGCAATAGCAGTACACCTTTAGTCTAGTCAGACAGACCGTTTCTAGAGTTTTTTGCAACAAAAAAGTCCTGCCGAGGCAGGACTTTAAATTTCTGTTAGAAGAAGAGAATTACTTCTCTGCACCAGTTCGGTCTCGGACCTTCGCAGAATAATTAATCTTCAAGGCTTGAGCATGTCTCAATTCTTGCTTCACATCTGTGACGATTCCCATTTTCACGGACTCATCCACTTTGAGCGAAGTAGTTATTTGAGGGATTTCAGACTCTGCTCTCTTAGCTCTGTTGTCATCTATCCATTGCTGTATAGTCGAGACAGAAGCCAACGCATCATCTAACTGTATCAAAGGCTCAGTACCTAAGTCTTTGTTCACTGGTCTACCTATGTTGATGTAGTCAACCAAGGCCTTCTTCTTCAATTTTACAATCTCAGAAGCCTCTGGTTTTTCTACTTCGACTAGTAGGTCTGTTTCTCTCATCACAGTTGTAACCATGAAAAAGAACAGAAGCATGAACACGATATCTGGAAGAGAAGCTGTTGACACAGCCTGCATTCCTTTTTTCTTTCTACCTGTAAACTGCATCAGTTACCTCCGAATTTTTTAGGCTCTGCTTCAGATATACGTTGAGGGTATATCATCCTTACAGCCTTGATTATTCTCTTGTCGTACTTCTCATCCAACTCAAGATAAGTCTTGCCATACTTTGACTCACATAACTCATCTCTCAGCTGGTTGATGGCAGAAGTAAGTTCATTCTGCACTTGAAGATACATGTCATAAGAAGTACCGTTGTCATTCTGCAATGACACTACAGCAGATGGAAGCAACTCTTTATACTCACCAAAAAACTCGATGGCATCACTCTTTGCATTCCAAATTTTTAGTCGGTCTTCCCATTCTGTGGCCCGCTCTGGGTCACTCACCATATATCCTTTCAGTTTTGCGACTTCAGCATCTACGACACTCTTTCGCACCCAGACCCGCTCGGTTAGATTTTCATCTACGGGTTCGTCTTTGAATACACCTCCGTTAGTCAAGAACTCGATACAGCCATCCTTCAAATCAAGGATACGCATCTCTTCATTCTCAACCAGTAGGTCATCGTTTGCATTGACCAAGACTTCATAGACATTTCGCTTCTTCACGATGACATCCTCAGGTGGAGTGTCTTCGATTGGAGGAAGCTGCCTCATAATCCCTTTGTCTTGATCCATGGTAGTTGTTACCAGGAAGAAGATTAAGAGAAGGAAGGCGATGTCAGCCATCGATCCTGCATTTATTTCTTGTAATTCTCTACGAGCCATAATTAGCGCTGGAATACTTTAGATACTTCAGAGAAAATGGCTGCTGCTACAGTCAAGCCCAGCATGATAAGTACAGCCCTCACACCCATTTCAGAGAGTTTAGAAGTCTGTTCTGTAATTCCTGCTGATCTCCATGAGTCAAGAAGGTCAGATCCTGACATCGAGTAGGCTATTCCCAAAATTGCGATGAAGCCTACCAGACCGAAAATCATTCCCTTGCTCTTACCAATGTTGGTAACGAAGTGAATCAGACCAAATAATAAAGCGATAATGGCACAAGCGGCAAGCACGGCAAGAGTAAACTTGATAGTGATATCAATAACCCCTTCGTCTTCTTTATAGATGATCATGAACGTGAGCACGACACCGATAATAGCTATTGCCAGTTTCGCGATGTTCCCGATAAGATTGTCTTTTCTACTATCCATATCGTTTCTTATTTCTCGTACTTGGCAAGCATGTCGATTAGCTTGATGCTTGCATCTTGCATGTCATTGGTGATGCTGTCAACCTTAGACAAGATATAGTTGTAGAATACCTGAAGGATGATGGCCACAATAAGACCAGATACCGTTGTAATCAAGGCTACCTGGATACCCGTTGCAACAATGGCAGGTGAGATGTTGTTAGAGGCTGCAATCGCATCGAATGCCGCGATCATACCAATTACCGTTCCCATGAAACCAAGCATCGGTGCTAGTGCGATAAAGAGTGAAATCCATGACAAGCCTTTTTCAAGCTGGCCAATCTGGACACCACCATATTGCATTACTGATTTCTCAACCATGGCTAGTCCTCTGTCACTTCTTTCAAGTCCTTGGAAGAAGATAGATGCAACTGGCCCTTTCGTGTTACGGCAGTATTCTTTGGCAGACTCTATTCCACCGCTACCGCTCAATGCGTCTTCTACGCCAGATAGAAGTTTATCAGTATTAGTCTGCGCCATGTTCAAGTAAATGATACGCTCTATACAGAGGGCGAGTCCTAAAATAAGACATACAAGTACGAAGGACATGAAAAGTGGCCCACCGTCAATAAATAGTTTCTTTACTACTTGAGTGAATGGCATGTTCTCAGCTGCTTCTGCAACTGCTGCTGTTCCATCTTGAGCGAGAATACTCAGGGGAGCTGCCATGGCAACCAACATTGCAGCTGAATATGATAGTTTCTTTTTCATCGGTTCAAATTGAATTTTTGTATGTCTATTTAACAAGTTAATCTTCTAATAAATTACTACCGTTCCTCAAGTGTGGATGACCGTTAAGGCGCCTATTCACACATCAGATCCAACAGAATCACATTTTAACAGTCATTGGCTCTTTTCAGAGTGGCTAAAATAGTAGAATTAGACTGGACATTCCTAAAACATTAATCCCACTATTCTTGCTCTGCGGAGAAAGGGGGATTCGAACCCCCGATACGGTTTCCCGTATACACGCTTTCCAAGCGTGCGCCTTAAGCCACTCGGCCACCTCTCCGTATTATCATCTCTGACCAAAGGCACAACTGTTATAATGGAAGGAACGCGTCTTAAAAAACGAGCAGCCAAGGTAAAAAATAAATCTTGTCTGGTAAAACAGAATCTGACTCCTTAAAACTGTGCCTAAAGGCTTGGTAATACAGTGTTTTTACGTCATATAATTCTACCTTCGTCTACTGCAAAGAGAAAAACATGTCGATGAACGAAAAGGACATAAAAGGAGTGCTGGCAAAGGTCATTGACCCTGTTTCTAGCAAGGATATAGTGAGTCAGGGTAAAGTCAAAGACATTAAAGTCAGCCAAGACGCCATCAGCGTGGAGGTGAGTGTAGATAAGCCGGCCATGCATGAGCGAAAGCGAATGGAAGATGCGGTCATCTTCGCACTAGAGAGAGCATATGGCAAGGAGATTAGCTATGACGTGAGCACCGTTGTAGAAAAAGCAGTGCCGACCTCTGGCATGGATACAGTCAAAAATGTGATAGCCATCGCATCAGGTAAGGGAGGAGTAGGAAAGTCTACGGTGACTGCCAACATGGCTGTGGGACTGGCCCAGCGCGGATTCAAGGTTGCCCTAGTCGATGCCGATATATACGGACCTTCTATGCCCATCATGTTGGACACCATGCAGGAGAAGCCCGGCACTATTGAGATTGACGGAAAGCGACTCATTCAGCCTGTGGAGACGTATGGCGTGAAAATGCTCTCCATTGGTTTTTTTGCAGACCCTAATCAAGCTATTGTGTGGCGCGGAGCCATGGCCAATAAGGCCTTGAAGCAAATGTTTAACGACACGCACTGGTGAGAGATAGATTACATGCTGATCGACCTCCCGCCAGG
>CAYSDH010000002.1:44618-114379 GCA_964429805.1 uncultured Flavobacteriales bacterium
CCTCAGTATAGTGCAAGCATTGCAGCTCACTGGAGCAGTAATAGTGACAACACCGCAAGAAATAGCCTTGGCCGATGCCCGAAAAGGAATTGCCATGTTTAGACTTCCGCAAATTGACGTGCCTGTGTTGGGTGTCGTAGAGAATATGTCATGGTTTACGCCAGCAGAATTGCCAAACAATAAGTACTTCATTTTTGGCGAGACTGGTGCAAAGCACCTAGCCGAAGAAGCTGACGTAAAAGTGTTGGCTCAGTTACCATTAATACAAAGTGTGCGCGAAGCTGCTGATGCTGGTCGACCAGCCATTATGCAGGAGGGAACAGAAGCCCGTCAGCGTTTTGACGACATGGTTGATGCAGTAATAATCAGCATCAGCGAACGAAACAAGAATTTGCCTCCCACACAGAAAGTTGAAGTAACAAGGACATGAACAAAGCCGAAATGATTCATAAGATTGAGGATGCGCTGACAGGTTTGCGTCCTTTTTTGGAAAAAGATAACGGGGACATCACTTTTGTGGAGTTGACCAACGAGATGGTGGTCAGAGTTCAGTTACATGGAGCCTGCAAAGAATGCTCCATGAGTGCTATGACACTGAAAGCGGGGGTAGAGGAGCGCATAAAAAATGTAGTGCCAGAGATTGCCAAGGTCGAGGCTGTTTGATGTCCATTCTTCTTGGAAGAGATAGTATAAATAAGGCCCCTTCCATTACGGAAGAGGCCTTGAACCAAAAACCAGACTTAAAATTTTATCTGGAGACTGAACCACTTGGGAAACTTCCCAGGTTTGAGTCCAAGTCATAAAGTGTGTGATGCGCAGCTCCAGCAGGTGCGGCAGCAGCAAGTGGCTTAAGTGTAAATGGCGCGGGACTGTTGTCTGGAACAGGCTCAATAGAGATAACGATAGTAGACTCTGAAAGATCTGTTGGAAAACTAAGTCCAGATGGCGCATTGAATAAAAAGTCTTCACCAGGAAATGGAGGTGCATCCTCAGTACCACTATATGGTGCTAGATTGTCAGCCACTGTTGCATCAGTAAATGTTCCAGTTGAAACAGGCACTCCATTGATTACAGCCCATCCTTCATAAGCCCATCCCTGAGCAGGAAGAGCAGGAAGATCAAGTGTAGCAGATGGACCACTTGGGTCTAAAAACCACACTCCACTGAGTTCATTGTTATCAGGTCCATCAGTTGGAGTAGCAAAGATGTACTCTCCAGAGATAGCCGTGAAATCGTTACCCAATGCTGCTGCATGACCAACTGAAATGTCGGCACTTGAGTCACCAAAATCTCCGCCTAATATGTGCACGTGACTTGGAGCTGGGTCAGTATCAGGTGATGGCTCGATAGTAAGTACATAAGTGCTTGCGGCATCAAGATCTGACTTAGCTACTGTAAATTGAGTTGCTGAAGGAACACCGTTCGCATCAACTGTGAATAGTCCAGTGCTCACGGGAGCTCCATTAACTATAATCCAACCTTCATAGGCGTAATCTGAACCTACATCTTCGAGACCGTTAACACTCATAGTGAGTTGAGCGGTTTCTGGAGTTGGTTCTTCAACTGGGTCATCCTCTTTACAAGAAGTGACGTTGAAAATTAGTGCAAGCCCTAGAAGGCTCCATATTGTATTCTTCATGATTTTTGTTTTGCGTTTCATGAAGCAAAGATTGGCCTTGCATGTCACAGAGTTATCACAAGAATGTAAAAAGAGTATGTCGAAATGGCTTTTTAGGCGTCTGTGACAGGTTAAAGTACAGTTGGTTGGGTGCTATGCTCTTTGTTTTCACTTTCGATTCGCTGGCAATCTTCAGCCCAGCGTTTTCTTCAGAACGTAATTGAAAAAGCATGTCAACCTTTCCGTTTTTTAGTTGACAGATGTTCCCTCCTATTTGGAGTCCTTTTCTATATCTGTACAAAATGCTGAGCTTTTCATGTACAAACATATTCACTTGGTTTGCACAATTTTTACAATCGCAATCATGTGCGATTTAATGTTTACGACAAATAGAATTCTCTCGTCTCGATATCTGCGTGCACCGTGATTTCTCCTATTCAAAGGAAGTTATCTTTTGATTTTACGTGTCAGAAAACGTTTAACACCTGAAAGATTGGTCAAGGGTTTATGCCGCTTTAGGAAGCGTAAACACAAATGTAGACCCAACATTAAGTTGACTCTTTACAGAAATTTCGCCACCATGAAGGTGCACTATCTTTTGAGCAATTGACAGACCTAAGCCTGTGCCATTTGGGTTAGATTCTGAGCGCCCTTTGAAGTATCTATTAAAAATTTGGTCTAGATGTTCTTTGGGAATGCCCTCCCCAGAGTCACTTATTCTTACACTTACATGGTCAAGGTCAGATATATCGAGTTCGATGTTTACCGTGTCACCATCTTTACAGAATTTGATGGCATTGTCTATTAAATTTTGAAGTACTCTGTCTATCAAAGAAATGTCACCTATAACCTGTGGACTGGCCTTTTCCAATATAGTGTTGATGCTGATTCCTTTCTTTTGAGAAATCACACGATACTTTGCGGCCACATCATGCACCAATTCCGAAATTGAGAATGGAATTGGACGAATGTCCATTTGCCCAGATTCCAGTTTCGACAACTCAAACAGGCCTTCAACTAACAGGTTGAGTTTTTTCGAATTCTTGACAATTGTTCCTAAGTATTCTTTTTCAGTTTCTGAATCAAGCTTTCCTTGCTTCATTTCCAAGGTCTCAGCATACCCTTGTATACTAGCTATTGGTGTGCGCAGGTCATGAGAAACATTGGCTATCAGTTCTTTTCTCAATTTGTCAACCCCTTTAAGGTCTTCTATATTCTGCTGAAGACTGTCGGCCATGCCGTTAAAAGTTTCAGCAATAAGTCCAAACTCCCTGCCACCAGAGTTTTCTAAGCGCTCGTTTAACTCACCTTTCTTAAATTTCTCCATGGTGTTGACTATTCGTGCAAGACGCTTGGTGATAAACCAAAACGCAAGCATACCTATAAGAAGACTCAGTGCGAGCACTGTTGCGAGCGTGCGAAGCGAGATCCCCATAATGTGACTATCTAGCACTTGTTCTGTAGCACTGATAAACTTCTGTCCTGCGAGCACGATATATACATATCCCGTCTGCACATCATCTTCCATAATGGGGGCTGCCGAAAAGATTCGACACTTGCCTGGATTTCTCGGGTCATCACCTTCTATGATTCCTGCTTCATCCTTGTGGGCAATAAACTTTTGGATTGGGGCCAGGGCAACTTTTTTAAGTTTTACTACTTTTTTTGGAGCCACGTAACTCAGTATGTCACCCTCATTATTGAGAACATACACTTCTACGCTTGGGTTAATCACCATCATGGAGTGCATAATGTCACCCATACCCTCTTGATTTAGCTCACCATCATTGATGTATTTGCTTATCTCATTGACCGTGTGACTGGCTAGGTCTTTATTTAACTGCTGATTGAGTTCGGCAGAATGTCTAACGGTGCTTGATGAAAAAATATAAAAACTGATTCCAGCGAAAACCAATAACAGAATTATAAATACTGCTGAAAGTCTCCAAAATAGGCTGTTAATTGAACGTTTATTTTCCATCATTCGTCTTCTAAATCTTTAAATCGATATCCTACGCCCCAAGTGGTCAATACAAACTCTGGAACTTGAACATTCTCTTCTATTTTAATCCTCAATCTGTTGATGTGTGAATTGACCGTATGTTCAAATCCATCAAACTCATATCCCCAAATCTGGGAGAGTAGTTGCTGTCTAGTAAAAGTTCGTCCATCATTGCTGGCCAAGAGTACCAATAACTCAAATTCCTTTGGAGAGAGTTCTTTCTTTTTGTCTCGAATCTTGACTACCCTTTTCTCCACATCAATATATATTCCTTCTGCCTTAATAATTTTCCCTTGACCCTTTGATTCATTGGCTGTAGATTGATTCGATCTGCGCAGAATGGCTTTCACTCTTGCCGTCATTTCTCTAACGCTAAAGGGTTTCGTCAAATAATCGTCTGCGCCTATCTCCAGCCCAAGCACTTTATCCAACTCTTCGGACCGAGCAGTGAGCATAAGCACCGGTGTAGTAACATTATCTCTTCTTATCTTTTTACAAATTTCTAAGCCATCTATTCCGGGGAGCATGATATCAAGCACGATTAAGTCGAACTGTTCATTCAAAATTTGATCAAGTGCCTGAAGCCCATCGGCACATTTTTCAGTGCTAAACCCGAGGTCCTTTAGATGAATATCTACCAGTTCGGCTATATCACTGTCATCTTCTACTATGAGTATTTTTTGTGTTACTGTCATCTTTGGGTTGCAAGTTAAGTTTCATATATCACAAACTGTTCACGGACCTTTTTCAATGTTCGTAAGCAGTCGCGAAATACAATTACGCTAATTTAGCAGCGAATTTAACGCCATGATAGAATCGGATATTTTAATAATTGGTGCGGGCCCTGTGGGACTCTTTACCGTGTTTGAGGCTGGTTTGTTAAAGTTACGCTGCCATCTTATTGATGCCTTGCCTCAGCCAGGAGGTCAATGTTCAGAAATATACCCAAAGAAACCCATCTATGATATTCCCGGATTTCCAGACATTCTAGCTGGTGACTTGATCGATAACTTGATGCAGCAAACAGCACCGTTTAAGCCGGGATTTACATTGGGGGAGTCTGCAGTAAGCATTATAGAAGATGCAAACGGAGGGTACGTAGTAACTACAGACCGAGGCACTGAGCATAAAGCGCCTGTGATAGCTATTGCCGGTGGGCTTGGAGTATTTACTCCGCGAAAGCCACCCATTGCCGAGCTGCCTACTTTTGAAGACAAAGGAGTAGATTACATCGTGCGAGACCCAGAAAAGTATCGGGGAAAAAAAGTAATAATTAGTGGAGGTGGAGACTCGGCCTTAGACTGGACTTATTTTTTGGCCAATGATGTGGCAAGTCATGTGACCATGATACACCGATCTGAAAGTTTTAGAGCACACCCAGATTCTGTGCAGAAAGTAATGGACTTGGCTGGAGAAGGAAAGATAGATTTGATACTCAACTCAGAAGTGAAATCTATTTTGGGTGATGAGCATATTGAGAAGGTTGCCGTGCACAGCAAAGCTGGAGAATCACAAGAGATTGAAACGGACTATTGGATTCCTTTGTTTGGGCTAACACCTAAACTCGGTCCGATTGCCGATTGGGGTCTTGACATTGAAAAAAATGCCATCAAAGTAGATACACTAGACTATTCTACAAACAGAGCTGGCATCTATGCCATTGGCGATGTGAATACTTATGAAGGAAAGCTGAAGCTCATTCTCTGCGGGTTTCATGAAGGCACAATTATGGTACAGTCTGCGTTTAAACGAATATATCCGGATAAGAGAAATGTGCTGAAGTACACCACGGTGCAGGGCGTTCAGGGATTTGAGTAATCAGGAATTATATCACGTTGAGTAAAGAAGCTGTACATATACGTATCATTGATAGGCTAGGAGAGACGCACGAAGTAGATGCGCCACTGGGCATCAATATGAATCTGATGGAGCTATGCAAGTCAATGGAACTGCCAGTAGAGGGAACTTGTGGAGGTATGGCATTATGTGCGAGCTGCCAGTGTTATATAGAAAGTGATCATGACCTCTTTTCTCGCAGTGATGATGAGCAAGCCATGCTTGATGATGCTTGGCATGTGGAAGATAATAGCCGTTTGGGGTGTCAGATTCCGATTAGTGAAGAGCTCGAAGGTTTGGTGATTCGCATTGCTCCTGAGTAATTCTTTATTTCTTGAGCTGTGCGGCTAGAGATCAAAGGAGGATTTGGCATGTGACGTAATTATCGTAGCAAGATCAAAATCTCTAAACACGGTTGAACTCACATAAACGCACTGTGCTCTTGAAACTCAAAAGTTATAAGTCTTACAGGAATGTCGCAACACGCTTCGAAATCATAAAGAAAGAGTGAAAATGACGATGGAGTCCATAGAGGTCTACTCCCGCAAACTATCAGGAATCTCGCAGACAGGAATCGGAACCATCTTGTGTTGGTTGATTCTGTTTAGGCGCTGATACAATTTCATGACTTCGGCCTGTCGCGCTTCGAGTGAAACTGGGTCATGACCTGCACGCAAGTATTCCATCGCCCATTCCAATTCGTCATAGGTGGCGCCAATCTGATCTTCGTCAGTGCGGTCATCACCCCATAGTCCGTCAGTAGGTGCGGCTTGCAGTATCTCGTCAATCACCCCTAGCTCAGCGGCAAGCGCAAAAACTTCAGATTTATACAGGTCCGCAATTGGCGATACATCTACGCCACCGTCACCGTACTTGGTGTAAAAACCTACGCCAAAGTCCTCTACTTTATTTCCAGTACCACAGACCAAGTGCTTGTGGTGACCCGCAAAAGTATAGAGCGTAGTCATGCGCAGCCGCGCACGTGCGTTGGCCATAGTCAGGTCATCTTGTATGTCAGAAGGGAAGTTGTCTTCCATAGACTTGAAAATGGGCGTGAGATCTACCGTCTGCCCTTTCACATTCGGATACTTTTCTTGCAGCCAGTCTATGTGGTCATTGGCCCGACCTCGTTGGTCTAGTGCCTGATAGATCGGCATGTTTAGTACGATGAGGTCTAATCCTGTTTCGGCACAAAGAGTTGAAGTCAGCGCAGAGTCTATTCCTCCAGACACACCAACTACCCATCCTTTTAAACCCGCATCGGTGCAGTAATCTTTCAGCCACTTGACTAAGTGATTGATAGTTTCTTTCTTCTTTAGTCCGCGCATTTTTAGAAAAAGACAGCCAGCTGTAGGCCGAGGTAATTGTTAATTCCTTTCAGTTTCTCACCAATCCGTGCCACTTGATTTTCAGTAATCGAAGGCGTGACGTTTCCATTGATGTCTTCTTCGGCAAGAATGGCATTTCGGTCAAACACATTGGTTAGACCGTTGTTCCATGTTACACCGGCCATCAGGTACGTGTCACCACTAATGTTGTACTCGGCTCCAGCGCCTACTTGAAGGGCCATTCTGAGTAGGTTAGTTTCTTTGGCCACGTTGAGGTCAGTTAATACTACTGGCTCACCATCGTCATAACTGCCCGTGACATCGCTACGCGATTTGATGTTAAATGACATGTTTAATCCAAACTGCCCGTAGTAAGTGAGGTAGCCTATCTCGTTTGTTTTCAATTTGAGTGTCAAGGGAACCTCGAGATATTGAAGTCGAAATTTCTCTTCCACAGTCGCAAAGCCATCGTAAAGAAAAGATTGCGTGCCACTAGTGTCTTGCACTGTAAATGTACGCCCGTCTTGATACTGCGTATTGATGATGCTTCCACCTTGACTACTAATCATGATTCCAGTACCAAAAGCATAGTTTGCATTGCCGCCTATCATCAGGTCAACCAATATACCGTATGAGAATCCGATTTTAGAGCTCTCCTTAGTGATGATTTCTCCTTCAGGTTTAATCCAGGCGCTGCTGGGCATCACCCCAAAAGCAAACCTCACCGGACGAGAATCTTGCGCTTGAGTGCTAAGTGAAAAAAAGAGTGAAATAAATATGAGTGCCAGAATCTGTTTCATATGTCTGCTGTTCTTGTTCTATTCATAGTTTTGTACGGCTTGAACTAAATCAGGTTACCGTTTTAATGAACTGCTCAAAGAAAAGAAATCTTACTGAATCGCTGGCCCTCTGTCTAATTCTGTTATCACTTAGTTTGTGCTCATGTGACACGGGTATAAAGCCAGTGGAAGCGAGCCCTGTCAATCTTGAAGTGCTGCGCTTAGACCAGTTGATATTTGATTGTGATAGTGTAGATTTTCAGAAGCTTCATGCACGGTTAAAATCAGAGGAGCGCAATTTCTACCCCGACTACTTTAGCGAAATTCTGCAACTAGGAAATGTGGATGCTCCGATGGCCCATCAGGCGCTTTATGGTTTTAGGACCTACGAGCTATGCGCAGAAGCCCAACATCAAATCGACTCCGTGTTTGACGATACTGATCGTCTAAAGCGCGACTTTGAGTCCGCTTTTGGTCGCCTTAAAACGCTTTTTCCCAACCGTAATGTGCCGCAAGTGGTGATGATGAATTCAGGCTATAATTTTGGTGTGGTGCCCACGGAAAGCACCTTGGCAGTGGGCCTCGAGTTTTATATCGGTGCGGAGAATAGTTTGGTGAAACGGCTTCCTGGCGAGAAATTTCCGCTCTATGTGAGAGAAAAGATGATACCTGAGCAAGTGCTGTCTAATGCGATGAAGGGTTGGCTTTTGGTGCAACATCAAGACGTCTTGGAGAAGTCAGAGTTGATCGACCACATTACATTTTATGGAAAGGTGATGTACATGCTTCACTTGATTCTGCCTGAGGAGCCAGAGCATCGTCACTTCGCATATACTGAGGCCGAATTAAACTGGTGCAAGGAAAACGAATTTAAAATCTGGACAACCATAGTCTCTGAAGACATGACCTTTTCAAAAGACAAAAAACTCATCAGAAACTGGACTGGAAATGGTCCCTTTACGCAAGGGTTTGCCAAAGAGTCACCAGGCCAGCTGGCTTACTTTATGGGAAAAGAAATGGTCAAAGACTACATGGCCGAGCATCAAGACATCACCATGGATGAGCTACTGGAAGTGACTGCTACAGAAATCTTAAATCGCTACAAACCAAAAAATTGATGAAAAAAGACATTGTGTTCTCCATAGACGTGGATGAGAATAACGTTCCAAATAAGATAGAATGGCATGCTGATGATCAGCCTGAACAGGAAGAGGCCGCTGCCGTCATGATCTCGCTTTGGGACAGAAAGAGTCAAGAAGCCCTGCGCATGGATCTCTGGAACAAAGACTTTACGACAGACGAGATGAAGGTGTTTTTTGTTCAGACCTTGATGACAATGAATGATACGCTAGAGCGGGCCACTGGAGACACTGAGACCTGTCAGGGCATCAGAGAGTTTGGCCTTGATCTTGGCAGAAGGTTTGGGATCTTAGACGAGTAGTCTTCCGCTAAGACTTTTTATACAGGCCGTTGGTTTCGCCTATGAAGTTGAGAATTTCTTGACGGCCATGCTTCGAGGTGGCGGAGGTGATAAAGTAACGGGGCATAATCTCCCATGTCTTTAGCATTTCTTTTTGAAAAGCCTGTATGTTCTTGCTCAGTTGAGAGCTTTTGAGTTTATCCATTTTGGTAAACACGATAACAAAAGGAACTCGGTCTTTACCCAACTCATACATGAACTGCAAGTCGCTGTTCTGTGGTGGCACTCGGCAGTCTATCAGCACAAAAGCGCACATCATGCTCTCCCGTTCTGTAAAATACTGATGGGTAAATTTCTCCCATTTTACCCGCTGCGTCTTAGGCGCCTTAGCAAAACCATATCCAGGTAAGTCAACGAGGTACCACTCATCATCAATGCTGAAGTGGTTAATCAATTGAGTTTTACCAGGTTTACCAGAGGTTTTGGCAAGACTATTGCGATCGGTAATCATGTTGATTAAAGAGCTCTTACCCACATTACTGCGGCCTATAAAGGCATACTCAGGCCGGTCTGCCGCTGGACATTGTCCGAGTTCGGCACTACTGGTTAAAAAGGAGGCGTTTTTGATTTTCACAGGTCAATGTTCTGTATTCGAGCTCTTAATTAATGCAAATGTAATCTTAGTAAAACCCCCGACTATATAGGTTTAGTCATTAATTTCGTTGCCTTGTTATGAAATCGTTCAAATTTGTTGCCCTTTTTACTCTTGCGTTAACGCTCACGAGCTGTTTTGAAGTTATTGAAGAGTTTGATTTATCTGCTGATGGAAGCGGAAGCTATGAGTATACGCTCAACATGAGTCAGAGCCGCACTCGGCTCGATCAAACCATGCTGCTCGATAGTATCAACGGACACAAGGTTCCGCAAAAGGAAGACTTAAAAAAGCCTATTTCTGAACTTGAGTCTCGTGCCACAGCAGCAAAAGGTATCAGTGGTATTCAGGTCAATGAAGATTATGAAAATTACATCTTCAGTTTTAAATGTGACTTCTCTTCAGTCTCTGCGCTCAATGCGCTGGTAAACTCTATTCAGAAAGACAATAAGGAAGTGCCGGGCAATCAGGTGCTGGAGCATTTTACATACGATTCGTCCACAGGTGTGTTTAAGCGAAATGGGAGTTACAGCCTCAAAGACATGTATTCTCAAATGAGAAAAACAGACAGGGCTGTGCTAGAAGGAGCCACCTTCACTTCGATATTTAGAACAGAAAAAGAAATTAGCTCATACAGCAATCAACAGTCAAAAATCTCGCCTTCTAAAAAAGCGCTTATGCTGAAGATTGGGGTGATGGACATGGTCAGTGGTGACCAAAATATGGGAAATGAGATACAGATAAAATGATGAGAAAAAATATTCAACTTAGCCTTCTTGCCCTCATGGGTTTCTTTTTAGCAAACGCCCAAAGCGGCTCATTCTCGGTGCCTGAAAATGCCAGTTTTGTGCTCAAGATTAATGGTTCTGCGCTCGATGAGAAAATGAATCTGAGCGAGATAGAGCAACTCCCAATGATGAAAGAATTCTTCGGTAGCATGGATAGGGGCTATAGCTCCTTTTCTGAATTAGGAGTGAAGTTAAAGTCAGACATCTACATTTTTGGCGCTGCGACTGACAGTTTAAATTACTTTGCAGCAATCTTGCCGCTGTCAGACATGGAACTGTTTAAGACTCGATTTGTCCAAGACATGGCCGATGCTGAAGAAGTAGGCGAGTACTCCTATGCCAATGGTTCTGAGCTGGTGTCCTTGTCTCAAAATCAGGCCCTGTTCATGACAGGTGATTTAAATAGTGCCTACATGCGAGACAGAAACTTAGCCCTCCAGTATGGATTGGTTGACGAAGAAAGAGTAGAGCCAGAGTCCACGGAATATGAAATACATGACGTACTTCCAGAAGTAGAAGAGTCGCCTGCAAACTTTGGCGATGTACTGCCAGAAGCTCCTGAAACGGTGTATGACTCTGAGATAACGGTGGTGGAAGACGCCTATGAGGAGGAAGTGTTTGAGGTTGCGGAAGAATATGAGGTAGAGGAACAAGAAGAAACACCTGTGCCGCCAATGGAGGATAACTATTATGAAAGACAAAGTGATCCGATTAGAAACTACAATCCTTGGGACCCTTACGGGAACAACCTTTCTTACCGTCAGAAAAAGGAGTTGAAGCGAATATGGTTTGCAGACATTGCCCAAAACTTGAGGTCAAGCATGAGTCCAAAACGTAGCGCAGACATGATGAAAGTGAAGTCTTCGAAGTCAGATGCTTTTGTGTTTTTTGATTACGGGAACTTACTTGAAAGCCTAAACTTTGGCGGAGATCGAGAAGCCGAAATGATGATGTCTGTGATGAAGCAACAATACGGCTCACCAAAAGTGTACGGTGACTTAAACTTTGATAAAGATGCCATCAGAATGAAGACTGTTTATAAGACTGACGTGAAGATGACTGAGCTGACAGGTAAAATGATGAACGCCAAGTTTGGCAATGAGTTTTTCAAGTACTTCAGCGCTGATGACATGATAGGGTATTATGGCTTTGCCGTGAATACCGAAGGTGCTTTGGAAGTCTATCCACAGTTGATGTCAGACATGGTTTCAGGAATGATGCCTGACCCTTCTATAGGGCCGGCTGTCTCAGACTTATTATCACTAGCTATTGATGAGAAAGCGATAGGAAAATTGATTCCAGGTCAAGGTCTTGTTGTGTTTCACAACCTAGGCATGGAGAAGGTGGAGTTTGTCAGTTATGACTATGATGAGAATTGGAATAAGGTAGAGAAGGTGGAGTACAGAGATGAGATGATACCTTCATTTACTGTCATGCTCGCCACAGATGACAAAAAGAACGTAAATAATATTTTGTCTCTTTCAAAGATGAGTCGAGTGCTTCAGACAACTGAATATGGCTACCGCATTGATGACACGAAAATCTCACCTTTCCCGGTCTATTTTCATGTTAAAGAAGACATGCTCATCGTCAGTAATTCGAAGTGGAGAATGGATCAGATGATAGCCGGCACAATTAAAGCAGGGGCTGGAGGAGAGCATAAAAAAAATCTTAAGAAGAACAATATGGCCTTCTATTTTGATGCCAAGAAAATGGCAAGCAGCCTGCCAGAAGACATGAAGCGCGGGGAGATGGGAGAGATGTCAGACTTTGCCGAACAGAACTTAGAGAGTATCAGTTTTACATCTCGAATGGCTGGCTCAAAAGCGTCTACTGGTGAGATTGAATGGAAGATTCCCGGTGGCGAGAAAAATGGCTGGGACTACATGGTCAACCTCATGAACAAGATGTACGAACTTGACAAAAGGTGAGAACTTTTCTTAAAGTCTTGTCTTGGACCATCGGAGTATTACTCATCATCTTTTTGGTCTGTCGTTTTGTTTTATTTCCCATCAAGTCTTCTGCGCATCTGTTAAAGTATGTTCCTGAAGATGCGTCTATGGTGGTGCAGACTGACACCAAGGCGCTTATCAATCTTGCCTTTTCAGAATTTCTTCGAGACCCCGGAGGAGATAGCCCCTTGAGCTTTGATGACGATGAGGATGAAGAGGAAGAAGATGAGAAACTCAGCACGGTACAAATTATACGGAAAGCCTATTGGCATGGATTGACATTGCCTGACCAGTTGATAATGTGGTCTCCAAAACGTGGAGGACTCGCGGTCGCGTTGCCTGTGGAAGATGAAGAGGGGGTGCGCGCATTTTTTGAGACAGAGGCTGATGATATGCCACTTTTTGAACGTGATGGCGATACATGGATAGACTCACTCACCCACTGGACTCTCGCAGATGATGTCTTGATAGTATCTCAGTATGATTCTCCACGAACAGCAGAGTTAGTCTCCAATAATGCTCAGCAGTCTCAATGGCCCTCTAAACTCGAAGGCCCTGTGAAAGTGCGCTGGCCTGATGGAGGGTCTTCAAAGCTTCAGTCAAAAAAAGGCCAATTGATTGTCTCTTGGCAACTTGGTGAAGCCACCAAGCTCATCTCACTAGGGGCTAGTACCAATAGTGCCGCTGGATTTGACCTGGCTATTGGTTTGAAATCAAAACCGAGTTATGCCGTGCTCTTTGGTGGGCAATTGGGCGAGGCACTCAAGAAAAACGACTTGTCACCAGACCTAGTAGACAGCCTCTGGACTGGTGATTTGCATCTTGAAATAGACGGACTCAGAAGCGAAACAATCGAGACAGTGACTTATGTGTACAACGATGATTTTGAGAAAGTAGAAAAGAAGAGCAGTACTGACTTGATGGAGGCCGATTTTAAATTGGGTCTGGGACTGCGCGCACCTCTTGATAGTTTGTTACACAAAAAGTCGTGGGTCAAAGAGGTGGATGGAGAAGAGCGATTTGTGCTTTACCCCTTGCAAAAAGTATACGCTCATGAGGCCCACCAGTGGCTGATATTGTCTTCGAGTAGCACTGATACTGCGGCTTTTACATCACACGATTCTCCTCAGTTTTTGGATGCGCACTTGGAGCAGTCCATGTTTAATCTTGAGTCTGACTCAGTGCCTGAGTTGTCTCATACGTTTGGCATACAGTCCATATCAGGTCGGTCTGTGTCAGAAGACGAAGTGCAGATGACGGTCAGTTTTAGAGATGCTAATCGTGAGGGTTTGTTCTCGCTTTTGGAGAGCGCTGCTGCCTTAAATAGCTTTCTTATTGGAGACTGAGGCGTGACGTCTAGGGGGTTAAACTATTCCTGTTGCAGCCAGTTAAATTTCTCGTCTCTCCAATACACGAATCCTCCTCCACACGATTCTGAATTGTGCAGGTACAGTCCGTAATAGTTTAGTCTAACCGTTTTGCTGTCAGGCACATCTTCGAAGTTGAGAAAGCCGTCTTCGTAGTTAGACCACATTGTATCACCCGGTTGAACTTTGCGAAATACCTCTGCCCAGCTGTAGTCTTCAATTCCAAAAGGGTCGTCAGCATTTCCTAAAAAGTGCACCTCGTTTTTCAGACCATAGTTTAAGAAGGCCAGTTTTGTAGAGCCAGCGCTGTCGCTGAGGAAAACGACAAGGTCATCAACACCATCGCCAAAGAAGTCTGCTCTCAAGTGAAATGGTGAGATGCCTGAAAATATCTGGTAAGAACTTAATTCCGAGAAGGGTTCCAGTTCATGAGACATGGCCTCTAGAAAGTCTGACTTCTCTTTTAAGTAACCGTCAAATACATACAAGCTGTCTGACTGAGAGTGAAAATTATACCAATTTGGCACGCTGATCTTCACCCAGTGTCCCGTTACTTCTATGCCGCCATCAAACACGGACTGAGTATGAGTTGTTTTGAGGTCAATAGTCACCTCAGTCCCATGTGCCAGTTTTCCCAGCTTTTCACCACTGGCGTTTGGACTCTTTCTAATGACAAGCCCATTCTCAGCTGTGACAATCATCGCGACTTGACCAAAGTGACATAGCGTTGTCACCATCAAAATCGCGAAGAGTAGACTCGTTTTCATGTGTCTAAAAATTGGACTCGCCTGCAGAAGCGAAAGAGGGAAGCGAACCTAAGTGAACGCGAATCTCAATACTCCATATACTCATCATCATAATGAGAATAGTTAAACGGATAGTTGCGCGTACTTGAGATTAATTCTCCGATTAGAGATTCGATTTGCTCTTCAGCATCGTCTTCATCTTCTTCGAGTGTTTCAGATTTCCGAAGCACATGGAAGTCTGGCATGCTGGTCTTCTTGTCCACCATCACGATGTTTACCTTCCATTCTGGTTCTTCGTCTTTTACTGTTTCTAGTGACTTAAACACATAGGTGTCAAACTCATGCGTTCTAATTTTGTCAGTGCCTTTTGAGACAAATGTGACCGAGTCTACCTTGGTGTTGTTCCAGCTGTTGTCACCAGACCCCCATTGGCTTTCTATGTTGCTAGACACGTATAGCCGCGGCCAGTCTAGGTCTTTTTTTGCAAGGTCAGTGCGGCCCACGGCATCTAAAAATTCATAGTCTTTGATGTCATCATCAAGGCTCAGTAAATTCTTAATCTGGCCCTCATCCACAGCCTCACCCATGTGATGTATGTACTGGAAGTATGTCTTCTTGAGTTCCGCCTTGTCTCCATCTTCTATGGACTTGAAGAGTTGCTGCACTTCAGGATTAGATTTGTGCGGATAGAGGAGATTCCAGTATCGGTCTAGTGTCATGTCATTATGCCATGTATAAGAATCGCTTTCAAACTCTAGTCCAGTGGACACGTCTCTTTTTGTCTTGAGCTTGGTTTGCTTAACTAGGTAGTCAACTTTGCTTGCATAGGCGCTTGGCTTTATGGCCGCACTATCAACGAGCATACTTAGAGTCAATAGCACAGGCTCTTTGTACTCATCGTAATCAATCAACTCTAGTAAGTCTGGATACATGCTTGCGGCCAGTTCTAAGTTCTCATCCATGAACCTGAAAAAGCCCTGGTGCACTGATGTGCTGATTCCTATTGGCGGCTCATTCACCACTAACTCTACGAGTTTGTCACTGGCCTTTGTCGTCTTAAATCGTAGCAGCGTGGCAAGTATTTCCATTTGAAAAACCGCACTATCTTGATTGGCCAGATACTCTGTAGCGAGTGTGTTTATCATCTCATCACTTCCATCTTCAAACCTCAATTTGTTGTATCGCTTTTTGAAAAGCTCTAGGTCATCAGAGTCGGCTAACTTTGGCGGATTGTCTTGCAGTTTTTTATAAAAGTCAAACTGATTGTCATCTTCATAATATTCATAGTAGCCTGACACAAAATCACGGGCACTTCTATACAGCACTGTGTCTTCACCCTGAAGGTCGACCAATAGTTTCTTGTCAAATGAGATCATGAAATCAGTGGCATTTGTGTCTTCCATGATTTCTAGATTTTCAATGAAATCATTAAACAACGGACTGAGGCCCAGTTTAGAATCATAGGCACATCGTACAGTGATTACTCTATTTAAATCAAGTATGGCGTGCGTGGCAAATTTGATGTCAGAAAGACTGTCTGATAGCACTTGATTCATGATAAATCCGCGCTCCGTTTTTTCTACATCTCTGCTGTCAACCACCAAGTCTTTATCAAGAGTAGTGTACTCGTCAGTCTCTTTAAAGTAATCATCCCAGTCACCCATCACGTTGTACTTCGGATAGCGATAATACTCCACATCAATACCGTCACTGGTACCCGGTGGGACTAAGGAGCTACTGTAATTATACTCACTCGTTGGGTCTTTTTCATTTGAGCCGTACATGCTAAATCCAAGCATGCCACTCATACTCGACTCTTCAAATTCGTAGGGCAGTCTGCTTTTGAAAAAACCAGCCGAGTCTACTAGTTCAAAGGTTTCTTCATATTTCGGAACATGAAGCTCAAGACTATTAAAGAAAGCTGTTCTGCCAGACTCATTCTCTCCAAAATGCTGCATCACATATATTTTCTCACCACTAATTAAGTAGCGGGCGTGGGCAGGTTTGCCAAAGTACTCGCCATGATTTACGTCCAGTATTTTAAATCCTTTAAGCTTGCCATACTTCTCGCTTACAATGTCCTCGTCACTGTCTTCTTCAAAAGCGAGAGCTACTTGTTTAAGAAGATACTCCTCGTCTTCAATGAGCGAATAGTCAATGGCGTTAAACTCGTACATGTGATAGATGTCGCCATCTTGATCAACCGTTTGAGACAAATAATCGTCAGAGATTCTCGTCTCATTCGCGAACAGACAGTAGGAGGTAAGCGTGCCCGGCATATCGACAGTAAAACTGCGGTTGATGTCACTCACCACTTGACTGCTGAGGTGGCTGTTGGGCTGTATCATAAGGCTCGTGAAAAAGTGCTCACCCGCACCTTTTTTAATTTTTGACCCTGAGCCAGAAAGCCTGCAGACAAATACTTCGTAATCAGAATAAAGGATCATCGATCTCTTGTAATCACCGCGCCCCGATTTGTGCAGAATATCAAATCCGACCATTCCATATTTCTCCACGTCTTTCTGCTTCATGATGTCACCAGGAATAACTTCGTAGAGTAACTCGGCCAATTCCGCTTTTTGCTGAACCTTGCTTTTGTTTTCGAATGGCGCTTGCGTCATAAAACGATCACAGGTAAACGTCAAACCATTTGTGATGTCCATACTCAGATATCCGTTTGCCCGTGCAGAAGTGGATATGCCATAGGCATTGTAAGGCGTGGTAAACGATATTTGGCCATTAGGACTCTCGTAATTATTTAGCGGTCTGTTGACACTGAGGTCTGATAATTTATCGGTGCGCTTATCATCGCGTCCTCCTCGTGCAATTGGTTTTACTGAGTACCCAAGTTCGCGCAGAAGCTCAATACAGCCCTCTTCTCCGGGCAAGTGAGCTGCACCTACTCCGGTAAAGAGCGCGCCTTGGTGCATCAACGTATCCATGCCGGCCACAAAATTGTGATTTCGCTCAATCAAGATGTACTGCTTAAATGATGCAGCTGTAGTCATCTCAGAAAGCGAATCAAGAAGATCTAAATCGCCTTTGCGATAGGCATCTTCTATTTCCTGCTGCATTTTGATTTGATCAGAATAGTCAAAGTCGCGAGGCGTGTTCTTGTTGACTTCATCGCGACTTTCTTTCATGGCCTTTTCCATCAAACTCATCGAGTGGTCAAAGGTCTCAAGTCCCAATGTCTCTTTATTGAGCTTTCCTGCACATTGATAGATGAACATATCCAACCACGTGTTTTCTTCAAAGTTGCCAGAAGGGTCTTGAAATCTGAATAGCAGCGAATTAATCATCTCTGGGTCTGACCTAAACAACGACTGTATCAGAATCATGTCATTATTTTCGGGGACCATTCTCTTTTCAAATTGATTTCCGTTTCTGCGCCCATAGTAACCGCCCGCTCCCATGGTTCTAAAGAGATTATTCATCACATCGCCACCGAGCACCGAGTCAAACCACTCTTCTGGATTCATTTCCAGTGCAACTTGGTCAACTGATTCGAGGGCCTCATAAAAGGGGTCGCCTAGATAGAATGCCACCTTATTGCTGACATGCATCGTACCATATAAGTAAGAGGGCTTCTCAAGGCCGTTGTCGCTGATTTCCCATAGTAGGGATTGATATTTTTTCTGCGCACTGGCCGCGTTACTGAGTAACATGGTGAGTGTGAAGAGTACGAAAAAAGAGGAGGTAAGTCTCTGGGGAATTAGTTTCATTGCACGATGTAAGAGTCCCAAGATAGAGCCATTCGTGCGATTTTGAAAATTATTAAGGCAAGTTTGTTTTTGGTGATTTTCACCTCTTAGGAGAAAACAGAGCACTTCGAAATCCAATCTCCGAGGTACTCATTAAATTCCTTCGGATGCTCCATCATCGGGGCATGACCGCACTTTTCTATCCAGTATAAGGTAGAGTCGGGCAAGTTTTGGTCAAATTCTACCGCCACTTCTGGGGGGGTAATCGTGTCATTCTTCCCCCATATGAGGCAGACCGGCATTTTGTAATTAGGCACTTCCTTTGACATATTATGCCTGATGGCAGACTTGGCTATGCTGAGTATGCGAATGACTTTCTCACGGTTGTTGACCGCCTCGTGGCATTCGTCCACCAGCTCATCAGTCACCATGTTTGGGTCATAAAAAGTCAGTGCAATTTTTTCTTTGAGATAACTCTTGTCTTCTCTACGCGGAAAAGTTCCGCCAAATGCGTTTTCATACAATCCTGAGCTACCTGACAACACCATGCTACTCACCTTTTCTGGATGCTTGTTGGCATAGACCAACCCGACATGGCCTCCGAGCGAGTTGCCAAGCAGATTAACCTTGTCATATCCCTTATGCTCTATAAAGTCATGCAAGTGCTCGGCCAAGGATTTGACAGAAGTCTTGAGCATGGGCAGATCGTAGATAGGCAGCTTAGGAATAACTACGGTGTGGTTTTTCTTTAAGAAATCAGTGACTTCTTTAAAGTTACTCAGCGCACCAAAGAGTCCGTGAAGCAAGATGAAGACAGGTCCGCTGCCTTCTTCCACATAAGAGAACTTACCCTCTGTAATCAGTTGATCATCAAGATTGGTGTAGAAACTGTCGCCTGTTTGACTCATGGCTCAAAGGTAAATTTTTGTACGCATGCCTTAGACTGAAACTGAGAATCTACCAACCACGAGCACTGTGAAAAGATGAAAATTAGATTGAGACAAAAAAATCAATCAGGCCAACACGCCAGCAATTACTCCCGTCATAAAGCAAGCCAGTGTACCACCTATCATGGCTTGCAGCCCCAGCTCGGTGAGCGTCTGTCTTTGACTTGGTGCAATGGCGCCAATTCCCCCAATCTGGATTCCGATACTCGAGAAATTGGCAAATCCGCAAAGGGCATACGTTGCAATAATCCAAGATTTCTTGTGTGTCAACTCAGCACTTGGAAGATTTGCATAGGCAATGAACTCATTGATAATGGTCTTTGTGCCGAGCAGTTCACCCACTGACATGGCGTCTACCCATGGCACGCCCAATAGCCATGCGAGTGGCGCGAAGAACAGTCCAAAAACATATTCAAGACTCAGTTTGTCAAAGCTTCCGCCTACCCACTCTTTTAGGTCAGGGTCAAACTGTCCTCCTGTAGATTCTGAAATAATACCATTGAGCCCTGTGTAGTATCCTATCCAATCTCCAAGTATGTAATTGCACATGGCAATCATGGCGATAAAAACCAGGAGCATTGCTCCAACATTCACTGCTAGTTTTATACCGTCTGTCGTTCCGTTGGTAATGGCGTCAAGTATGTTGTTCCCGGCTTTCTCTGGTGAGATGTCAAGTTGAGTGTTGAGTTTGTCTTTTTCATCTTCAGGGTAGATGATTTTTGAAAAGACGATAGCCGCAGGGGCAGATATAATAGAGGCAGTCAATAAGTGTATGGCATACTCATCGCCAAGAAATCCGATAAAGGCCGCGAAGACTCCTCCTGCTATGGTGGCCATTCCGCCTGTCATCAAGCAGAGTATCTCTGACTTGGTCATGTTCTCTAAGTATGGCTTAACCACCAGCGGAGCTTCTGTCTGACCTATAAAAACGTTGGCTGCTGCAGCAAGACTTTCTGCACCTGACATGTGCATGACTTTAGACATGACCCAAGCCAGACCGTAGACTATCTTTTGAAGGATGCCGAGGTAGTATAGTAAGGAAGAGAATGCCGCGAAAAACACGATAGTGGGCAGCACTTTAAAGGCAAAAATGTACCCGATGGTAAAGGCATCGTTTCCATCGGCCACGTTTTCTACAATGAGATAATTAGGCCAAGCGCCAAAAATAAAATTGGCACCAGCCTCTGTAAAGGCCAATATCTGAATGAAAAATTCAGCCACCTGGTTGAACACCCAATACACCTGTGGAACTTTTAAAATAGCTACGGCCAGAAAAATCTGGAGCAAGATGCCTTTGAGCACCAAGGCCCAGTCCACACCTTTTCTGTTTACACTAACCGTCCACGCGATACCGATCAAAACCGCCATGCCCAGCAGGCCCCGCAGTATATCCATCAGCAGGTTTCCATCATTGACTAAAAGCCCGTCTTGCGCAGAACAAAAGAGTGGTGACAACAACAGAAATGCTGAAAAAAGTTTTTTCATGTGATCAAATAGATGACCAGTATAGGAAATATCCTTGGAAGATTAGTTACTCTTCGAGCGCTTATTAATCTCATCCCTTAATTTGGAAGCGCGCTCATAGTCTTCTCGACTAATGGCATCTTCCAGTTCGGCATTGAGATCGTCAAGTGACTTTTGCTCGTCTGTAGCTACAACTGGCGCGATTTCTTCAAGGTCAAAGTCTGTTCCGCCTTCTACTTCGGCAGACATTTCGTCATCGAGAATGATGCCCGCAGAGCTGAGTATAAATTCATAGGTAGAGATAGGACAACTAAATCGTACAGCCAAGGCCACAGCATCAGAAGTCCTGGCGTCAATTTCTCTTTCTACGCCAAGTCCGTCTTTGCAAATAAGCTTGGCAAAGAAGATTCCTTCCACCAAGTTATAGACGATAACTTCTTGCATCTCGATGTTAAACTCGTCAGAAAAATTCTTGAACAGGTCATGCGTCAAGGGTCTACTTGGCGTCATGTTTTCCATTTCTATGGCAATGGCCTGTGCCTCAAAACCACCAATTATAATGGGCAGGCGTCTCTTTCCGGCACTCTCTTTTAAGATAAGCGCGTAGGCTCCAGACTGGGTCTGGCTGTATGAAAGTCCGAGAATTTCGAGTTGTATTTTCTCCATGCAGAGCTGTTGTCTAACCTAAGAGTCAGAGCTTGCGCAAAAGTAAATAAATCAGCCTTTGAATGCTTTAATCGCTGCAGTCAATTTTGGGACAACCTCAAAGGCATCTCCGACCACTCCGTAATCTGCTGCCTTGAAAAAAGGAGCCTCGGAGTCAGTGTTGACCACGACCATCACCTTACTCTGATTCACACCAGCCAAGTGCTGTATAGCACCTGATATACCAATGGCGATGTACAAGTTTGGTCTAATAGCGACACCTGTTTGACCTACGTGCTCGTGGTGAGGACGCCAGCCAATGTCAGCTACTGGACGGCTGCAGGCTGTGGCTGCGCCAAGTAAATCGGCCAATTCTTCAACCATGCCCCAGTTCTCTGGTCCTTTCAGACCACGACCTGCAGACACCACTAATTCTGCCTCTGGAAGTGCGATTGAGCCAGAGCGTTTCTTCGTGTCTTTCACAGTAATCCTTCTGCTTCCAACTTCAGCACTAAATTCTTCTACAGCGGCCGCAGCATCACTTGCTTCGACAGGAATGGAATTAGGGATGAGGTTTATGACTTTTTTTGCAGTGGTGACACGCTCAGTCGCAAATGCTTTTCCTGAAAATACAGGCTTTCTGATGCCATCTCCTTCTGGCAGTGCATTTGCTCCAGAGACTAGTCCGGCCTTCATTCTGGCGCTAATGCGCGGTGCGACAGCTTTACCTACTAAGTCCATGCAGCATATCACCGTGTTGGCGCCACATGAGTCAGCAGCAGCAGCTACTAATTTTGACATCTGACCTTCGTCTGGGTCAGTCACAGCGCTGGCTTTGAGTACCTTACTGGCTCCGTGTGCAGCGAGTTTATTAAGCTCCTCATCAGAAGGTGACCCGTAAGTGACGGCCGTTACTTCTGCGCCAGTTTTCTTTCCGTATGAGCAGGCCTCTAAGACTCCTTTTGGAAATGAGCCATCTATGTGGTGTGCGAATACTAATGTTGACATATTTCTATTGAGTTTTGTTAGATGACTTTGGCCTCTTCATGAAGCAACTTTACCAGCTCGGCCATGTTGTCTGCATCGATATACTTGCAGTCCGACTTGGCAGGCGGGAGACTATAAGACACTGTTTCAGTCAAAGCGGCTACCTCGGCAGCAGCAATTACTTCAAGTGGCTTGCTTCGTGCAGCCATAATTCCTCTCATGTTAGGTATACGTTGCTCGGCCATACCCTTTGCTGCGCTCAGTACAAAAGCACCGTTCACTTCCACTACTTCTGTGCCGCCTGGGATTTCTCGCTCCACAGATGCGGTTCCAGCATTCACGTCTAGTTTTGATGCCATTGAGATATACGGCAGGTCAAGCAATTCTGCAACCATACCGCCAACTTGAGAACCATTATAATCGATGGTCTCCTTACCACAGAGTATCATGTCAAAAGATTTGTCTTTCGCATATTCTGCAATCTGGGCAGCAGTGTAGAAAGCGTCTTTTGCAGGCGCATCGATACGCACTGCATTATCAGCACCTATGGCGAGAGCTTTTCTTATAATAGGGTCATTGTCGGCACCTCCAACAGTAATCGAAGTAACTGTACCTCCGCTGGCCTCTTTGAGCTCAAGACCTCTAACCAGTGCATACCACTCGTCATACGGGTTGACAATAAATTGGACTCCGTTCTCATCAAACTTCGTGTCACCATCAGTAAATGCGATGCGCGAAGTCGTGTCTGGAACCTTACTTATACAGACTAATATTTTCATGAATTCTAACTTGTTTATCTAGAAGCGGTGCAAAGGTAGCAAGTCGACCGTCATTGCGAAGAAGTGACGCTGATTTTTACTCCTAATATGGTCGAGGCTGAAAAGCTCATTATTCCTACATTTGCACTCCAAATTATCGAGCAGATGAGAGAAGTCCAGTTCAGAGAGGCCATTCAAGAGGCCATGAGTGAAGAAATGAGAAAGGATGAAAGTGTATTTCTTCTAGGTGAAGAAGTCGCTGAATACAATGGTGCGTACAAAGCGAGTAAGGGAATGCTCGATGAGTTTGGAGCCAAAAGAATTATAGACACCCCAATTGCCGAGCTCGGATTTGCAGGTATTGCAGTGGGTGCATCCATGAATGGTCTTAGACCGATTGTCGAATTCATGACATGGAATTTTGCCATCCTTGCGGCCGACCAGATTATCAACTCTGCGGCTAAAATGCTTCAGATGAGTGGGGGGCAGATTAACTGTCCTATCGTATTTAGAGGGCCTAACGGCCAGGCTGGTCAGCTTGCCGCTACACACTCACAGAGTTTTGAGTCAATGTATTCTCACTGGCCAGGCCTCAAGGTGGTCACGCCATCTAACCCTTATGATGCCAAAGGACTGTTGAAGTCAGCAATCCGTGATAATGACCCAGTCGTGTTTATGGAGTCTGAGAGAATGTATGGTGATGTCGGAGAGATTCCTGAAGGCGAATATCTCATCCCTCTTGGAGTGGCTGATGTCACGAGAGAAGGAACAGATGTGACTATCGTCTCGTTTGGTAAAATCATGAAGACAGTTCACGCTGCGCATGAAGAGTTGAAAAAAGAAGGAATTAGCGCGGAGGTTATAGACCTTAGAACGATACGTCCTTTAGACATTGACACCATCGTCAATTCTGTCAAAAAGACAAACCGATTGGTGATTGTCGAAGAGAGTCACCCAGTGAGTTCTGTCTCTACAGAAGTATCTTACCGAGTGCAGCGTCATGCATTTGATTACCTAGATGCTCCTATCAGAAGAGTGTGTATGGCAGACACTCCGTTTGCTTTTGCGCCTACATTGATTGCTGAAGCGTTACCTCAGGTGGCAGATGTTGTGAAGGCTGTGAAAGACGTGAGCTACGTTTCCTAGTTAGTGGGATTATTGTTTTACGCTCTTCGCTGAGCGAGTCTTTATTCACTTACTTTTAGCTCATGGGCGCTAAGCGACACATTCTTATCTTTTTAATCTCAGCCGCATTCATATATAACGGATGCACAAAAGATAATGTCGAGGACTTTTATAACTGCGACACTGAAGACGTCAGTTATGCCAATGACATAGTGCCTATTATGGTTGAGAATTGTTACCTGAGTTGCCATGCCGGAAGCAGTCCCTCGAGTGGATTTAACCTAGAGACATATTCTTCTTTAAGTACCTATACCGATACCACCACATCTGTTGGCGCTCCGTTGCTTTGTTTTATCAAGCAGGAAAACACAGCCTGCGAAGATTTCTGGATGCCAGATAACAGCGGCCCTATTGCGCCATGCTCAATAAACAAGATAGAAGCATGGATATCATCTGGTGCACCAAATAATTGAACGCTCAGTCGGTTCATTTCTTGTTAAAAACTCTACAAAGACCTATTTTTGCGCCCCTTTTATAGGTAAGAAATTTAAAATCACACATTTAGCTAACAACTTTTAGCATGAATATTCTATACACAGTACCGTTAATGGCCGTTATTGGCCTCATCGTAATGGCCATCAAGTCCTCTTGGGTAAACAAGCAAAGCGCAGGAGATGAGAAGATGGAAACTCTTGCAAACTACATTAGAGAAGGTGCACTCGCATTTTTGAAGGCAGAGTACAGAATGCTTGCCGTATTTGTAGTCATTGCAGGTATCCTTCTTGGTGTCGTTTCGCAATTGGTGCCTCACTCTCATTGGCTTATCGTAGTCGCTTTCGTTATCGGGGCGGTCTTTTCTGCTATTGCAGGTAATATCGGTATGCGTGTGGCCACAGCGGCAAACGTAAGAACTACAGAAGCTGCTCGTACGAGTCTACCGCAAGCATTAAAGGTTTCATTTACTGGTGGTACAGTAATGGGACTTGGTGTTGCAGGACTTGCAGTCTTCGGATTGAGCATCCTCTTTATAGGTCTATACTTCCTATTTATGAACTCGACATACACGGCTGGAACATTCCATGACCTGCCGATGAGTGCTAACGGATTGATGACCGTAGTACTTGAGTCACTTGCTGGATTCTCTCTTGGAGCAGAGTCTATTGCACTTTTCGCCAGAGTAGGTGGAGGAATCTATACCAAAGCAGCTGATGTTGGAGCTGACCTCGTGGGTAAGGTAGAAGCAGGAATTCCTGAAGATGACCCACGTAACCCGGCTACAATTGCCGATAACGTAGGAGACAACGTAGGTGATGTTGCAGGAATGGGAGCCGACCTTTTTGGTTCGTATGTGGCAACAATGCTTGCAGCCATGGTACTAGGAAACTATTTGATTGCAGATAACTCAGCGAGCACCTTCACAGGTTTCGGTGGTATTGGTCCAATCATCCTTCCATTGGTAATCGCTGGTCTAGGTATCCTATTCTCTATCGTAGGTAGTTGGTTTATCAAAGTAAAAGACAACAGCGCCAAAGAAGATCAAGTGCAAAGTGCACTTAACATGGGTAACTGGGTGTCTATCGCACTTACTGCCGTAGCCTGTTACTTCTTGATTAACTACATGCTTCCAGATCAAATGAACATGAAGTTCTTTGGTGAAGCAGATCACATGGTTACGCCAATGCACATATTCATGGTTGTACTTATAGGTCTCTTTGTTGGTGGAGCTATTTCGTTTATGACTGAGTACTATACTGCCCTTGGTAAGAAGCCGGTTAATGACATTGTACAGAGTTCAGGTACAGGTGCTGCAACAAACATTATTGCAGGACTTTCTACAGGAATGATTTCTACACTCTGGCCTATCCTTCTTTTTGCTGCGGCAATTTGGGGTTCATATACATTGGCAGGATTCTACGGAGTGTCTATTGCAGCTTCAGCCATGATGGCAACTACTGCCATGCAGTTGGCCATTGACGCATTTGGACCTATTGCAGATAATGCAGGTGGTATTGCTGAGATGAGTGGTTTGCCAGAAGAGGTAAGAGAGCGTACAGATATTCTAGATTCTGTTGGTAACACAACAGCAGCCATCGGAAAAGGATTTGCTATTGCATCAGCAGCATTGACTGCCTTGGCACTCTTTGCTGCCTATGTGACCTTTACAGGAATTGATGGAATTAACATATTCAAGGCAGATGTACTTGCCGCTCTCTTTATAGGAGGAATGATTCCAGTTGTATTTTCGGCACTGGCCATGCGCTCAGTCGGAAAGGCAGCCATGGAAATGGTGAAAGAAGTAAGAAGACAGTTCAAAGAGATTCCAGGTATTATGGAAGGTACGGGTACTCCAGAGTATGCCAAGTGTGTGGATATTTCTACAAAGGCTGCCTTGAGAGAAATGATTCTTCCTGGAGCCATTACTATTGTTGCTCCAATCCTAGTTGGTTTCTTAATGGGACCTGAGGCACTTGGGTCATACATGGCCGGTGTACTTGTGTCAGGTGTGTTGTGGGCTATCTTCCAAAACAATGCTGGTGGAGCTTGGGACAATGCCAAGAAGTCATTTGAAGCAGGTGTGATGATTGATGGAAAGATGGAGCACAAAGGTTCAGACGCGCACGGAGCTGCTGTAACTGGAGACACTGTTGGTGATCCATTTAAAGATACTTCTGGTCCATCAATGAACATCTTGATTAAGCTTACGTGTCTAGTAGGATTGGTAATTGCACCACTCTTGGCGCAGATGGGCGATGGTGCACCTGTGAAGGCGCAAAATCAGAAAGCAAAGACGGAAGTTGCTGAAGTAAAGAAGAGCGTTCCTACCCAGTTTGACTTCACTCCATTTGTAGGTAAAGAACTAAGCCTGATTAGTGAGAAGAGTGAGTTTGTGTGGGCTGGGTCAAAAATTATTGGCGAAGAGCACACTGGTGTCATTAAGGCAAGTACAGGAACCATGAGTGTGAGAAAAGGAGACCTCGTTGATGCACGTCTTGTGGTAGACATGAAGACGATGGTCAACCGTGACATGGACAAAGAGCAAGGGGCTAATCTAGTTGGTCACTTGATGAGTGAAGATTTCTTTGACACAGACAAGTATCCTACATCAGTTTTAACGTTGAATGGAGCGAAATTCAAAAATGGAAGAATCTACGGTGGTGAGTCGACACTCACTGTGCTGGGTAAAGAGCAAAATGTAAAGTTTGACGGGAACATGAAAACAGATGGTAAGATAGTTTCTGTAGACGGCTCATTGAGTTTTGATCGCACAGACTGGGGTCTTACTTATGGCTCAGGTAATTTTTTTGCTGACCTAGCTAAAGACAAAATCATCGCTGACATGATTTCTGTTAAAGGAACAGCACGATTTCAGTAAACCAAAAGGTGTGTAAAAGATTTAAAAGCGGCCTTGGCCGCTTTTTTTGTGCCCTTAATTGATGATGCACATAGTCTATCTATTCAAAGACTACAATCCTCTTCCGCTGGCTCGAATAGTCTTAGTAAGGTTCTTTACTCGAAAGAATTCCACCAAAGTAGATCCATTACCGTGTAAGCGACTCAAAGGCTTAATCCGGTTATAGTTGAGCCTGTAATTGGTCAAAAAGAATTGGTGGTTTTAGTCAATAAAAAAAGGACAACAATCGGTTGTCCTTTTTTTATTGTAAGTGTTATTGAGCCTCTTCAGGCAGTTTCAAAAAGTCCGTGGATTTCGGCATCTACAGAGTTGATGATGTCTCCTAAATCTTCCTTGTTGTCACGGAAGTTGTTGTTGTCCACATCAATGATGAGTAGGTTTCCTTTGTCATACTGACTTACCCACGCTTCATATCGCTCGTTAAGTCTTTTGAGGTAATCTAGTCTGATTGCCTCTTCATACTCACGTCCGCGCTGCTGAATGTTTTTGACCAATGTCGGCACAGATGCTCTCAAATATATAATCAAGTCTGGCGACCCGATTGACTTTTCCATTGAGTTAAAGAGTGAGAAATAGTTCTCATAATCTCTAGTCGTCATCAGCCCCATGGAGTGAAGGTTAGGAGCAAAGATGTAAGCATCTTCATAGATAGTCCTGTCCTGAATAATTTTCTTCTTCGACTCTTTCAATTCCAAAATCTGATTGAATCGACTATTCAAGAAGAAAATCTGTAGATTGAAAGACCAACGCTGCATGTCGTTGTAAAAGTCGTTGAGATATGGGTTGTCTTCTACACTCTCGTAGTTGGCTTCCCATTTATAATGTTTTGCTAATAGACCTGTTAAGGTGGTCTTTCCTGAACCGATATTACCTGCTACTGCGATGTGCATATTCTCCTTTTTTTCTGTTGATCTCGAAAGTAAAAAATTAAGAGTCAGAGACTAGAGATCGTTGAAAAGTTCAGCGATTTTCGTTCAGCAACACACGACTGATTTCCTCTTGGGTGCCAAGAAAGATTTCTCCATTAGAAAAGGTCACGGAGTGCACATTTCCATTCACCGCATTCAGGTCAATGACTGTGCGCTTTGGTTCTTCAAACGACACGAGGTCATTTAATTTCTGCTGAATAAGCGAGCCGTCCTGCATGAAAAAAATATGCTCTTCACTGACATCAAACGCACCGCAGCCGTACGAACCCTCAATGGTGCGGATGAATGTGCCGTAGTAGTCAAACATGTGGATGCCTTCATTTTCATCACGCACGAAGAGGATGTTGCCTCGTTCTAAAATCTGCATGACCTCCATCTCACTTTCTAAGACAGAATAGACGTTACCGCTTTCGGCCAGCACTTCAAGCTGCTCGTCTAACCGTTTTAATTCAAAACCTACAGGGTCATAAGTCCAAAATCCGTTGTTGCTTGAGGTACACATGTGTGTAACATTACCAAGGCCTAAATCAATCAACTCTATGACTTCGCTGTGCGGAGAGAGCGTGTTGTCAAGCACTTGAAAAGCAGGGATCTCATCATAAAATATCATCGGCCGCATGGATGTAGTGTAGTCGAGTGCACTGATGTTTCCGAGCAAATTTTCTGAGAACTGGTAGAGTACTTTTCCAGTCTTATCTACCAAGTGCAGGCCTTCTTGGTCGGCCACCAAGTACTGCCCCAGATTATTGATTATAAAATGATTGTTCTCTACACTGAGCGCACTAACGCTCTGTTGAGCCTCAGACCACAGCGCACACAGCGTAAAAGTGAAAAGCAGAATCTTCTTCATACTGGTTCCAATTTACTCAAGAATTGTACCACAGAGTCCACATGTTTTCTGTGGTTTGACAATCGAGGTACTTTGTGCTGTCCGCCCAGTTTTCCTCTAGACTCCATCCACTTATAAAAGGTGCCTCGCTGAGCGATTTGTATTATTGGCAAACGCAAATTATAGTCATTGGTTCGCTTGGCGTCATAATCAGAATTGAGCTCGCGTAGACTCATATCTAGCACATTAGTAAAGTGATTAAGATCTTTAGGTGCCTTAGAAAATTCGATAATCCACTCATGACAACCGGGTATAGGGCCATCCATGTATACTGGTCCCGCAGTGTAGTCTGAAATCTCAGCATGACATACTTCACAGGCTTTCTTTAATCCTCGCTCTGCGTTATCAATCATTAACTCTTCACCCACTGAGTTGATGAAGTGCTTTGTGCGTCCTGTTACGCGTATGCGAAAAGGATTCACTGAGGTAAACATGATGGTGTCACCAATTTTATATCGCCAAAGGCCGGCATTGGTGGAGATGACCATGGCATAATTGACACCCACTTTAACTTGCGAAAGTGACAGCGTGTCTGGGTGCGCGTCATGCACTTTGTCCATCTCTATAAATTCATAGTAGATGCCGTAGTCCAGCATGAGTAACATGTCATGGTGACCGCTGCGATCTTGTATTCCAAAAAATCCTTCAGAAGCATTATAGGTCTCCAAGTAGTACATGTCCTCTTTAGGAATAAGACTTTCGTATTGCTTTCGGTATGGCTCAAAACTGACCCCTCCATGCATGAACAACTCGAGATTTGGCCACACGTCATTTAAGTTGTCCGTTCCTTTTAATTCTAAAATGCGCTGTATCAAGACCATCGTCCAAGAAGGAACGCCCGAGATAACGGACACATCTTGATCCATACTGTAACGGGCCATTTGCTCCAGTTTCTCTTCCCACTTTGCATTGAGTGCGATGCTTCGATTGGGGATTCTCTTTAGCTCGACCCAAAGCGGCAAGTTCTTTATAATGATGGCGGACAAGTCTCCACTATAAGAGTCATCTCTAAACTCATTGATGTCACTGCTTCCGCCAAGCACCAAGGTCTTGCCTTTATATATGCGTGACTTCTCTTTGCTATTGACATGGAGTCCAAGTAAATCTTTACCGCCTTTGAAGTGACAATCTTCAAGTGCCTCGACAGAAACAGGTATATACTTGCTGCGATTATTTGTGGTTCCAGATGACTTGGCAAACCACTTTATCTCGGTAGGCCACAGAATGTTTTGCTCTCCCTTAAAAATGCGGTCTACATAGGGCTTGATATCCTCATAGTCTTGAAGTGGTACACGATTTTTAAACTCCGAGAGTCCATTGATGTCCGTATATCCGTGCTTCTTTCCCCACTCCGTGTTGCGCGATTTTCTGAGCATGTCTTCAAGCAATTCTTGCTGCACCTCTATAGGGTACTGCTTGAAAAGCTCAATCTGATGAACTCTCTTTTTTATGAGCCAAGTAAAGACGGATGAAAATGGCATGTCGAAAATCTGATTTGTCCCTATGAATTTCCGACTTTCAATCGAGTTTTCAAATTTTAAAGCATGAGACATTTTTTAATGGTATCGCTATGTATCTGCTTTTGCGGATATGTGCAAGGGCAAAGCGATTGGACGTGGACTGAGTTACCAACTATGCCAATGCCCGTGGCAAATAATGCGGTGGTGGCTGCTCAAGTTGATGGCGTACCTTACGTATACTCTTTTGGCGGCATTGATACCACTAAACTAAACAGCGGTATAGTACAAAGCGCCATGCGATATAGCACGCAAGACATGACTTGGGAGTTCATCAATGATCTGCCCGACACTTTGGGGAAAATAGCATCCTCTGCCAATGTGGTCAACAACATGATATACATTATAGGCGGTTATCATGTCTTTGATGGGGCTCCGTTTGAGTTGTCTTCAGACAGAGTGCATCGCTATGACCCAGAAACGAATACGTATTTGGCGGATGGCGCGCCCATACCTGTGGCCATTGATGATCAGGTGCAGGCCGTATGGCGCGACAGTTTGATTTTCGTGGTTACGGGTTGGAGTGATGTGGCCAATGTGCCTGATGTTCAAATTTATGACCCGGCCAATGATGCCTGGCAGGTGGGCAGCCCTTTGCCCAACTCAGCCATATATACCGCCTTTGGTGCCGCAGGAGAAATCGTAGGTGATACCATCTACTATTATGGAGGCGCTTCGGGGTCTGGATTCGCGGCAAGTAAGCGCTTGCGAAGAGGGGTGATTAACCCTGCCAATCCAACTCAGATTGATTGGGAATTTGTAGAGAACTCACCAGGTGATGCCGGTTATAGAACTGCCGCAGTCACGATAGAAGACAAGGTCTTTTGGATAGGAGGCTCAGGCATAGCCTATAATTTTGACGGCATAGCCTACAACGGGAGTGGGGGAGTGCCACCACTGTTTCGGATACTGGAATATGACGCGGCTGACCTAACGTGGAACGAAGGACTTGGACAAGACCAAGGCATCATGGATTTGCGCGGTGCGGCTCAAATTTCGGAGACTAGCTTTGTGATTGCAGGAGGCATGGAGTCTGAGCAGTCTGTTACTAATCGCGTGTTTAGATTGGACTATACTCCGCAGCCTGACGACTTGACGGAGTATGGTGAGTTGGCACAGGTGCGCCTTTATCCGACAAAGATTAATTCAGAGAGTGAGTTTTATCTGGACCTGAGCCAGTTGCAGAGCCCAGCTCAAACCTCGGTCTCTGACTTGAGTGGTAAAACACTAATGACGGTGGAGTTAAATCACACGCTCCATCAACTTTCTGCGAGCGAATGTAATATCACACAGCCTGGTATATATCTCATATCAGTCCATTCAGTTGATTTTACTCGCGCTTTTAAAATCCTCATTGACGAATAAGCGACATACACTCATGTAGCCACAATTTCGCCAAAAGCTGATTAAAAAATCAAGAAGTCGTGCACGTCTATTCTTCCATCGCTTCGCTTGTATCGTGGTTAAATCGAATGTGAAGGCAAAAAAAAACAGGCTAAACAACCTGCTTTTTACGGCCTTTCACGAAGGCCAAATATGTGTGTAGTAGATTATTCTATCTCCAGCAAAAACGGCATTCTTGCCTGCACGCCTTGCCACTTGGTCATGGCATTGATGCGCTTTGCCTGCTCTACGAGTTTCATATCTTCTCCGAGTACCTCGGCCATGATGCTCATCTTCACGCTCGCACCAAGATCTTCCATCAACTGCTGTATTGGGTCTTTCTCTTCTGGGAAATTTTTGACCTTATACTTCTCATCTAATCCCGCCATGGTGGCCGCCTCATCTATGGCCGCTTGAAGTCCACCAAACTCGTCTATCAGTCCTTTTTCTTTGGCATCCGTACCAGACCAGACACGGCCCTGACCAATGGAGTTCACATACTCTTGCTCCATCTCACGTCCGGTAGCTACTTTTCCTGTAAAGTCATTGTAGATATCATCTACCACGCCTTGCCACAGTTCTTCTTCGTTGGCACGCAGCGGTCTGCTAATGTCAAATATGTCGGCATATTCATGTGTTTTAACTCCATCAAAATGGACACCGAGCATGTCTTCTGTTAGCTCTTCCATATTTGGCATCGTGCCAAACACACCAATTGACCCCGTAATCGAATTCTCATTGGCAAAAATCTTATCAGCTTCACAAGCTATGTAGTATCCGCCCGAAGCGGCCACGTCACCCATTGACACGATAAAGGGTTTAGTATCTCTGCACAAAACTGTTTCTCTCCAGATGATATCACTGGCCAGGGCACTTCCTCCGCCAGAGTTCACACGCAGTACAATAGCTTTGATGGCCGAGTCAGCTCTGGCTTCTGCCAGCATTTTTGAAAGCCCCTCAGAGCCGATACTTTCTGCATCACCGTCACCCATGTCTATACCACCTGTGGCATAAATGACTGCCACTTGCCCGTCTTTGTTGTAGACCGTCTCATGATCTATGAAGTCACTTGCTTGGGCATGAGTGTACGCTCCCAGACTCAAGTATTCTATTTCCTCATCGGCTTCTTGCCCTAGTTTTTCTCTCAGTAGGGCTTCTATTTCATCTCTATACTTTGACCCGTCTACCAGGCGAGCAGCGATAGAAGACTCCACGGTGCGGCTGGCCATGGCATTCACTTGTGTGTTAAGTTCATCGACAGACATGCCTCTTGAGCTGGCCATTTCTTCAGCCATGTGGTCCCATATTGTACCAATAAATCGCGATACCTGCTCCTCATTTGCAGCACTCATGGAGTCAAGCAAGAATGGCTCAACAGCACTTTTAAATTTGTTGTTTTTTGGCCTGATTACCTGCATCTCAATACCGGCATTGTCAAGAGCCTCTCTCAAAAAGGCGATGTTGGTGCTCAGTCCTTTTACTTCAAGCGCACCTTCTGGCTGCACATAAAGCTCATCGGCTGTTGAGGCAAGATAGTAGGCACCTTGACTATATACATCGCTGTATCCAACTATCCACTTGCCAGACGACTTAAAGTCTATCAAGGCTTCTCTTATTTCTTGAAGAGTCCCAATACCACAGTTCACCATTCTGGACTCGATAAAAATTCCCTCAATGCGCGAATCAACTTTGGCCTTGGCGAGTTGCTTCAAAATATTGTTTAGACCGTCTTTCTGCTCTGACTGAAAGGTGGCAAGGTTTATATTTAGCTCATTCTCCGAGTGCTTGTCTACGATTTCATTCTCAAAGGTGAGATGAAGTACACTTTTGTCTTCCACTTGAGTGACTTTGCCGCTGTCTCCAGCTGAAGCTATGGCTGCAATAAAAATGAAAAAGATAAATACAAAGGCGACTAGGGCAAGAAGTGCGGCTAGGAAGTACTTGAAAAAAGAGTTCATAGGGGTATTGAATTTTCTCAAAGATAACTGAGAATGGCCAGTTTGAGGGTATAACTACATGAAAGGAAGATCCCTGTGACAAATGGTTATTTTTGGTCGCTTTGAAGGAGGCATTTCTATCACTGGGCAGTAATAATGGCGACCGTAACGCGGCTCTAGCAAGCGCTCGTGGGCTTATTATCATGGAGGTTGGCATATTGAAGGAAAGTAGTAGGGTTTACGAAACAGAGTCTTGGGGCTTTGATGATGTGCCCTTTCTCAATCAAATGGTATGTGTGCTCACAGAATTGGCACCGCATGACTTAATGGCAAAAATATTAGACTTGGAGGCCAGATTAGGCAGAACGAGGAATGAGGATGAGGAGGGCTATTCGGCCAGGATCATTGACATTGACATCATTTTTTACGCGGATATGGTGATTGATGACAGTCTTTTGAAAATTCCTCACAGGTTGATGCATGAGCGCAAGTTTATTCTCGAACCCTTGATGGACATACGGCCCGATTTGTTGCACCCAGTTTTAAATCGCAGTATCAGAGAACTCTTGGCAGAATGCTCAGACAAATTAAAAGTTAAAGGGCAGTCAGAAGATGTATGATTTTATTGCCATAGAAGGGAATATTGGAGCAGGTAAAACCACGCTCTCCACTATGATTGCTGAGCAAACTGGACGTAAGCTTATTCTCGAGGAGTTTGCGGATAACCCTTTCTTGCCCAAGTTTTATAAAGACCAAAAAAGCAATGCCTTTCCCCTCGAGTTGTTCTTTTTGGCCGAGCGCTACCATCAGCTCAAAAACCATTTTTCAGCACCAGATTTGTTTCAGCAAAAAACGATTACGGATTACTTTATAGGTAAGTCGCTCGTTTTTTCTCGCTCTAATCTCGATGAAGATGAGTTGAGGTTGTTTAACAATCTGTATAGCATCATGTTTTCTTCTCTGCCCAAGCCAGACCTCTTGGTATACCTGTTTTTAGACATCGAGGGCCTGCAGCGAAACATTAAAAAAAGAGGAAGGAGCTTTGAGCAGGATATGCAGAACGAGTACCTCGTCAATATCCAAAAAGGCTATTTAGATTTTTTGAAACAGCAAAAGGACCTCAGGACCCTCGTTGTTGACATCAACAATATCGACTTTGTCGAAGATAAAACACAGTTTAAACGGCTTTTTGGGCTGATTGAACGAAATTATCCCAAAGGTCTTACTTATCTAGACCTTTCGGGGGATATTTGACGCTTAAAATTCGGGAATAACACCTATTAGTACACCAACCCGATTTAAACTAAAAATGAAAGCTATGAAAATGCACTCTGCAAAGATGTATGCCTGTTTAATCTTGACATCACTGTTAGTAACCAGCTGTGCGCTGTTTGATGATGTGACATACACCGTTAACCCTGACCCACTTGAGGTGCATGGAGACAGTGTGAGAGTAAGCGTTACTGGAAGTGTTCCAGAGAAAAAGATGAATAAAAACGCCATTGCTGACTTGACACCTACCCTAAAGTGGGATGGAGGAGAGAAGCAACTTCGGGTATTTACAGTGCAAGGTGAGAATGCAGCTGGAAATGGAACTGTGATTAACAGCAAGACTGGAGGATCATTTAGCTACACAGACGTTATCCCTTACCAGCCAGGTATGATGAAGTCTGAGCTTTATGTGTCTGCCAAAGCTGGAAAAGGAACAAACAGAAAAGAACTAGGTGAAGCAAAAATTGCTGACGGTGTTATCGCTACTCCATACTTGGTGCAGTCAGATGACCGTCCTGTGTTTGCGACAGACAACTTCGTTAGAATAACGAAAGAAGAGAAAGCAGCGCAGTTAAACTACAAAGTGAATTCTTCAAAGGTTTTAAGAAATGAGCTTAAGGATGAAGATATCACTCAGTTTGAGGCTTTCTTGGCGCAGATTGCAAGCAATGAGCGTTTGAAAGCTACAGGAGTGCAGGTTGATGCCTTTGCCTCACCAGAAGGTGAAGTGGCGAAGAATGACAAGCTAGCCATGGACAGAGCGCAGTCAGCACGTGACGCCATCAACAAGATGATGGAGGAAAACAGTTTGTCTGAAGTAACTGGTATTTTGAATCAAGCTGGTAAAGGAGAAGACTGGGAAGGTTTTAGAAAGATGATGGCCGAGTCTGATATTGAAGACAAAGACTTGATTATTCGTATTCTCGAGACGTACAGCGATGTAAATGAGCGTGAAGAGCAGATTAAAAATCTCTCAAAAGCCTACACAGAAATTGCGGACGACATCTTACCTAAGTTGAGAAGATCAAACATGGTGATGAAGTATGACGTGATTGGTTACTCAGACGAAGAGCTAGAGACGATGGCGAAGTCTTCTCCAGACAAGTTGAACTTGGAAGAGTTAGTGCTTGGAGCAAGCCTTCAAAAAGACTTGAATGATCAAGTAGCAGCATATAAAAAAGCAGAGGCTAGATTTACTGATGACTACAGAGCGTCAAATAATATCGGTGCCATTTACTTGATGCAAGGGAAAGACAGTGATGCAGAAGCGCAGTTTAAGAAGGCTGATGCCATCGAGAGTAATGCGATTACATCTAACAACCTTGGAATAATTGCACGAAGAAAAGGAGACAGAAAAGCTGCTGCTGAGTATTTCAGAAACGGACTTTCTGCTGGCCCAGAGGCGGCATACAACTTAGGTATAGTCAACATGCAAGATGGAAACTACAGCGAGGCTGTGAGTAACATGAGCGGTGTTGATTCATTTAACTCGGCTCTTGCCAAGATGTTAAATGGTGATGTGCCATCTGCTCAGTCTACACTTGATAAGAGTGCTGATGCGGACACTGCGATTGGAAGTTACCTTAAGGCTGTTATGGCAGCACGGTCAGGTGACCAAGCAGGTGTGACGACTAACATCGCCAAGGCCATCTCTATGGACGCCTCATTAAAGGAAAGAGCAATGAAGGATGCAGAGTTCTTAAACATTCCACTAGGACTGTAAAGACTCCGAAAACACTTTTGAAAAAGCCGTCTCGTTTAAACGAGACGGCTTTTTTATGTGGTTTGATTAAGTGATTCCGAAGCAAGTATAGCCGCGTAGAAAATGTGAGTGCTTTTCTAATCCCAGGAGTAAGATGGTGGCATCTAAGTGATGGATGTATCAATGTCAGTATATCATAATGCTACAGATGATTTGCTTCAGCGAAAGACTCAGGTTGCTTGACGCATAGCCCCAAAGTCTGGCGGTCTCTTCTGACTGTCTGGTCGGAAAAACTCAGGGCATAAAAAAACCGCCTAGCCTGAGGCTAGACGGTCAATTTTTTCAAACTGAAAAGAATTACTTCTTCTCTGCAGCTGCTTTCTTCTTAGCACAGCATCCAGACTTAGCAGATGACTTTGAGCATGAAGTCTTAGCACCTTCTTTCTTGGCATCAGCAGTGCAGCAATCCTTTGCACAGTCTTTCGCACATTTCTTTTTCTTCTTGTCCTTATCCTTTTCAGACAACTCAGTCTTTACGATTTCGTTAGTCGAAACTGCAGTCGCAACTGTTACACTTCCTAAGAAGGCTACTAGCGACAAGGCGATCATTACTTTTTTCATAACTATATAAAGTGTTTTAATACAACGTTGTACTCGTCAATAATACGAATATCATGCCACAAATGTTCTCACCATTTGGCTAAGATTGTTTGATTCCCAGTGACCACATCGTCTATATTGACCTGAACATCAGCACTTAAAGGGATGAAAACATCCACTCGACTGCCAAATTTTATAAAGCCCATTTCTCCAGATTGCAGTGCTGTATTGCCTTTTTCGGCATAACAGATAATTCTTCGGGCTACTGCACCGGCTATCTGACGCATGAGTACACGTCCTTTTGAATTGTCAACTACAACAGTAGTACGCTCATTATCCGTAGAGGATTTTGGATGCCAGGCCACAAGAAACTTTCCGGGGTGATATGCCGAGTAGGATACTTTTCCCGCTACAGGAAACCAGTTGATGTGGACATTGAGCGGAGACATGAAAATGGAAATCTGTCTGTAAGGCTCGTCAAAGACTTCACCCTCTACGACTTCTTCTATCACAACTACTTTACCATCACACGGACAGACGATGAGGTCATCTCCAGTGACAGGAGTTCGCTTTGGTACTCTAAAAAACTGATAGAACAGATAGAGAAAAACCAAGATAAAAGCGATGAGCAAATAATTGAACGGAGCTGAAACTTTAAAGTACCAAATGGCTATTAAACTAAGCGCAGCTATCAGTGTCGATGTGGCCAAAATAATGCGGCCTTCTTTATGGAATCCTACTATCACGCGGCTAAGGTAAGACGATTGTTCCGAAATAAATGAGCACGCAGAGATACATAAACGGTATACTCAGTAGCAAACCGTCAAATCGGTCTAGAATCCCTCCATGACCAGGCATGATTCGGCCTGAGTCTTTGACTCCGGCACTGCGCTTCAAGCTTGACTCCACAAGGTCGCCCATGGTGCCGAGTGAAGAAATGATAATGGCCACATGGACGCAAATCAGGAGTTCGTCAGTTGCCGTTTTACCGATGAGTATAGCTACGATAATTGTGACGATGAGCCCGCCAAAAAAACCCTCCCACGTTTTTTTTGGAGACAGTCTTTCAAAGAGTTTTGTTTTTCCAAACTGTCGTCCGGTGAGATAGGCAAACGTGTCATTAGTCCAAAGTAAAATGAAGAGGTAGAGTACAACCTCTGCGTGTTCCAGTCTGCAAAGCATGGCTAGTAAACCAAAAGGTAATGAGACTCCGATAACTGCCCAGATGGCATCTAACCACAGGGGTGTGCGTATATTGAAATACAGTCTATTGAGTCCCATAAACAGGCTAAAAGGAACGATGGCTATCAGGCTGTAAATTACTTGGTCTTGCTCTCCCCACATGGCGATCGATAGATACAAGGTGAGAGCGGCAATGACTGCACAGATATGCTGAAGGCGACCCTTTAGTCCAATAAGTTTGGCGAATTCTATTGCGCCAATGGCTGTGAATATTCCAAACAAGATGAGTGCTGTATTAGAGTGGTAGAGGATGGCGGCCACCATCAATCCCACGAAAATAGCTCCACTAAGTAGTCTAGGAATCAGATCCTTCATCTGCTGGATTTTCTAGGAGATAAGTTGCTTTCATATAATCATCGCGATGCACGTAGATGATGACACTACCGATACTCAAATAATTGGAATCTTGTTGATTGAGTTTCACTACACGGAGGCCCTGACTTTTAAGCATTCCAAACTTGATGTTGAGCTCAAAAGCGTCTCGGGTTTCTATGAGTTGCACCCAATTATCTCCTAGCATTCAACTCTAAGATATTATCCAGCCGTTGCAGTTTTGTTTTCCGCATCATCACCGCTTTTGTCATCTTCATCAGCACTTGGAATAGGCTTGGTAGACTTAGGCTTCTTCTTTTCGTTGGCGATATGAAGTATCGTGGCCTTTGTGCTTGTATCTGGTCTATTTCCAAAGATTTTTTCAAGGTCTTCTTTAAAAATCACCTCTTCTTTGACCAATTGAGTCGCAAGCTCAGTGAGCTTGTCTTTGTTGTCTCTCAAAATGGTCAATGCCCGCTGGTACGACTCTTCCACCATTTGAGACACACGCTCATCAATGGTCTCGGCTGTCTTCTCACTGTATGGTTTGTTGAAGCTGTCTCGCTGCCCTGATGAGTCGTAGTAACTAATGTTTCCAATCTCGTCATCAAGACCGTACATGGCAACCATGGCATAGGCTTGCTTGGTCACTTTTTCTAAGTCGCTCAATGCACCTGTTGAGATTTCACCAAAGATGATTTCCTCAGCAGCTCGTCCGCCAAGTGTGGCGCACATCTCGTCAAGCATTTGCTCGGTGGTCGTAATCTGTCGTTCTTCAGGCAGGTACCATGCCGCACCAAGTGACTGCCCACGTGGCACAATAGTCACCTTGATTAGTGGTGAGGCGTGCTCCACTAACCAGCTCACTGTGGCGTGGCCAGACTCGTGAAATGCAATGACCTCACGCTCTTTAGGCGAAATGATTTTGTTCTTTTTTTCTAGTCCACCAACAATGCGGTCAACGGCATCTAGGAAGTCTTGCTTCTGAACTATTTTCTTCTTTTTACGAGCGGCTATCAGCGCGGCTTCGTTGCAAATATTGGCAATGTCTGCACCTGAAAAACCGGGTGTCTGGCGCGCTAAGAAGTCGCGATCTACCGAGCTGTCTACTTTAATAGGAGCCAGGTGTACTTCAAATATTTCCTTTCGCTCATTGAGGTCAGGCATATCGACAAATATCTGTCGGTCAAATCGACCGGCTCTCATCAACGCTCGGTCTAAAATGTCTGCTCTGTTGGTCGCAGCAAGGATGATAACTCCGCTATTTGTACCAAAGCCATCCATTTCAGTAAGCAATTGATTGAGGGTGTTTTCTCGTTCATCATTACTTCCCATGTTGACATTTTTACCACGGGCTCTACCTATGGCATCAATCTCATCAATGAAAATAATGGCAGGTGATTTTTCCTTTGCTTGCTTAAATAGGTCACGTACTCGTGATGCTCCAACTCCGACAAACATCTCGACAAAGTCAGAACCTGAGAGCGAAAAAAACGGAACCTGCGCCTCTCCAGCAACAGCTTTCGCCAAAAGTGTCTTTCCTGTACCAGGAGGGCCAATGAGCAGAGCGCCCTTTGGAATTTTCGCACCCAGCTCGGTATATTTTCCGGGGTGCTTCAAGAAGTCTACAATCTCTTGTACTTCTTCTTTGGCACCTTGAAGACCGGCTACATCTTTAAAAGTGACATCTGTACCTTTTCCTTTTTCAAAAATCTTGGCCTTTGATTTTCCGATGTTAAATATCTGGCCTCCAGCACCGCCTCCGCTGCTAAGTTTTCTCATCACAAATACCCAAACTGCAATCATTACAGCCAAGAAGAGTATCCACTGCAAAATCTCTGGGCCCCATTCTGTCTCTTCTGTTGACGAGTATGACAGGTTATATTTCTCTGACCATTCGTCTAGTTCTTTTTCAAAGTTCTCAGCCGTCATGAACTTGACGATGTAGTGCGGACCTTTTTCCAAAGATCCTCCGAGCATCGGTTTGTTCACCTCTTCGTTGTGTGGAGGATTCTGCACGGCCTCTTTGGTCAAAGTCACACGCGCAAATCGACCATTGACCACTTGTATGTTGTCAACCTGACCAGACTCAACCAATTCTTTGAGATCTCGTTTATTCTTTTCTGGTATTCCTTTTTTATCGCTGAATAAACTGAGTGTCAACAGGATTCCTGCAATCACTGCAAATGCCCAGTAAAAGTTGTTTCCCCCGCCTTCTGCAGCTGGTTTACCCTTCACATTTTTTGGTCCATTCTTCTTTTCTGCCATTCTCTTCTTTAATTAGAGGCTTTTTTTAGCCCCGATTCGTTATCTGAATCATAGCGGGTGACATCTGCATCGCCCCATAAGTCTTCAAGATTGTAGAAAGCCCTCGTCTCCTTGTAAAATATGTGGACCACTATGTCAACATAATCCAAGAGCACCCATTGAGCATTTCCATATCCTTCAGATTTCCATGGTGACTCATCGAGTCGTTCTTGGGTGAGCTTTTTAACCTTGTCGGCTATCGCTTCTACCTGGGTATTAGAATTACCGTGGCAGATGACAAAATGATCACACATGCCGCCAGAGATGTTTCGTAAATCTAGGCTGATGATTTCTTGTCCTTTGACTTCTTCGATTCCATTGATAATGGTATCGAGTAATTCTTTTCCTACTTCTTTGCTATTTTTATTCATTCAGTATAACTCCAACAAAGCTACTACATTATAGTCATGCTTAACCCATTAAATGAGCAATTCAAGCAGTAAACTCCTCGGACGAAATAAAATTGTTCTCGACTTCATTTCGAGTACCAACAATTACATTGCCGATCATCCTGATTTGCACGATTTGGCAGACGGAACAGCCGTTTTGGCATATCGTCAATCTGCTGGACGCGGACAGCGTGGCAGAGGCTGGCTTTCTACACCTGGAAAAGACCTCACGGTTTCTTTCCTTCTGAGACCCCAATCCTTGTCTCTACATCACGCTTTTTTGTTTAACAAAGCCATTGCTCTTGGTGTCAGAAAAACGGTAGCAAGATTTGTCACTAATACTGTGAAGATAAAGTGGCCAAATGATATTCTGATTCAAAGCAGAAAGGTGTCGGGTATTTTGATTGAAATGTCTTGGCTGAAAGATCGTTGCCAATACGCCATAGTAGGAGTAGGGCTCAATGTGCTGTCTACCGGAATAGGTTTGGGCAACAGGACGTGTTCTTTAATGGAATATGGTTACGCAGAAAAAGAGCTTGACCCAGTGTTTGAGGCCTTATGCGAAGATATTGAGAGCTATTATAATCGGCTGAATGAAGGCTCTTCTGAAACCATAGAAGCTGAGTACCAAGCACATCTTTTTGGCAGAAATGAGATGCTCACTTTTGCGGTGAGCGAGGGAGAGCGCGAGATGAAGATTACGGGTGTCGATGAGTTAGGTCGACTTTGCCTCATGACTGATGAGGGGCCACGTAGCTACAACAACGGAGAGATTGGACTATTGATTTAATTAGCCATTAAAGCTCAAGAGAGTCTTCCATGCTTCAGTCACCCTGTGTGACTCAAGATGTACTTTAGCTCTTAAGTGCAGTTCTTTTTTCAGCGACTCGCTGTCATCCTCATTATCTAGAAAAAGTTGAGAAAGCTCCATGAGCTTGTAATCATTGACACTCGTTTCATCAGGCATAGCCTCTTGCATAGCGAGTTGAGCGAGGTCATTTCCAGTTAGAATATTGCTGGTCAACACATCATTGGGAATAGAGGGAAAGCCAACTCCTTGTTTCGAAACATCCGCTTTCACTTCAAAAAGTGACGGCCCGTTAGCCCGCACATAATAAGCCTCACCTAAACGACCAATGAGGTCAATTTTTTCTTGGTCAATAAATCCATTTTCGCCAAGATATTCTTCTCTAATGTGGATTCTCACTACTTCTGCGATTATCATGTTTCCAGCAGCACCTTCTGTTCCCAGCTCTTTGATTTCAATCACCTTGCATTCCAGTTGCATTGGGGACTCTGACACTCGTGGTACTCTGATTTCATCACTTGCAATACTGCTTAGGCCAGCCATCTTCAGCTCGCTTACTCCGCTTGGGTATTCAAGACTGGTGAGCACCATTTGATTGAGTAAGGCATGATTGACAATATTGACTGTGCACTCTGGTATTAGTTTGATGTTTTCTAGGGTATGCTTTGTAGTATTGTCTCTGCCTCTTCGCGCTGGTGAGAATACCAGAATGGGAGGATTACTGCTGAACAAGTTGAAGAAACTAAATGGCGCCAAATTGACTTGGCCTTCTTCATCTACGGTACTGACCCAAGCGATAGGCCGCGGTCCTATGCCATTTAGCAAATGATGGTGTCTGTCTTTAATACCAAGTGACTGCGGGTCTATACTGAGCATCGTCCTGTTTTTTTTGTCAAAAGTATCCTTAATTGCTCATGCATGAGTGATGAAATGGAGTTTGAATTGGATTCGGAATTACTTAAGTTTAGAGCATCTAGACAGTCAGTTAGAAAGGGCTTTCACATTACTACAGTTAAAACTACTACGTATGATGCTTTACACTAAACAAATGCTTTGTGCATTAGCATATTGCTTTGCATGTATATTTTCCATGGCTCAGTCTCATGTTGCATGGACTGATGTTGACGCTAATTCGTTCGCTCAGCGCGGCCAGAAAATGATCGAGCCTCAGGCTCACCGCTTGGTAGAAGTTGATTTTGAGACATTGAAGAGTGTACTTCAATCAGCACCAACAGAACGCACTCCTCTCGCAAGTACTCAGCCATTGCAAGTTGAAATTCCGATGCCAAATGGTGAAAACTGGATTTTTGACATGGTCTATTCGCCAATTTACGAAGCAGGCTTTGCTACTCAGTTTACGGAGGTGAAAACCTTTGCGGGAACCGTAGCAGACCAGCCAGGAGTCTACGGGCGATTTGATTATACGCCACAAGGTTTTCATGGTATGATAATGATTGCTGGAGAGACTACCGTATTCATCGACCCATACACTTTTGGGGGAGGAGATGTAAGTCACTACATGTCGTATCAACGGTCAGAGCTTATAAATAATAATGCTCCTTTGGCATGTGGAGTCGAGGCATCTCATCAAAGCCCCTCTGATTTTATAGCACCAAGTACGCGCACCCCTTTCGCTTCTTGTGTAAGGAGAGAATATCGTATCGCGATTTCTGCTTCAGGAGAGTACACAGCCTTTCATGGCGGTACTGTGCCACTCGCTGCTGCCGCTCAGGTTACGACTATGAACAGGGTAAACGGTGTCTATGAAAGAGACCTTGGAATAAGGATGATAATCATTGCCAATAATGCTGACATCATATACACTGATGGATCTTCTGACCCATTTACAGACGGTTCTGCTGGGGCAATGATTAATGAAAACCAGAACAATACTAACTCCGTCATTGGCTCAGCGAATTATGACATCGGACACATATTTTCTATTGGTGGTTCTGGATTGGCGGGACTAGGTGTTGTGTGTAACAACAATCAAAAAGCACGCGGAGTAACAGGAATAGCTCAGCCAGTTGGTGATCCGTATGACATAGACTATGTGTCTCATGAAATAGGGCACCAGTTCGGAGGAAATCACACTCAAAACAATTCGTGTAACAGAGTAAGTGACGCAGCTCATGAGCCGGGTTCAGCGTCAACCATTATGGGTTATGCAGGAATTTGCTCTCCAAATGTTCAGAATAACAGTGATGATCATTTTCATGGGTATAATCTTCAAGAGATGGGCAACTTCATAAGCGGAAATGGAGGGACATGTGCCGTAGAAGTAGACCTTGGAAATACTCATCCAGTAATTGCATCAGTGACAACGGGATTGACTATACCAGGCGGAACTCCGTTTGGAATGACAGTAGTAGCTACTGATGCTGAGTCAGACCCGATGACCTATTGCTGGGAGCAAATTGACCCAGCTGTTGCCACTATGCCACCTGTATCAACAGCAACTGGTGGGCCTGCCTTTAGATCTAATTCTCCTATTGCCTCTCCCACTCGTAATTTCCCAAATCTCGCTGATCAGTTAGCAGGAGTCTCACCTGTGTGGGAAGTGCTTTCTGACGTAGATAGAACATACAACTTTAGAGTAACGATTAGAGATAATGCGCCAGGAGGAAGCTGCTCGGAGTACACGGATGCTCAGATTTCTGTAGACGGAGACTCTGGCCCGTTTGTAACAACTAATCCTACTGCGGCTGGTGTAGTGTGGTCAGGAGGAGCAACACAAACAGTAACATGGGCGGTGGCTGGAACAGATGTTGCGCCAGTAAGTTGCGCCAATGTTAACATCATGCTCTCTACTGATGGTGGGTTGACTTTCCCGATTACCTTGGCATCAAATGTTCCTAATGACGGTTCGGCAGACATCATTGCTCCGAATCAAACGACTACAACTGCCCGGGTCAGGGTAGAGTGTTCAGACAATATTTTCTACGACATTTCTGACAATGATTTTGAGATTGGTATTCAGCTTGAGGCTCCTTGTCAAGGTGGTTTTGCAGGTATATATCCGTGTAACAAGTACGACCTTGTTAGTCAAACGGATATCACTAATCTTGGTGGTGCGGCCAATACAGAAGCGAATGACATTTGGGGCTGGACTGATGCGCTAGATGGTAAAGAGTATGCCATTTTAGGTTTGACAACGGGTACTGCATTTGTCGATATATCAGACCCTACTAATCCTATTCACCTCGGTAATTTGGCCACAAATACTACAAGTAGTCTGTGGAGAGATATTAAAGTATATTCCGACCATGCCTTTATTGTTTCTGAAGCTGGAGGTCATGGTATGCAGGTCTTTGATTTGACCAAATTGCGAAATGTGCCTTCACCACCAGCTACTTTTGCTGCAGATGCTATCTATACAAATTTTGGTAGCGCACACAATATTGTCATCAATGAGCAAAGTGGTTTTGCCTACGCTGTGGGTGCGGGAACTTTTTCAGGTGGTTTAGACTTTATTGACATTACTAATCCAACGGCACCTGTTGCCGCAGGAGGGTTTGATGGAGATGGCTATACTCATGACGCCCAGGTTATCATTTATGATGGACCTGACACCGACTACACAGGTAAAGAAATTGCCTTTGCAGCAAATGAAGACACGTTTACAATTGTAGATGTGGATGATAAAACGGATCCTCAGCAAGTTTCTAGAACGGGTTATGCTGGTTCTTCATACACGCATCAGGGTTGGTTGACAGATGATAGGCAGTACTTCCTTATTAATGACGAATTAGATGAATCAAATAATGGCACAAATACCAGAACCTTCATTTGGGACATTGCGGACCTAGATGCTCCGGTGCTCATCGGTTTTCATGAACATGCTACTGCAGCCATTGACCATAACTTGTACATAGATGGGGACAAGGTGTACCAAGCCAACTACAGAGCAGGTCTTAGGGTTCTTGATATCTCTGACTTGGCTGGTGGGAACATGACTGAGATAGGATATTTTGATGTTTATCCGGCTAATGATGCTGCTCAGTTTAACGGAGCTTGGAGTAGCTACCCGTACTTCGCAAGTGGTAATATCATCATTAGTTCTATCGAGGAAGGACTCTTTATAGTCGCTCCAAGTCCTCCTGTAATCTGTTCAGAGCCTATAACGCTTAGCTCTTCAAACATTACTGATTCTGGTGCAGACATTTCTTGGAATGAAACCGGTTCTGCGAGTGCCTGGGACATTGAGATTGTTGAGACAGGAACCGCGCCTACAGGGACACCAACGGTTGATAATCATGGCTCAACGACCTATACTTTTTCAGGGGGTACAGCCAGTACTTCATATGATTTTTATGTGCGTGCGGACTGTGGAGGTTTAGCTGGTGACGGAGAGAGTTTCTGGGTTGGACCATTTGCGTTTGTGACCTCATTTGAGGCTCCACAAGGAGTCACATGTGCTTCAGGAAATCCTTCTTTCCTTCTCAATGCCGAGTTTGATCAGCAAGGCTCATGGTCAGGAGATATTTCAACGGTTGTGACTGATTATGGTAACTGGATTGTGGGACATAGCGGAGGTACTTTCTCTGATGATACTGGGCCAACAGGAGCGCACAGTGGTTCAAATTACATCTATTATGAGGCATCTTCTGATGTTACCAATACTGCAAGCCTAGTGAGTCCTCTAGTGGACTTGTCTTCTGCCGAAGTGGCGAGCGGGGCTGAGCTATCATTTTTCTTGCATTCGTATGGAATTTCAATCGGAACACTTGAGGTTGGTGTTGGTACTTCGTCCTCAGGCCCGTTTACGACAGAATTTACTTTTGCCGGACAATTTCAAACTGCTAATGCGGATGCATGGGTACCCATAGGAATTGACTTGACCAGTTACATAGGTCAGCAGATTTACATTGAGTTTTCTCATACTGGTGCTGGAGACTATAGAGGAGATTTGTCTGTAGACCAGGTTAGAGTTGAGGCCTGTGGGACATTCTGTCTTGCTCCATCGACAATTAGTGCTGCTGCTTCTGGCGCAGGGGTTGATATCGCTTGGACAGAAAATGGTTCCTCAACAATGTGGGATTTGGAAATAATTCCGGCTGGAAACACACCTGCTGGAGTGCCAACTAATGCAGGGATTTCAGACAACCCGTATACGTGGACTGAAGGCATGTATGACACTTCTTATGATGTGTACGTGCGTTCTGTGTGTTCGGCCTCCGAATCATCAGCGTGGATTGGTCCATTATCATTCACGACACCTCAAGACTTCTGTTCTGGAGATCAGTTCACAGATGATGGAGGAGACACTGCTGATTACTCAACAGGGACCACTACGCAGACAATTATTTGTCCAGATGGAGCAGGTCATGTGGAGGTTAACTTCCTGTCGTTTGATGTAGAAGACCGAACGACAACTGTCTGCTGGGATGAGCTATATGTTTTTGATGGCCCTACTAATCTAGACACTCCTATTACACCATCCAGCATTGGGGTGGGAGGTAACACCACTGGAGGCTTTTGCTGGGACCCAGTGAATGCGCAAGGCACCGGAGACCTAAGTGGTCAGACGCTCATTTCAACTCACGAAAGTGGATGTCTAACTTTTGAGTTTGTATCAGACGCCTCTGTGCCAGAAGCCGGTTGGGTAGCTGATGTGGTCTGTGTAGATAATTGTCCGTGGGATCTAAATCCAAATGGGGTGATTGATATCAATGACTTCCTAGAGTTTAATAGCGCATTTGGAACAACATGCAGCGGGTGCCCTGCCGACTTCAATGATGATGGAGCAGTCAACATCAACGACTTCTTATCATTCAACAGTTCGTATGGTCAGAATTGTGCCGATTTGTTTAGCCCAAATGGCGAGTTGCTGATGAGAAGAACTGGTCTAAATCAAGAATTGATGGCAGCCATAGAGAATCAAGGCCTGCTGGTGCATCCTGAAGTAGAAGCCATGATTCAAAAGCTGAAAAGCGAAAACGGCATGCTACTCTTCCCGAACCCTAACATCGGTGATGAATTAAACATCAGATTGATCGATGGTTCATTAAGTGCCTCATCTGTGATTACAGTAAGTGATTTAGTTGGGAAGATTCATTTCAAAGGAAACCCATCGAGTGCAGGTAGCGTCAGGTTTGATACAGCGCTAAGTGCGGGAATGTATATCGTGGAGGTACTTGAAGCTGGAGAATTGAATTCTGCACGTTTCGTTGTAGAATGATCTGAACTTAAATATTGTTTCATAAAACGCCCCTTTCTAAGGGGCGTTTTTGTTGCTTATCTTGTATTGGAAACGGAGGGCCAATTCCTTATCTTTGACTCAAAGCGCTGCTTCCGACAGCGACCGTAGAGGTTTAGTATTACATACATTAATCATAACTAGAAAATGATACGATTGTACACACTTTCACTCGCGTTGTGTTGTTCCATATTTAGTCTTGCTCAAGATTTTCACGTCATCACGCAACCCGAAATAATCGAAGTAATAAATCATGGTGAGACTTCACCGCTCAGAGACTGGGACCACAGCCAGAAATTTGAAAACCCACGAGTGAAGCCTGAGAAGTTAGGTTACGTTCCCAAAAAAGATTGGCCGCTTAATACCTTTAAGCAAGAAGCGCTGCACGATGGTTTTGATCCGGTATATCAGAGTGAAGGACCAATACACGAAGCTGACTTTACTAAGGCCATTGATCAAAATTATGACGGCATGCCGTATTCTGGAGTAAACCCTTCAGACAACATTCTTGATGTTGGTCCTAATCATGTTATTCAAATGATGAATGGGTCTTCAGGTGCCTACTTCATCATATATGATAAATCTGGAAACACCTTAGTGCCCCAGACTTATCTGGACAATTTCTTTGGTGCAAATGGTGGAGCTTCGTATAGTGGTCTAGGTGACCCGATCGTCTTGTATGATGCCATGGCAGACAGATGGTTTATGTCCGAATTTCAAAGCGGAGGGAACAATATTTACATGGCCGTGAGCACTACTCCAGACCCAACTGGCTCTTGGTATTTCTACAGTTTTACTGCGCCTAACTTTCCTGATTATTTGAAGTTTGGTGTGTGGAGTGATATGTATATCATGACTAGTAATGAGACTGGCCCAAATCCTATTTATGCCATTGATCGTACCGCCATGTTGGCGGGAACGGCTCCGACAACTCAGCGTTTCACGGTGCCTACTTATGGATCTATTGGTTTTCAAGCGACAACTCCTGTCACGCATGATGGTGGTGCCCCGCCACCGGCAGGTGCTCCAGGTATGTTTATGAGAATGGGAGATGACGCATGGACAGGTGGTCCTGCTCAAGATCAACTCGAGTTATGGAGCATGGATATCGACTTTGCCAATCCAGCTAATTCTGTCGTGTCTGGTCCGCAGCTCATGCCAGTCTCTGCGTTTGACACTGAGCTATGTGGTTACACTTCTTTTTCATGCATACAGCAGCCAGGGAGTGCTACGCAGCTTGACCCATTAAGAGAAGTACTGATGAATAGAGTTCAGTATCGCAACTTAGGAGGTCATGAAGCCATTGTGGCCAGTCACGCTGTTGATGTGTCTGGTGCTGATGAAGCAGGAGTAAGGTGGTATGAAGTCAGACGCTCTGGTCTAGTTACTAATGACTGGGCTGTGCACCAAGAAGGAACTTACGCGCCTGATACTGATAGCCGATGGATGTCTGGTATTGCCATGAATGCTGCAGGTGACATTGCGCTGATGTACAACGTGTCTAGTTCAACAACTTTTCCAGGTATACGTTATACAGGTCGTTATGCCAATGATCCGCTTGGTCAGATGACCATGCCTGAGACTTCAATTATTGAAGGCTCCTCGGCCAATGGCAGTAACAGATATGGAGACTACAACTCACTGGATTCAGATCCTGTTACTGGTTCCTTTTGGGGTACAGCTAACTACAATCCTGCTAGCCAATGGGCAACAAGAGTTTTTGAATTTTCTTTTCCTGTTTTAAACTGTACAGCGCCTACCTTGACTACAAATATTGTAGATGATTGTGCCAACGTAGCGTTTAACCTCTCGCTGAATATAGGTGCAGACGGAGATGCTTCTGCCTATACTGTGTCATATACTGTAGATGGTGGAGCGCCAATTTCGTTGGGCTCAAATTCACCCGGTCAATTAAATATTGGCAACTTCAGTTTTGGTAGTGTGATTGATTTGTCAATTGACCATGATGATGATCCAGCTTGTAACCGCACGTTGACTGGACTAACCTCTACTGGTGGGTCTTGTTGTGTGGCACCGAGCCTCTCTGTCTCGACAGTCCCTGACTGTGCAAATGGCCTGTTTGGCATCTCGCTAAACATTGGTACGGACGGAGATGCGCCTAACTATGATGTGTTGGCTGATGACGGAACAGGAGCAGTGCTTATAGGCACCTTTGGGGCCGGTGATGTAACAATTGGTGATTACACGCTTGGTTCTTCAGTGTCAATTGACGTGATACACAACGGATTTCCTAATTCTTGTGATCAAACAATTACTGAAGTGAGCGAAAGCGCAATTTGTAATGACGATTGCGCCAATGCCGAAACGATAAGTTGTGGAACAGTGGTGAACGGCTCTACAATAGGAGCGACAACCGAAAACCCTGAGCCTGGCACATGTGTAACAACTGCCGGTTCTAGTGGAGGCGTATGGTATACTTTCCTCGGGCAGAATTCTAATAATTTATCAGCGGCAGCTGGGTCACTAGGAGATGAGGTCACTTTGTCGTTGTGTGACAATGGAGGCTCCGCAAACTATGATTCAAAAATTAGAGTCTTCTCAGGTTCTTGTGGAGCATTGACCTGCGTGACTGGAGATGATGATGGTTGCACAGGAACTACCTCGCTCGTCAATTTTGCTACTGCAGTTGGTGAGACCTACTATGTCTTGGTACATGGTTTTAACACCAACGCTGGTGATTTTGCTATGGCTGTCACTTGCGTTGCTCCTGCAAATTGTCTTGAGCCAAGTGCTTTGGGTGTAGCGAGCATTACTGAAACAACTGCCACCTTAAGTTGGAGCCCAGGTGCCTCAGAGCTGCTTTGGGATGTTGAGATTGGAGTCGCTGGCTTCACGCCTTCAGGCACAGCGACCGTGTCAGGATTGACTAGTGCTTCATATGAATGGTCTGGTGGACAAGCTGCCACGAGCTATGAGTTTTATGTGAGAGCAGATTGTGGCGGTGGAGAGCAGTCTATTTGGGTCGGGCCTTTTCAGTGGACGACTCTAAACGAGACTATTCCCTTGCCTCAAGGAGTTGTGTGTAGCACAGCTGGATCGTATAGCGGATTCTTATATGTAGAAGATTTTGAAGACGGAGCCATTGGATGGACGGGAGACATTAGCGGAGTGAATGAAGTCGGTAGTTGGGAAATTCCCAATGAGTCAGGCTCTGCGGGTACTGGACCTGACGTAGCATTCTCAGGTCAGGTATATGTCAACTATGAGGCGTCTGGCAGCACAACAGCCTCGGCCGAGTTGATATCGTCTGCCATCGATTTAAGTGACGCGGTAGATCAAGCGGAGTTGTCCTTTTACATGCATGCCTACGGTAGTGATATGGGCACCATGTCTGTTTCTGTTTCCTCTGATGTCGCAGGACCATGGACTGATGTGTTTAGTTGGACAGGGCAGCTTCAGACATCGGGTGCTGAGGCTTGGCAGCCAGTTGGTATAGATGTTTCCACTTATGTAGGTCAAACTTTATTTGTCAGATTCATACATACGGGTACTGGTGGTTTTAATGGTGACATGTCTTTAGACTTTGTGAGAGTTGAGGCCTGCATCGACCCTAATTTATGTCTGGCCCCATCTTCATTAACCGCTTTTAATATTGAAGAGAATTCAGCTGATTTGTTTTGGGTAGCGCCAAGTGCGCATACAGGGTGGGAGCTAGAAATAGGTCTTTCGGGTTTTGCTCCAACCGGGACAGCAACGGCTACTTCTCCTACTGACGTATACAATGCGTCTAGTTTGGTGTCCGATACGAGTTATGATTATTATGTTAGAGGCGAGTGCAATTCAGGGGTATTCTCCGAATGGGAGGGGCCTTTCACATTTACTACAGCCATAGACTATTGTGTATCTCTAGAGTTTGTAGACAACGGTGGGGTCTCATCAAACTATGTGAGTGGTACTGATGAAGAGTATATCATTTGTCCTGACGTCTCTTCAGATCGTGTTGAGGTGACCTTTACCTTCTTTGATGTAGAAGATAGAACAGGAAATACTGTGTGTTGGGATCAGCTCTTCATTTTTGATGGATCCTCTACGGCCGATTCAGCAATTACACCGTCAGACTTAGGGGTTGGACCTAATACGGTTGGAGGCTTTTGCTGGGATCCTATTAACCTTGTAGGTACAGGAGACCTTGTCGGTCAAACTATTGTTTCGACTCATTCTAGTGGTTGTTTAACTTTCAGATTCCTTTCTGATAACTCAGTATCACGCCCAGGGTGGGAGGCTACGGTGGCATGTGTCGCAGACGAATGCCCAGCTGATATCGTACCTAATGGTATTGTTGATATTGATGATTTCTTGGCCATCAACTCAGCCTTTGGAATTAGCTGCTCTGATTGCCCAGAAGACTTAAACGGTGATGGTGACGTCAATATTGATGACTTCTTGATTCTGAACAGCAACTTTGGAAATGACTGTAATCAGGTCGCTGGGTTTGCCAATGCCGAATCTTTAATGTTACACCCAGATTTGGCTGTAGCCCTTGAGCAACGCAGAGGAGACTTAAATCCAGAGATTGTTGAGTTTGCGTCTAAAATGAAAGCAGCCACAAGTATGTTCGTCTTCCCAAATCCAAATGCGGGTGATGAAGTCAAATTAATGTTCTCTTCTGATATTGGGGATAATGCGTCAATTGTCATTCATGATATTTCTGGAAAGGTCATGTTAAGAAGGCAAGTGCAGAACGCGGAAGGGTTGAGTCAGCTTCAACTCAATCTCGAAGGCACGCTGCCAAGTGGCATGTATATGATTCAAGTGGAATCTGCTAATGGAGTGCTTTCTGAGCGATTTGTGGTAGAGTAGGCCACGCTAAATAGTATGGTCTTGCGCCTCTTGGGAATCCAATCTCAAGAGGCGTACTTGTTAACAATTCGGTTACTCTTATTGATTATCTTCGTCTCAAGGGAGAGGTTGTACTGAAAGTCTATTGAATTTTGAAGCAAAATAGACTGGCTACAAGAATAATGTTATCTTCATAAAACAAGATATACAGGCCTGCAAGCTCTGATAAACATCCATGAAATGAAAAGAGTTCTAAACGCTGTCCTACTTTCAACTTTAGTTTTTTTTACCGCTAATCATGCTTTTGCCCAAGACTTCTTGGAAACGCAAGTAGTGGTGCCTGAGCTTAACCTTAACTCGCCAGTTGGTGGGCAAGTAGATGAGTTTGGACGTTCCGTTGCTATTGATGGTAACTACATGGTGGCTGGGACACCGTTCAGCGATTTTTCTGGAAACGCCTCTGGTTCTGTTACAGTCTATGAAAAAACTGGAGGTGCCTGGGCTGAAATGGCCATTCTCCAAGCCTCAGATGCATTAGATGGCGATTTTTTCGGACGAAATGTCAGAATTTCTGGAACCACCATCATGGTTGGGTCAATTGGTCACAATGTAGGTAACGCTACTTCCGCAGGAGCCGTTTATATCTATGAGTTGACGGCCGGAGTGTGGTTAGAAAAGCCTACACTCATTGCTCCTGATGGCGAATCATATGATTACTTCGGTCATAGTCTAGACATTGACGGAGACCGAGCAGTAGTCGGTTCCATCGATGATGATGACCAAGGGTTTTCATCTGGATCCATTTACATTTTTGAGCGAATAGCTGGAGATTGGACGCAAGTGGCTAAGAGGACAACTGCTGATGGAGCTTTTTATGACTACTTCGGTTGGAGTGTCGCTATTTCTGGAACAGAAATAGCTGCAGCATCTTATTATGACGATCCTTCAGGTTCTAATTCTGGTTCGGTGTATGTCTTTTCAGAAAATGGTGGCGCATGGACTGAGACTCAAAAATTGACTGCCTCTGACGGAGCTGCAAATGATCATTTCGGATTTAGTGTGTCTATGTCAGGTACCAGAATAGCCGTTGGTGCAAGAAATGAAGATGATGCCGCTTCAAATGCCGGAGCGGTATATGTGTATGAGAGTGTTGGAGGAATATGGTCACAGACTGATAAACTGACAGCTTCAGATGCGGGAGTGTCACATTCTTTTGGCTATGACGTGGCTATAGATGGCACCCGATTGGCGGTCGGTTCATATCGTGAAGGTTCAGTTGCAGCTGCCGCAGGGGCCGTGTACGTGTATGACCTAGCGGCTGGAACGTGGTCAGAGACTCAAAAAATAACAGCCGCTGATGGAGCAGCCGGTGATGAGTTTGGATTTACAGTGAGTCTTTCGGGCTCGGGGATGGCCATTGGGGCGCATCTGGATGACGATTTTGGAGTGAATTCTGGTTCAGTGTACCTCTATGAAAACTCGGGTACATGGACGCAAGAGACCAAACTGATTTCAAACGATTTAATTGACGATCCCAGTCAAGACTTGCTTGGTATTGATGTGGCCATAGCTGGAGATTGGGCCATGATTGGGGCGTACGGAGATGATGATTTTGGCAATTACTCTGGGTCAGTTCATGTCTACCAAAGAGTAAATAATGTGTGGACTTATTCGACCAAGATTTTTGCTTCGGATGCAGTAGCAGAAGACAATTTCGGTTTTAATGTGGCCATGTCAGGTGACTTAGCCATTGTTGGTGCCTATGGAGATGACGATAGTGGAGCCCTCTCCGGGTCGGTGTATGTATTCCAAAATCAGAATGGAACCTGGACAGAGATTCAAAAATTGATTGCCAGTGACGGGGCAGCATTTGACGATTTCGGGTTTTCAGTGGCCATTGACGGTAACCATGCTGTGATCGGATCTTACTTAGATGATGATGGAGCCAGCGCTTCTGGTTCGGTCTATTTTTATGAATTTGATGGTACGCAGTTTCAGCCAAGAGGAAAAGTGTCAGCACTAGACCCTGTTACCAATCAGCATTTCGGATATTCGGTTGATGTGAGTGGTACTACCGCTGTCATTGGCGCCCGTTTTGATGACGATAACGGAAACTTCTCAGGGTCTGCCTATATCTATGACTTTGGTGGCGGAAACTGGTCATTTAACTCAAAAATTACGCCTAATGACGGATCGGGCTTTAGGTATTTTGGAACAAGCGTATCTATTAATGGAGATAACATACTGGTAGGCGCTATCGGAGACGCCACCATAGCCTCAAGTGCTGGTGCAGTCTATCGCTTTGAGAATGCTGGTGGCACATGGACACAGGCAGACAAGTTTGTTGATCCTAACGGTAGCTCATTTGCCTATCTCGGTACTTCATGCGACATGGGAGACGGTATAGCTCTAGCTGGCGCATATAGAGGAATAGGTAATGTAGATGTTTCAGGAAATGTGCTTCAGTTTGCCGACAGTTCAGGCACATGGATAGCCACTGAGTTGATGGCCTCAGACGGTCAGTCAAACGATTACTTCGGTGGTAGTGTGCAGATTGATGGGAGAAACATCCTTATCGGTGCACAGCATAATGATGACATGGGCTTTAATTCTGGTTCTGCTTATTTCTACGAAGAGTGCGTAGATTTTGATAATGACGGAGCGTGCGATTTTCAGCAAGTCACTGTGACTAATGATGATTGTGCGGGTGCTATTTCAGTGACCAAGTCAGAGTGGGGGCCAGCAGTATGGACAACAGGTAGCTTGTTCGGAGCTTCAGGTTCAACTCAGGCGTGTATCGGTGATGCCGATGATGACCTATGGTACACCTTCACCGCAAATTCTGAAAACGACATCATACACGCTTGGGATGTAACAGGCGAAAACAACATGGCCATCGAAGTATTTGACGCGTGCGCGGGTACATCTATCGGCTGCTTTGATAACTATCCGACCGGTGCACCTGAACGGGCGCTAGTAGGAGGACTTGTAGTCGGAGCAGACTACTACTACCGTATTTATGATGTGGGCACTGGCGCGCAGGCTACCCAAGACATTTTGACGCAGGTAAAAACCTTCGCTGAAGGTGGAATTAGAGACGTGTATTGCGGAGTGCTCGACTACGAGTTTGATGACCAGATTCAGGCTGAAAGAGATGATTTGGGCGAACTTTATGCCAGTCCTGCAGCGCCAGTGACAGGCTACGGATTCAAATTTGAAGAGCCTATCAGCGGATTTACTTCAACCCTAGATAATCCGACAACAGATGGGTTTTATACTCAGCTAAGCCAGATTCCTGGCCTTGAGTACAGCACCATATATGATGCGTCTGCGCGACACAGCGTTACCGTCCAAGCCAATGGAATTCTAGGTGTAACAATTTGGAGTGATTATGGACCTTCTTGTCAAATTGGATTGGCTAACCTTCTTCCTGAGACTAATGTTCAGACAAGCTACTGTGCAGGCGAGTCAGATTATTACTTGCAAGACAACATACAGTGTGTTCCTGTTTCTGGAGCCACACAGTATAGATTCACTTTTGATGATGGGTCATCAACTCATACGGGTGTCTCTTCAAACTATAACCTGGTGTTGAGTAATGTCAGCGGGCTGCAATACGGTACGAGTTACTCCATTACCGTGGAGGCATTTGTCAATGGACTTTGGTCTGACCCAGGGTCACCGTGTACCATATTCACAGCAGTAAAGCCAGAAAACACACAGCTTGTAGCTTCAGAATGTGGACTCTCTTATGATTACACGAGCAGTGAAAATATACTCTGTGATATTGTCTTAGGTTCGACTATGTACCAATGGAGATTCACAGATACGGCAGGCCCAGACGTCCATGTGTTTACTACTGGAAATTATTCATTGTTATTGGCGGCCTCGCAAAACTCAGGTTTGATCTCTACCACATATAACGTGGCTGTGAGAGCTTTTGCTGGTGGTGTATGGGGTGACTTCTCTAACGAGTGTCCTATAACAATCAACAACATTAATCCGATAATCGGCCCAAGCCCAGATTTTGCCACGAAAAACGTGTCAGAGTCTAGCATGAATATGGCCATCTATCCTAACCCGGCTTCGGGTAATCAAGTGTTACTGACGCTGAGCGATTTGAGTGCAGAAAACGGAATGATGCGCGTGACGATTTTTGATGAGACTGGTAAAGAAGTGCTCGCAGAAGACGTGGCTTATTCAGGCTCGGTGGTAAATCACCTTGTAGACCTGCCTTCAGAATTGAGCAATGGAGTGTATCACGTTAGAGCCACTAGTACTGGTGAGTCATACGCGTTGAAGTTGGTACTGATTGACTGATAGATGACAACTGCTTCTAATAGTGTTTTCTTTTTTACCTTAGTTCTTCGCTTAGGTCAACATTTTAAATGAATCGAAAAATGAAAAAACTCTTCATTCTCTCCGCGCTGTCTTTACTGACTATCTCAACCTCTTGGGCGCAGTGTTTTTCTCCATCAGTGGCAGTATTGTCAAACATCACAGAAACAGATGTGCTTGTAGAATGGAATGACTTTGCTGGTGCTTCAGCATTTGATGTAGAAATTGTGGCTCATGGTGATCCGCTTTCTGGAGCCCCAGTTGGCCAGGCTGTTACCTCACCATACCTCTGGACAGGAGGCTCACAAGGTGTGGTCTATGATGTCTATGTGCGTGCGCATTGCCCAGCACCTAACGAAGGCACCTTTAGTCCTTATTCTGGTCCTGTATATTTTCAAACAACGCCTACAGAGTGTGTGGTTCACACGGTGTTCAACCCACCTCTTGAGCTTACCACAGATCCAAATGTAGACTGTGAATCAGAAAGTGATAATCTTGACTTAGATGATGACGGTGTAGATGATTTGTTCTTAATCGTTTTTGATGAGTGTATTGACCCATTCTATGGTACAAGCTCGCCCAGTTCAGTGAGGCTCAATGGACTGGGAGCAGAAGGCGTGAGGTTTGTCTCAACGTCAATCTTTGTTGAAGAAAATGGCACAACTCTTAATGCTAATGGCATTTTGCCAATGCAACTAGGACAAGTGATTTTAACTACAGAGTTGTCTGGTCTTCCAGACGTAGTCAACCATGGAGATGATTATGATTTGTGGGAAGGAGCAGGAGTAAGACATGTTGGTTTTGATGTAGTCAGAGATGGCTTTTTATATAGTGGATGGATTAAAGCCGAAGCGAATGACGAGTATATCAAAATTTATGAAGCCGCTTTTAATAACAGGATAGATGACCCTATGCAAGTTGGTCAAATCGACTGTGTATACTGTCCGGCTGATTTTGATCAAGATGGCTTTGTAGAAATAGATGACTTCTTGGCCTTAAACAGTGCCTTCGGTACCAACTGCGTGTGTGCAGAAGACCTTGACGGTAATGGTGTTGTCAATATCAATGACTTTATCAATTTTAATAGTGCATTTGGCATTGACTGCTCGACCTTGTTTCAAGACGATTTGTACAGAACGAGTGGAGACCTGATTGAGACATTAGATAATATGCCAGACGTAGTCCTCAACGAGGAATTGGCAAAAGTGATTGATGACTTGCGTGCAGAAAGAGAGTTGCTGGTTTATCCAAACCCATCAAATGGTGAGTTTTTAAACTTTGCCATGGCCGAGAGCGAATCATACTCGGGTATGGGTATCATCCAAGTCACTGATTTAGCAGGGAAATTGGTCTTTGAAGACAGGGCAGAGATGACTTCATTGATGAACCGAGGGCAACTAACGTTTGATACTCCGTTGCAACAAGGTTTTTATGTGCTCAGTATTCAAAATTCGGGCACTTTGATTTCGCAGCGCTTTGTCGTAGACTGAAGAGCATTTTTTAAGAGATTTAATTGAGAGCAGTACCTAATTCGGTGCTGCTCTTTTTTTGTGTTTTTCTTGCCCAAAATCCTCGTCATTCAGTTGTCAACAAGAAGCGCATTTGTCGATGAAATACTTTCCTTGAGCGCCATAAATCCTTAATTTGTGCCGTAATTCGGGAAGCTGAAGTCCCCAAAACACTGACATCTATATTTCGAATTGATAATTCGGTCTTCATAGGCCGTAGTTGTACGTAATTATTTGCTGAATGAGCACCATTTTCAAAACACTATTGTTGTCCTTTTTATTGGCCGTTTTTTCTTTAATCACTTTGGCGGGAGTGCCAACTGTCACATGCTCTAGTGGAGGATCTTCTTTTGCTTTTGTAGAGGAGTTTGACACACAGGGTAGCTGGACAGGAGACATTGGGTCTTCTAATGGCCAGTGGCACTTTGGTGAGTTTGGAGCAACACCATCATCAAGCACAGGGCCTTCTGCAGCGGAGTCAGGTATTGCCTATGCCTATTTTGAAGCTTCCGGCAATTCGACAAGTACAGCATCAGCTTTGAGTCCTGCCATTGATTTGTCTGGTGCAACAGATGAAGTTGAGTTGAGTTTTTTCATTCATGCCTATGGTTCGGCCATGGGAACTTTTGAAATCAAAGTGGCCACAGATGCTGCTGGTCCATTCACAAGCCTTTTTCTTCAAGAAGGACAAGTACAAGCTGCCGCTGCCGATCCATGGAGTTTTCATGAAATAGACCTCAGTGCTTACATCGGTCAAGTTATTTACATCCAACTTAATCATACTGGGGCAGGAGGATTTCAAGGAGATTTTGCCATTGACTTTTTGAGAATAGAAAGCTGTGGTAGTTTCTGTGTCAGTCCTTCGTCACTGAATACGTTTAATGCCACCACTTCTGGAGCCACAATAACATGGGTTGAAAATGGCTCAGCTCCACAATGGGATATCGAATTAATCGAAAGCGGTACACCTCCAACTGGAACCCCGACTTTTTCTGGATTAAACAGCACCGTTTTTAATTGGACAAATGGAGAGCCTAGTACTTCCTACGAAGCCTACGTAAGGTCAAACTGCGGAGCGGATGGATTCTCATCATGGGTAGGGCCTTTGCCTTTTACCACCTTGACTCCACCATGGTTGGAGTGGCAAGAAGCCACTGAAGACAGACTCGTGTTAAGCAGTGTAGCCAATTCTGACGGAGAGGAAAAAGACATTAGTGCTGCAGACTTAGACCAAAATGGTTGGGATGACATAGTGGTCGTCAGAAAAGAACCATTTTCTGTTGGAGCTGACGCGGCAAAATCTGACCTCCTGTTAATGAACTATGATGGTGTGCTTACAGACGTAACTGCGCTTTTAGCACCAGAGTTTATTTCAAACCCAAGCTTTGCCAGAGATTTAATTATCAAAGACTTTGACGGTGACGGTTGGGATGATGTAGTCATTGCCAACACCTTTGACCAACTCCCCATGTTTTACAGAAACCTTGGACTAGATGGAAACGGAGAGTGGCTCGGTCTTGCAGATGAGAGTAGTACAAGGTTTCCTGCCACTCTTGATGACACACCGTTGATGTGCGCAGTGTGGTCCGGAGATATTAATGGTGACTCATTTGAAGACATTTATTTCTGCAATTACAGACAAAACTCAGGCGGAGGTTTCGCCAAAGACTTTCTCTTTATCAATGACGGAACAGGGCACTTTGTAGATGAAGCGCAAGCTCGCCTTGGTGACCTCAGAAACTCAGCCTTTGGTACAGCCGTTCAGATAGAAGACATTGACAATGACGGTGATCAAGACATACTCAAAGTGTCTACACTGTTTTCAGTAGCACCATGGAATGACAATGGCCTATTTGTCTTGTTTAATGACGGTACCGGAAACTTTAGCAACTGGAATAATATCGCTCCCTTCTCACCTTATATGTTTGAAATTGGAGATTGGAATGCAGACGGCCAAGCGGATCTTTTTGTAGTTGATGATGGCCTGGACTATCAGTTGCGCATAGACTCGGTGATCCCAGACACGACAATATTCTGGACACGTTTAAATGTCTCTGGTGGTTCGTCTGGTTTTGGAGGAAATGTCCATTCTGCAGACTTAGACTTAGACGGTGACCTAGACATTGCTACGGCTGATGTAGATGTGGATATACCGCCTTGTAACTCAAGCAGAGAATTTGCGCTCCTCAGAAATGATACCGGTGGCTTCTCAAACACCTACAACGGAGAAGAGCATCCGTGGGAACTCAACACCTATGATTTCGCTTTGCTGGACATCAATAATGATGGGCTCATTGATGTATTTAAGGGTGCTTGTCAAGGCTATGAAATATACATGAGTGATAATTGTCAGCTTGTTACTTCTGCCGCAGACTTTGATAATGACGGACTGCCAGATGCTTGTGATGCCTGCCCGTCTAATCCAGACGTTAACTGTACCGAGCCTTTAGAGTTTCCTCAAATTAGTATTGCAGATCATAACGTGGCGAGACAGTGGAATGACATGTTGCTCGAATCTATCCGTAGAGATTTTGCCAGACCGACAGTGCATGCCCGAAATCTGTTTCACAGCTCTATCGCTATGTGGGATGCTTGGGCCTCTTTTGAAGATGATGCCTGTGCCTACTTCTTAGGTAAGACTGTTGATGGATGGACAACCGAGTATAACGGAATGCCTGCCGTAAATGATGTCCAGGCTGCAAAAGACCAAGCCATCAGCTATGCAAGTTATCGCCTGTTGACTCATCGCTTTGCAAACTCACCGGGGGCAGTTGAGTTGCTTACGGCATATGACTTTCACATGAGCAAGCTCGGTTATGATATCGACTTTACATCTCAAGATTACAGCACAGGGTCACCAGCAGCGCTGGGTAATTATATCGCTCAAAACATTATAGACTTTGGTGCACAAGACGGCTCAAATGAGCAAGGCGGATACGGCAATACTGCTTACAGTCCCGTCAACACTGCGCTAGTAGTAGACAATCCTGGAAACCCTACTATTGCTGACCTCAATAGATGGCAGCCCCTTACGCTCGATATCTTTATTGATCAAAGTGGAAATGAAATTCCAGGTGAAACACCTGAGTTCTTGAGTCCAGAGTGGGGCCAAGTATCAAACTTCTCTCTTGATGATGCTGACCTAAGCGTCAATCAGCGAGATGGATTTGACTACAAAGTGTATCACGATCCTGGAATGCCGCCACAGTTTGATCCATCAGGAACAACTCCTAGCGATGATTATAAGTGGGGATTCTCAACTGTTGTCAAATGGTCAGCACACCTAGACCCAACTGATGGAGTGATGTGGGACATCTCTCCAAACTCTATTGGCGACCGAGACCTCAGCGCCATCTCAGGAGTGGCGGACTATCCTAATTTTTACAATCAAAATGACGGAGGTACAGTCAGTGGAGGGCACAGTGTCAATCCAGTTACCGGTCAACCTTACTCAGTCAATATGGTGCCAAGAGGTGACTATGCCAGAGTACTCGCTGAGTTTTGGGCAGATGGTCCAGATTCTGAAACACCTCCTGGACACTGGTTTACATTATTTAATTACGTCAGTGATCACCAAGATTTAGTCAAGAAATTTGAAGGGCAAGGTCCCGACCTATCAGACATGGAGTGGGATGTCAAAGGGTATTTTATGATGGGTGGAGCCATGCATGATGCTGCGGTTACCGCCTGGGGTATTAAAGGATGGTATGACTACATCAGACCAGTATCTGCTATTAGAGCCTTGGCTGAAATCGGTCAAAGTTCTGACCCCGCAGGTCTATCATACGACCCTGCTGGAATACCGCTTGAGACTGGCTACATAGAGCTTGTAGAAACTGGTGATCCGCTTGCTGGAGCTGGTGATGAGCATGTCGGAAAAATTAAAGTCAAATCATGGAAGGGAAGCACATTCATCAATAATGTAGATGTAGATGTAGCTGGAGTAGATTGGATTTTGGCAGAAAACTGGGAGCCGTATCAGCGTCCATCGTTTGTTACTCCACCTTTTGCTGGTTATGTCTCTGGACACTCTACATATTCTAGAGCAGCAGCCGAGATTATGACAAGCATTACAGGAGACGAGTTCTTTCCTGGCGGAATGGGTTCGTTCACAGCTCCAGCTAACGAGTTCCTAGTGTTTGAAGACGGGCCGAGTGTCGATGTCGAATTACAGTGGGCTACATACAGAGATGCAGCAGATGAGTCCGGACTTTCTCGAATTTGGGGAGGGATACACCCACCGGCTGATGACATTCCTGGACGAATGATGGGTATCCAGATTGGATTAGACGCATTCTCTAAGGCCAAAACCTATTTCACAGACCAAGACAGTGACGGTGTTGCAGATGCATGTTTCACATGTCCTGCAGACATTGTGATTGATGGTGTGATTAACGTTGACGATTTCCTAGACCTAAACTCTATGTATGGACAGTCATGTAATGGTTGTCGAGAAGACCTCAATAATGACGGTGTGGTCAATGTCAATGATTTCCTTGATCTCAATTCAGCCTTCGGTACGAACTGCGATAACTAAAAAGTTGAATGACCCTAGCTAAACTGAAAACCATACTGTTCTGCACTGTACTGCTTCTAGGAGCAAACAGAGTTAATGGTCAAATGGTCTATCAGTATCTGGGTATATCACTAGGCGATGTGTCTGGCTCAGATTGTGGCACTGACCAAATTCCTATTGATTTTGATGCCAACGGTATTCCAGATGCTTTTGTGTCGTCTAACAACTCCTGCATAGACCCAGTCTCAGGGTACGTGGCTCCGGCAAACTTGATTATAGAGCCCGCACTTTTTGGAGGAGGAATTCTTGACATGGTCTCGACTAATCAGTGGATTAGCACTGGCCCCGGTGGACCAACCTTGTCAGAAGGTATAACCCCACTAGAGCAAGGCACACTTATCGATGGGCTGAGCGTAAATTTTTCAGATTTCTATGCGTTTTCAGACATGGAGTATTCTCCATTTAATGGCATCGGTGAGCGCTTTATCGGTTTTTCTTTAACCAGCAATGACCTGTCAACCATCTTTTATGGCTGGATGAGAGTGAGCATGAATCAGCAGTATATCACCATCATTGATTCGGCTATACGCACAGAGCCATACACGCCTGTAATAGCTGGAGAGACCTTGTCATGTAACCCACCCATCAATTTGGGTAATACGCCAGCCACAAGTACAAGCCGTCAGATTGGGTGGAATGCCAGCGGAAGCACCATAGACGGTTATGAAGTGTCAGTGGTTCTAAAAGGAGAGCAACCCGTTGAAAATGGCGAGTATTATCAAAACACGTTCATTACTGTTTCTGGACTAAGGCCTGGAGTCAGTTATGATGCTTATGTGAGAAATGTATGTGGTAGTGGGTCAAGTGCGTGGATCGGACCATCCAGCTTTCGCATAGATCATCAAACAGAACAAGGAGTTGCCTGCGGGCCAAATCAAATAGTGGAGACTATCTACACCGAAAACTTTGATAATCTAAGTAATTGGACAGGCAATCTAGAAAACGGAACAGGAACATGGTTCGCGGGTAGCTTTGAAGGCTTAGAAGGGACAGATGAGAATAGTGCGCCTAATCAAGCGGACGTTAATTCGTACGTGTATTATTCAAACGGTCCTGGCTCTAACGTTTCGGCTACCTTAAAAAGTAACTACATAGACCTTACTGAATGTATCGGGCCAGTAGAAATGGTGTTCTACATGCATGATCTTGGTGATTGGACCACTGGCAGGCTTGATGTCGATGTTCTTACCCAGTCTGGTGTCGATAAGCATCTCTTTGATTGGGAGGGGGCACTTCAAGGCGAAGCATCTGCTCCTTGGGAAGAGGTGGCTATTGACTTAACTGAGTTTAACGGAGAGCCTATCAATGTCAAATTCACATATTGGAGTCCGACTGACATATTTATAGGTAAAATGGGTGTTGACTTTATAAAAATCAACTCTTGCCTTCCTCAGGCCCCATCCTGTCCGGCTGATGTCAATGGCGATGGATTTGTCAATGTCAATGATTTCTTAGCACTCAACTCGCTGTTTGGGCTCAATTGTACTTGTCCCGAAGACATTACCGGAGATGGAGAGGTCAACATTAATGACTTTTTGTCATTTAACTCAGCCTTTGGCACCGTCTGTAATTAGGGTCAGAAGGTCCGTGTGCTCCTGATTTAGCTATTTTTAGGGGTTTTCTTACCTGTTCTGTGTCGCCAGATCAGTAAGAATTAGCATATTTACGATGCTTAGAATGAGAGGTGAATACACCTGCTTTGTGAGTAAATAGTCCAAACAGCCCACTATTCAGAAAACCTTGCGCGACCTCGTAAGGTTTTTTTATGCTCAAAAATGTCTCTGAACCTTGTTCAACATTGAAAATAAAGTACTTTTGTCCTCCCTTATTAAGGGTGCGTCTCCTGTCGAGGAGAGCTGAAGCGGGTGTGGTGGAATTGGTAGACACGCTAGATTTAGGATCTAGTGCCGCAAGGTGTGTGGGTTCGAGTCCCTCCACCCGCACAAAAAAGAAAGGGCATTATGCCCTTTCTTCATTTTTATCCGAATAAGATTGACCCATGAATATTGAGCAGAAAAAAGTCGATGATCTCAATGCACTCCTGACCATCACACTGGAAAAGGATGATTACTACGGTAACTACAACAAGACCCTCAAAAGCTATAAGAAGAGCATGACCATGCCTGGTTTTAGGACAGGTCAAGTGCCCGTTTCTGTAATCAAAAAGAAATATGGCAAAGGTGTGCTCGCAGAGGAGTTGCAAAAAGTACTCAACGAGGCAATTAATAAGCACATCACCGAAAACAAACTTCAAGTCCTCGGTCACCCGCTGCCTATCATGGACCAAGAGGTTGGTGACTGGGATCAGCCAGAGACTTTCAAGTTTGAGTATGAAATGGGACTCGCTCCAGACTTTGAAATCAACCTGTCTACAAAGCATAAAGTAGAGTTTTACCGCATCAAGGTAGATGACAAGATGGTCAACGAAGAGATGAACCGCATGCGCAGACGCTATGGTAAGCTCAAAGATGTGGACGTGGCCAAAGAAGAAGACATGATCTTTGGTGAGTTTGTGGAGTTGAAGTCTGACGGACTGCCAAAAGAAGATGGTATCAGAAACGAGTCGACTATCGGTCTTGAGTATATCAAGGACAAAAAGACGAAGAAGAAATTTAAAGGGGTCAAAGTTGGAGCAGAAGTAGAGTGCGACCCAGAAAAGCTATCACATGACCATGATGACCTCGGGCGTATGCTCGGTCTCACGCATGAGCAAGTGCATGAGCTTCATGGTGCCAAGTTCAAATTTACCGTCAAGGAGATTAAAGAAATGGAGCCAGCCGAAATGAATGACGAGTTCTTTACCAAAGTATTTGGGCCAGACAGCGTCAATTCTGAAGCGAGCATGAAGGCAAAAATCATTGAGGACTTGACCAGTCATTTTGAAAATGACAGTGAGACGCTTTTTAAAAGAGACTTAAACCGCTACTTGAGCAAAAAGTTAAAGCTCAGTCTTCCAGATGGCTTTCTCAAGAAGTGGATAGAGCAAAGTACAGAAGAGCCAATGTCTGTAGAAGACATCGAAAAGAGCTATGAAGAGTATGCCAACGGACTCAAATGGCAGCTTATAAAGAACAAGCTCATTACCGAAAACGAAATAAAAGTTGAGTTTGAAGAAGCGCTAGAGCATACAAAAGCACTCTTAAAGCAGAACTACGTCAAGTACGGGTACCCCGCTCCAGATGAAGAGCAGCTTCAAGAAACGGCCATGAAGTTTATGCAAGACAGAAAGGAAGTGGAAAGAGTGTTTGACGACATCTACGAAAAGAGAGTGATGGCAGTGGTGAAGGAGAAAGCAAAAGTCAACCAAAAAGAAGTGAGCTTTGATAAGTTCAAAGGCCTTGCAGAGAAGTAATTTTGACTTGCAAGAAAAATGTAATTTGCATACCTTATTATATTGAATTACACACACTGAAAAACAGATAATACCGCATGGATTCTCACGATTTTAAAAAGTACGCAGTTAAGCATAGAGGAATCAGTAGCATCGCTATGGATCATTACATCGAGTCATCAGTGACTCCAGTAATTATCGAAGAGCGCCAGATGAATATTTCCGTCATGGATGTGTTTTCAAGAATGATGATGGACCGCATCATATTTCTTGGAACAGCAATTTATGATGAGGTGGCCAACATCATTCAGGCGCAGTTACTCTATCTCGAATCTGTGGACAACTCCAAAGACATTCAGATTTACTTAAACTCACCAGGTGGTTCGGTCTATGCAGGACTTGGTATCTATGATACCATGCAGTATATCAGACCAGACGTAGCTACTATCTGTACAGGTATGGCCGCGTCAATGGGAGCAGTGCTCTTGTGCGCTGGTGCAGAAGGAAAGAGAACGGCATTAAAGCATGCTCGTGTCATGATTCACCAGCCACTAGGTGGTGCGCAGGGTCAGGCCTCTGACATCGAGATTACGGCTCGTGAGATTCAGAAGCTCAAGAAAGAGCTCTATGAAATCATATCCCATCACTCAGGCAAACCATATGACGAAGTCTGGAATGATTCTGACAGAGACTACTGGATGACAAGTGGCGAGGCCAAAGAATACGGTATGATTGATGAGGTACTCGTCAGCAATACATCTGCATAATACTCAATGGCAAAAGGAGAAGAAATAACATGTTCATTCTGCGGGAGGAAACGACAAGATGTCGGTATCCTCATCGCAGGTGTAACAGGTCATATATGTGACAACTGCGTTGAGCAGGCCAAAGACATCATCAAGTCCAATGCGAGTGAAAAAAGTGTTGGAAATGAAGTTGAAGAAGGCCTAAAACTCTACAAGCCTGCAGAAATCAAAAAATTCTTGGACGAGTATGTTATCGGTCAAGAAGACGCCAAAAAAGTGATGTCTGTGGCTGTCTATAATCACTATAAGAGACTCCAGCATCAAGAGTTGGACAAAGATGGTGTAGAGATAGACAAGTCAAATATATTGATGGTCGGCCCGACCGGAACTGGAAAAACTCTTCTTGCCAGAACTATTGCACGCATGCTTAACGTGCCTTTCACCATCGCTGATGCGACTATACTCACAGAGGCAGGTTATGTTGGTGAAGATGTAGAGAGCATCTTATCTAAGCTTCTTCAAGCGGCAGAATTTGATGTGGCAAAAGCCGAAAAAGGAATTGTCTTCATCGATGAGATAGACAAAGTCGCACGTAAAAGTGACAATGCCTCTATTACCAGAGATGTTAGTGGGGAAGGAGTGCAGCAAGCACTTTTGAAATTGCTCGAAGGTTCTCATGTAAACGTTCCGCCTCACGGAGGACGAAAGCATCCAGAAAAGCAAATGATTAAGGTCGATACCAAAAACATTCTCTTCATTGCTGGAGGTGCATTTGCAGGAATCGATAGACTAATCAAGCAGCGTGTAAATCGCACAGCCATGGGCTTTGCTCAGTCTGATGAGAAAGAAGAATTAGGAGATGACTTATTGAAATTTGTCTCTCCAGTTGATGTCCGAAAGTTTGGACTCATCCCCGAGTTGATAGGAAGGCTGCCAGTAATCACGCATCTCGATCCACTTGATGCCGAAGCACTGCGAGCCATTTTGACTGAGCCAAAAAATGCTTTGGTCAAGCAATACGAAAAACTTTTTCACATAGATGGAGTGCAGCTATCCTTTGATAAAGGTGCGCTTGACTTTATTGTGGAGAAGGCAGTAGAATATCAGCTTGGAGCAAGAGGTCTTCGCTCCATTTGTGAGGCGATTATGACAGATGCTATGTTTGAGATTCCGTCAGAAGAGGGTCAGAAAAAGTTAAAGATTACCAAGGCGTATGCCGAAGGGAAATTTAATAAGAGCAAGATTTCTAAACTCAAGGTGGCCTAAGTAGTCACCACTCTCCACCTTTTTTGCAGCATTTTAATCAGCTACTTAGCGGGCAACCACTCCTGAGTGCGATAGAAAAAAGCAATGTATCCTCGCACTTTGAGCTTGCCATCTTCCACCCAGATCTTACAGTCATAGGTTTTTCCTTCTTCACAGTCTAGTATGGTTCCGTCATCCCAT
>CAYSDH010000003.1:0-18845 GCA_964429805.1 uncultured Flavobacteriales bacterium
TGTATCAATCGTTGTGACTGCCGTGACAGGAAAAGTTGTAATGACTGAGCAGCTTGGACCAAAGTTCCCAGGAGTTTATAGCCACACGTTGGATGTAAGAAACCTAAGCTCTGGAATGCACCAGTATACTATCGTTACGAACAAGTCTTCTGTAACAGGTAAATTGAGCATCATCAAGTAATACTCAACCTATATTATTGAAAGGCCATCTCTTTACGAGATGGCCTTTTTTAGTTTTGGTACCTGAGAATCTTATAAATCTCAACCTGCTCATTTCTATTCCTGGGGTTTAACCAGTGTAGCAAACGGTCAAAATTTCCAGGCATGATGGTTGTCACATATTCCATCTCACCAAAATGAGATACGAAGTCGGCCTTCCGCTCTTCTAGACGATCTGCCTCATAGAAGAGCACATAGTTAGGTACATGCTCTGTCCCTTCAATCTGCGGATAGACTGTATACAGAAAAAACTCATGATCATACTTGCTCGTGAGGTAATAATATACGCCCCACTTGCCAGAGTAAAACTGAGGCGGAAGCACATAGTCTCCCTTGTGCGAATAGTCCAATATGTAATTTCTAAAATCTTCTTGGTGATAGAGAAAAGTCATCGTCTCTACCCTACTTTTTTTGGTATAGCTAAAAGTCAACAGACCGAGTGCCAACGTGTTTATCACCAAGGCAAAAGCCACCAAGCCTTTCCATAGTCCTTTTCTTTTTGCCCAAAACTTAGAGCCTTCTTTGAACTGAAGAAAGCCGACCGTACCCAGTATTATAATGTACGGAAGTATAGGAATGATAAAGCGCTCTTGCTTGTTAGGGAAGTAAGAATGAAAAGCCAGGAAACAAAATGCAGGCAGAAATAAAATGAGATGCTTCTTCCAGGTCTTGAAGAATCCGAAAAGAAGAAAGAGACCTACTGGCGGAACTAACACACCCAAAATTGTAAGGATATACTGATACCATGGTCGGTCAAAGTAAGTAGTGGCGTGAATGATGTTATAATCCACATAGGCCATGATTTCTGTAAACGGTTTGTCCCACCAGAAGAGATCACCCATTTGGGTTAAAAAGAATGCAGTAACGGCAGCAAGCCCATAGAGAATCGCTGACCTCCATTTTTTTGAGAAGAGCAGAGCAAGGCCCCAACCTCCGATAAAGAAAACCAATTGAAATCTGATACCCATTCCTATCCCGCACAGGAAACCTGTCATTAGGGCAACAGGAATACTATCCAACCCTCTCTTGACGACTAGCCATGAGGCCCAAATTATAGGCGCTATACACACAAACTCTATTAAGTTTCTTACGCTCAAAAAAGGCATCACCCAAAGGGCTGCCATGATTATTCCTACAACAAAGGCCTCTTTTGCACTGGCTATTTTTTCAGTGATCTTATATGCAGCAAAGACCATTAAGAGCGACAGCAAGGCGTGAAGTAATCGAACCACCATCATCTTAGACTGCGGTGCATCTATGCCTAATGCTGAACAAAGCGAAAGAACACTATACTGCAGACCAGGATAAAACAGATTATGACCAGTGGGAACACCATCATTATTTTCTGGTTTCCAATTGTCATAGTCGTAGCCGTCTAACCAACTCTGTGGCGCTTCTACCACCAAGAAGTGATCGTCATGCATGGCATAACCTTGAGAAAATATGACGGCACATAGCCGCAATAAAACAGCAACTAAAAGCACGAGTAGCAGAGGGCGGTGCTTGTATAAACTTCTTATCTGATTTAACATATGAAATTCCTATGGATGGAATAAAGGAACTAATTTCGAGCACGCAATGAAATGGATCGTTTTATCTCTTGTCAGTTTCTGCCTCCTTTTGTGCATTTTCATCTATGTATTCTTTAGGCCAAGTGATGTCATCATGCAGGTTTTGGTTTCAGAAATCATTGGGTCTCAAAATTTAAATCACATGAAGGCAATGATGCCTGCAGCACCAGACTGGTTTGTATATAGTCTGCCCGGAGGGCTGTGGCTATTTTCAGCTCTGGCTTCGCTTCTTATGTGCGCACAGACCATTCCGACCTACCTGAGAACTGCGATTATCATTGCATTGACTCTGGTCCCTATTGGCATGGAGTGCCTGCAGTACTTTCATATTACTGACGGCACTTTTGACCCCATGGACATCTACTTTCAACTTTTGGCTATAGTCGTGTCGGGATTCACGCTCTATGTTATTTCAAAAAAGAACTTAGTACACATAAACAAGGCGCATTGGAACTGGAAATGGGTCTTCACTTTTTTTATCGCCATTCTCATTTTTGGCGATCAGTGGCGCTTCTAATTTTTTACCTCAACCCGTATCATCTTATCTCCAACAGTCAGGTTATGGACTACATCCATGCCTTTCACCACTTTTCCTATAATGGTATAGCGGCCATCAAGATGAGGAGTTGGCGAGTGCGTGATAAAAAACTGACAGCTCTCAGTATCCCTTCCTGCTGAGGCAAGACCGACAGTGCCCGCCTCATAACTGAGGTCAGAAAACTCAGAGCGAATGGTAAAATCAGGACTACCCCAACCGTCTCCTCTTGGGCAACCTCCTTGAGCGACAAAATCAGGAACGACCCTGTGAAAAGACTTCCCATTATAAAATCCACTTTCCACCAGTTTGACAATGGCCGATACTGATGTCGGTGCTTTGTTAGTATTGAGCGAAATATGAATCATGCCTTTGTTCGTCTCAATTTCAATCTGCGGATTAACACCAAGCCCCATACAGTGGGCACTGTCTACAGGGTGATTAAACGCAGGTATGGGTGGCACAAATTCTTTGTCCGTTAAGAAGGCTAATGTGCGCGAGAGCTCTACCTGACCTTCAGACTGTCTTGGCAATTGCAGAGCACTCAGCGCATCTTCAATCAGAGATAATATAGGCTCTTCGCTGTTTTTAAAGTGCTGGTCATGAAAATAATTTGCCGCATGGCAGATTAAGGTGATGTCATCACTGGCTAATGCTGTTTCAAATAGTGGCACCATTTTCTTCAAACTGTCTGCCTCTACTAGTCTAGCCAAAGCGTGTCCTCTGAGTATGCCCGCTTGCGGGTCCTGCACAATTTCTCTCATAAGTTCCAATGTCACATCAGTTATCTTCAGTTGCTGTAAGGCGAATATGCGCTGGTGTATGTCGCCAGAACTATAGACCGAATCACGCAGTTCTTCTTGTGCACGCTCATCTCCCATTTGAGCGAGCGATCCGAGCATGACACACCGTACTTCCTCTTCAGGAATCTGACTCAATATCTTAGAGTAAGCTGGCATGAAACTGCTTTGAAAGTTGGCTTTCAAAAAAGTAGAGGCAGTGATGGCTGACTGATAATGTGACGAGCCCAAAATAGGTATCACATAACCCGATGCCCAGCCCACGTCCTCTTTCCCAAGCGCCTTGATGGCCTTTACTGTATAAAAGTCGTTTGGTCTCTCAGCAAGTTCGGCTGTGATAATTTTCGTTTTAATTTCTCCAACGGCATTTTTCAAACTACCGATTAACGCTGCTCTGACCTCCTCGTCATCCTCCCCTTTAATGTAGCCTCTAATGACTTCAAGATGTGGACTGAGATCAATCGCCCTTTGTCGGTATAATGCTTGGGCGGCAAAAAAGCGAACCTCAGCAGACTCTTCTGCCAATAATTTTAACGCGCGCTCCACTCCCGCACTTTCTAATTCAGCTCTGGCAGCCAATCTGTAAAGCGCTTCTGCCACACCTGCACCATTGCTAGAATCATTATAAATCATGTCACGATTATCCGCGCTGGCCAATTTGCCCATGGCAGCTATCAGCGCTTCTCGATCATTTATTTCTGACCTTTCAGCCAAGACGTTTAATGTCTCCATGGAATTCTCGTTCCCTATCTGCCCAATCGCAAAAGCAAAATCCTCTATGTATGCATCATGCTTGCCTGACAAGGCTTCCTTTTCAATTTCAGCCAAAAGTGCTGAAGACTGAATGGAAGCCGCAATTCTGAGTGCTTCCTTTCGTTCAGCTGGTGAGCCGATCTTAATAAAGTTTATGATTTCAGTTACCGCTCTGGTGTCTCCTGCGCGAATAACATGAAACAGATTATCACTATCTGCTTCTTTTTCTGGAGCCGACTGTTGGCAGGCACTGAGTAAGAAAATAAAAATGTAAGGGAGGAATCTCATGCCCCCAAAGTACTGAAAAGCTCCGCTAATTACTTACGGTAGTACTCATTGTCAGAGCCTTTGTTACGAAGCCACTGAGGTGAGTTTTGATACTCCTTGAAGCGCTTTTTTATATGTACTAGAAAATCATACTGACTAGAGGATTTCATGAAGTGTTCTGACACATTGCAGTAATCTATAAACTCATCAAAGTGATCATCTTCGAGTTGAATGATGTCGTAATCCACGTACTTTTTAAAAAGCTCTTTGAGCAATTCACGCTTTTGATCCTCATTTCTCAATTCCGCTACAAGCCTCTTTGATCGCTCTCGTTTCGAAAAACTCTGATACAAAAATGTAATGGGCGAGTTATAGGCGTTTATCCCAGAAACCATGTAGTCTTTCTTTTCATAACCCAATCGCTCTATATCCTCTTGTATCTCACTAAGCTCACGATCAGACAACACCTCCACTGGCGGCAATTGGACCACTAACTTGTTTAGCTCAAAAGTCTTGGTAATGGTCGTTCCTTCAAAGTCTTCAGGTATGCTGTATGTGATTGTTTCATACCCTATTGCACCGACCAGCAATTGGTCATCCTTACTGATTGGGAGCATGAACTGTCCGTCATTATTACCAAACGTGCCACTCCCCGCCTTTTTGCTCACGGCCATCATCGTTACAAGTGCTTGACCATCTACAGCGTCAATTACCTTTCCTTTGATGGTTATCATGATCTCTTGGACCTCTTCAGTCTTAACTTCCTCAGCTGGCTCAATTTCCTGTGCAACAGACACTTGAAGCATCGCTACACTTACACAAATCAATAGAATTACTTTTCTCATCTTTCGCAGTACAATAACGCCAATTTAGTGCAAATCATATGCCGAATTCGCTCTTGTAACAGAAAACTAGCCTATTCGGTGGCCATTGACTATGAGTATATTTGTCAGTCCTAATTCAAACTATGCAAAAGGTATTTTTTTTAGTCATTCCCATGTTGTTCTTGCTTTCGTGCAAGGGCCCGGAAAAGAAACAAAGCCAAGAGGTCAACAAAGAGTTTGTACTGTCTGAACGAGGCGGAATTCCTTGGATGAAAAAAGACATACTCTACCTCGCTTCTGATGAGCTTGAAGGAAGAGACACAGGCACCAAAGGAGAGCGACTTGCCGCTGAGTACATGATTGAGCGGATGAAAGGTCTGGGAATCAAACCAGCCGGCACAGAAGGATTTTTACAGCCTTTTGAGTTTAGTGCGACTCCCGTTATTTCAGAATCAAATACACTGAGCATTGGAGCGACAAACATCGACCTAGATGAAGATGCGTACCCGTTAAATTTTTGCGGAAGTGGCGCTGTGTCAGGAAAACTTATTGACTGTAAGTATGGCATTGTTGCCTCAGACTTAGATTATGATGACTATGCCGAGATCGAAGATGTGAAGGGCAATGTGGCTTTGATTTCTGTCTCTAGTCCTGATGGGGTGCATCCACATTCAGCTTATTTCGCATACAGCGACTTGCGCACTCGTGCTGCTCAAGCATTTGAAAAAGGCGCTCTTGCCGTTTTCTTTCATAAGGATGATGCTACCGTGCAGGACCCTTCTAAAGTGTTGACAGAAAAAGTAGATCCTCTTAGTGGCCCTGTCATCTTTTTGAAAAAGAGTCCGGCTGACAGAAACGCTGATGTAGCACTGGACTATAGCATTGTTAGAGAGCGAAAGACTGGTAATAATGTGGTTGGATTTTTAGACCTAGGAAAGAAGAACACCGTGATTATAGGCGCGCATTATGACCATCTAGGCCATGGTATAAGTGGAAGTCTGCACGCTGGCGAAAGTGCCATTCACAATGGTGCTGATGATAACGCCAGCGGAGTAGCCGCCATGCTTCAGATAGCACAAGACATGAAAACTGCGGGTACAGAAAACAACTATTTACTCATCGGTTTCTCTGGCGAAGAGCGCGGACTTTTAGGCTCTAATCACTTTGCAAAAAACCCAACTATAAATTTAAGCACCGTCAACTACATGATTAATATGGACATGGTAGGAAGGCTTAATGATGAAAAAAATGTGGTGAGCATCAATGCTGTTGGCACGTCACCTTCATGGCATTTTATTGACTCACTTGAAGTGAACGGTCTAGGTACAGTGACAACACAATCTGGCGTGGGCCCTTCAGACCATACTAGTTTTTATCTGCAAGACATTCCTGTGCTGCACTTCTTTAGTGGCACGCACACTGACTATCATAAACCGAGCGATGATGAGCATCTGATCAACTACGAGGGCATGGAGCGCATAGTGGCTATGATAGAGCACATCATTGAGGAAGTAGATGATGAGGGAAAAATTCAGTTTACGAAAACTGTTCAGCAGGAAAAGACTGAAACGAGTTTTAAGGTAACACTTGGTGTGATGCCAGACTACACCTTTGAAGGAAAGGGCTTCACATTTGACGGAGTTAGTGATGGTCGCCCAGCAGACAAAGCAGGACTTATTCCTGGCGACATTATCACCAAAATTGCGAGTTATCCGGTAGATGATATCTACTCATACATGGAGGCCCTTGGAAAATTTGAAGCAGGAATGACTGTCAAAGTGCAGTTCTTACGTGAGGGTGAAGAGATGACAAAAAATCTGACTTTCGACTAATGACGGATCAACACAGAATAGGAGTCATAGGCAGTGGAAGCTGGGCAACAGCGCTGGTCAAAATCTTATGCGTCAATTCGGACTCTATCAACTGGTGGGTGCGGAGTCAAGAACAAATAGACTATGTCAAGAAGTTTGGGCACAACCCAAAGTACTTGTCCAGCGCTGCTCTTGAGGTGAGTAAACTCAATATGATGACGGACATTAGAGATGTCATTGCCACTTCTGACATTCTCATCATGGTGGTTCCTTCAGCGTACATCCATGAAGTATTTGAGCCGCTAGACAAGACTATTCTTGAAGACAAGATTCTCTTTTCGAGTGTAAAGGGAATGGTCAAAGAGTATGACACCATACCTGCCAAGTACTTCAAGAAACAGTTTAACGTGCCAAGTAAAAAACTCGGTATAATCTGCGGGCCTTGCCATGCCGAAGAGGTGGCGATGGAGCGTCTGAGTTATCTCACGGTGGCTTCAAAATCAAAGCGCAAGGCTACTTACCTGGCAGAATTATTAAAGTGTCGGTTTATCAAAACTCACGTCTCTGATGACGTGATCGGCTCTGAAATAGCCACTGCCATGAAAAATGTCTTTGCCATAGCTAGCGGAATATGTGATGGGCTGGGTTATGGAGACAACTTTCAAGCTGTGCTGGTATCAAATGCCATCATGGAAATGGAGCGATTTTTAGACTCCGTGAAATCGGTGCACCGTGATGTAAAGAACAGTGCCTACCTGGGTGACCTTCTTGTCACTGCCTATTCTCACTTTAGCCGAAACAGAAACTTTGGCCATATGATAGGCAAAGGCTACACTGTTAAATCAGCCATGATTGAAATGAACATGGTCGCAGAGGGATATTATGCGGTTAAGAGCTTGATAAAGATGAACGAAAAGCACGGTGCTGACATTCCTATCACAAAAGCTGTTTACCGAATTCTTTACGAAAAGAATGCGCCTAAAGTGGAGATGTTTTTGTTGACCGACCAGCTGAGCTGATAGATGGCTTCACATCCAAATTATATAGAATACTACGCAGATGTAAAGTCTGCTCAACCATTTTCGCTAAGAGAAAAAGTCAGAGGATTGGCCTTGGATGCCATGTCTTTGATGTCTAGTGAGAGCCAGATGAAAAGACCTAGAATACAGTTCATCTACATCCACCACATATTCAAAGATGAAATACCTGCGCTGCGTCAATTACTCAACGCACTGTCCGCACAGTTTGATTTCATTTCTCATAGCGAAGCTGTCAGAAGAATCTGGGAAGACGATATTGACAGGCCTTATGTCAGCATCAGTTCTGATGACGGGTTTAAAAACAATCTGGATGCCGCGCAGGTATTCGAAGAGTTTGGAGTGTCCGCATGTTTCTTCGTGAATCCTGCCTTAATAGATGAACAAGATTTTTTAAAAATAGAGACGCATTGCCGAGAGAAGCTCCACTTCCCTCCTGTTGAATTTTTAACCTGGAAGGATATTGAATCCCTCAAATCTATGGGTCAAGAAATTGGTTCTCACACCATGTCGCACATGAGGGTATCTGCTCATGAACAGAATAAAGTGCATCAAGACTTAGACTTATCCCGTCAACTTCTTCTTAAAAACTGTGGACAAGCCGAGCACTTTGCTTGGCCTTACGGTCTGTTTTCAGACTTCAACTCAGCGGGAGTAAAGTCCGTTTTTGAACTGGGATATCAGTCTTGTTCTTCTGCCGAAAGAGGCGCACATATCAGTACGGGCGTGCCAGTAAAAAAGGAAGAATTATGTATCAGGCGAGACCACATCGTGTTGGATTGGAAGCCGTCTCACATTCAGTATTTTTTGAGAAAGAGCGCTGCTCAATCTTCTGCCCAGCATAACCTTTTTCCTTACTGACATGAAAGTTGTCATTCTCACCAGCAGTAGGAGAGGCATTGCTTCACACCACCTTCAGTCCATTTTGAAAAACGAAGATGTGTCTGACATATTGGTCGTTCTGAGCGCGGGAGAGGTCACCAATAAGTGGTCGTTTTATAAGCGAAAGATTCGAAAAATGTTTCAAATCGGTTTACGAGGAACCTGGAACGGAATACAGATGCGAAGCTGGTATAATGAAGATATAGAACAGCACTGCGAAGGCATTTCAGACATTGACATCTTCTGTGACAAGCATGACGTAAAACTTATCGAAGTGCCACGAATAAACTGCGCGGAAACAAGGCAAGCCTTTGAGCAATTTGAGCCTTCCATCGGCATTAGTCTGGGCAATGGGTATATTGGTTCTAAGGTCTTCAACATTCCGACCCACGGCATGCTCAACATTCACCACGAAGTACTGCCCGATTATCAAAACGCTCAAAGTGTAATCTGGCAGCTTTATAATATGTCTACTGAAACAGGATACACCATTCATCAAATCGATAAAAAGATTGATACGGGTAAGATTTTACATCAAGAACAACTGCCTATTCAGTTTTGTGATACGCTTTCTGAAACAGTAAGTGTGACCATTGCTAAGTGCTACGACATGTCGGCCAGCGGGCTAAATGAAGTCCTCTCTAATCTGCAGTTGAAATTGAGCAATGCCACAGCGCAAGGAAAAGGAGGGCACTACACTACGCCCACTTGGAAACAGATGAAGCGCATACAGGCAAATTACTCGGAATTAAAAGCCACCTCCGCCCGGGACTAAGGTTAAGTGCCACACTTCATCACTGCCTCCCTACTCTCAGGATTGGGTGGCTCAAGTATAAAATTTGGGCTTTTGGAAAGGCCAATTTTTGTCAAACGAAACTGGTATCTTTACACTATGAAACTGGTACTACTATCAATACTCTTACTGGCCGTAGCTTTTGCTGGAATCGCGATAAAAATTCTAGTTAAGAAAGATGGAGAGTTCGCTGGAACATGTGCGAGCAACAGTCCATTTTTGAATAAAGAGGGAGAGCCTTGCAGCTTCTGCGGTGCTCAGCCAGACGAAATGTGTAAAAAGGAAGACGCTTAAGTCTCCTTAAATCGCCCAGTGGCGTATTCCTGAAGCTCATCATCTTGATTGTAGATGATGAAGACCTCTATTCCCATGTTAGTATGCTGAGCTAGAAACGCCTTGGTTTTCTCTAAACCCATGCACATAAAAGCGGTAGCATAGGCATCGGCCAGCGCACACTCGTCCATCAAGACAGTCACACTCAGCACCTGATGGTTTACTGGACTGCCCGTAAACGGATCGATGGTATGGCTATACTTTTTCCCATCCCTTTCATAAAATTTTCGATACGAACCTGATGTAGCTAGCGCCTTATCACTGAGCTGAATCTCTCTTCTCACTTTTCGTTCCTCTTGCAAAAGCGGAGACCCAGCCACAGGATCATCAATACCAATGCGCCACTTCGAACCATCTTTTTTTAATCCAGATGTAATCAACTCACCACCTAACTCAATCATGTAATCTGAGACCCCGTTAAGCTCCAACATGTTGGCAATAACATCTACGGTATAACCCTGAGCTATGCCGTTAAAATCAAATTGACGACCAGGCGCTTTGATGAAAAGTCTCTCTGGCCCCACATTGGCGATGTAGGCATCATACACTCCAAATCCACACTGTTGTTTCAGTGCGTTCACATCTGGAATCTCTTTTACTTTATCTACTGCACCAAAGCCCCATGCCTTGATTAACGGATAGAGGCTCGGGTCAAAATATCCCTTTGACTCGGTGTATACATCGCGAGACTTGGTGAGCATCGGAATAAAGAACTTATCGTCACTAGGCACTCCGATTTTTGTGCCCGTCATTGCATTGACTTTTGATAAAAACGACTCATCCTTCCACAAGGAGAGAGAGGCGTCCATGCTTAACAGTATCACTTCTACCTCTCGGCTAAAGTCAGCGGCTTTATCACCATGATAGGTGATGTTAAATGTCGTACCCTGTGCATTGCCGGTGAGATTATACTCTTCATTTGCGCATGAACTAAGGCTAAATATGGCGAGCAAAAAGAGGGCTATTCTCATGAGGCAAAATTAATTGGACTGCTAAAATACTACTGTCCGCATTGATTCAGCCTAGAGTGACACATTACTTTCATTGAGAACTACAGAATTGCAGTTACGGCCCATGTGCGATAACCTAAAAACGGACGGACAAAACCGATCAGCTGTCCACTTGACTCCTTCCCGATACCAGAAAAATTTACGGCACGAGCAACTTAAACCCTTTGCCATGCACGTTTATAATCTCGATATCTGTGTCAGACTTTAGGTGCTTTCTGAGTTTAGTAATGTAGACATCCATACTTCTGCCGTTGTGGTAACTGTCATCTCCCCAGATGGCATTGAGCGCATGATTTCGCTCAAGAACTTCGTTTCGTTTTTTACTCAAGAGTAGCAACAAGTCTTTCTCTTTTGTAGTAAGACTTGTCGTCTCGCCATTTTTAAGAAGCGTTCTCTTTTCAGGGTCAAATTCGAATAGCCCAACACGATGTGTCCCGTCAAATTCGCTAGACACTTTGGTTTCACTTCTTTTCAAAATAGCATTGATTCGTGCAGTGAGCACCTCCATGCTAAAGGGCTTAGTCATGTAGTCATCACCCCCGCTCTTAAATCCTTGAAGCGTATCTTCCTTCATGGTCTTGGCGGTGAGAAACAAGATGGGAACCGCCTCATTCATTTGCCTTATTTCTTTTGCCAATGTGAAGCCATCCTTTTTAGGCATCATAACGTCAAGCACTATGAAGTCAAACTCGTGGCGTTTAAATTCCGAAAAGCCGCGCTCTCCGTCAGTGGCAAGACTTACGTCAAATCCTTTGACTGACAGATATTCAGAAAGGAGACTTCCCAAGTTTGGGTCATCTTCGACCAGTAGTATTCGCTTAGCTGTTTTCATTGCCGATTGGGATATTGATTTTGAATGTTGAACCCTTGCCGAGCTCGCTGTTAAGACTGATGCTTCCTCCATGTTTTTCTATTACCGCTTTCACATAACTAAGACCTAAACCAAAACCTTTGACATCATGTGTATTGCCGGTCGGCACACGGTATAGGTTCTCAAAAACTTTGCTTTGATTGTCGCGCGAAATGCCGATTCCGTTATCCTTTATTTCAATCACAAATCCTGCTTCTCGGACAGTTGTGCTGATTTTAATACGCGGGTTAATCGGAGAATATTTCAGTGCATTGTCAAGCAAGTTAAATAAGACATTGGTGATGTGCGTTTTGTCCGCTTTGACCACAGACGGAATGGCACTGAGTGACAGGGCTATTTCTGCGTCCTTTTTCTCGAGTTGGAGTTGAATATTTTTGACTGAATCTTTAATTACCGCATGAATGTCAACCTCTTCAAGCTTCAGGCGCATCTCGCCACGGTCTATAACGGCAGTGCGCAGCACATTCTCTACGAGAGTTCCTAATCGTTGATTCTCTTCGCGTATCATTCCTACAAAACGATCGCGGCTTTCTGTCATCTGACGCATGTCTGGATCGGCAAGTGCCTCGCAGGCCAAAGAGATAGTAGAAATTGGTGTCTTCAACTCATGGGTCATGTTATTGATGAAATCGCTGCGTATTTCTTGAATTTTTTTCTGCCTAAAAATTGTCACGATCGTAAATGCGAATGCCCCCATAATAATGAGCATGAGCCCACTAGATGTGATGAGAAGTGGCCACAGCGAAGTCAAGACATAGCTTTTTTGAGCTGGGAAATGAACTTTTAGAAAGTGTGGGTCTTGAAACATTTCATTTTGAAAAAGCTGCACACTAAATGTGGACTCGGCTATGCTAGGCAGAGACTGAATGCCTTGACCATTTTCAAACAACACGGGCTGCCCAATGCCATTAAACACGGCTAAATCATGATCGGCATCAATACCAAATTTCTCAAGAGACTGAATGACTAAACTATCTACGTCACGCAAATCAAGCCTTTGCTCATACGGCCGCATAAAGTTCATGTCCATGATGCCCGACAGCATGTCAACGACAATGGAATTTGTAGACCTCTGCATGCCTACTTGATTTATCACACTGGTCTGAGTGGTGGTCTGCGCACCTGTTCCCATGCTGCTGGTGTAGCTCATGGTGTATCCGCCATCTTCAGATAAAATGACAGTGTCTTTCTGATAATAACCATTGTCACTGTCCCAGCCTTGAGTCATCACCCGCTGTATACTGTCAAGTTGAAACATGGCCCTTTGACTAGCCTGACTTTGCTTCATACGCTCAATGGCGTCTTGACGCTCAAGCGACTGGGCAGCCTCTACTAAAGCCAAGTTGACGTTATATCTAAACTGAGCCTCTTTGAGGGTTATGGTGTTCTTGATGTAAGTAGTCTGGACGACAACAAGACCGATTAGCGCGGCAATCATCAAACCGATGACTAGATATATCTTGGACTTATTCACCTATACAAAAGTACCGCGAAGCCCCTGTTTTATTGCCTTACTTAACCTTTTTTAACAAGGCTATTCTTATTGACAAAGTCGAGCACTTTGGGGTAGGCTATCTTAAACCAGACGGTATAATGGTCAGCATTGGCTTTGATATCAGCGCTTAGCTCATCGAGGGCAATGTACTTCCACTCTGACACTTCCTCTTTGTTAAAGTCAGGCTCGCCTGTCCACTTACCGATAAGCACGTGATCTAATTCGTGCTCAGTCAAGCCGTTATCAAATTCTGCTTTGTAGATAAACGTGAACACTTCTTGCAAGTCACAGTCAAAGCCCATCTCCTCTTCTAGTCTGCGGTGCGCAGCTACTTCTGAAGACTCCCCCTCACGCTGGTGACTGCAGCACGTGTTAGTCCAAAGACCGGGAGAATGGTATTTGCTGTGCGCCCTGCGTTGCAGTAGCATGCGGCCTGCGTCATCAAACACAAACACTGAAAACGCTCTGTGCAAGACAGCCTTTTCATGCGCCTCCATCTTTTCCATGAGCCCTATTGGCTCATCGCTTTCGTTAACTAGAATCACCTTTTCCATGGGTAACAAAGGTACGCTTCAAAGGCTGACAGTTCATCCAAAAGCGCATATTTGTATTGTAGGATGCAACTGGAAGAAAAAATAAAGACTCTGCCTAATAGGCCTGGCATTTACCAATTCAAAGATGAACATGGAGAGGTGATCTATGTCGGTAAAGCCAAGAAGTTGAGAAACAGAGTCAATTCCTATTTTCGCGATGACAAGCAGAAAAACGGCAAAACCCGAGTCATGGTCAGGAAGATCATGGACATGGAATACATGGAAGTTGAGACTGAGCAAGATGCTTTTCTGCTTGAGAACAACTTGATAAAAACCATCCAGCCCAAGTATAATATTCAGCTTAAGGATGACAAGACCTATCCTTGGCTTTGCATCACGCGGGGACCTTTTCCAAAGATTTTTTATACCCGCAACAAAGTAGCAAACGGCTCTCAATACTTTGGCCCTTATGCGAATGTCAAGTTGATGAAAACACTGCTCAATCTGGCAACAAAACTTCACCCACTCAGAACCTGTAACTACTCGCTCACTGAGCAGAATATCAGTTCAGGCAAATTTAAAGTGTGCTTGGAGTATCATATTGGTAACTGCAAAGGAGCCTGTGAGGGCAAACAAAGTGAGGAGGATTATGATGCGGGAATACAACTAATAAAAAAAATCATAAAAGGAAACACTCAAGAAGTTGTGGCCAATCTGAAAACTCAAATGATGGTTCACGCTGAGAAATTGGAGTTTGAAAAAGCAGAAGAGTTAAAGGATAAGTTAGAGATGCTACTCAAGTATCAGAGTAAGTCTGCTGTGGTCACCAATGCGGTTAAAGATGCAGAAGTATATGCGCTGAAAAGGGAGTCTACTAAGTGTTTTGTCAACTTTATAAAGGTGGTAGATGGGGCAATCATACAAGGGCACACCCTTGAGTTGAGGACAAAGATGGAGGAAAGTGATGCTGAACTATTGTCATTTGCCATCATGGAAATTAAGAGCCAAACGGGCAGTGCTGCCCCTGAACTCATTGTTCCTTTAGAATTAGACATGGAGATAGAAAGTGCGCACATACATGTGCCTCAGCGCGGTGAAAAGAAAAGCCTTCTTGACCTGGCGGAGAGAAACTTGAAATACCACATTCTAGAAAAGAGAAAGCAGGAGCGCATAGTCAATCCAGATGGTCATTACGAGCGCATTTTAGAGCAAATAAAAAGCGACCTCAGAATGACCGAATTACCGATTCACATAGAGTGTTTTGATAATTCAAATTTTCAAGGCACAAATGCTGTAGCCGCTTGTGTAGTCTTTAAAAATGGCAAGCCCAGCAAAAAGGACTACCGACACTTTAACATCAAGACCGTTGTAGGGCCTGATGATTTTGCCAGTATGGAAGAGGTAGTGCACCGGAGGTATAAACGCTTGGTTACCGAAGGTGAAAGCTTGCCTCAGTTAGTCATCATTGATGGAGGAAAAGGACAACTGAGTTCGGCCATGAAAAGTATCGACCTGCTTGGACTACGCGGGCAAATTACAGTGATTGGCATTGCGAAGAAACTTGAGGAGATTTACTTTCCGGGAGACTCAATACCGATTTATATCGACAAAAGAAGTGAGTCACTAAAGACGATACAGCACTTAAGAAATGAAGCGCACAGATTTGGAATCACACACCACCGAAACAAGCGTAGCAAAGCTGCTTTGGGCACTCAACTAACCAACATTCCAACCATTGGAGACGGCACGGCCGAAAAACTCTTGAAGCATTTTGGCTCCTTAAAAAATGTCAAAGAAGCCAATGAAGAGCAGTTGAGCAAACTAATTGGCGCGTCAAAAGCCAAGAAGGTCTTTGACTTTTTTAATCACTGACTCGGCTTCATCACAAAAACCCATCATTAACATGCACCCCTATCTTGGCTAGCATTCATCAAAAGGCTCTGCCAAATCAATCACTCAGGCTAAAACAGCGGGGTAATCATCTCACTCTCATTCCTAGACCCAAAGCGAAATAATCTGCTCGCGCAAAGTGAGTCTTGAGCGTGAACGAGCATATCCACTTGTCGTTGATTACTTTTCTACCTCCTACGCGGTGATACAAACTCCCCAGTTGCTGATAGCCGGTATGTGGATACCAACCAGCATGCATAAAAAGTTCAGACGTTCCCATTGTCATACCTAGCCCTAACTTGATGCCCGGTAGTAGACTCTCTATGACCCGCACACTATCTCTATCTCGCTCAGCATAAGAGGCCTTGTTATATATTAAATCCGTGCCGATGATATAGTTCATTTTTTGAGAGAATGACTTGCGATAGTCGGCCCTCAACTCTATCACCGGATGTTTCACTCGCGTTACCACATTTGACTCTCGCATGCCAAAACCAAGACTTACATCTATGTTGGTTACGCTAGTCAACGGAGTCTCTATGTCTTTAAACTGGACCGGAATTTCTTCTTCATTCAGTCGGTAGCCTAAATAAAAATCTAACGAAGGAACATTGGCACCAAGGTTGGGTAATTGATACGAGCCATTAGATGCGTGAGAAAACGAGAGCCCCGTGCCAAGTAAAAATCGGCCAGCAGTATATTGATACTTCAGAGCCAGCTGAATCCCTACATTGGTATGACTTCCGATTACAAAATTTGTGAAATTATCTTCTTGATCAAATTTCCTGTCCACAATGGCCAACCCACATCCTAACTGAGCGATGAGCGCGCCTCGTTCACTTTGCTTTAGAGGAAAACCGATATAGGGAAAAAGCGAGTACATGTTGCCCAATTGTTCTGCATTACCCAAGTTAATGTAGTAGACAGAAAAACCTTGGTAAGGCCCTTTAAACAGGTGATGCCAGTCTTTTGTCATGTTACTTCTAGCAGTATAATGCAACTCTAAGGCACTTGCATGACCTTGTAGTAACTGAGGTATGGTTGGTCTGTGCGCCATTAAAAAACCCCGCCCCGCCCTTAAAGACAGCCACTTATCTGCCTGTGCCTGAGCACAAATAGAAAGCAATAAAAGAATGAGCAGGGGAAATATCTTTTTCACGACAATCGAAGGTATCAATTTGCACAAACTAGTGATTAACTGCTTAATTCATATTTACTTTACACTCCTTAAAAAAGTCAAAGAAGGCATGTCAAAGACGAAAGAAAAAGAAGCATTTGAGCGGCTACTTGTCATTATGGATGAACTAAGAGCTCAGTGCCCATGGGACATGAAGCAGACCATGGACTCTTTGCGCCATCTTACAGTTGAAGAGACCTATGAATTGACTGATGCCATTCTAGATTCGAATATGGATGAAGTCAAAAAAGAACTTGGCGACATTCTGCTGCACATTGTCTTCTATGCCAAAATAGGAAGTGAATCTGAGGGCTTTGACATTACTGATGTGATACATGGTATTTGTGACAAGCTAGTGCACAGGCATCCGCACATATATGGAGACACTGAGGTGTCTGGTGAAGAAGAGGTGAAAGCCAACTGGGAAAAACTAAAGTTGAAAGAAGGTAAAAAATCTGTGCTAGAGGGAGTGCCAAAGTCCTTGCCGAGTCTAGTGAAAGCTGTAAGAATACAAGATAAGGCTCGCGGAATAGGTTTTGACTGGGAGAAAAAAGAACAAGTGTGGGAGAAAGTAGAAGAAGAACTTGAAGAGCTTAAGGCCGAAGTAGACAGCAACTCTGACAAGATAGAAGATGAGTTTGGCGATGTGCTTTTTTCATTGATTAACTATGCGCGATTCATCAATGTAAATCCTGATGACGCGTTGGAGCGAACGAATAAAAAGTTCATTAGCCGTTTTCAATATCTAGAATCTGAGGCTAAAAAAGAAGGCAAGGAGCTTTCTGATATGAGCCTTGAAGAAATGGATGTGTATTGGAACAAAGCCAAAGAAATATTATGAGTGGCGTAAAAAATTTCCTGATAATCACGGGCATGACATTATCATGTACTTACTCTCATGCTCAGTGTGAAGTCGAGATTCCAGAAAACTGTATTGAAGTGAAAAAGGGCCGCACCGTAGCTGGTGGCGCAAAGCATTACTTGGTGTGTCCTGGAACAACATTGACGCTCACTACTGGCCTACACCGTGTGTATGCAGAGGCAGGGTCGACTGTAGAAATTTATGGCGGCAGTCCTACGGTGTATGTCAAATCTGAAAGCCGTGTCAAGGTACATAGTGGCACTCCTCGTATAATCCATCACGATGCTGAACTATTAGACTGGAAAAAAAGCATCTCATCTCCTCCTGATGCATCTTGTGAGCCAATCTTCATCTCCGACAAAGCGCATTCATGCCTAGTTCGTGAGGTAAAAGAGCTGGAACCTGCAGGCGACTTGGCAAGCAGGGACTCTTTAGTGATGGACTCTACAAATAGGCAAGTACCGGTTGACATTTCATTAATCGATAATAAGACTAATTCAAAAGAGCCACGTCAACGTCTCAGTGATCGACTAAAGAACGTCTTACAAGCAGATAGCACGGGGCTTATTGTGATGGAAGTAAAAATTCCAGAAACCGCGATTGTAGTTGATGGGAACTCTGAGATGACAGTCTTCAAGAATTCAATTTATCTCAAAGAAGGAAAAGCCGTTATCACGGGTGAAAAGAATAAACTGTATGTAGGAGCTGGAGCTGAATTGATACTTTTTGGAGGTAACAACACAGTCTACGCCAAGCAGGGTGCTCGAGTCGTCATTTCAGGAATGGACAACAATAAAATTTATTTCGAAGAAGAAGTAGATATTATTAAAGAGCTAGATGGCGAGAATGTCGAGTTGAGGCAGAAAGGACAAATCGTATTTGGCTCTTAATTTATTTAGTCGCAATGATGATGAGTCGGCTTGATGTATTGGCGTCAAACTCATCGAGCTCGTATGAGCCAAATACCTCTTCTATTTTCACGCCTGTGTTTTCGGCAATTTTCTCAAAATCTGCGAGGGTAAGTGCTTGAACTTTTTCTGTGTGTTGATGTTGCTTTCCTTCTGCATCAAATGAAATATGCTTGAGTATTCGCCCGTCCACCAGCTCTTTGTGTATGTCGAAATTGATTCCTTGAAATGTTTTTGTCTCACGCACAGGGAGTGTGTTAATCACTGGTTGCAC
>CAYSDH010000003.1:18855-108478 GCA_964429805.1 uncultured Flavobacteriales bacterium
ATGACAAAGCGACCATTAGCGTGCAGTGACTCTTTTATTCTCTGAAACACCTGCTTATTGTCACTCAAGTCGTCAAAGTAACCGAATGAGGTAAATAAGTTAAGCACAAGGTCATATGGGCCTCCAGGAAGGCGTTTACGCATGTCTCCCACACAGAAATCCAGTCCCTCTTCATTATAGTCCTGACAGGCCTCTATACTCGATGGAGACAAATCTATGCCCATCACATCATATCCCATATCGGATAGGTGCTTAGAGTGTCGTCCTTTTCCACAACCGAGGTCGAGAAGCACTCCTTTGTCTTTGATGGCCAAATGACCCATGAGTTTATTTAAGAAAGCCGAGGCTTCAGACTGATCCCGATGACCATATAGTATGTGGTAGTACTTCGAATCAAACCACTCCGCAAACCATTCCTTTTTACTTGACATAGGGCCAAGATACAGATGTAAATAAAAAAGCCCCCTCGCTTTCGCGAGAGGGCTTCAATTTCAATTTACTCTAAGATTACTCTACAGTAATCTTCTTGACGATTCTCTCATCGTTCAAGTAAACATTTACAAAGTACATACCTGTTGCAAGTGGCTCATCGAATGTGATGATTCTGTTTGCATCAGAACCGCTGTTAGCGAACTGCTCAGTGTGAACAGTCTTACCGGCAAGATCAACGATCTCAACAACGACCTTCTGTACTTCTGTATCCATGTTTCCTAGAGCTAAGACGAAGTTGTCTCCAGCGTTAGGGTTAGGATAGATAGTTACATCAGTAGTGTTACCCAACTTGATAGCACTTCCGCCAGTCTCTCCCATTGGAGCTGCTGGTGGTGGAGTGTAAATCACAGTCAATGGACATACAGCTGAGTAATCACCAAAGACACCTCCAGCAAACACTCTTACGTCAACATCATAAGTCACAGGACCTGCAGTAAACTGCGTGATGCTACCGTCAAGCGTAAGCGATAGGTTTGGATGAATCACAGAGAATGCAGCTCCACCACCTAGAGGCGTGAATCTGAACTCCCAGAACTCAGCTCCGAGAACATTATCAGCAAGAATAAAGTCAGATGAAGGTGCTGTGTAAGTACCATTACAATCTGAAGCCAATATGCCAATGTTCTCAGGCTTAACCTTCATGTTGATAGAACATGCTGGGCCAGGAGTAGTATAACCTCCAGCCAACAATGCTTCAACAGTCACAGAATACGTAGTCGCGTACTGCAGCCCAGGTACTTGGTACAACTGAACTGAGTAGTTGTTAGACGTATACACGATAGGTGCATTTACACCATCATCGAATGTGAATCGGTAAGAAGTAGCACCAGTCAATGGATCTGCAAGGATGTTCTCTGATAAGAAGTAATCAGAAGCACCTGTACAGAACGCTGACTGAACCTGAGTAACAGGAGCAGCACCAAGAGTTATTGTACAAATAGGACCGTAATCTGACCAGTGGTTACCAAGAGCACCATTCACGTGCAATTTCACCTGGTGACGAACACGTACATCGTATGTCTGACCATACTGAAGTCCTGCTACATTTCCAAGGTTTAAGTAGAATCCATCAACAGCCATGTTATCGACAGTTGCAAGGACAGTACCTCCCTGTGAGAACTCAAATCCATAAGCTGGCACCTGCACCGGAGCGAAGATATATAGCTCATTTACATCATCTCTCTCAGACTGGATTACATCATCCAATGAAACATTAGTTGCTCCACACCATGGGGCACGTAACTTACCGTCTGCATATGTCTTGTGAGTTGTATGGAAACTTGCGTCTGCCAATGTACCTCCACCGAAGTGATGTACAGAGTAGTAGTAAGTATTTCCAGGAACAAGTCCACCAACCATCACTCTTTCAAGTTGATCTGCAGGGTAGTTATTGAAGCAACCTAATGACGTACCAGCGCACGCATCAAATACCTCAATCACTGCATCAAATCCAGTTGGGAATCCTGGCGTAAGCGCAGGATGCACACCCGCTTGGATGATGTCATTTGCATCTTGAGCAACGAAGCTAAACCATACCATCTCGTCTGCAGTACCTACACAAGCAGGCCCTCCAAATGAACAGCCAAGGTCAGCTAGCTCGTATCCTATAGAACCATTGAACTGTGTGAAGTCAATTGCCATAGCATTGTCACACGTATTGTTCGCAGGAACAGGATCGTTCACACAAATCTCGAATGGTCCAAGATCGTTGTTTCCAGCATCCCAAACACGAATCCAAAGTGAATCACCAGGAGTCAACATGTCTGCAACTGCAGCACCAGCAGGTGGATATACTTTCGGGTGAACAGCATCACAAGAAAGATCCAAGTATGTCATACTCGCTTTGTCCGGTCCAGCATAAAGCTCTGTGAACATGTTTGCACCTGGCATAACTGGGAAATCAACCATTACACGACCGCCAGCAGGAATCTCCATCTTGTACCATACATCACTGTGCGCACCAACGGCACCACACTGGAATGAGATAGCAGGAGTTGAAGCCTCATCATCTTGAGTCGCTTGGAACAATGTACCAGCCGTACCTGAAGTACAGTCTTTACCAAGTCCAGGAACAATCAACTCTGCATGACAAAGTGAATCATTAGCTGGTGGTGGCGGTACATCGATGAAACAGATGTCGTCAATAGCGATGTCACCTGTAAACGAAGTTCCTCTCTCACCGATGAATCTCAGCTGGAACGAACCAGTCGTTACAAATGGAGACACATCAACAATTGCTCTTAGCCATGGGTCATTAATACCAGCTTGCTGTGCACCAGATAGAGAGAATACATTCACCCATCCAGCTCCAGAGCCATCATTCACCTCCACGTCAAGTGTACCGATAGTGGCACCTGCCATGTGATACCAGAAATCAACACCTGGGATGTTCACTCCTGCTATGTCATAGACACCAGCGTTTAGGATAGCTTGATTTCCAGCTACTCCACCTGAAGTCTCGATGTAGTAGTAAGATCCACCTCCACCAGCACCAAGCGTGTGGTCATCAGATGGTCCAGTTCCTCCAGATGTTGTTCCGTTCTGATCTAATGTCCAGTCGAAATCATCAGCCTCTGACTGGCTCCAGCAAGCCGGTAGTCCAGCTTCTAGATCCTGGCAGCTTAATCCTACCGGATCACAAAGCGTACAACAAGTGACTGGTCCAGACCAGTTACTAAATCCGTCAGCCAAACCACAGTCATTTCTGTAGTAGATGTCATAACATGTATCTGCCATCAATCCAGAGATTGTTTCAGAAGTGCTTGTCGTAGTCTGCGTAGCTACACCAGTTGGAGCAGTTCCAGCAAGAACAACTTCAAGCTCATAACCTACAGAGTTTGATGTCGTATCAGTCATCTCGAATGTGATTGAACTGTTAGTCGTTGCGCCACACTCTCCAGATACAATTGTGTAACAACTTGGAGGAGGAGCACATACTACTGTTGCTTCCCAACCAGCTGCATTTCCAGAACCATCTGTTATCCAGTCAAATGTCAAACATCCAGAAGGATCTGACGATAGGATGTCACCTGCAGAAGCAAGGTCACCTGTACCACCGCCTGAAGCAGAATCCCAACAGAATCCAACTCCAGATCCATCTGCGTTTGGACCAAGTCCAAGATCAGCAGGAGATATTTCGTTCACACCTACAGTTGTTCCGTCATAGATGAATAGATTATCCCAGCACGTAGTCTGGTTGTTTCTATCCTCTGCTTCAAATACTGAGAAGTTCACGTATACGATATCTCCAGCATTATCTGGACAAATAACAGTAGTCTCAGCTACACCTGATGTATATGGTGCACCTACACCACCATCATCTGTGAAGAGATCTCCAGCACAGTAGTCCTTCGCAGTACAACATGTGATAGGTCCTACCCAAATACTAGCTCCGTCTGTCATTCCACAATTTGCTCTGACGTATAAGTCATAACATGTGTCTGGAGTCAAACCAGTATGAGAATAAGTTGAACCAGCTACACCAGTCACAGTAGGAGTACCAGTAGCGGCAAATCCAGCAAGACCAATTTCTAATTCATAATCAACAGAGTTGGCAGCAACATCCGTCCAGCTCACGTCTACTGACGTAGTAGTGCTTGTTCCACAAGCAAAGTCAGAAGGCGCATCACAATTTGGCGGAGGAGCACACACAACAGTAGCTTCCCATCCAGCTGCATTAACAGACGCATCTGTCACCCAGTCAAATGTTAAACATCCAGTTGGATCTGAAGAGATGATAGCACCAGCAGAAGCTAAATCTCCTGTACCAGCATTTGCAGCAGAATCCCAACAGAATCCTTGACCTGAATTATCTGTGTTAGGTCCAAGACCTAAATCAGCAGGAGATAACTCATTGACACCGACTGTGTTTCCTTCATAGATGAAGAGATTATCCCAACATGTGACTGCGTTGTTTCTATCCTCTGCTTCAAACACTGAGAACGTAACATACACTACATCACCAGCATTATCTGGACAGATTACTGTCGTCTCATCGACTCCAGGAACATAGTTCGCAGTCGGTCCAGCAGGATCTGTAAAGATGTCTCCACCACAGTAGTCCTTAGAAGTAGCACAAGTAACGTTTACCCAGTCACTAAGGTCACCACCACAATCTGCTCTCACATAGAACGAGTAGCTTGTGTTTGCCGTAAGACCAGTTTCAGTGTGAGAAGTACCTACCACATCTTCCGTTGTAGGAGTACCAGTTGGAACACCTCCGAAAGGAACGAGCTCTATGTCAAATAGATTACTAGAACCATTGTCAGTCCATGATATGGTGATGTCTGTTGTAGTCGATGATGCACATGTCAATGCTCCAGGAGCAGGACAGAATACACCACACGCTTCAAGTCTCATCTCATCAACAGCGAGGTCACCTGTAAAGCCAGGGACGTCCGTGATTCTCAATCTAACCTGAATAGTCTGACCTAGATAAGCCGCAAGGTTGATTCCCACAGGAACATACAACAGATCTTCAGCTGTCTGGAATTGACCAGTCCAAGCAAAGACGTTCGTGTAGGTTGCTCCAGCATCAGCAGTGATAAAGACATCAAATTTGGCCGTGTCTAGATTAGCACCAAAAGCGTGCATGAAGAACGAAAGCTCAGCATCATCAACAGCTAGAGAAAGGTCAATTGGATTAGAATCCAACCAAGCCGTATCAGCAGCTACAGATCCTGACGCTTCATAGTAAACATAACCAGTTGAACTAAACGGACCTGATGGACCAGTGCTACCTGAAGTAGTTCCACCAGTAGCTATCTGCCATGAGTTTCCACCTACGTTTGTACTAGTCCAGTTCGCTAGATCATCAAAGTCTTCAGAGAAGACTACTGCAGATGTTCCAGGAGGAGTAGTACACGTTACACCTACAGGTGCAGGTGGAGGAGTTGGCGTTGTGCAGAACGTAAACGGTCCTGTAACAAGACTAGAGTCCGAACCTACTACACAGATATCCTGAATATACACATCGTAACATGTCTCAGCACTTAATCCAGATAGCGATACCGGAGAAGTAGCTGGAGAAACTAATGTTCCTGTTCCAGGTACAAATCCTTGAGGACCCCATTCTAAATCAGCGTGATCAAGAACAGCACCACCACCATCAATCCAGCTAACGTCAGCCGTCATGTCAGTAACGTTCGCAGCAGCAATACCAGTTGGAGGAGGACAAGTAGCTAATGTTGTGAAACATGTCTCACAAAGAGACCAAGCACTTACGTCACCAGCACCACAGTCTCCCTGCACATACACACAGTAAGTGTTTTCTGGAGATAGACCTGTGAATGTGTAAGGAGGCGCACCAACTGCAGTTTGAGTCGCTACACCAGTAGGCACTCCACCAGCAGTAATGTCTACTAGCTCTAGGTTGTAATCAGGAGCAATTGTTGTTGTCCATGATATGTCAGCACCGTCAGAAGTAGCATTAGTATTAGATAAGTCAACAACAGCTGGACACGTTGGAGCAGGCCCACATGTTACGTCTGCAATCCAACCTGTATCAACACCAGAAGCATCAGTTACCCAATCAAATGTCAAACAACCTGAAGCGTCAGATGCAACAATCGTTTGGCAATTAAGATCTCCAGTTCCAGACTGATTTGCAATATCCCAGCAGAAACCAACTCCACTACCATCTGTGTTAGGTCCAAGACCTAAATCAGCAGGAGATATCTCATTCACACCAACAGCGTTACCGTCATAGATGAATAAGTTGTCCCAACATGTAGTCGTTGTACCTCTATCTTCAGCAGCAAACTCAGTGAACGCTACAGAAACAACATCACCAGCCACATCTGGACAGATAATAGTCGTCTCATTTACTCCAGGCACATAAGCTGCAGATGGTCCAGCTGGGTCAGTAAACTGATCAGCTCCACAGAAATCCTTTTGAGTACAGCATGTCATTGGTCCGATATAGTCAGACACTCCGATTCCACCACCAGAAGCACAATCTGCTTGGATGTATAAATCATAACATGTGTTAGAGGTAAGGCCAGTAGCCACATAAAAAGTATCAGTCAATGCAGCAGTCGCAGTTCCTGTAGGAGGAGTACCCTGAGGTACAATTTCTACATTAAAGTTAGTTGCTCCAGCATTGTCTATCCAACTAAACTCAATTGAACTAGTAGTCGCTGACTCACAGTTACCTGCAGTTGGGTTCGCACATGTAGGACATGAGGTCTCCGAAAGAAGGTTTGTCGAATTATCATTGAAGTTTGCGAAAGGAGGATTCGTATAGATTGCTCCACCTGCAGCAGAAGACTCTATTGTAATATCCACATCTTCATCCCAAGTATCAGTATCCACAAAGTTGAAGTCGATCGCTGAACCTGGACATGTTTTCACAGAGAACGTGTCAGCATCCATACTTGCAGAAGCTCCAACTTGTCCAACAGATACTCCATCAAGAAGAACTTCCACATAAGAAGAAGGCCAGCCAGTGTCAAAACCTGACGCATTGTTGTCATCAACAATAACGAGGTACTCACATTTGTCAGCACAGTTACAGTTATCTGCAGTGAATGAACCACTAATCTGAGAAGCTTCTCCACCTGAACAATAAGTAATCAGATCATATGCAACCGTAGTTCCAGGACCCCATCCAGCACCAGAGTAGGTAAACTCACCTGCTGCCGTTCCTGCTGCATCAATAATACCAGAGAATTCGTTGAAAGAGAATGGGAATCCACCGTAAGTGAATACGATTTGTGAACTGTCATAAACAGCTGCATTTTCCCAAGTCAATGTTACACCGTCTGCACACACCTCCGCTACAGCATCATTAAACGCTGGAGGACAAGTAGGGCAAGCAACGATGTCAAGTCTTGGCTGATTGGCTGGAGTAGCACTATAGCTAAATCCATTCGGGCCACTCAACGTCCAAACCTCACCATCATCTGCAGGAGTTCCGAAATACTCTGCTGATAAAATCTCACCAGGGCAAGCTCCAATATTCACAACAGTTGTGGCTGTAGAAGGTGGAGAATATGTTCCTGGATCAATTGTATATGTCGCTACTTGATTACCAGTTGTAATCTGAACGAAATTTGCTGGATCCCATCCATCAGCAGATACACCGTCAGAGAAGTCATACAATGTCAGAGTATAGTTACACTGCAGTGCAGGATCACAGTTTAGCGTCCAGAAGTTAGAACCTTGGGCTCCACCTCCACACTCTGGTGTAATCACTACGAAGTACTGAGTACCAGATGTTAGGCCAGTCGCTGAAAAAGGGCTAGTCTGACCTGGGAAGTCTGTAGATGTCGTTCCATCTGTGATGTTCACGTTATATGTCGCGGACAAACAACTTGGGAATGTATTCCAAGAAATCTCAGAAGACACATCAGTAATCATTGACGTTGTTATTGTCGTCACATCAGGACAAGCCCCTGCATCTTCAATACAGAAATCATCTAGAGAAACATCTCCAGTAAATGAGGTTCCTCTTGTCGCTGTAAATCGAATCTGAATTTGAGCAGCACCTACATACGCACACAGATCAACTTCTTGCAGAGTCCAAGCGTCAGCCTGAGCCGCAGTTTGCTGACCAGATAGATTAAGGACATTCACAAAACCAGTACCATCGTCAACTTCCACATCTAAAGAACCCGTAGTGGCTCCAAACATGTGCGTGTAAAATTTCATGACTGGCGTAGTAACTCCACTAAGGTCAATTAAAGGAGAATATAGCTCTGCCGCAGAACCTGCAGTTCCAGAAGAGGTTTCGAGGAACATGTATGCTCCACCTGCAGTACCGAAAGTCGTGTTATCAAAGAATGGACCTGTGTTGGTAGAGTTAGTGTTCCCACCAGTTCCTAATTCAGTTTCCCACTGAGGGCCATTATCCGGTCCGCTTGACCAGCAGTTTCCGAAGTCTGCGATATACGCATTTGAGGGGTTTGGAGTGGCAGTAGAGAAGTCCTCACAATAAGGAGCCGCAATCGCTACACATAATGTATTGAAGCTAACTGGTCCAATCCATTCACTTTCATCCGTTCCTGCTGCACCATCACAGTCAGCTCTTAGGTACACATCGTACTGAGAAGACGGAGATAAACCAGGGATAGTGTAGGGGTTAGTCGTAATATCCTCTGTAGTTGGAACTCCAGTTGGAGCTGTACCACCGGTTACTACTTCAATATCCCACAATGTTTCAGAACCTCCAACAGTCCACGCTATGTCAGCTGAAGTTGTTGAGACATTAGAAACAGCCAATGCAGAAGGGTCTGGACAAGTAGCTAAAGTGGTAATGCGTGCACTAGGTCCTGACCAAGCCGAACCACAATCTCCTAGAAGGTAGACTTCGTACTCAGTTGTTACAGCACCGCCAGTCCATGTATATGGAAGGGTAACTCCCGCAGCTGTAGCCACACCAGTTCGTTGAGAACCGGAAGTGATTATTTCAATGTCATATGCAGTTGATGGCACTGGATCAGTTGCGTCAACGTCAAAACCTTGAGCCGTTGCATTCGAAGTTAAGATAGTGTTAGGAGCATCACACACAAGGTCATAAACCTCAATATCATCTACACCAAACCCATCCCATACTACAGATCCATCAGACCCGAAGTGGAACCTGAGCAGGACAGAAGACTGTCCAGCAAGGCCTGTAAGGTCATGACGAGCAATTTCCCATCCATCACTTCCATTATTTGTTGACGCACGACCTGTCCAACCAAGACCATCTGCCAAACCATTGACAGCACCATCTGTGTACCAGTAATCAATATCTCCAACCGCACCAATAGTGGTCCACGTTGTACCTCCATCAATTGAAGATTGAAGTTGAGCACCGTCCCAAGAGTTCTCTGAAGACCTAAACACTGCTGCCGAAATTGTCGGACTTGTCAGTGTGGAGAAATCGAAAAGAGCTTGAATATATGAATCTTCATTCGTATTGTAGGTTGAAGAAAGACCCGTAACATAGGCATTGGCACCACTTGCCGCATATGTTATTTCGTTTGGACCAGTTGGAGCTCCGACTGCCCATGAGGAATTAGTTCCTCCAGGCAACCATGCACCCGCACCAGCCTCGAAATCCTCCGAGTAAGGAAAGGTCGAGACCTGCCCGTAAACTGCATTCACGCTGCACCATAGGAACGCGAACGCCAAAAACTTAAGCGTAGCTTGTTTCATCTGTTATTGTTTTATAATTAGTAAACCGTTAATCTGTATTCTACTGAAAATTTTTCCCGACCTACTGAAAAAGGGCGGAAAACGCGTCCAATTTAGTAAATATTGCCTATCAGATGCAAATTTTCACCGATGGATTTTTTCTAAACCTTTAAAATTCTCATTCGTATCAGTCTCTATGGACCGTTTTAAATGTTATCAACACTGTCGTTATAGTGGATATAAATCTTCATTCATTTCCGAATGAATCCAGAATTTTTTATATTGCGTGGCCAAACTATAATTAATTACACAAGTCAATATTAACCGATGAAAGCAAAAAATACTAGTAATCGCAGGTGGTTGGGGGGTCTCCTGTGCGCAATGCTACTGTCGGGTTCTTTGAACTCCCAGTCAGTCGCAGTGACAAGTGCTGCACCTGTTCAGAAAGCACTGCTCGAAGCAACTTCGACCACTCAAGGTATATTATTACCCCGCATGACCGAAGGACAGAAACTCACTTTAAGTTCCTCACCACCAAGTGGTACTCCGCTAGCCGAAGGAATGCTGGTCTATCAAACCGATGGTGCTGAAGGCTACCATTATTATGATGGAACAACTTGGGTGCCTGTGAGTAAAGTGTCACACGGAGCTGTAGAAATGCTTGTAGGCACTTCAAATACTGTGTTCGGAACAGGTTTTTCTGTTTCTCATCTTAGTACAGGCTTAGATGAAGTGACCTTTGATGCTCCGCAGGCTGCTATACCAGTTGTTATTACCAGTGGGTCTACCATTGTTGGTGTTCCTCCAGTTTTTCCAAATGACTATTGCACTATGCAGTTGTCAAATTGTAATTCAACGAATATCAGTTATATAGACATTAATTATCCTGCCTCAGGTCCTGCTGTTTTTAAAACAGGTAACACGTTCTGTAATCCTTCTCCAGGAAACAGCACGAGCTATTTAATGTCTGAACCAGAATGGCAAGACTGGCCTACACCAGGTGCTGGAGCGGTTTCATTTACTCCAGGCAGTACATTTAGAGTAACATACCAAACTTCACAGTTTTCGACTAATTCGGTTTCTGCTTGGGCTGATTGGAATCATAGTGGATCCTATGAAATTGGTGAATTACTGTGGCAAGAGCCAGCCAGTACGAATTGGACTATTCCACGCACTCATAATATTACTGTTCCTGCATCAGCTTGTCATGGTACAACTTCCATACGTTTAGTCGTAAGAGATATTCCCAATCACAATTTCGCTTGTGACTTGGGCGACCCTTCTTCGGCTGGAGAAATTGAGACGATAGAAATTGTAGTAGGAAATTCGTTAACGCCAGCATCTACATGTGTGTACCCTGAGCGTCAAACGGTTTGCAATCTTTCAGCTGTAAACAGCACGAAGTTCAATATACAGTGTACCGACCTGCAAGGGGACTTGACGAACTCGCTCTATCATTTCAAGATTATTGAAGCATTCTAAAAAACTCCTTACGAAAGATGAAAAATTTCATAACCATATTAGCGGTTGCACTGACATGTCAGCTATCCGCACAGGTGGCCATAAACGAAACAGGCAATCCACCTGACCCAAGTGCAGTTTTAGACATCAACTCAACAGAAAGAGGCTTCTTGATGACTAAAGTAACTGAGGCACAGCGTAATGCTCTAGCAACAGGCACACCGCCACAAGTAGGCACCATGGTTTACCAGACTGATGGCGAACGTGGCTTCTACTATTACGATACTCCAGGATGGCAACTACTTAATGGAGGTTCTTCTGAAGAATTAAGAGGTTCTTTTACCATGGGAGCAGCACCTCTAGTTAACGGCACCGGTTCGACATCTACTATGATTCCCGCAAATGGATGGAACATTTCATCTCCAGATGTAGGTAAAATGGTGGTCTCTCACCCAAGTCTTATGCCCTTTGGAGCGACTGCACCTAATGCAGAGCCAACCATCATTGTGACGGCTGATTATCAGCCTAATGGTGTCCCACCTCCTCCATCTGAATATTGTCCTAACGCATTTACAGGTGACTGTGATAATGTAGGCGGTGACCATCAATATGTCACACGTGTCAATATTTTTGAACCTGCAGGATCGGTTGCGGGAAACACCTTTGCTGGTGTGCGAATAGGTCATTGCCCGACTGCGGCTAGTTGTAATGTTGGAACTACAGATTATCAAGCACACTTGTATGGTGCTACTGCTACTATATGTCCTGGCTTTGGTAGAATAGGTATTGGCGGTGATGGCTACCGTACAAATCCTTCTCAACAAACCGTCACAGCAGGAAGCAATTTCGACTTTTTCGTTTACGGAAATCAAATTAATAATGCTGGTTTACCAAATGCGATGTCATTGACAGTATACATCGATTGGAATCAAGATGGCGATTTTGACGATGCCGATGAGACAGTTATTGCTACCCCTTTAAAGACTTGGGCTTTCCCAAATCCTTCATTTGCCCCTGCGGCTAATCAGAATGTATATGAAGTAGATGTGCCTCTTACGGCTGCCTCTGGAACGACCACTATGCGTGTGATTGCCTCACCATATCCAAATGGTAGTGCTGCTCCCTGTATATCTAGTACTTCTGGTTCTACAAGAGACTACCAGTTGAAAATTACAAGTACAGTAGCTCCGGTATTTCCTGGGCAAAGTAGAGTGTGTAATGTGAAGCCAACATCTCCATATACCAACTCATTCCAAGTAGACTGTTTCACCTTGAGTGGTAATTTTGTCTATGATAAGATTAACGTAGTTGTTAAACCAAATTAATATCATGGGAAACTCAATTACTCCTCCTAAACCCATTGAACAGATGAAGAAAACAGCATTGATATTGACTTTGGCCTTGTTTTTCGGAACTACAGCCTTTGCACAAGTGTTAGTTGGTGTAAACCCAGTAAGTCTGCCTGACCAAGACGCCATGGTTAAAATGGAAGGTACATCAGGTGGTTTTACAATGCCGAGAATGACGCGAAATCAACGTTTGGCTATTCCTGCTCCTGTCAAGGGATTGACGGTGTATCAGACAAATGATCAGAAAGGTATTTACATCTTCAACGATCCGTCTTGGACCTTGATGAAAACACCTCGAAAGGAAGATGGTAAGATTAAAATCAACATGGATACCGATACCTACCAAGGTATAATTGGAACTGGTTTTAATGCCGTGCAAGTAGGTGGTGCGGGTTCGAATGAAGTTCAAGTGAACTTCACTGCTCCATTTACCTCAACTCCGAACGTAATAATCTCGAGTGAGCCATTTCCGCCAATTCCTGCCATTGATGGAACCTACCTCTATTGTGGACCGATTCACAATCAGAATTGTGTGCCCGCTTTCGCAGCAGATTACATTGATGACATAATATTGGAAAGTGCACCAGGTGGAGCTATAGTGCCTGCATTCGGATTCGCTAACATCAACAGTAACTGTGATAATCTTCCAGCAAATTATGTAGACCACTTTGACAACCCAGCCTACCAAGCTACTGTTTACGGTACTTGTGGAGCGCCAGGCAGTTTCTTTAATGTTGGTATTCGTTCAAGTTTTGAGTGGAGTGATGACCTCTTCGTCATGATTGATTGGAATCAAGATGCAGATTTCTTTGACGCCAATGAGGTTGTGGTCGAAAAATATCTGGCTCCTGGAGAACCAGCTGACATTTTGTGGTTCGAATATGGTGTAACTGTTCCTCTTGATGCGAATAATGGAGTAACTGTGATGCGCTGTATGTCTATGTGGGCATCATCAATTCCAGAGCCTTGTGGAACGCATACATGGGGAGAAACAGAAGACTATCAGCTCACTGTGACTAATGCCTGTGGGCTTGCAGTCTCAGATGACAGAGGCTCAAACTGCTCGATTAACACTGTGTCAAACACTGGCTTTAGAGTGAGCTGCACCGATTTACAAGGTGTCGCGAAACCCGCGAGTTTTAGTTTCTACGCTACGGAGTAATTTAACCCCGTGCTCTTTTAACATCTTGCCCTTTCACTTCACGTAAGATGTCCTAATTATTACGCTCACTGATTAGACTTATATCTAAAGCAGTGACTATTTTCTTAATTGATTTAGTGACAGTTCACTAAACACTTGCACTGATGCGCTAATACTGCATCCCTTTCACATTGCAGGCCAAAAAACTGGTTATATGAAAGGAATTATATGCACTGTATTTGCAAGTATCTTTCTACTCTCTGTACATCAGCGCCTAGAGAGTCAAGTATTGATTTCAGACCTTGCTCCTGTTCCTGCCGACCCAAATGCCATGGTCAAACTTTCAGGAGACTCTGGTGGCTTTTTATATCCTAGACTGACTGAATTTCAACGTCTTAGTATAAACTCTCCGGCTGTTGGACTAACCGTCTATCAGTATAATGAACGAGTAGGCTATTATGTCTTTGTCTCTCCCGGGTGGGTCTATCATGCTCGCATTAGAAAGGAACATGGCACCATCAAAGTTGATGTCTCTAGTGCCTCTCCTAGTATTATCGCTACCAATGGAACTGGTTTTACTGTGACTCAATTAACTGGTCCACAGACCAATGTCTTTGATGTAGTCTTTGACAATTCTTTTGATAACACGCCAAATATTACTGTGAGTAGCGAACCATTTCCAACCACAGAGATAACTATTGGAGATTACTGTGCCTCTACACACGGTGCCTTTTGCGATAATTTCTTCAATGCCGATTACATGGATGATGTCATCATTGAGAGTTTTCAAAATGGAAGTCAAAATATGGCTTCAAGTATGTATGACCTCGCAAGTAACTGCAATTTGCAAGTCGATAACTATGTGGACAACACCGCTGTGCCCGGCCTACAGCCCATCATTTACGGGCAATGTGGCCCCGGTGGAGCAGGCAACACGTACAATATGGCGCAACGATCAAGTTTTGAGTGGGGAGATGATATGTACGCCTACATAGATTGGAATCAAGATGCAGACTTTTATGACGCAAACGAAACAATCATGAATCAAGCTGCACCAACACCAAATGATTTACTCGTTGAATTAACTGGTCTAGTAGTACCCGTAGATGCCGCCAATGGCATTACGTTTATGCGCTGTATCTCTCAGTTTACCATTTATGACGAAGATAGCTGCGGAGACACCTTCTTTGGAGAAACCCAAGACTACCAGATTGAAGTGGTTGGGGCGTGTGGAAATCCTTCTCCAGATGACAGAGCATCTGTGTGTAGTATCAACCAAGTCTCTGCCAATGGGTTTAGAGTGTATTGCACCGATGTAAATGCGGTGCCAAAAGCGGCCAGCTTTAGCTTTTATGCTACAGAATAGAAAGCGGGTAATTCTTGGATGAGTCTGGGCCGCTAGCCCAGCTATTCCTTAAATTTGACCTATGCTTCGATTTTGCCTTAATGGTGCACTATTGCTTTTGCTATGGTCTTGTACTAGTGACTCTACTCCTTTTGAGCGGAGCGCGGACACGCTCTTCACTCTTAGTGACCCCACAGCAAATGGCATCAGTTTTAGCAACGACTTAAAGGAGGACTCCAAACTCAACTATCTCTTTTACGAGAGTATCTACAACGGAGCAGGCACAGCCCTCGCGGACTTTGATAATGATGGGCTTTTAGATATCTATTTTGCCGCCAATCAGGAGGCTAATCGGCTATATAAAAACCTCGGGGACAACACATTTGAAGACATAACCAATACTGCCGCAGTAGGTGACGATAGCGGTTGGTCTACAGGAGTGCTTAGCACTGACCTCAATGGTGATGGACTTATAGACCTCTATGTGTGTCGTTTTCTTCTTGAAGACAACGAAAAAAGGAGAAACCTACTCTACATAAACCAAGGAGACATGCGCTTTGAAGAGCAGGCAGAAGCCTTTGGTCTGGCAGATGCTGGTTACAGTATCCACTCTACAGCTCTCGATTATGACAGAGACGGAGATTTAGATCTCTATGTGGTGAATCAGCCGCCAAACCACAGCGCCAGGAGAATGGCACTAAAAGACAGCATAGACTACACATACACGGACCAACTCTACCGCAATGAGGGTAATGGGCGGTTTAGTGCAGTTACGAAAGAGGCTGGCCTGACCAATTATGCTTACGGACTCACAGCCATTGCCTCTGACCTTAATGGCGATGGATGGACGGACATCTACGTAGCCTGTGACTTTGATGAGCCAGACTTGATGTACATCAACATGGGTGATGGCACCTTTAGCGAACAGGCCAAGACTACGCTTAAGCATATGTCAAACTTTAGCATGGGCGCAGATGTGGCAGACATAAACAACGACTGCCGACCTGATATTTTTACTGCTGACATGGTGGCTGAAGACAATAAACGCTTGAAGACGAACATGAGCGGGATGAATCCCAAGAAATTTCAAGCCCTTGTCGACAAAGGCTTTCATCACCAGTACATGTTTAATTCTCTGCAGGTCAATCGAGGAAATGGCTTGTATTCTGAAGTAGGTCAACTGGCAGGTGTATCGACAACGGATTGGAGCTGGTCAGCCCTGTTTTCTGATTTTGATAATGACGGGTACAAAGATTTAGTGGTTACCAATGGCCTCAAAAGAGATGTGAGAGACAATGACTTTAATATTGCTCGGAGAAAAAGAGTGGCTGAATTAAAAAAGGAAGCACAGGATGCCGGTAAAAAGGGAATATCAGTAAATCCACTTGAACTCTTGGCGATGTCTCCTAGTACGCCAATTGCAAATTATGTCTATCGTAACAATGGTGATCTGACCTTTACTAATTTACGTGAAGAATGGGGATTTAATCAAAAATTGACCTCACACGGAGCCGCCTATGGCGATATCGACAATGATGGTGACATAGACCTTGTTTTGAATAATATGGATGCTCCTGCGGCCCTGTATGTCAATAATTCTGAAAAATGGACGCCTAATCACTACCTGGATCTCGAATTTGAGTCTGGCCATGGTCACAATGCGAAGATTACAGTCTATGGCGACTCCAATCAGTTTTATCAAGAGATGACTCCAGTGCATGGATATATGTCTAGCTCCTCTCCCGTTGTTCATTTTGGATTGGGTGACACTCAGCACATAGATTCAATTCAAGTTGAATGGTCTGATGGCGAAGCTGAACTTTTTTCAACTATCAAAGTCGATAGTCGCTTGATGATTGAAAAAGGAAGTGGACGAAGAATAGAACACGCTAAAAAGGAAAATAAAAAACCGTTCAGTGCCGTGGACCTCATCACCCATCAGCACATAGAAAATGACTTTAATGACTTTGCTACAGAAATATTAATCCCGCATCGCATGTCACGGATTGGACCTGTGGTGTGCAGTGCCGATGTGGACTTAAATGGTGCAGAAGATGTGTTCATTGGCGGAGCAAAAGGCTCTCCCTCCACCGTATGGTTAAATCTTGATGAGGGGTTTCAAGAAATTCAGCTCAAAGGTTCAGCGCGATATGAGGACACCGGAGCATCATTTGTTGATGGAGATGGAGACGGTGACCTCGATCTCTATGTGGTGAGTGGTGGAAATGAAGAACGTGAGAATATGTCAGCCTATCAGGACAGATATTATGTCAATGATGGAAAAGGAAATTTTCAATTGGATAGCTCTGCGCTGCCAAAAATAGATGTCAGCGGCTCATGTGTTTTACCACATGATATTGATGGAGATGGTGATGTAGATCTCTTTGTGGGTGGACGTCAAGTGCCTGGCAAATATCCTTATCCGGCACGTAGTTTTATTCTGGTCAATGATGATGGTCACTATAGCGAGATGGAACTAAGCAGCGACCTATTCTCAGGCATGGTTACAGATGGCCTTTGGGCAGACCTTGATGGAGATGACCTCAAAGAGTTTGTGACGGTTGGCGAATGGAGTGAGATTGTAATCTATAAAGTAATGGATGGTCAAATACGCGAACATGAGCGCGTGGCGAACTCTGTAGGTTGGTGGCAGTCGATCATTGCTGGTGACTTTGACCATGATGGTGATCTCGATCTTGCCGCTGGAAATCTTGGCCTAAACAGCAAGTACAAAACGAGCACGGCAGAACCTTTTCAAATTTTCTCTGCTGATTTTGACGAAAATGGAAGTAACGATATCTACTTAGGATATTACCAAGACGGAAAGTGCTTTCCAGTGAGGGGGAGAGAATGTAGCTCGCAACAATTGCCTTTTGTCAAAGAAAAATTTCCTTCCTACAACGAGTTTAGCGAAGCGACAATCTATGAAGTACTCGGAGCCGATACAGCAGGCGCGCTGAACTACAAAGCAGACATTTTTGAATCAGTCTTTTTGTGGAACAATGGAGGCAAATTAGACATGGAAGCGATGCCCACTTCAGTGCAGTTTTCAGAAGTCAACTCTATTATTTATCAAGACCTTGACTCAGACGGAATAGACGATTTACTCCTTGCTGGAAATCAATATGACAGAGAGATTGAGACAGCACGAAGTGACGCCTCTTACGGGGTTTTCTTGAAAGGCACAAAAAGTGGTTTTGAAGAAATAGAACCGGCCCAGTCTGGACTTTACATCGAAGGAAACGTACGTGACATGGTGGCCATAAAGCGAAATAAAAAAGACCTGATCATTGTGGTTCGAAACAACGATCAGGTCCTGAGCTTAATCGAAAATTAGGTCTATCGATATATTGTCAATCTTTTTGTCAGTACGTATCCTCCGCTGTGCATTTGCACAAAGTAGATTCCATTGGTGTATCCTCTATTCAGGCTGAGTGACAACTGCGTAGAATAGGCGTCCACCATTTCTTTTTGAAGCACTTTACCCGTCATGTCTATGATGTGGATTTCAGTATTGCTCGTCAAGTCTCCGCTGAATTCTATTTTCAACTCAATGCCAGAATTTGGATTTGGGAACAAGTTGAAATCAATATCTAATTCATTCTCTACAAGGCTGCTCACTGTTGAACACTCGAGGTCTTCGACTACCACAGTTTTGAGCATAGTGCACTCATTCATGTCACTGATGGTTGCCGTGTACTCTCCAAAACGAACATGAGTGAGGTTTACACCAATCTGCTGACCATCATCATCCCACTGCACACTATGTTGTCCAAGTCCACCTGATACACCAAGCGACACCTTTCCTACATTGAGCCCACAGCTATCTGGAGAAGCTTCTACAACCTGCGCTTCGAGCACATCAGGCTGATCAAGCAAAACAAAGCCTGAGGCCTGACATCCATTTACATCTGTGACATTTAACTGATATTCTCCTGCTGGAACTCCTGTTAATTCCAAGGTTCCATTACCTGTATTTGGGCCTACCCAGTTGTAATTAAACTGACCATTACCTCCGTCAATTGTTGCCGCGATACTACCATTAGATTCTCCATGACAGAGCGGGTCTACCATACTAAAATTGATATGAATCATTTGAGGCTCAAGCACTGCAATAGACTTCATACTCTGACAACCACTTGCATCAGTAACCACTACTGCATAGACTCCAGACTCCAGACCTACGGCCTGCTGACCTGTCTGGGCATTGGCATCATTCCACTGGTATGAGTATGGCTGCTGCCCACCTTCTGGATACACAACTGCCGTTCCATCACTACCCGCATTGCAACTTACTTGAGTTGCCGTACAATTACTTAATTGCAAAGACGAATTGCTTTGTACAAGCACTATTCTCGACTCATCACATCCGTTTGCATCTGTAACCGTGACCAGGTAATCTCCTCCTGAAAGATTAGATGCCGTTGCTGTTGTCTGGCCTTGAGGATCATTCCACTGATACGTATATGGCGGTGTTCCTCCGCTAGGAAATACGGTAGCCGTACCATCATTCACACATGAAGACGAAGTGCTACTGGCATTTGACAAATCAATAGGTGCGGTCCCTCCAATATTAATTACTCTACTTGCTGAACAACCATTGGCATCAGTCACTACAACTGTGTAAGCGCCCGCTGACAAATTAGTGAGTTGAGATGTGACTGACTGATTTGCATCATCCCACTGATAGGAATATGGTGGTGTTCCTCCTGATGGTGTCACGCCACAAGTACCATTGTTGGTGCACGAGGCTGGTGAGCCGTTTGCATTACTTAAGTCTATTCCAGGAATTTCATCTACCAACACTGTCGCAGAACCCTGACAACCATTTGCATCTGTTACCACCACCGTGTATGCGCCTGACGCAAGTGAATTTGCTGTAGCCGTGGTTTGCATCTGAGCGTCACTCCACAAGAAAGTGTACGGAGATGTTCCTCCACTAGGGAAGATGGCTGCCGATCCATTATTTAAGCATGAAGAAGCTGTCGAACTCGTAGAATTGAGATTCATTGGCGCCTGCCCTTGAACAGTCACTGACTTTTGTTTTTGACATCCTTCTGAATCTGTAACGACAACATTATAATTTCCTGCCGCAAGATTTGTAGCCGTTGCAGTAGTCTGCATTTGACTGTCATTCCATAAGTAGGTATATGGACTTGAACCGCCAGAAGGATTCACTGTCGCTGTCCCATCATTTTGACAAGAAGCGGGTGAAGAAGAACTGTTAGACAAATCTATTTCTGCAGACTCACCCACACTGACTGTGGCCGAAGCCACGCAACCGTTGGCATCAGTTACTGTCACAGAGTATGTCCCAGAAATCAGTCCAGTAGCTGTTTGACCAGACTGACTTTGTGCATCACTCCATGAGTAAGAATAAGGTGTTTGACCACCAGTAGCTGTGACTGATGCCGTACCTCCACCACCGCATGAGGCTGGTGAAGAATCTGTGCTGGCAATACTCACACTTCCTGTTGAGCTCACTTGAACTGTAGCTATTGCTTGGCAACCATTGGCATCAGTGACTGTGACTGTGTATGAGCCAGCAGCCAATCCATTGGCTGTTTGACTAGACTGATTTTGTGCATCACTCCATGAGTAAGAGTACGGTGTTTGTCCGCCAGTGGCGGTGACTGTTGCCGTGCCTTCTCCACCGCATGAAGCAGGTGAAGAGTCTGTGTTGGCTATACTCACACTTCCTGTTGAACTCACTTGAACTGTAGCAGTTGCTTGGCAACCGTTTGCATCGGTGACTGTGACTGTGTATGAGCCAGCAGCCAATCCATTGGCTGTTTGACTAGACTGATTTTGTGCATCACTCCATGAGTATGAGTAAGGTGTCTGTCCACCAGTTGCGGTGACTGATGCCGTGCCTTCTCCACCACATGAAGCAGGTGAAGAATCTGTGCTGGCGATACTCACGCTTCCTGTTGAGCTCACTTGAACTGTAGCAGTTGCTTGGCAACCATTGCTATCTGTTACTACCACGGAGTATGATCCGCTTGACAGTTGATTGGCCGTGCTGCCCGTCTGACCATTACTCCATGCATACGTGTATGGAGAGTTTCCTCCGCTTACAGATACTGAAGCCGTCCCATCTGCTCCGCATGAGCTTGGTGTGGCACTTGTGTTTAGCGACATAGCCGCTGGCGCAGTGACCGTGAAACTCTGGTTTGATGAGCATCCTGCTGCATCAGTTACCGTGACAGAATATGTGCCTGCAGCGAGGCCCATTATGTCTTGCACTTGGGCTCCATTAGACCATGCGTACTGATACGGAGTACTCCCGCCAGACACACTTAAATTAATGGATCCATCTGCCGCAGCAGCACAGGAAATTTCCTGCACTTGCCCGGTCAATGAGGGGCCTCCCCCTATCTGTATATAATTCGTTTTTGTTTCTGTATCACTGCCATTTGCACTAGACACTGTAAGCGACACCGTGTGCGGACCAGTAGATGAGAAGCTCACTCCTGACGGATTTTGATTACTACTCGTTGCCGGGCTTCCTCCCTGAAAAGTCCATGCCCATGAAGTAGGTGAACCTGAACTCTGGTCTGAAAAATTAAAGTTTGATGCGGCACAACCTGATGTGTTATTAGCCGAGAAGTTTGCTGTCGGTGGGTTTGATGAGGCAGTCAAACAGAAGCTCGTTGCTTCTGAAGCCCCGAAATTTCCTCCAGTGGCCAGTTGATTTCCATCTTGATCTGTCACTGTGTAATTTCCAAATCCTGCTCCACCCCAAATTCCATTTCCGCCAGAATCATAAATTGTAAAATCATAACATGCCAGTGGCAGACAGATGTCTTGTGTGAATACAGTTCCATTTACTCCTGAAGGATATGGGCCTCCTTGAGCTACCACGTTGCCATTCGTGCTAGTAACCTCCCATGTAGTATGCGTGCCAAAATTATCGACCTGAATACTGACGTTTACCACATTACCACTCACGACCTCAAAGTTTGTTGTCGCAAGGTCATTAGACGGAAACTGATCAGCTTGCCCATTTGGTGATTCGCTATACACATCAAGAGTATGCGTACCCGTGCTGCTTCCGACTGAAGGTAGCGTGACGTCAACTTGGCCTGCAGACGGCAAACTGCCAGTCCATGTAAATGTATTCACTGTTCCATTATCAATGGTGTACTTGATATCGACACTTGTCAATGTTGATGAACCGAAGTTTTTTAGAGTCACCGTTGGTGAAATTGATGCAGCACAGGAATAGGTCTGTGGATCACTAATGTCTGTGATGGCCGCATCTCTCGCATTTGGCGCAACACAGCCTAGAGAGTTTAGCAGATTAGGTCTGAACAAATTTAAATTGGCATGCATTCTGTCTTTTTGGCCTTGCGTAAACATGTCCATACATGTCTGAGAAGTATAGTCCATGTAGTTCTCCACTTGCTGAGTTCCGCTGCACGCAGGACTGTTGCAACTCGAGTTACTTGTTGTTGGTGGGGTGTCACATACTCTGTCACCTTGTGAACTACAATTTGACTCATTACACGAGCTGCCTTGAAATGTGTGATAGAGATAAAAAGCGTGTCCTACCTCATGCGTAGTTGTTCTGTTTAGTGCAGTATATGACTTGAGGACACCTACCGTTCCAAAAGCATTGTACAGAATTACTGCACCGTCTTTAGTCGCATTAGAAGCTGGGAAATAGGCGAATCCTTGAATTCCGGCTCCACCATCATTATCCTCAATCTCATTAACTATCCAAATGTTGTAGTACGAGTTTCTATCCCAGCGGCTAAGGTTTTTGACTGATACCTCATCAGCCCCATCGCCTTGACCTACGGAAATTCCTTCTGCGGCATATTGAGACACGGAGCTTCCGTCTACTCTAACTATACCGTTAGTAGGATTACCATTTGGATCGCGTGAAGCCAAACAGAACTCAAACTCCACATCTACTCCGCCACCAAATCCATTGGTGCCGGGCATCTTTCTAAAGTCCTCATTAAGGGCCACCATAGCACTTTGTATCTGTGCATCGCTAATGTTGGTACCCACGCCTACCGCTTCGCCTGTGTGTACAATGTGTACGACAACTGGAATGGTAATAATGGCACCAGACCGTTGCCCTGCAAACTCGGCAGTGCGTAGCTCCAATTCGGCCTCATTGGCCTCATGGCGCTGCCTATACTCACTATCATCAGTAAGCATACGCTGGTGTATATCATCACTGGCGCAAATGACGTGCGGGCCGTCACCTGGATTGCTGATATTAAATAAAGTCTTGCTGCTCTGCGCACTTACTTGTACGCATAATAAAATGCCACATAGGGCGTGGAATAGTTTCCATTTCTCTCTCTCGCTCATCTCTCTCCTCGTTAATCCCCAGCAGAAAGCCGGGATTTCTCATTAATTACTTACCGCTAATCGCCTCTAAGGGTTTCTACTTTTAGACTAAAAGGGATAATCATTCGACCAAAGAGTCACTTGTAAAAAGGATATTTGGGGTATGAGTACTACAAAACTGATGCTTACGGCATTATTCACACTGGTTAGCGCCATGTATATGGGGCAATCGCTGACCATGAACCAAATCAAATACTGGGAATACAGAGAGCGCTTAAAGGAAGAGTTCATGGTGATTGGAAGTGGGCCAGGAAAGAGTATTCCGGCAGAATCTGTGCACGCAGACAAGTCAGAAGCCCATTTTTCAGATGCTACACTGCACCTCGCCTGGTACATTGCTACGCTCTGCACGGAGTATCAGCTCAGTGCCAAAAACGCGTACCTCAGAACAGGAGAAGGCAAAGAAATTAAGAAAGAGCAAACACTTTTAGAGCTTTACTATGCGCTTCAGACGCTTGAGCGACTAGACAAGGTAGCTGAACCTTTTTACGACAAGGAAGCCGCCCCCCAGCTCAATGGGTTTTTTATTAGGGATGACATCCCGAAGGGATTTGAAAAAGGCATTGGCCTGAAAAATGCGAAGGGTGACTCCAGTCAAGAAGACATCTATAATAACGAGATGAGTCAAGACCAGGTCATTCACATATTGATGAGCATCATGTTTGTCAAAGAGTTTATACCTGAAGGGACTAAAGTCAAAGGAGTGGACCTGCGGCAGACAGCCATAGACCAAGGCTTGCGCATACTTGCGTTTATGAAAACTCATGGCTGGCACATTGTAAACCCTGTGGTCATGAAGAATAAGCGTTCGTTTAAGCGAGTGAAGCGTGGCTCGCAGGCCTTCATATATAGTCATGGCTTTAACAAACTGCTCAAGCAACTCAGCGATGGTGAAGAGAATTATGGCAACAAGGTGAGCATACTCAATAAGATATTTTGGGGCAGTATGAGGTCAAAACTAAATCCTACTTACTTCAGTAATGACAACCGTCATCTCTCCTTGGCCTTGATAGCCAGTGGCAACGGATTTAAGCGCAACACGTACCGCAAGCTTATGAAGCGAAGCAAAAAACACGACTGGTATGCCTACCCTATGATGAATCTTTTGCTCAACCCAGAAAACAGAACATTCAAGAAAGAGAAAAAATCAGGGATGACTGAGGTGCAAGCAATTTTAGATCGCGCGCCATCTGCAGGGCCGACATGCCCCTATCCTAATCGCAACGAAGATGGCTGGGGTTGTCAGAATATGTTTTTGCGTGATGTAGAATATCAGCGCACTGGCCGATACTTTCATGAGGGGAAGACCTTTAATGGACTGGACTATATGTTGATGTACAACCTTTTTATGATGCATCGGAGTGGGCTTTTCATGAACTGAGTGAGGCAAATCGATGATTAAAAAACTACTGAGCCATATCGGTCCATTTATGATAGCGCGATATGACTCAGCGCTAAGTGGCCCTCTTGATGTGCGTCTAGAAAAAGGCCATCTAGCTCTCAATAGTGCGCATGCCAACTATTCGTTTAGCCGAATTCATGCGATTATGCGGATCGCCATTCGCAGCAGCACGATTGCTTCTAAGCATGACGGACAGATTTTAAATCTGGGCATGGCTGCTGGAACAAGTGTGCAAGTCATTAGAGAAGACCTCAAGTTGGATTACCACATAGTGTCTGTGGAGAAAGACCCCGTGATTATAGAAATTGCGAAAACGCACTTTAACATTCAGCGTTTTGAGAACCATCAGATTATCGAGGCCGATGCGCGAGATTACTTGAAGGCCTCAACTCAACTTTTTGATTTAATCATAGTCGATGTCTTCATTGACACGCAGGTGCCAGCGCACATTAAAAGTGAAGGCTTTATAGGTCTTGTCATCAATCACCTCAAGCCAGATGGGCAAGCAGTGTTTAATCACATGAAAGTAAAAGGTGAACACTCTTATGCTGAATTGCTAGGGGCGCATCCGGGCCAGGTTCAGAAGGTAAAATTAAAAGAGCCGTATAACGAAGTGCTCATCTACACGCAGCCGAGTCACAAGTCATAGTCCCAGGCGCGTATATCAAACTTGATGATCTCGGGATACCTAAACGGCACATCCCAGTCTCCGATGTAACTTATTTTCTTAGGTAAAAGCACTCCGTTCTTTATTGTATTGTCCACCTTCATCCAAATATCAAAGTCAAACAAGGGCGTGTTGTTCGACAAGACGTACTCTCGATTTAAGACTTGCATGGTGCTTTTATCGAAGTAAGAAGTCATCTTTTTGATCACGGTTTTATTACTCTTAAACTCAGGTTTGGCATCTATCTGAAAGACATAACAGTAGACCGAGTCTTGATTATATGCCGAGTAAATATTGTAGTTGTAATACTCCACCATCTCATCAGAGAAAATGGCCATCTTCTTTCCTATCAAGGGTACCGAGACGATGGCCTGCCCCGGATTAAACATCATTTTCTTTAACTGACTTTTATACTTGTCAATTTTATTTCCCTTTACTTCTTGCTGCTCGTACTCGTAAATATGCAGTGTGGCAGGCTCTTTCTGCGAATCAAAAAAGAGTTCGTCATACATCTCGGCAGTCAGGTATTTGTGACTACCGTTACGCTTATACATCTTGCCATTTCCAGTCTCGCTTAATATCTCGACCCACCTTATCTCATCGTCTAAAAATTGCTGCGCATTGCGCTTGAGCTTCGCCTTTTCTCTATCTTTTTTATCAAACACCTCTATTTCACTATCAAACAAGTGAGGGTAATACTTGAGGTTCATAAAGGCCTGATAGAATGAAGAATCTGTCATGACCTTTTGCATAAAGTCCTCGACTTGAAAGTCGTCATCGGCAGAGACTACAAATTCGCCAAGGGTCACTGCTTTTACCACATCTTGACTGAACGAGATAATGGGAGTGAGGAAGAGAAATGATACTATGAGAATTCGTACTGACATGCTTCGCAAATATTACATTTATCATGCCTGAAAAAGATGGAGTCTAAGATTAAAAATATACACCTGCGTGTGGGAATAGAGCAAGACGCTGAGTCAATTGCTCAGCTTGGGTCTTTGGCCTTTGAAACGGCTTTTAAGAATGAGAATAATGCTGCCGAGCTTATAGACTATCTCAGCACAGAATACACGGCACAAGCCATTGCCCAAACAATGAGCAAACCGGAAGTGAGCTTCAGAGTGGCCGACTCTGAAGTAGGAATACGTGGCTTTACACAACTGGAAGATGCAGGCCCTCCTGGTGATGAGACTAGAGATGCCCTAAAAATGGACCGGCTATACATCCACCCTAGTAATATTGGCACTGGTTTAGGCAAAACTCTTTTGCAAGATGCCATAGAATTAGCCAAGTCTAGAAACAAAGAGTCCTTGTGGCTAATGGTCCTTCGACCAAACACACGTGCAGTAATATTTTACAGAGACTTTGGGTTTATTCAGTTTGGGACCTCTCCAGGAAAATTTAAAGGCGATGCAGAAATAGACCTTTGGATGAAATTAGACCTAAAGACTTGACAGGTATATCGATCTTGATTTACTTTTCCAATCTTAACAGATGAAGATCGTAGTCAGATCGAGAAATAGGAGCCCTCTGCGGCTCTTTTTCTTTTTATAGAAGCATGCTCTTTTTTGTTTTCTCAAGTATCTCTGTCACCTCAGCTTGAGTAGGAGCTTCGGCATAAATGCGAAGCACTGGCTCGGTGCCTGAAGGACGGATCATCACCCATGACTCCTCACTAAAGAAAAACTTCCAACCATCAAGGTCTTCCACTCGAATCACGGTCAAATCATCAAACTGGGAGTAGTGTCCTTGACGACAATTCTCCACCACTTCTAACTTAACCGACTCATCTAACCGGAGGTCGTTTCGTTCGAATACAAAAGGCCCTACCACCTCATAGACTTCTTCTATCAGAGCCTTGAGAGTCTTACCCGTTTTGGCCATAAATTCCCAAATGATTAATCCCATCCAAATACCATCACGCTCGGGAATGTGCGTATCAACTGCGATACCTCCACTCTCTTCACCTCCCACCATCACAGGCTCATTAATCATGATGCCACTCGCATACTTAAATCCGATTTTGACCACATCAAGCGGCAGCCCATAGAGCTTGCACATTTTTGAAATTTTTGTGACAGAAGAAAAGCCCGTCACGCACTTGCCACTTTGACCTTTATACTTATGCAGATAATGGATGAGTAGTAAGATGATGTGGTGCGCATCGATAAACCTCCCATCACCATCAAAGAGACCAATTCGGTCTGCATCTCCGTCAGTGGCAAGGCCACAATCGAGCTGAGCATTTTCACTGATAAGGGCAGAAAACTTCTTGAGATTTCTCAATATCGGTTCAGGAGAAATTCCGTCAAATGTGGGGTTAAGTTCACATTGATGAAAAGTAATCTCGGGCAGCAGTTTTTTCATGACAGACTGACCGGCTCCAAACATCGCATCATAGGCCAGTCCCATGTCAGAGTTTCTGATTGCATCTAAATCAAAAGTAGATTCTGCCGCTTGTATATACTCTGCTTCAAGATCAACTTTTTTTATACTCGACTGCTCGCTCTCGGTGAGAATCAACTCTGCCTCACCTTCACTAATAGTATCTGGTATGGCCTCTTCTACACGTGCGAGATCATCGCCCTGCATAGGGCCACCGTGCTTTGACTTGAGCTTGTACCCATTATACTCTGGTGGGTTATGGCTAGCCGTAATCATTACACCACATGTACACGTATGATCTCTAGCGGCAAGACTCACCATTGGCGTACTAACAAACTCATCAGCCGCTAAGACCTCTACTCCATGGCGGAGCAACACAGCAGTAACTGTGTCGGCATAGAGTTTTCCATTTCTACGACAATCAAATCCGATGACCACTTTTGGTTCTGCCGATTCTTCTTTGAGCCATGATACTAGACCGTAAGTCATTCGTGCCACGTTTACCATAGTGAAAGACTCATCCATGATGGCCCGCCATCCGTCTGTGCCAAATTTTATCTTTTTGCTCATCTATATATCTTGTTATCGTCAAGCGCTTTTCTATATGCCTTGGCATAGCGGGAGTGCTCTCGGTGATTGGCAGTGAAGTGATGAAAACCGCTAAAATCTGCTTTGGCGCACATGAAAATGTAACTGTGCTTCTCATAGTTAAGCACCGCGTCTACGGCACGTATATCAGGCATACAAATTGGCCCAGGCGGTAAACCAGGATGCTTGTACGTATTGTAAGGACTATCTGATTTTAAGTGCACATTGAGTACTCTTTTTAGACCAAAATCGCCCACGGCAAACTTCACCGTTGGGTCCGACTGCAAGGCTATTCCTTTTCTTATTCTGTTGATGTATAACCCAGCAATGGTCTTATGCTCTTCAAATTTTACGGTCTGCTCTGCCTGCACTATACTGGCTAGTGTAACCACTTCTGACTGAGTAAGTCCGAGGGCACGGGCTTTAGCAAGGCGCGCATCTGTCCAGAATTTTTTAAACTCTCCAGCCATCCGCTCAATAAATTTCTCTGGTGAGGTATTCCAGTAAAACTCATAGGTGTTTGGAATAAACATGGATATATATGTCCTCCGGCTAAAACCATAGTGCCTCATAATGCTATCATTTGTCAGCACCTTGTGAAACAAGAGACTATCACCAGCTAGTTTTCTTGACACTTTTCCTGCAAGCTCTGGGATGGTTCTCACATTATTGAAACTCAGTTTGACAGGTGTCTGCTCCCCTATTCTGAGCATGTTAATCAACTGGTTGTTGCTCATTCCAGACTCTACAACATATCGTCCGGACTTCACCAATTCTGGATATGACTTGAGGTCTGCCACATATTCAAAAGATGCCATGTCCTCTAGAATGTTGAGGCCCTCTAGCTTTTTTAGCACATCTGAATACGCCTCACCTGGCAGAATAAGAAGCTCAATCGGTTGATCTATGTCTTTTACATTACTGCCATAGACATATTGATAAGCTTTAGAACCTAGAGCCAACCCTATGATGACTATCAAGGCGAATACTATGAGAATTTTCTTAAGCACTTTTTCGTGTCATTTTAGTTTTCGTCTTGTGGTGTTCATCTGCAACAAAACCACTTTTTAAGAACAGACTTCTACTTGCCAAATTGTCTATTGGCACATCCGCATTCAGATTGAAATTCTCCAATTCAGAGCCGCAAAAATCAATCAAGGATTCTAATGATTCATGCGCAAAGCCTTGGCGTCTATCTGCTTCTTCTGTGATAAGCACACCTATAGAAACTTCTCTCCGCTTCTCGTCCAAGTCAAATAGATCTATCGTGCCAATGGCTGTATCGTTTTCGATTTTCACGATGATAAACCGAAGTTGACCATCTTGTCTAAGCCCCTTTATCTCATTGATGTATACATCAATTTCTTTAGCTGTGTACGGTTGAGTTCGGATGCCACCGTTGTATGCCAAAAAGTCATTTTCACAGCGCAATATAAACTCAGCATCAGTATTGTTAACTGGTCTCAAATACACAGTGTCGGCAGTCAGTCTCATAAAGCTACTTCTCCGCTAAACACTTTTAATGCTGGGCCTTTTAACCAGACAGTGCCGTTTTCTTCAAATTGAACTTTTAACTCTCCACCACGTGTACTCACACTAATTTCATCGACACTAGACTGTGTCATCTCGCGCACTGAGATTGCCGCTGCCGTGATACCGGTCCCGCAGGACAAGGTCTCGTCTTCTACACCTCGCTCATATGTTCTCATGCGAATGCTGCTTTCGTTAAGCAGTTGCACAAAGTTGACATTCACACCTTGCTCCTTAAAGTCATCACTATATCTGATGCTTTTTCCTTGCGCAAATACATCTACCTCATCGACATTATCGACCATGGTTATGAAATGAGGAGAGCCCGTGTCTAGGAGTTTATCTTCTCCTTGCTTTTCTATTTTACCAGACCATGACATCTGCAACTCAACCATGTCAGCATCAATACGCGCATGGTGCTCACCGTCAATGGCATTAAATCTACATGCTCCATTAAACAGGCCTAATAATGAGGCGAAAGCCACGGCACATCGGCTGCCATTTCCGCAGAAACTGCGACTACCATCAGGGTTGATGAAGTCTACATAGAAGTCCGCGTTTTCATCATTCTGAAGCAATACCAGACCGTCAGACCCGATACCAAACTTTCTATCACAGAGTCGTTTTATTAACGAACTATCATTCTTTGGGAAGTCTCCTTGACGATCATCTATGAGAATGAAGTCGTTACCCGTGCCTTGATATTTGAAAAAGAATTGGCTCATTTTTTAGTCCAACAAAAGTGCTCATATTTTCGAGTGATTGATCCAGGACTACTATCAAATTCATGACTACGGTTAACTTTTTTTAACGGACTCAGAAGGACTAATAATTTGAACCCTGCGTTATTTTGATGTTAGCGGCATTCAGGCATGAATGTTGAGCAACAGTAAGAACAGGAAAATTATAAATCGAATCAAGATGAAAAAGCTTTTAGGAATAACATTGGTGGCCATGTTAGGGGGATTGATTTCAGTAAGTATTTATAAACACTTCGAAGACGAAGATGGTGCGCAGCACATAACCCGAGTAGTCGAACAGACTCCTATTACTTATGCCAACTACGCTCCTGCCAATTCTGGAAGTCTTGATTTCACAACAGCCGCAGAGAAAACTGTAAACAGCGTAGTCCACATTCAGACTGAGACAGTTGTGCAGGCCTCTGGAAACCCTTGGATGGATATGTTCGGCTCGATGCCCCCGCAGTCTTTTGGCGGATCTGGTAGTGGAGTGATTATTTCAAATGACGGATATATCGTCACGAATAATCATGTGATTGATGGGGCTCACAAACTCAAGGTCACACTCAATGATAATCGAACTATTGAAGCAGAAGTGATTGGCGCGGACCCAGCCTTTGACCTTGCACTTATTAAGGTAGATGAAACGGACCTTCCTTTTGTGATGTTTGCCAATTCTGATGATGTAAAAATTGGCGAATGGGTGCTTGCTGTTGGTAATCCTTTTAACCTAACCTCAACTGTGACTGCGGGAATAGTCAGTGCAAAAGCGAGAAACATTAACTTATTAGATGCTGACCCAAACAGGGAAATTTTTCCGGTCGAGTCATTTATTCAGACTGACGCAGCTGTCAACCCAGGAAATAGTGGAGGCGCTCTAGTCAACACACGAGGTGAGCTGATAGGAATCAACACAGCTATCGCTTCGCGAACTGGTTCTTACAGCGGTTACTCTTTTGCCGTGCCGAGCAGTATCGTACAAAAAGTGACCAGCGACTTGCTAGAATATGGAAATGTACAGCGCGCATACATAGGCGTGAGCATTACGAATTTAAACCAGTCTATTGCCGATCAACTTGGCATAGATGAAGTAGAAGGAGTCTATGTGAATGGACTTACTCCTGATGGTGCTGCCGCATCAGTGGGTATAGAAGTTGGTGACATTATAACTGCTGTCAATGACAAAGAGATAGACAATGTGGCTGGACTTCAAGAACAAATCTCAAAGTACCGTCCGGGCGACAAAGTGCAAGTTTCTGTGATCAGAGGCAATAAAGAAAAGCTATACAGCGTTGTAGTTAGAGACCGCCAAGGTAGAACTGCAATAAATGATCGCAGCACCGAGACGACACGCACTGAAAGCTTCGGAGCAATATTTGAAGAAGCAACAAGCGATGAATTGAGGAGACTGAATCTTGAAACTGGAGTCAAATTGGCCAAAGACGCTCAAGGAAAATTTCGAAGAGCTGGAATAAAAGAAGGATTTATAATAACTAGAATAGACAAGAGAATCATTTCGAAACCATCAGACGTCAGTTCGCTGTTGAGCTCCATGGAGGGAGGAGTATTGATAGCGGGTGTATACCCTAACGGGACTGCCGCCTACTACGGATTCGGAATGTGATCCAAATCACAATAAACCTGCAAGAAACGAAACCACAAAACCGCGTTCATCTGTTAAGTGGTTTTGAATCAGTTTATTAAGATATGGATAAGATAGCAGGGGGTGCAGTGTAATCTGTACCCCCTGTTTTCAATTAACTGAAAGACATAGAGTTATAAAAAGAAACTTGTATGGTATGGCCCATCTTTCTATCTTTGAGGACTAGTTCGGGGGATTCATCAATTAAGTTATTCAGACTAAGCACCTAGACTAAAAAACACTGCATAGCAAATGAGACAATTAAAAATAACCAAATCCATAACCAACAGGGAGAGTCAGTCACTTGACAAATATCTCCAGGAGATCAGCAAAGAGGAATTGATCACGGCTCAAGAGGAAGTGGAATTGGCACAGCGCATTAAGCAAGGTGACCAAGCTGCCTTGGACAAATTGACAAGAGCCAATTTGCGATTTGTAGTTTCTGTATCAAAGCAATATCAGAATCAGGGTTTAAGTCTACCAGACTTAATTAACGAGGGAAATCTTGGACTTATCAAAGCCGCTCAGCGTTTTGACGAAACAAGAGGTTTTAAATTTATCTCTTACGCAGTGTGGTGGATTCGCCAATCTATTCTGCAGGCATTGGCCGAGCAGTCGCGTATAGTAAGATTGCCGTTGAACCAAGTAGGTTCGTTGAGCAAGATTAATAAGATGTTCTCTAAATTGGAGCAAGAGTTTGAAAGACCACCTTCAGCAGAAGAGTTGGCTCATGCACTTGACCTTCCAACAGAGAAAGTGGCCCAGTCACTTAAGGTTAGTGGGCGTCACATCTCAATGGATGCTCCATTTACAGATGACGGAGATTCTAACTCACTACTCGATGTATTGATTAATGATGATAGTCCAAATGCAGATTCAGGACTATTGAGCGAATCATTGCATAATGAGGTTGAGCGTTCACTCGCCACCTTGTCTGAAAGAGAGCGAGACGTCATCAGACTATTTTTTGGAATAGGTCTCAACCATGGATTGACCTTAGATGAGATTGGCGAGAAATTTGACTTGACCAGAGAGCGAGTCCGCCAAATAAAAGAGAAAGCAATCAGGAAACTGAAGCAACACTCTAAAAGCAAACTTTTAAAAGCCTATCTCGGATGAGTAGGCTTTTTTCTTTTACTATGTGTCAATAATACACTTCTATTAAAACTATGTCTACCACACTTACCCAAACTACTGAAAATTGGGTCGATAGAAAAAGAGATGCTGTCGATCTGATAAACTCAATAGGTCATCTGATGTATGACAAAAATGTTGAGTTAGTTCTTTTTAGATCACCGCTCATTGAGATGGGAGTGCCTGATGTGCTCAATCTTCATGAATACGCCAAGGACATAGTCCAAAAGCCGATTGAAATAAAGACTACTTCAGAACTGGCGCAAAAAATGTGTACCATGGACCTTGCTCCTTCTAAAATAGACATCGGGCGCTTGTCACGAGAGTGGCTAGTTGAGGGTGGAAACTTTGGTTCGCAAGAAGAATTTTTAGCAGACAAATTAGCAGGTCTTACTGGTGAGCAAGACAGCCGAAACATCGAGCCCAAAGATGTGGTGCTCTATGGTTTTGGAAGAATTGGAAGACTGTGTGCACGCGAGCTCATCAGAATGAGCGGTGTGGGGCAGCAATTGAGATTAAAAGCAATCGTGCTGAGAAGCGTTTCTGCTGAGCAGATTACTAAAAGGGCTGCACTCTTAAGAATGGATTCTGTGCACGGTCCGTTTCCTGGTGTTGTTCTTGAAGATCATGATAAAGGATGCTTGGTCATCAATGGTCAAGAAGTGCAGCTGATCGAAGCGGCTTCACCAGAAGAAGCTGACTATGAGCGTTATGGCATCAAGGATGCATTAGTGATAGATAACACTGGAGTATTCAGAGACAAAGAGGCGCTGAGCCGCCACTTGAAGTCTAAAGGTGCAAGCAAAGTATTACTCACTGCGCCAGGCGGAGGAGTGCCCAATGTGGTGTATGGCCTCAACCATAAAGAATTTAATATTGACGAGACTGACATCTGGTCAGCTGCCTCGTGCACAACCAACGCCATCTCCCCTATCCTCTCGGTAATCGATGAGGCTTTTGGCATAGAAAAAGGACACATCGAGACAGTCCATGCATATACCAATGACCAGAATCTTCTTGATAATTTTCACAAGAAGCATCGAAGAGGTCGCTCTGCCGCCATCAACATGGTAATTACTGAAACTGGAGCTGGAAAAGCAGTGACTAAGGTGATGCCAAGATTTGAGAATAAACTCACTGCCAATGCTGTGAGAGTGCCAACACCAAATGGCTCATTGGCCATCATGAATCTGAGCCTGTCTAAAGAAGTGAGCAGAGAAACGGTCAATGCGACCATGAAAAAGGCAGCACTGGAAGGAAATCTTGTAAATCAAATTCGATTCTCAATTGAACCTGAGCTTGTTTCCAATGACATAATTGGAAATACGTGCTGTGCGGTTTTTGATAGTCCTGCGACCATCGTGTCACAAGACGGGAAAAGCACTACGGTGTATATCTGGTATGACAACGAGTTTGGTTACACCAAGCAGGTATTGCGCATGGCCAAGTACATTTCTAAGGTCAGAAGATTGATCTACTACTAGTAGTAGGATTTTCTGAAATATCATCTGGCAGAGCCTACTGATGGCATTTTTGGCGTAACTTCACTTATCTGGAAACGCAAAAAATAGCTATGATGACCCGATTTTATTTTACTCTTCTTTCTATCGCAGTATTCTTTTCTTCATTTGGACAATGTGAAGACGGGCGATACAGAGACATGATTTTCCCTGGACACACACTGACTAGTGACATTCTCTATGGAAACAACATAGACAATAATGGAGATGCTCAAGACCTATTTCTAGATGTCTATGAGCCTGAAGGTGATACAGAAACAGACCGCGCCTTAATCATCATTGCGCACGGTGGAAGTTTTGTCTCAGGAAGTAAAACAGGAGCAGATGTCGTGCCTTTTTGCGAAGACATGGCTCGTCTAGGTTATGTGGTAGCGTCTATACAATACCGTCTCGGAATCGCTATCTCTTTTGACCCATCTCAAGATGCCACAGAGGCAGTAGTGAGAGGTTTTCATGATGGGAAAGCAGCTACCCGTTTCTTCAGAAAAGATGTGGCCGAAAACGGAAACACATATGGAATTGATGAGAGCAGAATTTTCATGGCTGGAGTCTCAGCAGGTGGATTCATCGCGCTGCACAATGCGTACATGGACAATATAGATGAGATACCTGCCATAGTAGACACTACTACTGCTGGACTCGGAGGAGGCATAGAAGGACTTAGCGGCAATGCCGGCTATAGTTCTGAGCTGGCCGGAATAATCAATATAGCTGGTGCTTTAAATGATGTGCAGAATATGGAAGCGAACGACCCTCCTGTCTGCAGTTTTCATGGTAATGATGATGGCACCGTACCTTTTGACACAGACATGCTCCAATTGCTTGGCACAATTGATATTACTATAGTTGACGGTTCGGAAACAGTTCACGCTAAAGCGGATGAGTTAGGCTTAATTAACTGTTTTCAAGTGCAAGAAGGCCAAGGACACGTGCCTCATGTAACCAATGTACTTTACTATGATACGCTGCGATCTATAAGTAGTAACTTCTTGTCTCATCTTATTTGCCCGGCTACTATCCCGCTTGACTGTGACTATAGAGAAATAAACATTGTGTCTTCGCTTGATGAACTGGCCTCAAATGGGCTTAGTATCACGCTTTATCCTAATCCGGTGCAAGATGTACTGCACGTGGGTAACATCCCGATAAACGGGTCAACGGTCAATTACGAAATCATCGACCTAACTGGTCAGGTTGCTAAACGTGGAAGACTCGAACGCAATCTAGAACAGGTCTATACTGATGAGCTGACAAACGGCATCTACCTTATGAAAGTGAGCGATGGCCTGAGTACTCACACCACCCGATTCGTAAAAAACTAAGCCTGAAAGAAGTCGGCTATTTAGTCGACTTCTTGGCTTTTCGTTGCATTGGGTTTGGCTGCCCAGATGAGCCTCGTCCAAATCGGTTTTTAAACAACTCAAACCTGCTTGGCTCGGCTACGTTGGGCCATTCGTTATTACCCATATCGACATCCGCACATTCTTGAAAAGGGTCAAGGTATATGCCCGTGGCCTCTTTTTCCTTCCTGAAAACTTTTGTCACAGTCTTGTCATTCTTCTTCCATATCTCGGCTGGAATTCTTTCTACCTCAGTAGTTCCATCTGCATAAGTAAACTGGACGATCAAAGGCATGACCAGTCCCCCGACATTAGAAAACGTAATCTCATAAAAATTATCCTCAGAGTTAAACAAGGCCATTTCGTCTTGATCCAATCTCGAAATGAAATCATCATACTCTTTCGTGTCGGTTTCAGTGACTTCAAAACGCTCTTCGGTGGTATAAAAATCATTCAGCGAAGGGTCTTTCTCAATACGTGTTTGAGGAACATCCTTCAGGTTTCTTTCATGATTTAGTTTGACAGGCGGGTTCTCAGATTTGTCTTGCATGTAGGCCATCTTTTCCTTCGGATTTTGATTAGCCACTTTAAACCATCTCACCTTATCCATAGACAAGTCGCAGTGCTCGTTGGTGTAGAACCATCCACGCCAGAACCAATCGAGATCTACGGCAGAGGCATCTTCCATGGTGCGAAAGAAGTCTGCTGGAGACGGGTGCTTAAACATCCATCGTTGGCTGTATTCTTTAAACGCGTGGTCAAACAACTCTCTACCCATAATCGTCTCTCTCAGAATGTTTAGCGCAGTCGCTGGTTTTCCGTAGGCATTGTTACCAAACTGATGAATGCTCTCTGAGTTTGTCATGATAGGTGAAATCTTATTCTTGTCACCTTTCATGTAATCGACAATGTTACGCGGCTCTCCACGTCTTGATGGGTAATTTCTATCAAACTCTTGTTCGGTCAAAAACTGCAAGAAGGTATTTAAACCCTCGTCCATCCACGTCCATTGACGCTCGTCTGAGGCAACAATCATAGGGAAGTAGTTATGTCCGACCTCATGGATTATCACGGTAATCATACCGTGCTTCGTTCGCGCTGAGTAGGTACCATCAGACTCTGGGCGACCTCCGTTAAAACAGATCATGGGGTACTCCATACCTATCCACTTTGTGTGCACTGAGATGGCCACAGGGTATGGGTAATCAAACGTGTGCTTGCTATACGTCTCTAGAGTCTGGGCAACAGCTTTGGTGCTGTACTTTTCCCACAGCGGGTTGCCTTCTTTTGGATAGTAACTCATGGCCATCACCGTCTTGTTACCAAGCTTCACTCCCATCGCATCCCAAATAAATTTTCGAGAAGAGGCAAAGCCAAAGTCTCTCACATTTTTTGCTTTAAACGTCCAGGTTTTCTGAGCTTTAGATCTGCTTTGCTCGTTATTCCTTGCTTCCTCTTCATTGATAATCATGACAGGCATGTCTGAACTTCTAGCTTTCGCAAATCGCGACTGCTGCTCAGAAGTCAGGCATGACTTTGGGTTTTGAAGTACACCCGTAGAGGCCACCACATGATCAGCCGGCACAGTGATGTTTACCGTATAGTCTCCAAATGACAAGCTAAACTCACCGCTTCCTAAAAACTGCTTATTCTGCCAGCCTTCGTTGTCTGTGTACTGACACATGCGCGGAAAAAATTGGGCGATGGTATATAGATAGTTTCCATCGTCTTCGAAGTACTCATAGCCAGAACGACCACCTATGGCCATTCTGTCATTGACATTAAACCACCACTTAATCTTAAACGTGTATGAACCCTTAGGAGAGAGCACAGACGGAAGGTCGATTCTCATCATCGTCTCGTTGATAGTGTATGGAAGAGTTTTGCCAGACTTGTCTTTGACTTCTTCAATTTTGAAGCCTCCGTCAAAATCAGAAAAGGTTCTTTCCATCTCACCAAAAGACATCTTACCCTTCATCTCAGAGGTACGTACCTTCTTTGACATGGCGTCTTTCGATCGTACATTCTGGTCTAATTGTAACCAGAGATATTTGAGTCCATCAGGTGAATTGTTGGTATAGGTAATGGTCTCCTCACCATAAATACGCTGATTCTCGTCATCAATTCGAATGTCCATGACATAATCAGCCTTCTGTTGCCAATACGCATGGCCGGGTGCTCCAGAAGCCGTTCGATAGATATTGGGTGTAGGAAGCTCTTGATATAACTGCCTGAACTTGTTATTGTTATAAGTATCATTCTGTCCGAAAGCCGAAAAGGCAAACCCTATGGTCAAGACTATGACCGCGCAAATAATCTTCCGCATTTTTTCTCTCTACTGTTTAATCAAAAGTAATTAAATATCAACGCCTGTCACCCAAGCATGACGTGCAAAAGAGATGTTAAAATCAAAAAGTTGAGTGGTCCACAGAGTATATTTGTAAAGTGAAAATTCTAGCATTCTTTTTCCTCTTATTACTCAGTCCTGCGGAGCACAAATATTATGTGAGCATGACCAATGCGTCATATAACGTGGGGAACAAACGGATAGAAGTCTACGGCAAGTACTTCATCGATGACATGGAGAAAGCGCTGAACTTAGATCAAGGCACCCACTTCACACCTGAGATGGATAGCACGCTCCACGTTGTGCTTAGTGAGTACATGGCGGCTCATTTTTCCATGCACATAAATCAACAAAAGTGCAGGCTGACGATGATAGGTTACGAACTTGAAGAAGACTTGATATGGGTCTATCTGGAGAGCGAGGAGCTGGAGAATTTCGAGCGCATTGAGGTTATGGCAAGTCAGTTGACTGAGACTTTTGATGAGCAGCATAACATTGTCAGTTTTGAAAAAGAAGGCATTACGCGCAGCGACCATTTCACTAAAGATAAATCTACTGGCCTCTTCAACTTTGCGGATAAATGAGGGTCATTCTGACTATACTCCTTTTGATTTGCTCATGGAGCCTAAGTGGCCAAGAAGAGCAAACGCGCAAGACCCTTGGCGCAGAGCGCATTACTGGCAGCATAAAAATTGATGGTGTGCTAGATGAGGAGTTTTGGTCAGAGGCTGAAATTGCCACCGACTTCATTCAGAACTCTCCAAACATTGGCGTGGAGGCATCACAAGTTTCACAAGTCAGGGTGCTCTATGATGATGAGGCCATCTACATTGGAGCGGACTTGTTAGACAATAAGCCTGACAGCATTCTTAAGCAACTCACAGAGCGCGATGGCGAAGGAAATTCTGACACGTTCTCGGCCCAGTTTAACTGTTATAAGGATGGCATAAACGGACTCGACTTTATGGTGTCTGCAGCAGGAGTGCAGTCTGACATAAAAGTGACCAATGATAATTGGGATTATGCCTGGAACGCGGTGTGGTGGAGTGAAGCAAAAATCAACGAGAAAGGCTGGACCGTAGAGATGAAAATCCCGTATGCCGCGCTTAGGTTTCCAGACGAAGTGGAGCAAGAGTGGTTTGTCAACTTTTCGCGAAACGTGAGAAGAACCAGAGAGAATAGTTACTGGAATGAAGTTGACCCAAATGTAAGCGGACGCTATATACAAAGCGGCTTACTGCAAGGCATAAAGAATATTAAGCCACCTCTTAGATTGTTCTTTTACCCTTATCTCTCAACCTATCTAGAGAATGATGAGTCCACCAATAAGGGATGGAAGTCTGTATTAAACGGTGGAATGGATGTCAAACTTGGGCTAAGTGATGCGTACACCCTTGACATGACATTGATACCAGATTTTGGACAAGTACAGTCTGATAATCAGGTGCTCAATTTGTCGGCTTTTGAAGTCTTCTTTGACGAAAACCGACAATTTTTTACGGAGGGCACCGAGCTTTTCTCCAAGGTCGGATTGTTTTATTCGAGAAGGATAGGCAGCACCCCGCAAGGTTTTTACGACATCTATGACCAGTATGCTGAAGAAGACATAATTAGTAACCCGCGCACCAGCAGATTGGTGAACGCCACGAAGGTTTCTGGCCGAGGAAAGAATGGGCTTGGCATAGGTGTGCTCAATGCGGTGTCTTCTGAGACGCAGGCGATAGTCAGAAACCCGATTACTGACCAAGAACAAGCAGTCACCACTGACCCGCTCACCAATTACAACGTGTTGGTCTTTGACCAAAACTTGTGGGAGAACAGCTCCATCTCACTCGTCAACACTAACGTGACACGCAACGGATCGTATTATGATGCTAACGTGACTGGCACAGAGATGCAGTTCATGAATAAGAAACGCACGGCTAGTCTCAACGCTGCTGGAGCAGTCAGTCAAAAGTACTTTACGACAAGAACTGAACTTGGACACAGGCATCTCCTTGGCTACTCAAATAATGCGGGAAACATCAACTATGGTGCGGAGCATTATGTGGAAAGTGACACCTACGACCCCAATGACCTTGGTTTCTTGTTTAATAATAATGAGAACACTTTTTCAAGTTTTATAGGCTACCGTCAGCTTGAACCGTCAAAGAATTTTAATCGGTCAAATGTCTTTTTGAATTTCAATTACTCTAGGCTGTACAAGCCCAATGAATTTCAAAATATGAACGTCAACACCAACTTCTTTTTCTTGACGAAAGACTTTGATGCATTTGGAGGTTTTTTCACGGCCATACCCATCGAGTCAAATGATTTCTTTGAGCCCAGAGAAGCAGGGCGTGTATACATACAGCCAACAAACTATAATGGCGGAACATGGATTTCGTCAGATTACAGAAAGCGGTTTGCTATTGATGCCAACTGGAACTACAGATGGTATAATGAGAAGCACCGGCAGCGGTTTAACTATGTGATTGCACCACGGTTTAGGTTTAACGATAAGCTGATGTTCATTTTAGAATATGGACGATATAACTTCAACAATGATGTGGGCTGGGTCAACTCCCTAGATGATGGACAGATAATATTAGGTCGAAGAGACCAAGACATTTATGAAACTCTGCTCAGGGCAAACTACGTGTTTAACAACACGATGGGCCTCACTTTTAGGCTCCGTCAATACTGGACAAAAGTGAGCTATCTCAGCTATCAATCGCTTGATGATACGGGCCGACTAGTCGAGTCTGAATATGCAGGAACAACAGATGGAGAGAGTGACCACAACACAAATTTTAATGCCTTTAACATCGACATGGTGTATCGTTGGGTTTTTTCACCAGGGTCTGAAATGAGTGTCGTTTGGAAGAACCAAATCATAGGTGCCAATAATCAGCTGATGGTCAACTATGGGGAGAACTTAGAACGCACCTTTAGGCTCGATCAACTTAATAGCCTTTCTATTAAAGTGCTTTACTTTTTGGATTATAGGAGTTTGAAGAGGTAGCTGGTCTTGTGCAATAACAAGTCGACTTTCTGAGATAGGCTAGAGAGAAGAAATTCTAAGTCAATTCAATTTCCAAAAATCAAAATTCACTCCCACCTTCAGATTACCAAAGTACTCTTGTCGACCGAAAATCTCGACCGTGGAGTGCTGGTAAATCACAAAGAAGTTTTCGATGGCCAACCCTCCCCTTATGTACGGATAGCTTTTAGAAAAATTGAGTGGGTAGCCGACTGACGTATGGTCATAACCAAGACCAACGAGCAATCCTCTAGACCCTGCTTCTCCGTCAATACTGGCAAACGTTCCCATTCGAAAATCTGCCCCGGTTAACATTCATACTCCAAAATATGGGACCATAACCTGACCGGCTAGCACCGCAGTAACATTAAACTTTTTCGAATCTGAGATAGTCATGTAGGCGTACTCATAAAACAGACCAAAATTGACCGGAAAAAAATGTAAGCTCGATTTCACCATCAAACAGGTCAAACTTCATCAGTGATACAGCCGCACCTGCCGACTGGATACTACGATTAGTATTGTATTTATACTTGGGGTCTTGCTCTTCGTAACTAAAGCTGGGTGACTGCACTTGGCCAGAAACAAGGCACGGCAAAAGCAAAAGAGAAATGAAAATTAATCGAATCAAGAAGATCATTTAATCCTCTTGCCTTTTTCATACGTTTCGTCTTTCAGCAAATTCCCCTGCTCATCCCAGACCTTCCATGCTCCGTCTCTCATTCCTCTTCTAGACAACTGGCTGCAATATGTACCATCAATTTTTTTAGAGCCATCAGGATAAAATTCTCTCACATATCCAACTATGATGTCTTTCTCAAAAATAGCCTCACGCTCTAATTGTCCATTCTCATAGCACTTCTTACAGATACCTTTTCGCTTACCTTCTACGAAATTGCCTGTCCACTTCTCATTTCCATTTTCGTACCACTCTATCCAATTACCCGTCTTCTGGTCTAACTTATTCCAGATGCCCTTCATACGGTATGAGCCCTTACTCTTCCTTTTATCATTAGGGTAATAGTGTGTTACATCTCCGGCATATCGTGCCTTGTCAAAGAAGCCTTCATATTTGAGGTTTCCTTTGTCATCATACTCCTTCCAAGTACCATCTCTTCGACCTTTGTCATAAAGCCCTTCATACTTCAACTGACCATTCTCATGCCACTCGGTTGCGCGCCCATCATACATTGACTCCTTGCCACCGTTATACCAAAAGGTGACCCTTAATCTCTCTTGACCATTTGCATACCACTCTGTCGATGGCCCCTCTCTTCGTCCGTTGACATATGAGACCTCTCTCATGTCTTGCCCATTCTCGTGCCACTCCTTCCAAAGACCAGCTGCCTATTCTCATCTACAAAAGAGTCGTCATATTTCCCTTCTATGCGCTTGTTACCATTTGACCAATATTCTACATACGGTCCAGACTGTCTCTCCTCTCGATACTGAATTATTTTCTCTTCCTGACCATTAGGATAGTAGGTGATCCACTCTCCATTTTTTCGGCCTTTTTCATAGAACCCTTTTTTCTCAATCTTACCAGTTGGGTGAGAAACTCAAAAAAGGAATGCGTGAGTATGTCTTAGAAATCTTTGACCTTAATCTGAACCAAGTCAACAAAACAAAAATTGTAGTAAACAAGGGTGACTTCTTGGTTGGGGCTGAGTTTAACGGTCAAAACTTCCTCTTCGGTTTTGTGGATTACAACAAGAAAACCAACACGTACTTTGTACTTGATGCCAAAGGAAACGAGACAAAGAAAGAGACTATCCCAGTCAAAAAACTTGCCTCTGCGGGCTCTGCCGCAATGTATCCGGCAAGAGATGGAAGCGGGTTTTATGTCACTTCTCTGGTAAAAGAGAAAAAGTGGGGATACCGTGTCAGAAAAATGGACAGCAACGCGCAGATACTTTGGGACAAAACGTACACTCGTCCTAAGGGGCTTGCTATGATTGTCGGTGCAGAATCTTCAAACGGAAGGCTAACACTTATAGTCAATGAGCGCCCCTCGCTCATGGCGTACAGAAAGGCTATGAGATCACTCGTCTCTTTAGATGACAACACTGGTGATGAGATTTTCAAAACACCACTATTTGACGGTATGCTGACCGCCATACCTTCATCCATGATTGTTGAGCCTGACGGCACCACCGTTACTTGTGGTATGTACTACAATGGAGAAAAAGTGAATGAGAAAAACTCTGACGTGATTTTCTTCATGAAGTTGGCTCCTGACGGGTCTCAGATTGCCAAAAACGCGATAGACTGGGACAACGGAATACAGGATGCAATGAAGGCTACCAGTAGAGAGTTTAGCATAGGTTCTAAGCCAAAAGTGCTCTTTCACGAAATTATACCTGAGCCAGGAGGAGGATATCAAGTGATTTCTGAAACATTCAGAAAAACGGTGAAGGCCGGTACAGTGCTGGGTGCTATGAATAACAGTAATGAGCCTGCACCAATGGGCTTTACAGTGATAGACTACCTCATTTACAACTACGATGACATGGGTAACCCTATTGACATCAATAAGATTGAAAAGCCGTACAAGTCTGTGATGGTTGATGGCGGAGTGGCTCAACAAGGTGGTATAGCGCTTGCTCAGTACTTGAAGAGAATGAAAGTGTTTACCTATGAGTTCTCTACTCAACTGGAAGGTACCGAGCAGCGAGTAATCGTGTTTACCAATTTCGAAGACGCTGGACTTGGAAAAGGTAAACCTTACATCGGTATTACAACTATCGAAAAAGGAGTGGAATCTACTACACGTAAGGTACCTGTATCAAAGAAGCACACAGCCAAAGCGACAGGGTCAAAAAACCTAAAGTCTGGATGTCTAAAAGCACGCCCAGGTAAGATGTGTACGTATCTGTATGACCGTAAAGACAAGGTGATTAGCATCAGCCTGGAAGACCTTTCTGTAAACTGATTGTGATTAAACTAATTGAATGTAAAGAGCGGCAATAGCCGCTCTTTTTTTTTACAAATAGAGCGCAAGAGTGATAGACCCGTAAAGCATTTTCTCAAAGCTATAGGCAGCCTTTAGAGGAGATCTGTAATTCACTGACATCTCTAAGTTTAATGGGTCACCCATTCGTGAAATATGGTAGGCCAAACCGAGGCTAGCGTCATACGATATAGGACTTGTTCTTTCGGTACGAGGCTGCCCTTTGAAGTCTAAAATCTGATAATCAACACCTAAAGACGAGACAGCGCGCAGCGGGCCATCAAGCACGTAATACTTGGCATAAACACCCGCTGTATTTACAGAAAAGGTCACCTCATTGCCTTGATTATATATAAACCCAAGTCGCCATCCAAAGGGAAGGTCGTCAGCTAAAGTGATGCCTTGAGAAAGGGAAACGAGATTTGCCGAGCCGATTTCGTGTCCGTATGAAAATGAGTAAAGCGTAGTCCAAGAGTCAATGGTGTATGACTTCGGTTTTTCTTTGAGTTTTATATCTATCTGAGCATATCCGCAGAGCAACGCACAAGAAGCTAGGAAGGTAAGTATGGGCTTTGACATCAGTAGGAGTATATGAGGCTAAATCCAGGCAAGAAACCCTTACTGCGGATTCTCGAATTGACGAACGGTTCATGGTATCTCACAAACAACTCTGCGCTTAAGAGATTACCGGCCAGGTTTATAGGGTGAGCCAAACCAGCTTCAAAACTATACTCCACATACAGGTCAGACCTTCTGGTATTTACGAAGACATCGCCAATCATTATATCTATACCAACTTGGCCAAAAACTTTAATCGGTCCGTTGAGCGCATAGTCTCTGGCAAAACCACCTATTCCAAAACAAGTTATTGAAGTACTGATCTTGATTAATACTGAGTGTCATTCCAGCTAAAAAATTGTCGTAGTAGAATTCTCCTTGCTTGTACTGATATCTGATTTTTTCAAAGCCATCTGTAGCCACATTCAAACCTTGCGCTTTATAAAACTGAGGAAATCCACTAAATATTCGCTCGTTGCTGTAATGCTGGTCTTGAGCAGAAAGACTGTTTAACAAGGAGACAACAAACCCCAGCATCAAAAGCCTCCTCATAGCTCACTGATTAACATGCTACTAGAATACTCGGGCCTCTTCGCTCCTTGCTTGATGGTGCAGCACTCATTGACATCGTCATGTTCTAAAAACAACACATAGTCCTGTTCTGCCGCTTGGTGTAAAAAGGACTTTTTCTCACTCAATGTGATCAACGGACGAGTGTCATAACCCATCACAAAAGGCAACGGGATGTGACCGATGCTTGGCAATAGATCTGCCATAAACACCACCGTTTTTCCCTTGTACTGAATGTGAGGCAGCATCTGACTATCTGTGTGCCCGTCAACAAAAAGCACATCTACTCCAGGGAAGACAGACTTCATATAGTCTCCTTCTCTGTCAATGAACTTTAACTGTCCACTCTCCTGAATGGGCGAGATATTTTCTTTTAAAAAAGAAGCTCTTTCTCTAGGGTTGGGCTCAGTGGCCCATTTCCAATGGCGCTCATTGCTCCAAAAAGTTGCGTTCTTAAATGCCGGTCTAAAATTGCCATTCGAATCTCGCTCTATCGCCCCTCCGCAATGATCAAAATGCAGGTGTGTCAAGAACACATCCGTGATATCATCACGATGAAATCCCGCAGACTTGAGACTCTTGTCCAGACTATCATCTCCATGCAGATAGTAATGCCTTAAAAACTTCTCGTCTTGCTTATCACCTATGCCCGTATCAATAAGCATAAGCCGGTCACCATCTTCGATGAGTAAGCTCCGCATGGCCCACGAGCAAAGATTTTTATCATCGGGCGGATTAGTCCTTTGCCATATAGACTTTGGCACGACACCAAACATGGCGCCACCATCAAGCTTGAAATAACCGGTATTGATACTGTGTAAATTCATGTTGCAAATATTAGGTTGAAGTTACGTCTTCAGCGTTGTCAGCACCTACCGATAACAAGCAATTCTTTTATAGCCAAAAGGTTGATAATTCCATTGAAGCGCAACGCATATCGTTTCAAAAGTGCAGAAATTGCAGTCCATGAGAGTTCACTTTATTGCCATAGGCGGAGCGGCTATGCATAATCTAGCCATTGCGCTAAAACGAAAAGGATTTGAAGTCACCGGGTCTGATGACAAGATCTTTGACCCGTCAAAATCGCGTCTAGAAAAAGAAGGTTTATTACCGTCCGAATTTGGGTGGTTTCCCGAAAAATTAGACAGCTCTATTGACGCCATCATACTGGGCATGCATGCGCGAGAAGACAATCCGGAACTACTCAAAGCCCGCGAGATTGGCTTGACCGTTTACTCCTACCCTGAGTATATCTACAATGAGACCAAAGACAAAAAACGTGTGGTGATTGGCGGTAGTCACGGCAAGACTTCCATCACCGCCATGATACTTCATGTGCTCAACGAATTGAAGATAGAGGCAGACTATATGGTCGGTGCTCAACTCGATGGATTTGACTGCATGGTCAAGCTGACAGACGAAGCGCCTATCGTCATTTTAGAAGGCGATGAGTACTTGTCTTCACCCATAGACAGAAGGCCAAAATTTCACTGGTATAAACCGCATACCGCATTACTTACAGGTGTGGCATGGGATCACATAAATGTCTTTCCTACGTTTGAGAATTACGTGTCGCAGTTTCAAATTTTTGCAGAATCAATTCTGGAAAATGGCACACTTGTGTACTATGAAGGTGATGAGCAACTCAGAAAAATTGTTGCTCAAATAGACCACATTACTTGTGCACCTTATGACAGTCCAACATACAGTATCAGCGATGGTATGACCTCCGTGTCTCATGCAGATGGCAGCACCGCGCTTCAGATTTTTGGAGAACATAACCTGCAAAACCTGAGTGGCGCTAGGCTAGTATGTAAAGACCTAGGTATTTCTGACCACGATTTTTACGAGTCTATGGCTTCTTTTTCAGGTGCCGCTAGAAGGTTGGAGCTGGTGAAGAGGACTGTATCAAGTGTGGTTTACAAAGACTTCGCGCACTCTCCATCAAAGCTTAAAGCGACCACCACAGCGCTCAAAGAGCAGTATCCAGATCGGCAGTTGATTGCCTGTATGGAGCTACACACCTTTAGTAGTCTAAACAAAGAGTTTTTGTCAGAGTACAATGGGGCCATGGCCAAAGCCGATAAAGCTTACGTGTATTTTGATCCGGCAGTAGTGGCACATAAAAAGTTAGAACCGGTCAGCAAAGAGGAGGTAGCTGAAGCTTTTGGTGGTCAAAACGTGACCGTATTTGAAGATGTATCGCAGATGCTTGAGCAATTAAGAAGCGAGAACTGGAATCAAAAAAACCTGTTAATGATGAGTTCAGGTACCTTTAAAGGAACCAACTATCAGGACCTGGCCGAAGAGCTTATCGGTTGATGATTTTCATCATGCGCTGTTGAAAGAAGGTGGCGATAAGCGAATATATCAGGCCACCAATCACCATCATAAACAATGAGGTAGAGGCGATAAACCAAGGTGAAAAAAGAGAATGGGTTTCTTCCTTTTGCGTGGTAAAAAACTCTTCTTCAGTAAGGCTCCCGTCAGGTGAATATTCTGACTTGACCTCTTCCCAGCCACCACGCGCATCGATGCTTTCTTTTAGAGCTGTGTTGACCTCATCTATGCGCTGACCGATAAACTCTGCATCTACAAACTGGTAGAAGCAAAACATCAAAATAGCGACTATAAAGGAGTACAAACTGGCTGACCTCATGCCTATCTTGGCAACCTCAAGAAAAGGAAGTTGTTGATGCCTTACTTTACCTATGGCCACATACACTACTACTATCAGCAGTAACATATTAACGAATAACGAGGCTGTAAACTCATTCTCAAAAAGGTCTGTACTGTTGACCAAAATTCTGAATGCGAACCACCCTAAGGCGAGGTATATGGCTGTGTTTTTCATGGCAAGAAAAAGCCCCGTCTAGCTTGAGGCCAGACGGGGCTAACTATTCGTTTTTATCCGTTCATGCTCACCAAGAACTCTTCGTTACTCTTGGTGTCCATAATTCTGTCTCTCACGAAGTCCATCGCTTCGATAGGATTCATATCAGCAAGATGCTTTCTAAGAATCCAGATACGCTGAAGCGACTCTTTGTCCATGAGTAAGTCTTCTTTTCTAGTTCCAGAAGCAGTGATGTCAATGGCTGGGTAAACTCTTCTGTTGGCCAACTTACGATCCAATTGAAGCTCCATGTTACCCGTTCCTTTGAACTCTTCAAAGATTACCTCATCCATCTTAGACCCTGTCTCTGTGAGCGCAGTGGCTAGGATAGTAAGTGAGCCTCCGTTTTCAATCTTTCTGGCCGCACCAAAGAAGCTCTTTGGTTTCTGCAGTGCATTAGCATCTACACCACCTGTAAGTACTTTACCTGATGCAGGTGAAACAGTGTTATATGCTCTTGCTAAACGCGTGATAGAATCTAGAAGTATGCACACATCATGTCCACACTCCACCATTCTTTTCGCTTTCTCCAACACGATGTTGGCAATCTTCACGTGGCGGTCAGCAGGCTCATCAAACGTAGAGGCAACTACTTCTGCATTTACGCTGCGCGCCATGTCTGTAACTTCCTCCGGACGCTCATCAATCAAGAGGATGATGAGATACATCTCTGGGTGGTTTGCCGCAATGGCATTGGCCACATCTTTAAGTAAGACTGTCTTACCCGTCTTTGGTTGGGCGACAATCATACCTCTTTGCCCCTTACCGATTGGCGCAAACATGTCCATGATTCTAGTCGACACATTGCTATTGTCACCAGCCAAGTTTAATTTTTGGTCTGGGAAAAGTGGTGTCAAATATTTGAATGGCACACGGTCTCTCACAAATTGTGGGTCACGTCCGTTAATGCTCTCTACTTGGATAAGTGGAAAATACTTCTCACCAGACTTCGGAGGGCGGATGTGTCCTTTGACAGTATCTCCAGTCTTCAATCCAAAGAGTTTGATTTGAGATTGAGATACATACACGTCATCTGGACTGTTCATGTAGTTGTAATCCGAAGACCTCAAGAATCCGTATCCATCGCTCATGATTTCGAGCACTCCTTCTTGAAGGATTAGTCCATCAAAATTATACCCGTACTCTTCTTTCTTAGGCTCTTTCTTTTCTCTACGCTCTCCGTTTTCACGGCCATTGCGCTTGTCTCTTCGATCTCCACGATTGTCTCCGCGATCGTCTTTCTTGTCTTGACGTCCATTTTTAGAATCTGAACGTGATTCTTTTTTCGACTCTTTTTTGTCCTTCGCTTCCTTGTCGTCTTTCTTTACTTTAGAGTCGACTTTTTTATCATCAGAAGAAGACTTTGCTTCTTTTTTCTCAACTGGCTTTGATTCTGTCTTAGGCTCAGCTTTTTTCTTTGGCGCAGGCTTCAGTGCTTGCTCGTCAAGAATTTTATAGATGATCTCTTGTTTCTTGAGGTTCTTGAAGTTCTTTATCTCGAGACCTTCAGCGATCTCTTGGAGTTCGGTAACTTTTTTACCGCTCAACTCAATAATATCGTACATGTGTGGGGTTATGAATGAAAGATGTATTTAAAAGAAATTGGGGATTCCACCGAGGTGGAAGTGTTTATTTGGTCGTTTGCAGAATGCCTCTGACCGATTCGAGAGCAATTATACGACAATTATAAATCAACTAACAAAGGGCTTGACAAATTTATTTCCAATCCTTGTTGATTCTGCACCCCTAAAGTCAATGTCGATCATTCGTATATTGGCCCTGATTTATACCGATTTATGATACAAAGAATCCAAACTGTTTACCTCTTCTTGGCACTAGCCTGCCTTCTGCTCATGTTTGCTTTTCCGATAGCAGAGTTTAATGCGAAGTATCTGCTTGATGTGACTGGCGCCTTTTTACTGGACCGCTCGCAGACCATAGACACGCTCTTGCCTTTCCCGATGTATTATATAGTAGTCTCGCTCGCTGGGCTTCTTTTGTTTTGCATTTTGCAGTATAGGAACAGGAAGCAACAGATTACACTGTGCTGGTTGTCGTACATATTGATATTAGGTTTGGTGGTGTTACTATACTTAAGTGTAGACCACATTGTGGCTAATCTGCAAGACGCGACCGCCCCTGTGGCTTATGGCGTGTCGACTTACCTGCCAGTAGTTGCACTTGTTTTTGTGTTTTTGGCCAAAAGAGCCATTAAGAAAGATGAGTTACTTGTGAGCTCTCAAGACCGCTTGCGATAAACCATTAAAACTTAGTCATGATGAAGAGTTTCCTGAAATTTATGCTGGGTATTATCTGTGCCACTTTGTGTTGCAGCCAGTTGTGTGGACAAAGCACCATGAAAGGTAAAGTAGTGGATAAGAATGATGGCTTCTCGCTACCGGGAGCGGCCGTAATTATTGAAGGAACCAACACTGGAGTCACCACAGACATGGATGGCAACTTTGAGTTGAGCACTACCGAGTCTTTACCTCTCAACTTAACCATCTCTTTTTTGGGCTACAGGACGTCAACCTTTTTAGTTACTGAAGAAAACAAGAGTGAAATCTTTGTCAAACTTGGCTCTGATGCGGTGCTTATGGATGCGGTGGAAGTAAAGGCGCAGCGCGTATCAGAAAAGCAAAGACAAGCAGCACTGACTGTAGAAACCATGGATGTCCTCGCCATCAAAGAAGCGGCTTCAGGTGATTTTTACGAGAGTTTGGGCGCCTTAAAAGATGTAGACGTGACCTCTGCCTCATTAGGTTTTAAAGTGATTAATACGCGTGGTTTCAACTCGACATCTCCAGTTAGAAGTCTCCAAATTATTGACCTGTGTGACAATCAATCACCCGGGTTAAACTTTTCGCTTGGAAACTTTCTAGGTACTTCAGACTTGGACTTAAAGTCAGTGGAGATTGTAGCAGGAGCCAGTTCTGCTTACTACGGCCCAGGCGCCTTCAACGGAGTGGTGAGCATGACCACCAAAGACCCTTTTCAATTTCCAGGTGTGTCAATGGAGCTAAAATTTGGAGAAAGAGCACTAGTCAAAAGAGCCGTCAGAATAGCTGCCACAGAGGGAAAAGCAAAGCGATTTGGATGGAAACTGAACCTGCTGAGATTTGAAGCAAACGACTGGGAAGCGACAAACTACGACCCTATTCAAGGATCAAGCCTCGGTGCCGATCACCCTTTCGGATTTGATGCAGTAAACATCTATGGAGATGAAGATGTCAGTTTTAACAATGACAATTCAGACAACCTATTACCAACAAGTCTTGGCGGCCGTCCGGGACTAACAAGATTTTTAAGAAATGGGTATCGAGAAAACGACTTACTGGACTACGATACGGACAACAGCAAGTTTAACACGGGTCTTTACTACAAGCTCAATGACAAAATAACTACCAACTATAGTTTCAGCTACAGTACTGGCAATACCATCTACCAAGGGGATAACAGATATGCGTTGAGAGGCATAGAGTTTTTTCAGCACAAACTAGAAATAGGTGAAAAAGGAAAGTGGTTTTTAAGAGGCTACAGAACTTCTGAAGATGCGGGTGACACCTATGATGTAGTGACCACTGCGCTTCGCATGCAAGAGGCGCAATCAAATAATGCCGATTGGAATACGAATTACTTGACTTTTTGGAGTCAAAACATTGTGCCAATTTTGGAAGCTACTGGAGTTCCTGACTCCTTGTTTCAGCATGTTCTTGCTCAAGGCTATTCAGACCCAGACTCTTCGCTGGCCCTTTACAATCAGTTGTCTTTAGATTGGATTAATAACAATACAGACTTCTTCTCTAATCTTCACCAACAAAACCTAGAGACTACAAACTCGCTTAATGACCAGTTTATTCAGTCTTATTATGAGCCAGGAACAGCACGGTTTGACTCATTATTTAATTCCATCACCCAGCGCACATTTACCGAAGGTGGTTCTAGATTTTTTGACAAATCTAAGCTGAGTCACATTGCCGGTGAGTACAAGTTTGAGTGGAATGACATTGACTTTACTGTGGGTGGAAATGCAAGATTCTACAGTCCAGATAGTCGTGGAACGATATTCAGCGATACGCTCTCATATATTTATGCCAAAGATTCGCTCGGCAATAACATCTTAGTGGATGGGCAGCGAGTTAAACTCGACTCTTCACGCGTGAGTATCAGAAACAGTGAGTGGGGCTCATACTTTGGTTTAGAAAAGAAGTTTAAGGAAGAAAAGTTGATCACCAATGCCACGGTGAGGCTTGACAAAAATCAAAATTTTGACCCTCTCTTATCGCCAGCCGTATCGTTGGTCTATGTGCCAGACGATAAGAACACCTATCGACTGAGTTTTTCTTCGGCCATTAGAAATCCAACGCTGGCAGATCAATACCTCTTTTATAATGTCGGGAGGGCCATTCTGCTCGGTAACATAGACGGTCGATTTGAACAGGGCAATGACTCACTCATTACCATTGATTCATTTTCAGACTTTAGAACAAACTTAGACCGAGACACCTTACAGTATTTTAATGTAGAATCCATCAGGCCAGAGCAAGTCAGAACTGTGGAGGCGGGATACAGAGGTAAACTCTCTGAAGAACTCTATGTGGACCTTGGCGCATATTACAGTCGCTACACAGACTTCATCGGATTTGAACTCGGCATTAGTGCTTTTGTAGACCCGGTGCAAAACACTGCGCCTACCAATGTTCAGGTGTATAGAGTAGCATCTAATGCCAAGTCTATAGTGACCACTTCTGGTTTTAGCCTGGGAATGAATTACTACTTCAAGAAAAGCTCGCTGAGCGGTAATTACAGCTTTAATGAATTGGTAAGCGGTGATGACGACCCTATTATTCCAGCCTTTAATACGCCAAAGAACAAATTTAACTTAGGCTTGAGCGCAAGAGAGCTGATGCTGTTTAAAAAGATACCGCACTTCGGATATGGTATAAACTATAAGTGGATTCAAGGATTCCTATTTGAGGGGTCGCCCCAGTTTACGGGAAGCATACCTACTTATGATATGCTCGATGCGCAAGTCAATGTGTTCTTTCCGCAAATCAGCACTACGCTTAAGATAGGGGGAAGCAACATACTCGGCATTAGACCACTATTCGCCAAAGGAGTTGAAAACAGACTCGAACGTGCTTTTGACAACAAAAACCTCCAAGTTTACGGTGGCCCATCAGTAGGAAGGTTGCTTTATGTTTCCTTCCAGATTGATTTGAAATAGTACTTTAGGAGGCACATTTACTATAAAACAGATTTTGAGATGAAAAAATGTATACGATTAGGTTTCGTAATGCTAATGACTGTGGCTCTAGGGCAAGCAGTTAACGCACAAACGAGATATTTAGAAGAAGTGTTTACCGATGCCGAAGTAGAGGTCGTTAGCGGTATTGTTTTTGGCACGAACATCGACTTTTTAACTTCAGACCTCAGTCAGTCCACGCAACTCGGTACCGACATTGGTACGCTAAGTGCTCTTGCTGATGCAGGTAGTGCTTATCCGACTGAGTATTATGATCCGGGAGACGCGTCAACACAGTTGAAAGTAACCGACATAGCTATGGATGTATATCACCCTAACAATACGGTTGATACTGAAACTGAGCGTCCGGTAATGATATACCTGCACACGGGTAACTTCCTTCCGCCACCACTTAACGGTAGCATGATGGGACAGCGTAATGACAGCCTTGCTGTGGACCTTTGTCGTTCATGGGCACGAAGAGGATTTGTTGCTATCTCGATAGACTACAGACTTGGTTGGAATCCGATTGCACCAGACGTGCAGACAAGAAGAGGAACTCTTCTTAATGCCGTATACAGAGCACTTCAAGATACGAAGACTGCCGTGCGCTTCATTCGTGAAGATGCTGCTGGAGCAAACACATACGGAATTGACGAATCAAAAATCACTCTTTTTGGAGAAGGTTCAGGAGGATATATGTCTCAGGCATATGTGACACTTGACAAGCCAGGGACTGAGCTTTTCTTAGAGAAGTTTAGACCAAATCCATTTGACCCAAATGTGTCTTACATAGACACTATGGTTGTTGGACCTCCATCAGGAATTGGTTTCCCTAATTCACTTAACTTGTACAGAGACAATGGCCAGACGGCTGAAGTACACATGTCTATCAACGCAGGTGGTGCACTCGCTGATGAGTCTTGGCTAGAAGCTGGAGATGCGCCAATGATTGCATTTCACGCACTGCGTGATGACTTCGCTCCATTTACAGCAGGAACGGTAATCGTACCTACTACGCAGGAGGAAGTTGTTGACGTACATGGTTCAAACTTCTTTATCCAGAAGGCCAATGACCTTGGTAACAACGATGCGTTTATTGACATACCAGATGGCGACCCATATACTGACAGAGCGCGCTCTTTGTATAACGCTACTTATGATGCAAGTAACGGAACAATGGAAACAGTTAATGCCTCTCCAGAGGGTCTGTTTACTGTCATTCAACCATTGATGTCATTTTTGACAAACACTTCTGCTCCTTGGCAGTGGTGGGATCCAGATGCACCGTTGTCTAATGTAGACCTTGGTGGTGGTGTGACTACTCACATGGCTCAGCTGCAGTCTAACCCAAACATGTCTCAGGCATTCAGTGAGGCATTTCAGGATACAATCAACGGATTTATGATCCCACGATTGATGTGTGTGTATGACCTTCCAGGTAGTCCATGTGAGGTTGTAGATCCCCCTCCTTTTTGGGAAGGCTGCATAGTTCCTGATGCTGTGATTTGTGATAATTTTGATGGTTATGCAACAGGAAGTGGTATTCATGACAATGCAGACCATTGGGGACCTTGGCCACCTGCAGCTACCCCTTCATTAGTTTCGGATGAGCAAGAATTCTCATCTCCTAACTCCTTGAAGATTGGACCAGGAGGAGTTGAAGACAACTTGCTTCTGTTAGGAGACCAGACAGAAGGCACGTGGTCAGTAAGAATGATGATGTACGTACCCTCTGGAGCAAATGGATATTATAACATGCAGAATACTGAAGCGACTGGAGTTTGGAACTTCGACCTTTTCTTGAATCAAGGAGGAATGGGAGACTACCAAGAAAATCAGGTCTCAATATCTACGTTCACTTTTCCAGAAGATACATGGTTCAAAATGGAGCACATTATCGACTTAGATAACTCATTGATTACAGTTGAGTTAAACGGAGACGTTATACATACTGGTGCATATTTAGGGGATATGGTTGGAGCAATTAACTTTTTCTCAATTGATGCTACCAACACCTTTTATATTGATGACTTGATTGTAGATGACGAACTAATTAGTTCTGTTTACGAGTATGAAAACATAGCATTCAGAATCTATCCAAACCCAACTGAGGGGCTGATGACAATTACATCAGACAAGGAGATTGAATCTGCAGTGGTCAGAAACGTTCTTGGTGAGGCAGTAATAAGTCCTCCTGTAGGAATAAACACTGGTCTGACTATGGACATGAGCAGTCTGAAAGCTGGAATCTACTTTGTTACTCTACAAGTAGAAGGAAAGTTATACACTGAGCGAGTAGTGAAGCAGTAGTCTTCTTCACTTGATTGAAATTGAGCCCTTTCTGAGAAATCAGAAAGGGCTTTTTTTATCCTCGAGCGCGAGGGCCTAACTCAACAACTTCAAGGTCTTTAATCTTGCCCTGATCGAGACTAAACCTCAATATGGTTTTCACTTTATGAAATCCATGTACTCCTGCCGCACCCGGATTCATATATAGAGTTTGCAGTCGTTTATCAAGCTGCACTTTACATATGTGAGAGTGCCCACAGATAAATAAGTCTGGTTTGGTGCGCTTGATATCTTCTCTGATTCGATAGTCATACACATAAGGCTTACCGCCAATATGGGTCATCCAAACCCTGACTCCTTCCATGGTAAACTTTTGGTGCAAGGGAAACTCCGCTCTTACTTTATGACCATCTATATTGCCATAGACCGCGCGAACTGGCGCAATCTCTGAGAGCTGATCTGTAATCTCCAGCTCCCCGATGTCACCCGCATGCCATATCTCATCTACATCCTTGAAGTACTTTTCTACTTTAGGGTCAAGATGATTATGTGTGTCTGATATCAGACCAATTCTTTTCATATCAATAATTGCGCGTGGCCGAAAATACGCTGGTTTGTCCTATTTCAGTAATTACCTTCGCCCCATAAATATGGCGCGCTACTTTTTACATATCTCATATATAGGCACTCGTTTTCATGGCTGGCAAAAACAGGAAAACGCACAGACCATTCAGCAATCCATAGAAGAGGCACTGAGCACTATTTTAAGGTCTGAGCGCATACCCATCACAGGTTGCGGAAGAACCGACACGGGTGTGCACGCCTCTGAGTATTTTGCGCATTTTGATACAGACCAAGACCTCGAAGCCGATGACTATGTGTTTAAACTCAATTCCATTTTGCACGATGACATTGCCGTGCACCGCTTGTTTGGTGTAGATGACCAAGCACACACACGCTTTGATGCGCTGGCGCGTCAGTACACCTATCGTTTTCATTTGAAGAAAGACCCATTCTCACAGCACTTCTCTGCCAAGCTGAGTCATGAGCTTGATATAGATGCGATGAATGAGGCATGCCACGTCTTACTCCAGACCAAAGATTTTACTTCGTTTGCCAAAATCAATAGCGACACAAAGACTAACCTCTGTGATGTGACTCGTGCGGAGTGGTCTCGCCAAGAAGACTCAATCATCTTTACTATTGAGGCCAATAGATTTCTGCGCAACATGGTGCGTGCAGTGGTCGGCACCATGATAGAGATTGGCAAAGGAAAGATGGACCTCCAGCAGTTTAAAGATGTGATTGCTGCCAAAGACCGTTCACGTGCAGGAACGTCTGCACCGGCTGTCGGCCTCAGTTTAAGTCGAGTCGAATATCCATACCTTCAACGCCAATGAGCACAGTTACTGGAAAAGCGTTTGATGTCGGTCTGTTTAAACGGACAATGTCTTATGTGGCACCCTATAACACGGTGTTCTCTTTCACCATTGCCCTGACCTTGCTACTCTCGGTGTTGGGTCCATTGAGACCGTACCTTATCTACAAAATGGTCAACGAATCTATAGGAGATTCAGATGCAGAAGGCCTTCTTCGTTGGGCGCTCATCATATTAGGCATTCTTGTTTTGGAAGGAGTGGTGCAATTCTCGCTGACGTACTTAGCCAACTGGCTGGGACAAAATGTAATCAGAGACCTCCGCACAAATCTGTACAGACACATTTCTCAATTTAAACTGAGGTACTTTGATCAGACACCTATAGGCACCATTGTGACCCGAGCCGTCTCTGACATTGAGACCATTGCTGAAGTATTTGCTTCAGGAATTTTGGTCATAATCGGAGATATATTTCGCTTGGTGCTCATCATAGGATTCATGTTTTATTTGAACTGGAAGTTTGCGCTGATTGTACTTATTCCTGTTCCTATTCTCATTTTCGCCACGCGTATTTTTAAGAACGCGATTAAGAAAGCATTTCAAGATGTCCGCACCAATGTGAGCAAGCTCAACACGTTCGTACAAGAGCACATCACGGGAATGAACATTGTTCAGATTTTTGGAAAGCAGAAACAGGAACAAACGAAGTTTAGAGAGATTAACAAAGCACATCGTGCGGCTCACATCAAGTCTGTATGGGCTTACTCCATTTTCTTCCCTGTGGTAGAGCTATTGAGCGCGGCCTCTGTGGCCCTTCTCATCTATTCTTCACTTGGCCAGATTGGCACACATGACAACCCCGGAGACCTGTTTGGACAAGTGTTTGCCTTTGTGCTCTACATATTTATGATGTATAGACCCATACGTCAATTGGCAGACCGATTTAATGTACTGCAGATGGGAATGGTTGGGTCTGAGCGTGTGTTTAAAGTGCTGGATACAGAAGCGACTATAGAAAAGCAGGCAGAGTTAAAAGACTTTGACCTCAAAGGAAACATTGAGTTTACGGATGTCAACTTCGCTTATGATGGAGTGGAATTGGTGCTAAAGAATTTAAGCTTCAAGGTCAATGAAGGTGAGACAGTGGCGTTTGTTGGAGCCACTGGAGCCGGTAAAAGTTCGGTGATTAATCTGATGGGACGCTTTTACGAATTTCAAAAAGGAAGCATCAAAATTGAGGGCCGAGACATCAGAGACATTGAGTCAGAATTTCTGCGCACCAACATGGCCATTGTCTTACAGAATGTATTCTTGTTTTCAGGGTCTATCCTGAATAATATAACGTTGCAAGACCCAAGCATATCGAAAGAAAAAGTAATCGAAGCGTCAAAGGCAGTGGGCGCGCATGACTTTATAATGAAGCTGCCTGGTGACTATGACTATGATGTGGCCGAGCGCGGAGGGATGCTCTCTACTGGTCAGCGTCAGCTCATCTCGTTTATCAGAGCCTACGTGCATGAACCAAAAATATTGGTGCTTGATGAGGCGACCAGTTCTATTGACACAGAGAGTGAAGAGATGATACAGCGGGCGCAAGAAAAGCTGACTCAGAATCGTACTTCGATTGTAATCGCTCACAGACTGTCTACCATACAGCGCGCTGACCGCATCATTGTTTTGGAGAAGGGAGAGAAAATAGAAGAGGGAAATCACGAAGAGCTCATTGCTCAAAACGGGCACTACAAAAAGCTCTACGACTTGCAGTTTAGCTGATCGAAGACTCCAGTTTCATTTTCAATTTAAGGTACTTGGCAGTGAGTGATTTTTTATGACTCACCATATCTTCTGGCGTACCCTCAAAGACTACTTTACCACCATGCTCTCCCCCACCTGGGCCAAGATCAATCACCCAGTCTGCTGACTTAATGATATCCATGTTATGCTCTATGGTGATGACTGAGTGGCCCATATCCACGAGTGCATTGAGCGCAATCAGTAGCTTTTGGACATCATGAAAGTGCAGTCCAGTGGTAGGCTCATCAAAAATAAATAGTGTCTTTTCGCTTGTGCTTCGCTTTCCTAAAAAGAAGGCAAGTTTGATACGCTGGGCCTCTCCTCCAGACAGTGTGCTTGACGACTGACCTAACTTGACATAACCCAATCCTACCTCATCAAGAGGCAGTAGTTTTTCTCTAATTTTTTTGGCGCTGCCTTTCTCTTCACCCGAAAAGAAATCAATGGCTTGGGCTACCGTCATGTCAAGCACATCTGCAATGCTCTTGTCCTTATACTTTACCTCGAGTATCTCTTCTTTAAATCGCTTGCCATGGCAACTCTCGCACTCCAAACTGATGTCGGCCATGAATTGCATACCGATTTTCACGCTGCCTTCTCCATCGCAAGAGTCGCATCGTCCTCCCTGCACGTTGAATGAGAAAAAGGCGGGTTTATATCCTCTGGCTACAGCTATTTGTTGGTCTGAGAACAGTGCTCTAATCTCATCATAGGCCTTGATGTATGTCACCGGATTAGAACGAGACGAACGACCGATAGGATTCTGGTCAACCATCTCTACACTGGCCACAGTATCAAGTGCACCGTCTAGCGCATCATACTCACCCACGGTTGGCGTAACCACTCCGAGATGTCTAGACAAGGCTGGGAAAAGCACTCCCCTAATTAAAGATGTTTTACCCGAACCACTCACTCCAGTCACAGAAGCCAACACCCCTAGCGGAATGTTGATGTCTACTTTGTTTAGGTTATTCTCACTGACGCCTTTGAGCTCTATCCACGATTTGATTTTCCTTCTTTTTGGAGGAATAACAATGCTCTTGCGCAGATTCATGTAATCAGAAGTGAGTCCATCTGGGCTCTTTTTCAAGTCAGACAAAGTGCCTGAGAAAATAAGCTCCCCTCCATTCATACCCGCCTCAGGACCCATGTCTATGACATGATCAGCGGCAGAAATAATGTCTTCGTCATGCTCTACTACGATGACGCTATTACCCAAGTCTCGCAGTTTCATCAGTACTTCAATCAGTCGCTCTGTGTCATGCGTATGCAAACCGATGCTCGGCTCATCAAGTATGTACATAGAGCCTACCAAGCTAGAACCCAAAGAGGTGGCCAGGTTAATACGCTGCGACTCACCACCTGATAAGGTGTTAGACATGCGCGAAAGCGTCAGGTAGCCCAAGCCTACTTTAACCAAGTACTCCAGTCTTGATGTGATTTCAATCAAAATACGCTTAGCTACTTCTGCCTCGTGCTCATTAACTTTCAGCTTCTTAAAAAACTCATATGCACGCTCGACTGGCATGTTTACTATCTCCGAAATGGAGACTTCTCCAACCTTGACATACTCCGCGTCTTTTCGCAGTCGTGAGCCATTGCAGTCTGGACATTTGGTCTTGCCACGATAACGACTGAGCATCACTCGGTACTGAATTTTGTAGGCCTTTGACTCTACGTAGCTAAAGAAATCATTGATACCCTTTATCTGCTTTGAGCCATTCCAGAGCAGGTCATATTCTTTTTTAGTGAGGTCTTTAATGGGCCTGTGCACAGGAAAATTGGATTTTTCAGCGGCCATGACTAAGTCATTTTTCCACTTACTCATTTTCTCTCCTTTCCACGCGACTACTGCATCATCAAAGACTGATTTTTTATGGTCTGGTATCACCAAGTCTGGGTCAATACCAATCACCGAACCAAAACCTTCACAGACTTTACATGCTCCGATAGGATTATTGAAGCTGAAGAAGTGTACGCTGGGTTTTTCAAAACTCATCCCGTCTGCCTCAAACAGGTTGCTAAATTCTTTAGTCTCTGTGCCACCTTCTTTCATGACCTCTATGCGCAGTCTGCCTTTTCCTTCAAAGAATGCAGTTTCGAATGAGTCACCCATTCGTCCGAGATTTTCTTCTGACTGATCGGCCGTAAATCGGTCAACTACCAACTCGAGCTCTTTGACTTCTTCAAGCGCCAAAGCCTCTGATATACGCATCACTTTGCCATCTACTCTGACCCGCGCAAAGCCCTGGTCTTCGAACAGTTTGATGGCCTGTTCCCACGAGCGCTCTTCACTTAGCTCTATGGGCGCAGAGATAATGAGGCGCATTTCGGCAGGGAGTGTGGCCGTGTAGTTGATGACATCGCTCACCTGGTCTCGCTTCACTTCTTGCCCCGATTCTGGAGAGATAGTGCGCCCAATTCGGGCAAAAAGTAGCTTCAAGTAGTCATAAATCTCAGTAGATGTACCCACTGTAGAGCGGCTATTGCGTGAGATTACTTTTTGCTCAATAGCAATGGCCGGAGCAATGCCTTCGATGGCATCTACATCAGGTTTGTCTAGTTTTCCGAGAAATTGACGAGCATAACTCGAGAGGCTTTCGACATACCTGCGTTGCCCTTCAGCATACAAGGTATCAAAGGCTAACGAAGACTTGCCAGAGCCCGAAAGGCCCGTTATCACTGTCAACTTGTTACGCGGAATGCTGACCGTGACGTCCTTTAAATTGTGAACACGAGCGCCTTTTATTACGATATCTCCCTTTTTCTTCTTCTTCACTGTATTAAGGCACGGTAATTGTATCTATTTAACAAGATTTAACGAGCGAAATTACCATTAATCTTGACCATTGGTAGGGTATTTGGTATATTTGCTTGTATCAAGTACGGTAAGCGAAAAATATTTTTCCTGACGTGTACAACATATTTAATAATGATACGTTAAATACACTAAGACCGACCTGAAATCAAAACTAGAACTCAAATTTTAAACGACTGATATAAGAATAGACATCTACTTTTTTAAGACTTATTTGTTTCATTTAAAGAGGGAGATGTTATGCAATTATCGGCCTACTCGGATCAAGAATTGATCCAGCAGTATCTAGAGGGAAAGGAATCAGCATTTGAAGTGCTGCTCTTGAGACACAGGAATAGAGTATTCACCCATGTTCTAATCAAAGTACGAGACCGTGATTTAGCGAATGATATCTTTCAAGATACGTTCATCAAAGTCGTGAACACCCTCAAAGCTGGGAAGTACAACGAAGAAGGTAAATTCTTACCATGGGTGATGCGTATCGCGCACAACCTAGTAATAGACCACTTTAGACGTTCGAAAAAAATGCCTTTTGTCAGAGAGACTGAAGAGTTTAGCCCCTTTTCCATCTTGGATAACAAAGAGACCAATGCGCAAGACGACATGATTGAGTCTCAGATACATCAAGACATCAGACATCTTGTTGAGATGTTGCCTGATGAGCAGAGAGAAGTTGTGATGATGAGACATTACAAGGGCATGAGCTTTAAAGACATTGCTGAGTGCAGCAACGTGAGTATTAACACCGCTCTTGGTCGTATGCGCTACGCGCTCATCAATATGAGAAAGATGGCTGAGCAGCAAAACATAGTGCTCACTACCTCTTAAAACACTGTCAATTCAACCCTTCGCATCGAAAACGATGGTGAAGGACTGAATGGACTAAACGATTGGTTGTTTAGTTTGGTTAGTAGATATTCCCCCTGCGGTAATTCATATTATAGCAGGGGGATTTCTCGTTTTAAACACCTGTTTTTCTGTCATTTACACAAGTGTAGCATTTGTATACAATATGAGCGAAGAGGAATCGTTTAATTACCGTAACACAGAACAAACAGAAACGCGTATGGCACTATTTACTATTGATGATCTTGATTACTTAGAGAATGGCGAGGAGAATTTCTTTGGCCGTTCAGGTAACGTAAAGCAAGATTGCCCCTCCGAAAGAAGTATTGATACCATTCTGAATTACAGCAGGGTATTGAGCATCAGACGATCAAAGCATATCGATGAACTTCGAATGATTTTGAACTAGAGCTGGAGACAATTTATACTTTTCAGGAGCCCTGACTTAACGGTCGGGGCTTTTTTTATGGGCTCACTTTGGTGTGCAGGGCCTTGGTTGAGGATTTCTCCGCTCGGCAAGTAGAATTCTCGTCAATCAGTCAGAGTCTCATTGAATCTACTTCAACACTGACTTTCTTCCAATAGTCTGGGTAATGATGTCTTTTTCAATGTCCCATCCTCTCGCAGGAGAGTACTCGCGACCGTAAAAGATTATTTGAAGGTGGAGCTTATTCCAGGTCTCTTCGGGAAAGAGACGCTTGGCATCTTTCTCGGTTTGCTCTACACTTTTGCCATTACTCAGGTTCCACCTGTACATGAGGCGGTGTATGTGCGTGTCAACAGGAAAGGCTGGATAGCCAAATGCCTGAGACATAACCACAGAAGCTGTTTTATGCCCTACTGCGGGCAAAGCTTCGAGATCTTTAAAGTTATCTGGCACCTGACCCTCATGCTTATCAAGCAAGATGTGTGAGAGTCCGTGTATGCCTTTTGATTTCATAGGCGAAAGCCCACAGGGTCTTATAATCGCCTTTATTTCTTCGACTGTCATCTTAATCATGTCAGTCGGATTGTCGGCTTTTTCAAAGAGTAAAGGCGTAATGAGATTGACACGCTTGTCAGTGCATTGTGCAGAAAGAAGCACAGCAATGAGCAGTGTATATGGATCTTTATGATCCAAAGGAATGGGGACTTTAGGGTAAAGTTCCTCAAGTGTGTCGATGAGGAATTGGACTTTTTGGGCTTTATTCACTGCAAATGGCCATTTTTGACTTCGCTAAGGTAGGCACGAAATTTGTCTCCTCTTGTAAAATTTACTCTATGAACACGCGTCATTTCACACTCTTTTTTTCCCTGCTTCTGAGCTACTCTATTCAAGCACAACAGATAGACACCGAGAAAAGCACCGTCACTTTTACAGTCAGCAATATGAAATCAAACACCGTGCATGGCACCTTAAGTGGCATGCAAGGTGAAGTACGATTTGACCCTAGTGACTTAACCAATGCCAAGTTTGACGTCTGTGCTGATGCAACCACCATCTTTACCGATAACAAGAAGAGGGATGAGCATCTTAAAAAAGAAGACTACCTACATACTGATGGTTTTGCCAGTATGTGCTTTACATCTTCTTCAGTAGAGAAGACTGAAAAAGGTTTTTTGGCAAAGGGCACCCTTAGTCTGAGAGGAAAAACGGGTGAAGTAGAAATCGCTTTTGACAAAGCAGAAAACAGCTTGATGGGTAAAATGATTATAGACAGATATGACTACGACATTGGTGGCAAAGGAAAGTTTATGATTGGTCGAGAAGTGACGGTGACTATACTCTGTGTTCTTGCTGAAGGCTAATGTAATCTATCTCTAAAAAATCCATCAAAAACCACGGCATGCACATCCGCTTCTGATTCTAATCCAGCCATGAGTAGGTTGGCTTTTTTCTCGCGCACAGTTGAGTCGATAATGATTTTTCGGCCCGTGTACGAGCTTAAAATCGCATCCATTTTCACTCCTCTGAAATACGAAATCACGAGATAGTCGACTTCAATTGGCTCTTTGAGTTTCGGAAGGTCCGACCATGAATCTATTATCGCGATACTCTTTCCATGATAATCATAGAGACCAGGCACCACTTCTCTTAATTCACTAAACCGCGGCTCTGGTGCACCATGCTTGTTCCAATTATTTCTCAAGTGAAACTGCTGTTTATCCATATCTGCAGCAAGCAACGAGTCTGTGATTACATGGTTAGCTTGATCACTCAATATATTGACCACCGAACTTTTGTTGACGTCATAGACAGTCAAGAACTCATGTCGCTTAAAAGAATAAGTCTCGTAAAACTGAACAACCAAAAGCCCCAAGACACAGGCTATAGATGTAATCAACAGTTTCTTTTTACGCTTTATGATGGCCATCGAAAGCAAGATGATAAGTGAGTATATCAACCAGGTCTCGAGTATGCTGATGTCAATTCCAGAGATGAGTGCAGAGGGCAAGTTTTCTAAAAATATCACCGACTCATTGAGCGCCACAATGAGCCACTTTAGACCAAAGGCAATTGCCGCGCCTAGATAAGGAATCCAAAACGTCAGGAAGTAAGAAAAGCCAAACACAAGAATAAGGTAGGCCGCAGGAATGACGAGCAGATTAGAAAAAAGAAAATAAGTCGGGAACTGATGAAAATACAGCAGCCCGAGTGGAAAGGTCGCGATTTGGGCCGCTAGCGACACACACGTAATCTCCCAGATCAAGGTCGGCAACTTGGACTTAAAAAAGAGCAATGATTTTAATTTGGGCTGCAAATAAATAATCCCGACCACGGCCAGATAAGACAGCTGAAATCCAACCTCCATAATGTAAAACGGATTAAACAAAAGCAGCACAAAAGCGGAAGCCGCGATCGTGTTATAGATATCGCTGGTTCGTTTAAAAAGTCGCGCCATGGCAATGGCTGTAAACATGGTTGATGCGCGGACTACTGAAGGTGACATACCCGTGATAAAAGCAAAGCCCCACATAACAATCAAGATGAGCACTGTCTCTATTATTACTCCACGTGGCAGTTGTCTCAGCACCTTGAGTACTTTAGAAAGAAACAAGAATAAAATACCCATGTGCAGTCCTGACACTGCCAACACGTGCATGGCTCCAGCTCCAGCATAGGCGTGCATGAGCTCAGCACTGAGTTGATCTTTCTTGCCTAGCAAGAGAGCCGATGCAATGGCCATCTCATCATCTCCGAGCCCTTCGTTTTTTAGCTGGGCAATGAGAAGGGTTCGGGCTCTCTCCGCATACGTGAAGATGTTTGGATTTTTTTCGAGGAGCATCCAGCCGCCCGACTTGATAAACTGCTGATGATAAATGTCCCTAAATGACAGAAATCGCTTGTAATTAAACTCTCCAGGATTTGCAGGCTCTTCTAGCTCGGTCAGCTTTGCCTGAACTAAGAGTTTATCACCACGTTCTAAGTTGCCCGCCAGGCTATCTTTACTCAAGTAGACCAACATGTTGCCTAGCGCGGGCCTCCATTCTCCCATGGACTTGACCTGCTTTATGGAGAGCACCGTGCGAAATGACCTTTTCTTTTCGGTGAGGGATTCTTCGAGGACTCCAATCATCCACTGCCCGTCATTAATCTGAGCAAAATGCTGCGGATTGTCTTTTGAGACAGACTCTAAAGTCAGCATCCCTCCTGCCCCCAAAATCATGATAAAAACCAGAGGCGCTTGAAAGTACTTGAGTCGAAAACTGATTCTAAAATCATTGACGTTAAGCAAGAAAAGCATACCAACAAACCCCAGAATGATACAGACCACAAACAGCCCCATATCGACCTTGAGGAAGACCGCACTCAATATCCCAAGTATAAGAGGGAGGAGCAGGCGCACGAATGGCATACGGTTCCAGGTATACATCTATTGGCAAATTAGAACACGCAGTTTACGAATAATCCCAGCCTCCTGTCCAGTCTAATCTCGGACTTAGATTTTCAATTTATTCACGGATTGACACGCTCTTTGTAGAGGTATTTTTTTTGAGCAGACTCAAATGGTCGGTAGACATAATAGACCTCTCCCTCGCGCATTTGTATCTCTGTGGGATAATCATAAGTCAAGTCGACAGTAGCTTTTATCTTGCCTGTTGTCTTATCTATTTCTGTCAATTGACACTGGCCGCCAGGTCGTTGAAAAACAGCATACACTTGGCCCGTAGACTCATCCATCACGAGTAGTTCGGTGAAGTGATTATTCATCACTTTTTTTGGAGAATGATAGCCGATGGTTACTGAGTCTATGGGCTCTTCATTTTTGTCATGAGTGAAGAGCATGTTGTTATAATGGTCGAAGATGTACATGGTGTCTTGGTGAATGAACATGGGCGCATAAATGGGGTCATAGTAGAGCCCATCTTCAAAGGTAGAGATGCATGCCAGCACCTCTCTGTCCACCCCAGTCTCGAGTTCCATTCTCCACAACTTTAACTTGTCTCGTGTCTTGAGGTATTTGTATTCTGCCCTACACAGCTCAAGCATAAAGTCATCAGCCACCTGCCTGATTTTAGAATATGTACTGTCTTGCCTGTCAAAAGCGTAATAGTCAAATGCCGGAAATTTCTCCATCCACGTTGAGAAGTAGATGCGGTTTTCTATGGTATCAACTATCGGCTCTATTTGCTCTTCAAAAGCACTGAGATCAACCCTCTGATAGGATATACGCTGAGCCTCTACGGAAATGAGAAACAAGTTTTTTTTAGTCTCGAGATATATCCTATCGGCATAGTCACGACTCAGATTTTGAGCCTCTACAGAAAGTGGAAGTGTTATGGAGTCTACATAGTTCTGTTGCCTGTCGACCAGATACAGGCGCGCAGCCTTACGCAAGTTTTTCTCATAAGTAAGGAGCAGAATGTGTTCATCAATAAACTCATAATCAGACACACTGTGACGCTGACTTGAGTAGACCACATCTGGGATTTTCTCGGACAGAATATCGACTGGCTCGATAGAATATGCCTTAGACTTGATCTCTAGATTAATCGTCAAGACTCCGTCCTTCATCTGCTTCGCGATGAATGCCGCAGATAACTCACGTGAGGTGGTTTCGTAACCCAAATGACTTGTGACCAGCACAAACCCACCAGTCAGAGAGGCGGGCAGGATCATGGAGTACGCACCCAACCTGTTGGTTGATGCCCCTCGCTTGCTGGCGGCACTAACCGTCACGTGACAATTAGTGACATACTCTTGCGCCACTATGTCAGTCACTGTGCCACGCAAGAGGAACTCCTCTTCTTGTGCGCAGCAGGCAAGTGTCAAGAATAGTGATATGCAGACAAGGGCCGTTTTCATCGTCATCTATATAGATGCATTCAAGGCTAATATTTCACAAAAATTGTGCTGAAAAAAAAACCAAACCTTTCAATTTAGAAAAGTACTTCCCGCACTACTCCGTCTTGCTCTGAAAATAACTGAAGGCCATTTGAATGAAAACAATGCGCTGCAGATTACCCTCCAATCAACTTCTTGATTTCATTAAGCTTCATGAGCGCCTCTACGGGTGTGAGTGTATTGATGTCGAGATGGAGAATCTGCTCTCGTATATTTTCTAGAACAGGATCATCTAACTTAAAGAAGCTCAGCTGCATGTCATCACTCTCCATGACTGGCACAGTCTCCGTAGACTCTGACCTTCGATGATTTTTTTCTAAGAAACCGAGCACTTCATTGGCACGCAACACAACTTGCTGAGGCATGCCTGCCATGCGCGCCACGTGTATACCAAAACTGTGATTTGAACCACCTTGCTTGAGCTTACGCAAGAAGATGATTCTGTTCTCCACTTCTTTGACCGAGACATTAAAATTCTTGATACGAGCAAACTCATCCGTCATCTGGTTGAGCTCGTGATAATGAGTCGCAAAAAGCGTCTTCGCCCTTGACTTTGGGTGCTCATGGATAAATTCTGAAATGGCCCACGCAATTGAAATACCATCATAGGTGCTTGTCCCACGACCTATTTCATCTAGAAGGATCAGACTCTTGGCCGAAATATTATTTAAGATACTGGCCGTCTCATTCATCTCAACCATGAAGGTGGACTCACCGCTTGAGATATTGTCTGAGGCTCCGACTCTGGTAAAGATTTTGTCGACCAATCCGATGTCGGCCTTTTTGGCAGGCACATACGCACCCATTTGCGCCATAAGTACGATTAAGGCTGTCTGTCTGAGCAAGGCTGACTTACCAGACATGTTAGGTCCAGTGATAATCATAATCTGTTGCTCTAGGGGGTCTAAAAGCACATCGTTAGCCACATAGCTTTCACCCACGGGCAGATTCATCTCAATCACCGGATGACGCCCTTCTTTGATGTCAAGCACATCTCCTTCACTGAGATCGGGTCTGACATAAGCATTGCGGATGGCCAGCTTCGCAAATGACAAGAGGCAATCAAGTCGAGCAATGATTCCGGCATTGTGTTTTATCGGCACAATGTATTCGGCAAGTGACTTTACTAACTCTGCATATATACGCTCCTCAATGGCACCAATCTTCCCTTCTGCAGTCAGTATTTTCTCTTCGTACTCTTTTAGTTCAGGAGTGATATATCGCTCCGCTTGAGTGAGGGTCTGCTTGCGAATCCACTCTTCTGGCACCTTGTCTTTATAGGTGTTTCGGACTTCGAGGTAATAGCCAAACACATTATTATAGCTCACCTTGAGCGAAGCAATACCAGTGCGTTCGCTTTCCCTTTTTTGCATCTCAAGTAGATGATCTTTACCTGAAAAGGCGATGGATCTCAACTCGTCTAATTCTTTGTCTACTCCAGATTTAATGACTCCACCCTTGTGCAGAAGGACGGGCGCCTCGTCTTCCAGTTCGGTATTGATTCTGTTCAGAATCTTTGGACACTCGTTGAGCTGATCATGGAGCTTGTTTAGCTCATCAAGGTCATCTTTGATGTGCATTTTTAGCGCAGGAATAAGTGTCAACGCACGCTTTAGCTGAACGACCTCACGCGGATTAATACGCTGAACGGCCACTTTAGAAATCAGTCTTTCGAGGTCACCTATTTGCTTGATGGTCAAGCTAATTTCGGATGCACGCTCTTGGTCTTCTATAAAAAACCCAACTACATCATGACGCGCTTCTATCGCCTCTTTTTCTTTAAGCGGCAAGACCATCCATCTGCGCATGAGACGCCCACCCATGGGACTAACGGTCTGGTCAAGGACATCAATAAGCGCTCGCCCCCCCGCATGATTGGTTTGAAATAACTCCAGATTTCGGATGGTAAACTTGTCGAGCCACACAAAGTCATCCGTGCCAATGCGAGAGATAGAGTCAACGTGTTGTAGCCTATCGTTTCTGGTTTCTCCAAGATAATGCAAGACGGCACCCGCAGCGGTGATGCTCAACTCCATGTCATCAACACCATAGCCCTTGAGGGTTTTGGTCTTGAAGTGTCGGAGCATTATCTCACGGCCAAAGTCTCCTGAAAACACCCACTCGTCAAGCGCATAGGTGTGAAACTCATCGGCAAATTGCTCGTCATATTCTGCTTTGGCATCTTTTGAGTACAGAATCTCGCTTGGAGAAAGACCTTGTATCAACTTATCTATATAGTCTCTGCTTCCTTGAGAGACCAAAAACTCTCCGGTAGAGATGTCTACAAGCGCGAGTCCAATGCCGTCTTTGGCGTAATGAACTGCGGCCAAGAAATTATTTTTTCGCTGCTCGAGTACCTGGTCGTTGATGGCCACACCTGGCGTGACAAGTTCGGTTACACCTCTTTTGACGATGCTTTTAGTGGCCTTTGGGTCTTCAAGTTGATCGCAGATGGCGACACGGTAACCCGCTCTCACCAACTTGGGCAGGTAGGTGTCGATAGAGTGATGAGGAAAGCCTGCTAAGTCAATAAAAGCAGCTGCTCCATTTTTTCGTTTGGTGAGGACGATACCCAACACGTCAGCCACTTTGACGGCATCAGACCCAAACGTCTCGTAAAAATCTCCTACACGAAAAAGTAACAGCGCATCAGGATATTTCGCCTTGATGGAGTTATACTGTTTCATCAAAGGGGTCTCCTTCGGCTTTGACTTTGCCGCTGACTTCTTCTTTACTTTCTTCGCAACTTCCACCTCTTTATTCCTTTCCTTCGCAAGGTACATTCGTCACCTTGGATGACCAATTTCACCAAAGACCAGTTATGAACAGAAAATCGACCATGGATGAATTAAATCGACTAAGTATCGATGAATTTAAACAGGCTGAAAAAGCACCAATCATTCTTGTGCTAGACAATATTAGAAGCTTGCTCAACATAGGGTCGATTTTTAGAACGGCTGATGCGTTTAGGGTTGCACATATACACCTCAGCGGAATTACTGCTCAGCCACCCCATCGCGACATTCAAAAAACAGCGCTTGGAGCTACTGAAACGGTAAGTTGGTCTCATATCTCAGACACTATTGAGTGCTGCCAGTCACTTAAAAAAGATGGGTATCAATTGTTGGCGCTAGAGCAGACTACAGAATCTATTGATATCACTGACTGGTCTGCTGCTGAGGACGAAAAAGTGGCCCTTGTTATTGGCAATGAAGTAGACGGAGTGCAGGAGGAAGTAATCCAGATCTGTGATAAATCATTGGAAATTGCCCAGTATGGCTCAAAGCACTCACTCAATGTTGCAGTGAGCACGGGAATAGCGATACACGCTATATATCAGTTACTTAAGGTCTGAGCGGTGAAATTCATGGTATAATTTCTTGGGTATTTTACTTTACTCGGAATAGCCCTATTTCGTATATTTACTTTATATTCAAGGTAGTCAAAGGTGATAAAGCAACTCAGAATAGGGATTTTTCTAATAGTCGGCATCTTGTTCGCGCAAGACATGGCCGCTCAGTATTACCGTAACCAGGGATACTGGAGAAAAAGTAGACTTCAATTTGCACTCGGTGTAGGCACATCAAATTTTCTTGGTGAACTCGGTGGAAGAGATCGTGTCGGCTCAGACTTCATCTGGGATCTTGAAACGAAACAATTTAAGCCGGCTTTTTCTGTCGGAATGAGATACTTCATCAAACCAAAACTTGCTCTACGCTTTCAAGGAAGCTATGCGGTCCTGTCTGGAGATGACGCGTTGACCGAAGAGCGATTTAGAAGTAACAGGAATTTACATTTCAAATCTCCGCTATACGAAGTCTCACTCATCCTTGAAGCGAACATACACACCGTTAGACCGGGCCACCGCTATAACCTGTCTGGAGTTCGTGGAAAAAAACCTAGAGCGGCTAACATTTATGCCTTTGCAGGTATAGGCGGTATACACTTCAATCCAAAAGGTCTCTATATCAATGGCGGTCAGGAAGTGTGGGAACCCTTGCGTCCACTTGGCACTGAGGGTCAAAATGTAGATTTGAATGATGACAATGAGCCTTATTCTCAGTACTCCATAGTCATACCGATGGGTATTGGTTACCGTACAAAGATGAAAGGGCCAATGATGCTTGGAATAGAAATTGGTCATCGTATGACGTTTACTGACTACATAGATGATGTTAGTACATCATACTATGGTACACGTCAACAGTTGAACAACGACCCTAACGTGAGTCCATTGGCCGCCTATTTCTCTGACCCAAGCCTTCAGTACTACATTGATGAGTCAGGTGAGACAGTTCCCGAAATCATCTCATATGAAGGTGAGCAGCGCGGTGATGAAACCGACAATGATGCATTCCTTTTTGCTCAACTCACCATGAGTTATAAATTTTCAAGCAAGCCTTACCGTAAGCGTAGGCCGTCTAAGAAAAAGGGACGAAGAGTTGTATTCTGATTCTTTTTCGTAGCTCTTATTTAATTTTTACTTCTTCTTAGTTCTGAAGTTCTGAAATTACGGGATTCTGAGATTGCGGGATTCTGAGATTGAATTTTGTAAGGGCTGCTTGCGTATGGCAGTTGACTGAGGGTGAGATACTCGAAGTCCTAGTGAGGATTTTTATTTCTGAGATTGCGGGGTTCTGAGATTACGTAGTTCCGAGATTGAATTTTGTAAGGGCTGCTTGCGTTTGGCAGTTGACTGAGGGTGCGCAAAAAAAAATGCCCTCCTGATGGAGGGCATAATGTTTGACAATACGTTGTTGGGTAATCGAATTACCCGAAAAGGCTTCTGCCTGGGTAGAAGGCCATTTCACCTAGCTGCTCTTCTATTCGAAGTAGCTGGTTGTACTTAGCGACACGATCAGAACGAGACAGCGAGCCTGTCTTGATTTGTCCAGTGTTAAGTGCTACGGCAAGTTCAGCGATAAATGTGTCTTCAGTCTCACCAGAACGATGACTCATCACTGAGGTAAATCCATGCGCACGACCTAAGTTGACCGCATCAATAGTCTCAGTTAACGTACCAATCTGGTTAACCTTAATCAAAATACTGTTTGCTGCTCCTTGCTCAATACCTTGCGCAAGTCGTTCTGTATTAGTCACAAAAAGGTCATCTCCAACAAGCTGAATCTTGTCTCCAATTTTATCGGTTAGATCAACCCAACCCTCCCAATCGTTTTCATCCAGACCATCTTCAATTGAGATAATAGGATACTTCTCTGACCAGTCTTTCCAGAAGGTGACCATGTCTGATGAACTAAGCTCATCGCCAGTCGACTCTAGCACGTACTTTTTCTTCTCCTTGTCATAGAACTCAGAGCTGGCCGCATCCAAGGCAATAAGAATATCATCACCTGCTTTGTAGCCAGCTTTTTCAACTCCTTTCAACACCATCTCTATGGCCTCTTCATTGGAGCTCAGGTTTGGAGCAAAACCACCCTCATCACCCACATTAGTCGAATGACCAGCATCTTTAAGCACCGCTTTTAGGTGATGAAAAATCTCGGCACCCATTCTCAATCCTTCTGAGAAAGACTCGGCACCGACTGGCATTATCATGAACTCTTGGATATCAATTTTGTTGTCGGCATGTGAACCTCCGTTAAGAATGTTCATCATAGGCACCGGCATGGTTGACGCACTTACACCACCGATATATCTGTGCAACGACATCCCAGTCGCCTGTGCACCTGCGTGAGCCACAGCCAGAGACACACCGAGTATCGCGTTAGCGCCAAAGAGTGCCTTGTTATCCGTGCCGTCCATGCCAATCATGGCACGATCGATTAGATTTTGCTCCAGCACATACGCACCGTTTAGATTCTCGTTGAGCGTTGTATTAATATTTTGAATCGCTTTGGAGACGCCTTTCCCCATGTAGACACCCTTGTCTCCATCTCTTAACTCAACAGCCTCATACATTCCTGTAGATGCGCCAGAAGGCACCGCTGCGCGCCCCATAATTCCATTATCAGTATATACATCTACTTCAATGGTTGGGTTGCCTCGCGAGTCAAGAATCTGACGTGCGTGAATTTTTGCAATATGCGACATGTTTCGTTTTAGGGATTATGATTCCTGAGGAACCGGGTTCTTTTTATACTGTCTTATTAGTTCGATAAAGTCATCAAACAAGTATCTACTATCGTGAGGGCCTGGACAGGCTTCTGGGTGATACTGCACAGAAAACACTGGCTTGTCCTTTAGTTTTATTCCCGCAATAGTGTCATCATTCAAATGACGGTGCGTGATTATAATGCTCTCATTATTCTCAGCATCTTCTTCCTTGACCACAAAACCATGGTTTTGCGATGTCACTTCAGCCTTGCCTGTAATTAAGTTTAAGACTGGATGGTTAATGCCTCTGTGACCGTGGTGCATTTTTCTGGTACTGAGTCCTTGGCTTAGTGCGATAACTTGATGTCCGAGACAAATTCCAAAACATGGAATTCCAGAATCTACTAAAGCCTTGACTGTTTCAATCGGCTCTTTCAGTGCCGATGGGTCACCAGGTCCGTTTGACAACATAATGCCATCTGGCTTAAAAGCCAACATTTCTTCTGCTGATGTGCTCAGCGGAAATACTTTTACAAAGCAACCTCTCTCTACAAGACTGCGAACTATGTTGTTCTTAGTACCAAGGTCGAGCATTGCTACTCTGAATTCGGCATCTTGATTACCTGCATCAAAGGCTTCTTGAGTAGACACCTTTGAGGAAAGTTCTTGCCCTTCCATGGAAGGAACTTGGCTCAGTTGGGCTTTGAGCAAACTGATGTCTGTTCCGTCAGAACAAATGATGGCATTCATGGCACCTTTGTCTCTGATATGTCTCACTAAGAGTCTGGTGTCGATATCGGAAATACCGACTACCTTATGTTGCTCTAGGTACTCTTGAGTTGAGCTCACATCACCTATGCGTGAAAAGACCTCAGAGAATTTTTTGACTACGAGGCCAGATATATTAATCTGGTCGCTTTCTACTTCTCGCTCATGCACACCATAATTCCCAATGTGAGAGGTGTTCATCACGAGTATCTGTCCGAAATACGAAGGGTCAGTAAAAATCTCCTGATATCCTGTCATTCCAGTGTTGAATGCGATTTCACCAACTGTCACACCTAGTGCGCCTATGGCCTCACCATGAAAGGTAGTGCCATCTTCTAATATCAATACTGCTTTGTTTTCCATTAGGGCTCAAAATTGACCAAAAAAAAAGGACAACGCTCAATGCGCTGTCCTGATATTTTTCACAATAACGAAGCGTTATCCATGCTCTTTACTCTTCTTCAGAAGATTTAGTAGCATCAGTCGCTGCGTCCTTGACATCTTCCACCACATCTGCAGCAGCATCTTTAATGTCGGCAGCCTTATCTGCAACTGCTTCTACTGCGTCAGCAGCTTTGTCCGTTACGGCATCAGCAACGTCACCAGCTTTCGCTGCCACAGTTGCTGCTGCTCCCGCAACCACAGCTCCAGCTCCAGCCACAGCACCTGCTGCTCCGCCAGACTTCTTGCTTCTTCTGCTTCGTTTGCTCTTCGTCTTCGTCTCTTTGGTGTAGATGTCGTTGTAGTCTACAAGCTCAATCATACACATGTCGGCATTATCACCGAGTCTGTTACCTGTGCGAATGATACGTGTATATCCACCCGGACGACTCGCCACTTTAGTAGAAACCTCTCTAAACAATTCCGATACAGCTTGCTTTTGCTTCAAGTAGCTGAATACGATTCTGCGTGAGTGAGTAGTATCTGTTTTTGACTTTGTAATCAATGGCTCGACATACTTTTTCAACGCCTTGGCTTTGGCCACAGTAGTATTGATGCGCTTATGCTCTATAAGCGAACATGCCATATTGGATAGCATGGCACCTCTGTGCGCCTTTTTCCTTCCTAGGTGGTTGAATTTCTTTCCGTGTCTCATCTCTCAATGTATTCGAGTTAGCCTTTTTGGCTTACTCTATTCTTTATCCAATTTGTACTTGCCTACGTCCATTCCGAACTCCAAGTTCTTCAACTCTACGAGGTCTTCAAGCTCAGTAAGTGACTTCTTTCCGAAGTTTCTGAACTTCAAAAGGTCGTTTCTGTTGTACGAAACAAGGTCACCTAATGTGTCAATGTCCGCTGCTTTGAGGCAGTTAAGAGCTCTTACTGAAAGATCCATATCAACCAGTCGAGTCTTAAGAAGCTGTCTCATGTGCAGTGAGCTTTCGTCAAACTCTTCTGTCTCTTTCTTCTCGTCACTGTCTAACGTGATGCGCTCATCAGAGAACAACATGAAGTGATGAATAAGAATTTTAGCAGCTTCTTGAAGTGCATCTTTCGGAGTGATTGACCCGTCAGTAACGAGGTCTACAATCAACTTCTCGTAATCCGTCTTTTGCTCAACTCTGAAGTTCTCGATGTTGTACTTCACGTTCTTGATTGGCGTGAAGATGCTGTCAGTGAAAATTGTACCAATAGGTGCATTGTTCACTTTGTTCTCTTCAGCAGGAACGTATCCACGTCCTTTACCGATGCTCAAGTCGATGTCAAGCTTTACCTTCTTATCAAGGTGAGCGATGACATGGTCTGGGTTAAGCACTTGGAATGCAGATGTAAAGTTTCCGATGTCACCTGCTGTAAACTTGTCTTTTCCAGACAAAGAAACTTTCAACTTCTCAGTTGTTGTCCCGTCTATCTGTTGCTTGAAGCGCACTTGCTTCAAATTCAAGATTAGCTCAGTCACGTCTTCTACCACACCTTTAACCGTGGAGAATTCGTGGTCTACACCTTCAATGCGCACAGATGTGATGGCGAATCCTTCTAGTGAAGAAAGAAGAATTCTTCTTAGTGCATTACCAACTGTGACTCCGTATCCAGGCTCGAGTGGTCGGAATTCGAATTGGCCTATTTTGTCGTTGGACTCGATCATGATGACCTTGTCCGGCTTCTGAAAATCTAAGATTGGCATACCGCTACTTGTTGATTTTATTATTTAGAGTACAATTCGACTATGAGCTGCTCCTTGATGTTCTCAGGAATCTGCTCTCTTTCTGGTGTTGAAACAAAATTACCGCTCATTGTTTCTGTGTTCCAGTCTAACCAATCATGGGCAGGTGGGTTTCCAGCTAATGAAGCAGTGATCACTTCTAAAGATTTCGATCTCTCACGCACTGATACAACATCACCTGGTCTTAATTGGTAAGACGGTATGTTCACCAACTTTCCGTTGACCATAATGTGTCTGTGTGTAACAAGTTGACGCGCACCTCTACGTGATGGAGCAACTCCAAGACGAAAGACTGTGTTATCTAATCTTGACTCACAAAGCTGCAATAGGTTGATACCTGTAATTCCTTCTTTACTTGATGCTCTCTTGAACATGTTTGAGAATTGCTTCTCAAGAATTCCATAGGTATACTTTGCCTTCTGCTTTTCAGCAAGCTGCATTGAGTATTCAGACTGCTTACCCCTTCTTCTGTTAGGGCCGTGCATTCCAGGTCCGTAATTCTTCCTTTCGAGTGCCTTATCAGGCCCGAAAATCGGTTCTTTGAACCTTCTTGCTATCTTGGACTTTGGTCCGGTATATCTAGCCATTTTTTCTCTTCTCTAAAATTATCAGACTCTTCTTTTCTTCGGTGGTCGACATCCGTTGTGCGGCATTGGCGTCACATCGATGATTTCTACTACTTCGACACCCATGTTGTGGATGGTACGTATAGCAGACTCTCGTCCTGACCCTGGTCCTTTCACGTAGACTTTGACCTTTCTTAATCCGTACTCCATTGCTTCAGTGACGCAGTTTTCTGCGGCTACTTGTGCAGCATAAGGAGTGTTTTTCTTTGAACCTCTGAATCCCATTTTTCCGGCCGATGACCATGAGATTACTTGTCCACTATTATTGGTTAGTGAGATGATGATGTTGTTAAACGAAGCACGGATATGTGCTTGTCCCATCGCTTCAACTCTAACCTTCTTTTTCTTTTTTCTATCAGCTTTTGCCATGACAAAGAGTTTTTAAGAGAGAACCAATTACTTGGTAGCTTTCTTTTTGTTAGCAACTGTCTTCCTCTTACCCTTACGAGTACGGGAGTTATTCTTGGTGTGCTGTCCGCGGAGTGGAAGACCACTTCTGTGACGGATACCACGATAACAACCGATATCCATCAGTCGTTTGATGTTCGTCTGAATTTCAGATCTCAATTGACCTTCTACTCTGAACTCTTCAGTGATCACTTTACGGATAGCCGTTAACTGATCATCATTCCAGTCCTGAACTTTGATGCTATGATCCACTCCAGCCTTGTCGAGGATCCCTTTTGCCGAAGTACGACCGATACCATAGATGTAGGTGAGACCAATCTCTCCTCTCTTGTTCTTTGGTAAGTCTATTCCAACGATTCTTGCCATTTGCTTATAGTTTAGAGTATCAACAATGCACTAAGTGTGCATCTACACCCATATTAAAATCACCCTTGTCTTTGCTTGAACTTAGGGTTCTTCTTGTTAATTACATATAACTTTCCTTTCCTTCTCACGATCTTGCATTCTGCAGATCTCTTCTTCAAACTTGCTCTTACTTTCATCTCGATATCATTTATATCTGAACGTAATTCTTCCTTTTGTCAAATCATATGGAGACATCTCCACTTTGACCTTATCTCCTGGAAGGATACGGATGTAAAACATCCTCATCTTTCCTGAAATGTGTGCCATGATGGTGTGACCATTTTCTAGCTCCACCTTGAACCTTGCGTTCGAGAGGGCTTCTTTAATTACTCCATCTTGCTCTATTGAGGCTTGTTTCGCCATTCAATTATTTTAATTTATCTGTAAGACTTGTTCTATGTACTCAAATGTCGATAGTACTTCAGCTTTTCCTTTTCTCACCGCCACATCGTGTTCATAGTGAGCAGAGGGTTTATTATCTCTCGTAACGATGGTAAACCCATCGTCATGATTGCTAATCTCCTTCACGCCCATATTTATCATCGGCTCTATAGCAAGTACCATGCCTTCTTTGAGCTTGGTACCCCGCCCTTGTTTACCGTAGTTAGGCACATTGGGCTCTTCGTGGAGGCTTCGACCGAGACCATGCCCGACCAATTCTCTCACTACACTAAAGCCATTACTCTCAGCATGACGCTGGATGGCTGAACCGATATCACCAATCCGATTACCCGATATGGCTTTCTCGATTCCGAGTTCCAAACACTCTTTGGTCACCTTTAAAAGGCGCTTCGTATCTGGATGGACATCACCTACTTCAAAAGTATAGGCGCTGTCTCCGTAGAACTCATTCCACAACACTCCACAGTCTATGGAGATTATGTCTCCATCCTCTAGTGGCTTGTCGCTTGGAACTCCGTGTACTACGGCCTCGTTTAGCGAACAACAGAGTGTGTTAGGGAAATCATACATGCCAAGAAAACCGGGTATTGCACCGTTATCTCGTATGAACTCCTCTGCCACTTTGTCCAGTGTTAAGGTGGACACTCCGGGCTCTATGAGCTTTGCGACTTCAGCTAAAGTCTTACCAACAAGTAAAGAACTCTGTCTTTGTATCTCTATCTCCTCGTCTGTCTTATAATGGATCATATGACTATCCAGTCTGGCCGAACATAGAGTTGCTACGCCCTTTGATCTTACCTGACCTCATCAATCCGTCATAATGCCTCGACAGGAGGTGACTTTCAATTTGTTGAAGTGTATCTAACACAACTCCTACCATAATCAACAGGGATGTACCCCCGAAGAATAAAGCAAATCCTTGCTTGACTCCGAACATGAATGCGAATGCTGGAAGAATCGCAACAAGCCCGAGGAAAATCGCTCCTGGAAGCGTAATTCTCGATAGCAATGAGTCAAGGAAATTAGCGGTACTCTTTCCTGGCTTCACGCCTGGAATGAATCCTCCGCTTCGTTTAAGATTTTCTGCCATCTCTTGTGGATTGACCGTAATCGCAGTATAGAAATACGTGAAGATGACGACCATCAAGAAGAAGATGATGTTATACCACAGACCATTGATGTCAGTCATGCTAGTCAAAATAGGACTAGAAGTGTCTCCTTGAAATGCCTGAACGACATAAAGAGGAACGAACATGATGGCTTGAGCAAAGATAATTGGCATTACCCCTGCTGCATTGACTTTCAATGGAAGGTAGTTTCTAGAACCAGCTGTTTGTCTGTTTCCAACTACTCTTTTAGCAAAGTTTAATGGTACTCTTCGTGTAGCTTGTACAAGTGCAACTGATGCTGCAATGACTAATAGAAGGAATACAATCTCAATAAGAAGCATAACCGGTCCTCCAACTCCTGAAGCACCAACTCGTCCAATTACTTCTTGGATGAATGCTCCTGGAAGGCTGGCAATAATACCAATCATGATGAGGAGAGAAATACCGTTTCCGATGCCTCGGTCAGTGATACGCTCACCCATCCACATGACAAATAGACAGCCTGATGAAAGGATAACAATAGAAGTCACCCACCATAGTGGACCATCGTCTGGCACGGCACCTTGCACGTTTACTACCGTTGAGGCTAAGTAACCTGGTGCTTGAAGAGTTGTAATAACTACAGTCAGAATTCTTGTCCACTGACTAATCCACTTCTGGCCGCTTTCTCCTTCACGCTGCTTCTTCTGGATGGCCGGAACGGCTATACCTGCTAGCTGCATGATGATCGATGCCGAGATATATGGCATGATTCCTAATGCAAAGATTGATGCTCTAGAGAACGCTCCTCCTGTAAATAAAGAAAGGAGTCCAGCTAGACCTTGACCTGAATCTGCATTGGCTTGAAGGGCCGAAAGGTTTACACCTGGTAGGACAACGAAAGACCCTATCCTGTAAAGAAGGATAAAGAACAGCGTCACCAAAATACGGTTCTTCAGCTCCGGAATGTTCCAGATATTCTTAAGTGTATTGAAAAAATTCTTCATTGTTCAGTGTTCGGTTTATAGTGTTGTTGCGGTTCCACCTTTTCCCTCAACAGCTGCTTTTGCAGATGCGGAGAAACCGTGGGCCTTTACTTCGACCTTTGCGCTCAATTCTCCTCTTCCGAGAATCTTGATGCGGTCATTCTTCGAAGCCAAACCTACACTAACCAAAATTTCTGGGTCGATCATCTCGACTTTTTTATCATCAACGAGAGTTTGAAGAGTGTCAAGGTTGATTCCTTTGTATTCCACTCTGTTTCGGTTTCTGAAACCAAATTTTGGAACTCTACGCTGAAGTGGCATCTGACCACCTTCGAATCCTCGTTTGGTCTTGTAACCAGAACGAGACTTCGCTCCTTTATGACCTCTTGTCGCAGTGCCACCTTTCCCGGATCCTTGTCCGCGGCCTACTCGCTTGCCAGATTTCACAGATCCCTGTGCCGGCTTCAAATTGCTTAAGTCCATTTCTTTATCTTATTAACTAGGTTGTTATATACCTTCTACTTTCACAAGGTGCTTTACCTTGTTGATCATGCCGAGAATCTGAGGGCTTGCCTCATGTTCTTTTGATTTGTGCAATCTCTTCAACCCTAATGCAACCAGCGTATCTTTCTGGCGCTTTGGCTTGTTGATGGCACTTCTGACCTGTGTTACTACTATCTTTCCCATTTCCGGCAAATTATCCGTTGAATACTTTTCCTACATCGACTCCGCGCTGACGGGCCACATCGTAGGCATCTCTCATTTGCTCTAAAGCATCGAGTGTCGCCTTAACTACGTTGTGTGGGTTTGATGAACCTTGCGACTTGGCAAGCACATCTTTAATTCCAACACTCTCTAGCACGGCACGCATGGCACCTCCAGCAATTACTCCTGTTCCGTTAGAGGCAGGCTTCAAGAAAATCTTTGCTCCAGAGTACTTACCATACTGAGCATGTGGCACTGATCCATTGATGATCGGCACTTTAATCAAGTTCTTCTTAGCATCGTCAACCGCCTTCTGAATTGCTCCAGTGACTTCCTTTGCTTTACCAAGTCCATGTCCAACCACTCCATTTTCATCTCCAACTACCACGATAGCTGAGAAAGAGAAGGTACGTCCACCTTTGGTTACCTTAGTCACACGGTTGATTGCAACGAGCTTGTCTTTGAGCTCGATATCACCTGCTTTTATCCTTAGTTCTTTCTTCATTTGGCGTTTCCTTAAAATTTCAATCCGGCTTCACGAGCCGCATCGGCCAATGTCTTGATTCTACCATGGAAGAGGTATCCATTTCTGTCAAAAACGACTTCTGAGATTCCTTTTCCTTTTGCTAGCTCAGCGATTGCTTTACCAACTTCGGCCGCTTGGTCACCTTTGCTTCCTTTCGCAGCACGCGAAGAGGTTGCGCCAAGTGTAGCACCCATGTCATCATCGATGAGTTGAGCGTAGATATCCTTATTGCTTCGAAAAACTGATAGTCTAGGCCGCGCAGCTGAACCTCTGACCACCTTGCGAATTCTGCTCTTAATTCGCTTTCTTCTCTGTTCTTTTGTCAATTTCATAATTGCTCCTATTATGCAGCTGCAGTCTTACCTGCTTTTCTTCTGAGTTCTTCACCTTCGAACTTGATACCTTTTCCTTTGTACGGCTCAGGCTTTCTCAAGCTTCTTAGTTTGGCGGCCACTTGACCTATTAACTGCTTGTCATGAGATTCTAGAATCACTTTTGGATTAGATCCCTTTTCCATTTCAGCAGTTACCTTAATTTCTTTTGGAAGTAAGATGACGATAGGGTGAGAGTAACCTAGGGCTAGAGTTAACTGCTGACCTTGAGTCTGCGCTCTGTAACCTACACCGACAAGTTCTTGTACAGTTTTGTATCCTTCAGTAACACCTGTGACCATGTTGTTAATCAAAGAGCGATAAAGTCCGTGGTAGGCCTTCACTTGCTTTTGATCATTTGCTCTAGAGCATGTCAATGTTCCGTCTTCAATCTCTACTGAGATAGACGCATCAACAGTCTGAGTGAGCTCGCCTTTAGGGCCTTTCACATGGACATCATTCCCATCGACCTTGATTTCAACCCCAGCGGGGATGGAGATCGGAGCGTTTCCTATTCGTGACATCTTTTTTCTTTTTCTTTAATTAGATCAATAGACGTAGCAGAGTACTTCTCCACCAACATTCTCTCTTTTGGCCTCTTTTTCTGTCATCACACCTTTTGATGTAGAAAGAATTGAGATGCCGAGTCCGTTAAGTACACGCGGAAGTTTATCGCTTCCAGCATACTGTCTTAAACCAGGGCTACTGATTCGCTGCAGCTTTGTAATGGCAGGAACACCACTTTCTGCATCATACTTCAAGGCAATTTTGATAGTACCTTGTACTTTATGATCTACGAACTTGTAGTTGAGGATATAACCCTTATCCATCAATATTTTCGTCATTTCCTTCTTCAAATTTGAAGCTGGAATATCTACCACTTTCTTCTTGGCCATGATGCCATTTCTGATTCGTGTGAGGTAGTCTGCTATTGGATCTGTATTCATATCGAATTAATTCTCGTCTAAATAATTACCAGCTTGCCTTAGTGACTCCAGGAATTTTTCCTTCCAAAGCCATCTTTCTGAACAAGACTCTTGAGATTCCGAACTGACGCATGTACCCTCTTGGACGTCCTGTCAATTGGCATCTGTTATGCATTCTTACCGGAGAAGAATCCTTCGGCAATTTTTGAAGTGCTTCCCAGTCTCCAGCCTCTTTAAGGGCCTTTCTCTTTTCGGCATACTGAGCGACCATTCGTGCTCTCTTGCGCTCACGCGCTTTCATTGATTCTTTTGCCATCTCTTTACTTCTTTACAAATGGGAACTTAAACTGATCTAGTAGTGCCTTGGCTTCCTCATCGGTGCGCGCGGTAGTCACTATAGTGATGTCCATTCCGTTAATGTCTTTTACTTGGTCGATATCGATTTCAGGGAATACAATCTGCTCTTGGATACCAAGAGTGAAGTTTCCTCTTCCGTCAAAACCTGATGACTTCACTCCTCTAAAGTCTCTAGTACGAGGAAGTGCAACAGAAATCAATCTGTCAAAGAAGTCATACATGTTGTCTCCTCTGAGGGTAACCTTCGCACCGATTGGCATTCCTTTTCTCAACTTGAAATTGGAAATATCCTTTTTAGAGTAGCACGGCACAGCTTTTTGACCTGTGATCATACTCATCTCTTCTACGGCTGTTTCTACCATCTTCTTGTCAGAAACTGCTTTACCTAATCCCTGGTTTACAGCAATTTTAGTGATGCGTGGTGCCTGCATTACGGACTTGTAACCAAACTCTTTCATGAGTGCTGGCACGATTTCTTCCGTGTAGGTTTTTTTGAGTCTTGGTGTATACATTACTTAACGACTTCTCCTGTTTTCTTAAAATATCGAACGAGTTTTCCTTTGTCATCAGCCTTACGACCAACACGCGAAGGACCTTTTGCAGAAATCAACATCACATTAGAAATATGAATGCCAGCTTCTTGCTCTACAATTCCACCTTCCGGATTTTCGGAATTAGGTTTTGTGTGCTTACTCACAACATTGACCTTCTCAACAGTCACTCTGTTCTTCTTGCGATCAACAGCGAGGACTTTTCCTTCACTACCTCGGTTCTCTCCTGAGATTACCTTGACCAGGTCTCCCTGCTTGATGTTTATTTTCTTACTCATCTCTCAGTTTCTTTTTAAAGCACTTCTGGTGCCAATGAAACGATCTTCATAAAATCTTTCTCTCTTAGCTCACGCGCTACAGGTCCGAAGATTCGGGTACCTCTCATCTCGCCACTTTCTCCTAAGAGAACCACCGCGTTGTCATCAAAGCGGATATACGATCCGTCTTGTCTTCTGATTTCTTTTTTAGTCCTAACGACTACCGCCCTAGATACGGACCCCTTCTTTACGTTACCAGAGGGCATGGCTTCTTTGACCGATACTACGATCTTGTCACCAATGGAGGCATATCTCCTCTTGGTTCCACCGAGCACACGGATGCATAGCACTTCTTTTGCTCCGCTGTTATCCGCTACTCTAAGTCTTGATTCCTGCTGTATCATTGTTCTGTTCCTTAGTGGTCCTTAAACGAAAAGTCTTACTTCGCTTTTTCGATTATTTCAACCAATCTCCAATTCTTGTTTTTACTCAATGGTCGGGTTTCCATGATACGCACGGTGTCACCTATACCACATTCGTCTTTCTCGTCATGAGCCATAAATGTTGACGTCTTCTTGACGAACTTTCCATACTTGGCGTGCTTCACTTTACGCTCAACAGCTACCACTATGGACTTACTCATCTTGTGGCTTCTTACGATTCCGACTCTTTCTTTTCTGAGATTTCTTGTCTCCATAATACTTATGCTTTCGATGATTCGATTTCTCTTTTTCTCAACTCTGTCATGATACGCGCGATATCCTTTCGGGTGGCGGTCAAGCTCTTTGGGTTCTCTAGTGGAGAAACCGTGTGGTTGATTTTCATCTTTGTCAATCTTTCTCGCTCCATTTCGAGCTTCTCTTTCAATTCGTCTGTTGCCAGATCTGCTATCTCATTGTATTTCATGGCTCGACTTATTTACCAGTATAATCTCTTTTGACAACGAACTTGGTCTTCACAGGTAGTTTCTGAGCCGCAAGTCTCATGGCTTCTTTGGCCACTTCGATAGGCACACCATCAGCTTCAAACATCACTGTACCTGGTCTTACTGGAGCAACCCAGTGTGAAGGAGCACCCTTACCCTTACCCATTCGTACCTCTGCAGGCTTTGAAGTCATAGGCTTAGAAGGGAATATTCTGATCCATACTTTTCCTTCCCTCTTCATATATCTGGTCACCGCGATACGCGCTGCTTCAATTTGACGGGAGGTAATGAATCCCTCATCCATGGTCTTCAATCCAAACGTTCCGAAGGCAATCGTGGCTCCTCGCTGTGCGATGCCCTTGATGCGCCCTTTTTGCGCTTTTCTGAATTTTGTTCTTTTCGGTTGTAACATGATTCTGCTATCTATCCAATTTTTTTATCCTCTTCTCGGTCCTCTTGGCCCTCTCGGTCCACGAGACTGTCTTCCACCACTTCTCTGGCGGTCTCCACCTTTTCCTTTCTTCTCAAGGCCTACAGTTGGAGAAAGATCTCTCTTTCCGTATACCTCTCCTTTCATAATCCACACTTTGATACCGATACGGCCATAAGTAGTGTGTGCTTCTGAAAGAGCATAGTCGATATCGGCTCTGAACGTGTGAAGTGGTATACGACCATCTTTGTACTGCTCAGAACGTGCCATCTCAGCTCCATTCAATCGTCCTGAAATCAAGACTTTAATTCCTTCTGCTCCCATTCTCATGGTTGAAGCAACAGCCATTTTGATGGCTCTACGGAAAGAGATACGACCTTCAATCTGACGCGCGATACTGTCTGCGACAAGTACTGCATCAAGCTCTGGTCTCTTTATCTCATAGATATTGATTTGAACCTCTTTCTTAGTAATCTTCTTGAGCTCTTCTTTCAGCTTGTCAACCTCTTGACCACCTTTACCGATGATTACTCCTGGGCGAGCCGTCTTAATGGTGACAGTCACTACTTTGAGGGTTCTTTCGATAATCACTTTAGAGATACTCGCTTTGCGAAGTCTTGCTCCTAAGTACGTTCGGATTTTGTCGTCTTCTACGATTTTATCTACGTAGTCTTTTCCGCCATACCAGCTTGAATCCCATCCTTTGATGTATCCTAATCTATTTCCCGTAGGGTGCGTTTTTTGTCCCATACTTATTCAGCAATTGCTTTAGTACTATCCAACACGAGTGTCACGTGATTCGATCTTTTTCTAATTCTGTGCGCCCTTCCCTGCGGAGCTGGCTGTATACGCTTAAGCATACGACCGCTGTCTACATTGATTGACTTTACTATCAGGCCGGCATCTTCGAGATTGCCACCTTCATTTTTCTGCTCCCAATTGTTGATCGCTGAAAGAAGGAGTTTTTCCAATCTTCTTGCGGCCTCTTTTTGAGAGAACTTCAAAATATTGAGCGCATCATTCACTTTCTTTCCGCGAATAATATCAGCCACCAATCGCATCTTTCGAGGCGATGTTGGGCAGTTATTCAGCTTAGCGAAATAGCTACTCTTATTTTCTTCTTTGCGCTTTTCAGCGGCTAACATCTTACGTTTTCCCATGACGGTCTACGTGTTTCTTTTATTTTTTCTTATTACCGCCATGACCTCTAAAGGTCCTTGTCGGTGAGAATTCTCCTAGCTTGTGTCCTACCATGTTTTCAGTAACAAACACGGGCACGAAAGTTCTTCCATTATGAACTGCGATGGTCATCCCAACGAATTCTGGAGTAATCATACTCGCTCTAGACCAGGTTTTAATCACGGTCTTCTTACCTGCCGCTTTGGCATCTTCCACACGCTTGTTAAGCTTATAGTGGACGAATGGTGGTTTCTTTAATGATCTACTCATTTCTTACTTCTTTCTTCGTTCGATGATGTGCTTATTGGAAGCCTTCGTCTTACTTCTTGTCTTATATCCCTTAGCAGGTATACCGTTTCTTGAACGTGGGTGACCTCCTGAAGAACGACCTTCACCTCCACCCATTGGGTGATCGACTGGATTCATCACAACACCTCGTACACGTGGTCTTCTTCCTAACCATCTTGATCTACCAGCTTTACCTGATCGCGTCAACATGTGCTCTGAGTTAGACACTGTCCCAATAGTAGCAGTACATGTGATAAGGATCATGCGCGTCTCACCAGATGGGAGTTTCACGATGGCATACTTACCATCACGTGCATTCAACTGACCATAGGCACCAGCACTTCGGGCGAGCTGAGCTCCTTTACCAGGCTGCAACTCAATGTTGTGAATTACTGTACCCAATGGTATCTCAGAGAGGAACATTGTGTTTCCAACATCTGGACTTACACCTTTTCCTGATTCAATCTTGCTTCCTACCTTAAGTCCAGCAGGCGCAACGATGTATCTCTTTTCACCGTCAGCGTACTTCAACAAAGCGATGCGTGCAGAACGGTTTGGGTCGTACTCGATAGTCATTACTTCAGCAGCCATGTTGTGCTTATCGCGCTTGAAGTCGATGATTCTGTATCTTCTTTTGTGACCACCACCTCTGTAGCGCATGGTCATCTTACCCATATTATTACGACCACCACTCTTTTTAATCGGAGCTAGAAGGCTCTTCTGTGGCTTTGATGCTGTGATGTCATCAAAAGTGCTGGCGACTTTGTGTCGCTGCCCTGGCGTTATCGGTTTTAGTTTCCTAAGTCCCATATCTCAATCAGATTCCTGAGTATAAATCAATGCTGTCACCTTCTGCAAGCGATATAATCGCTTTTTTGAAGGAGGCTTTACTTCCTTTTTCTGGTCCATGAGTGGTGAACCTTACGCTTTTCTTACCCATGTAATTCATGGTACGCACATCAGTAACGGTTACTCCATACATCTCCTCAATTGCTTTGCGGATCTGTATTTTATTCGCTCTTCTGTCTACGATGAATCCAAACTTCCCGAGCTTATCGGTTACGTCTGTCATCTTTTCTGTCACCAGTGGTTTAATAATCACACTCATGGCTAATCTTTATTTTAAATATTCGTGAACTGCTGTTATCGCACCTTCTGTGAAGAGGATGTTCTTACAGTTCATGATATCGTATGTGTTCAAGTCAGTGGCATTCATCACTTTGGCACCTTGAAGGTTTCTAGCTGACAAATAGGTGTTTTCGTTATCACCGCTTACCACTACTAATACTTTTGAGTCGTCCAATTTCAAGTTGCTCAGCATCTTCTTGAAATCTTGAGTCTTTGGCGCTGCAAACTTAATGTCATCAACAACTAGCAAACCTGACTCTTTGGCTTTGTAACTCAATGCTGACTTTCTAGCCAGTCTTTTCACTTTCTTGTTCAACTTGAAGTGATAGTCTCTTGGACGTGGTCCAAAGATTCGTCCACCACCTCTAAGCAATGGATCTTTGACATCACCTCTACGTGCGCCACCAGTTCCTTTCTGCTTTCTGAGTTTCTTTCTAGAACCAGCTACTTCACTACGCTCTTTGGCTTTGTGAGTTCCTTGGCGTCCATTGGCCTGAATCTGCTTCACATCAAGGTAGATGGCGTGGTCATTAGGCTCGATGCCAAATATCCCATCATCCAACTTCACTTTCTTAGAAGCCTTCTTACCGTCTTGCTTTAATAATTCCAGTTCCATCTTATTTCATTAAAAGGACATATGCACCCTTGTGACCTGGTACTGCGCCTTTCACAAAGACGAGACCTTTATCGGCAACTACTTTCAATATGCGGAGGTTTTGAGTCGTTACACGCTCATTACCCATCTGACCTGCCATTCGCATTCCTTTGAATACTCGTGCCGGATCAGAAGCGGCTCCGATAGAACCGGGTGCTC
>CAYSDH010000004.1:0-12182 GCA_964429805.1 uncultured Flavobacteriales bacterium
GTACAGTCGCCATCTGTGTCGACTTCGAAAGTGACATTGAACGAACAGTCATCAGTGTTGCCCGCAGGGTCGGTGGCTCTGAGTGTGACTGTAAAATCGGACGATATGTTGCTGCCAATTGTTGGCGTGAGTTGTGATATGATGGCGCTGCAATTGTCTGTGGCGACTCCCAATGCCGTGTAATCAGGCACGCTGACAGAGCAGGACCCAGATAGTGTCATGACTTGATCGACAGGGCAAGTGATCGTTGGGTCTTGATTGTCCGTGACCGTGACGGTCTGCATGCAGGTCTCACTGCTCCCACTGCCATCAGAGACGGTCCATTCGATAGTCGTAATGCCCACCGAATAGGTATCATCTGCATCGGCTGTGCCGTTGAAATCATTGAGCAAACTAACTGTCCCGCAATTGCTCGAAGCGCTGGGCGCGGGCACATTGACATTGCGCTCGCACAAACCACTTGCCGCATTGATCGACACGTTGCCCGGGCAGGTCACCACAAAATTGTCTGGACAGGTAAAAGTCGTGCCATTAAAATTGTTGGCATAGTCACACTCGGCATAGGTGTTTCCTGGCTCGGAAAACGGAGGGTCTATACTTCCATTGTCATTGATGACTACAAAAAGGTCACCTGTAAAACAGGTAGAGGGTATGTCAAATGTCTGGTCTGAAGTTGCCCCTACCGCCACCACGGAAGTGGTAGACTCGAGCACAACTAGAGTCGCTGCCGTGTTGACCGGGTCACCGATGTAAAAGGCGATATTAGAGCCTGCTGGATAGTCGATATCTCCTAGATTCTCTATCTCTACAGTGACTTCTAAATTGCCCAATGTGCCGCAATCTGTGCCATCGACCGAGATCGAATTGATTGCCAGGTCCTGGGCATTGTAGATAGGTTCTCCATCAGTATTCAACTGAGTTATTTGCGTCAAGAATGAATTGATTGGATAATTGACCGGAGCCCCTTGCGGAAGTCCAATGGCATGGTTTTGCTGTTGCTGTGGAATAGTGAGATCATCGTTGACATTAACTACAAAGTAGTTATGTTGATTCCACACTTGTCTGGCAGAAATCCAAGGTGAGGTGACTGCGGAAAATACCGCAACTCTATTGTTACAGCTCACACAAATGTTGGTCTCGCCATTGCCTGTAACATCAGCTATCACGGGATACTCGGTTCTAGTAGAAGAGGTACAGAAAACACTCGCCTTTATGGCACCATCTAGGCCATTATAGACATAGAGCGAGTCCTCATCTCGATAGATCACTTCATTGGCACCATCACCTTCAAAGTCAAACACAGAAGAACCCGTGCGCTGCGAAGTATCGGTGCCGGGTCTGGACCATAGTTCGGAGATCACTCCAGTAGTACTATTGAAATCAAGTACTACATAAAAGCTCTTACCCGCAAGGCCGATCTCAAGAGAGCCATCTCCGTTAAAGTCAGCTACATTGGCATGGCCTCCTGTGGTGGTGGTAGCAGCAGTGCCTTGTAGTGGCACCCCTGAAGCGCACTGGTCGATTCGAAAAGGTTGGCCAATGAGTGCAGTAGTTTGACCATCCCAGACATATACCACCGCACCATTGGAATATGCGCCTCCACTAGTGCCACGGTTGGTGATGACCACATCGAGATCTCCATCAAAATCTATGTCAACTACCGATGACCATCCCCGATTTCTGAGGTCGTAAGTACCTTGAGGAAAATCAACGGCAAGGGCAATTGCATCGGCAGGAACTGCTTCCGTTAAATCAACAGCAAGGATTTGATCTCCTACGACTATCTCCAGCCCATCGCATGTGGCGCACTGGCTGCTCGGCAGTATGTCGACAGCTACTGGAAAAGCCTCGGTACTAGAACTGAAATGAGCACCCTCATTCAATCCGGTTCCTCCTTCGGCCAATAAAACACCTGTCTGGCTATCATATATCTTATTACCTACCAATACCTCTGGGATTCCATCTTGATCGAAATCAGCCAAGGCAGGAGACATGTAGCAATCGTTCTGTGTGTAACCCACTCGCTCGTTCGATTTCCACTTGAGGACACCTGTATTTTCAAAGCAATACAAATAGCAACTATCAGCGGGGATGTTAGCATGACCTGAAACGAAGAATATCTCACCGAGCCCATCTCCATCTGTATCACCTATGGCCACAGCATCATTGAAAGTATCTGAGCGGGGAGAGTTTATCGTCACCTCAAGTGCTCCTGTGACTCCATCGAAGACATACAGTCTATTTAGATTATTATGATGTTTGCCGACTACTTCAGGCGTGCCATCACCGTCTATATCTCCGACTACAGGTGTCTGACGGGCATCCATCACGGTAGCAGTCCTCCAGACTTCTTGAAATTCGAAATCTTGAATGGAAGGCGTGAATTGACATGTGGGGTCTGGCACACTCAGATAGTCACAATCGACAAAGCCGGAGCAATCTGAGTCGTAGCAATCCACATATCCATCTCCATCATTGTCGATTCCATCATCACAGATTTCTGGGGGAAGACAGTTTTGCGGATCGGCAGAATTTGCAAGATTTATTTGTCCGTTCTTCACTCTAGCAATAAAGTTGGCATTGGCCGCAGAGTTGGCAATGCCAGGGGTCCGACCAGTAGCTGTTGATCTCAAAATGTTAGCGCTTGACTCCCAGTCTCCACATTGCAAAGCAAAAGTGCTTCCTGTCCCTCCCGACCCGGCATTAAAGGAACTTGATCCATCAGGGAATGATGGGAAAGGTGCGTTTACATCGCCAAAGGAGTATCCATGATAGAATGTTCCATCTGGCATTCTTACCTGAGGTGAGTCACCAGAATTGCGAAATGGGACAGGGGCCCAAGTACCTCCCGTAAGCGTGCAGGGGCTATAACTAGCATCCATATCTGTAGGTAGCGTTGTACATCTTCGAATTGATGCATGATTTGCGCTCAAAACATATACCCCATCGGCATTTGAGTCTGTCGGATCATCAGCAGGAAGCGCTGTATCTACCTGTGTGTGATGATGAATAATGATAATCGAACCTGGCAGAATAGCGCTGAACGATGCACCTAATTGAAGGTGGCCATTTGTTATACCTGTGCTACCCGTAGTTCCTTCAAAGTCCCCATTGTTGTCATCGAAGATCCAACCTGTAACATCAACGGCTGCAGTTGGGTTCAATGGGTCACCCATTACTAGTAGCTCTACCCACTCTTGGCTGCCAGAGGGGCCATTGGAGAACTCGTTGATGATTAACCCTCCTTGAGCTCGGGCAAGCAGGGCTGAAATGAGTATTAATATGAGCGCTGAGAGTCGAAGCATCTTCTATTCATCGATGTATAATATCGATGTTTAAAGGAACTAAAGGACTTCACAAAATAATGCGGCTATGAGATGATTTGATTAACAGCCAAGTATGTACAAGAGACACTTCTTCTATGCTTCAATCATCCCCAAGAATACCGTTTTCGTCAGGGTCATCATAGCCTGCCTCGATGATGTCGTTGCAGCCATCGTTGTCGGAGTCGAGTTCGATGGAGTCGATGTTTCCATCGCCATCAGAGTCGGCTGTAGGTTCGTCTAGGACTCCAGAGTCCGGGGCATCCTCAACGTCATCAAATAGGCCATTGGCGCCAAAGTCTGCAGGAGTGCCATCGATGATTCCATCTCCGTTTATATCATTTTCTCCTTGGCCAGACTCTATGAGGTCGAATATGCCATCGTTGTCAGAGTCGAGGTCGAGGTAATCATCTACCCCATCGCCATCGGTGTCTTGACAGCTTACTGATCTCACGCTCATTACATCAAGTGCGGCACCCGCTGAAGTAGAACTTCCTGGCGGAGTGGCATGAAATGAGATGGTGGTCGTAGTGGCGTTGGCCACAAAACTCTGCTCAAATCTATACCAAGTCTTAGGGCCCATGACTCCTGCGATTACCCCTTGTGCAGTTGCTGTAATGGTCTGGTCAATGACATCGGTAGACCCGGTTACTTTTACATTTAGGGTGACTTGCTGACCCGCGCTATGGCCTACATCTTCGCCCCAGAAAAACGACAAGACATAGGTCTCTCCTATCACCGTGGCAATGTCTTGAGAAAGGGTGTTGTTGGCTCCTGAAGAATGTGTGTTATTACCCAGCACATCTACGAACTGACTGCCATGAAAAGCGTCTGCAAATGTGTTACTCGACCAAGAGGGGCTTTCGCCACCAACCCATCCATCCATGTTTTGGTCATAGGTCCAGCCTGTAAGGACATTACTATTGAATGAGGTGCCAATAAAAGTCCCGGAATTATCAGTGAATCCATCTGGAAAAGCAGTTGCATCGCTAAAATTTTGGTTCTCAAAATCACCATTGACTAAGAGATTACCACATCCCTCTTCTGTATCAGGAATACCGTCATTATCGTCATCAAGATCGAGGTCTGGGTTTACTCCATCTCCATCTGTGTCGCATGAAGGTGCTACAAGGCCATAGTCGGTTACGATGGGGTCTGTACCTGTATAACCGTCTGACCCTGTCACCGTGCCGTCAGCAGCATAGCCTGTACCATCTACTTCTCCGTCCATATCGGCATCGGTGAAGCCTGCTTCTAAGGCATCGAGACAACCATCACCGTCAGAGTCAGGGTCTAGGTGATCAGCGATACCGTCTCCATCTGTATCCATAGCCTCGCAGGCATAAATTTGAATGTTGATATCATCAAAATTAGAACTTGTTTCTGGCGTATCATTAACCTGTCCGTAAACATAAAATCTAACCGAATAGGAAGTGCTGGGCAAGAGATAGGACTCATTGTCCAAATGATCGAATTGCTCGTAAGTCGCACCTGTATTGGTATGGAATACATTACTAGAAACTAGCTGAAATCCCGTCATGACACCTGCAGAGATGAATGTACTACTGTAGTAAGAATCACCTGTATTACCAGGTGTATACCATCCTGAAGCCATATTTTGGAGCAAAAAATGTGATGTAGTGCCAGTAGTGAAATTCAATTCTATGTATTCGCCATTTTGCATTGCTTCTGCCAACGTAATAGAGCCTATTGAGGTAAACTCAATTTGAGATGAGGACAGGTTGACCGAAGCGCCAGGTCCAAAACTGAGGGCACTCGCATTGCTAATAGGCCATACAAGCAGATCTGGGTCTGACGTATAGTCTACATTCAGTCCTCCAGGTGGAGTATTAAGATTCCAGGCAATCGAGCCTCCCAACTGATCATTTGATTCGTCACAGTCTGTCAATCCATCATTATCGTCATCTAAATCTACTGCTGGATTGACTCCGTCACCATCGGTATCACATGCCTGAGCCACCTGATTAAAGTCAGTAACGATTGGGTCTGTACCTGTATAGCCGTCTGACCCTGTCACCGTGCCATCAGAAGCATAGCCAGAGCCGTCTACTTCACCATCCATATTGGCATCGGTAAAGCCTGCTTCTATGGCATCAAAACAACCGTCATTGTCAGAATCTATGTCGTAATTGTCAGTTAGTCCATCTCCATCTGTATCGGCACATTGTATGGCCACATTCAATGATGAAGCGGGATTACCTGAACATTCAAATGCAATTGACGTAACACCCTCTTTGGTCGCTATGCCCCAGGTAGCTGAGGCTAATCCAAACGAAGTACCCGGTGTTGGTCTAAACTCTACATAATCTGCACCTTGCGATTGAATTTCTAATTGACCATCGGGGTCATTGACGCTAAAGCCGCCCGCGGCTATGGCACGCCACTCATCACCTCCAGCCGACCCGCCATCGAAGCCTGCAATGTTGACTGTCTGCACAGATAAAGCAATCACAACCTTGCGGTCGAAGTCAAGATCATAGCGGTCACCAATTGTGTGGTCTGGTGGATTGGGATTTGCTGCATCACCATCACTCAGTCTGAGATTTCCATTGGCATCACCACTTGCGCTTGAGCCGGGAACATCGGTAAGTGCTCCATCTATGGTGACTGTTGTGCCATTACTCAGCGTCACTATTTGCTCAGTAAAGTCGAGTGTTGCAAGGTCGATGAGACCACTAGCGCATTCATCTGTATCAAGTATGCCATCGTTGTCATCATCGAGATCACTGAAGTCCAAAGTGCCATCCATATCTATGTCCTCACAGAAGAAAGTGTCACTGTCATCAGTATTTTTAATGAAAAGTGTTTGCTCAAGTGCCATTGAGGATGTGCCTATAGACTGGATAGGAATTGAAGAGGGAGAAACAGACTTGCTAACGATGACAGGAGTTGTTCCCTCTCGGGTAAATTGCACCTCGACAAGGTAAGAGGCGTCTGGCCCGTTAGGCAGTCCGAATACGAGCCATGGACTATTTTGCGCTCCATGGCCTGCACCACCCGAGCCTACATCGCGAATACCCCCTAGCGTGTTACCCTCGCAGTCTTTGAGTACGACTGTCACATTGCTAGCCAAACGCGTGCTTCCTGCACCAAGGTCTTGTTCAGGTATGATTCGTATGTAGTTGTTTTGATATAAAGCTGAGGCCTCAGCGGCACTGCCTATGTAGTCGTTTCGCCAGAGCTGATTGGCTGCTCCATTTCTGTTGACATAGAGGTCTACATCTCCATCGTTATCATAATCAACGAAGGCACAACCCTCGCCATCGCCAGCAATGTTAATACCGAAGTTGACAGCAGCTCCAGGGATCCATGCTGGGCCTGGCTGTCTGAAGGCAAAATTTCCTGGCCCAGTGGAATTGTTAAGGAAAAGGTGATTTGAGCCACCTCCATTGCGCGTCATGAATACATCAAGGTCACCATCGAGATCAATGTCTCCTATAGCTATCCCATCCGTATCTGTAAATACAAATGCACTCCCATTTTGTAAGTCAAAAGGGTTTGGCACCAACGCGAAATTCAAGGAGTTGAATCCGGTATTTTCGTAAAGTGCGGCCCGATTTCCATCGGTTGAACCACTCGCCCAAAGTATATCAAAATCTCCATCATTGTCGAAATCGGCCGTTTGTACGCCACCTTTGTCAGCGTTATTTCCATACTCGTTAAAGGTGGTGAGGGGAGTAAAAGTGCCGTCACCATCATTCAAGAAAATGTCATAGGGATTGTTGTCCAAACCATCATTTGTGCCATTGTTACGCCTCCTTGCGACAATGTCGACATAGCCATCATTATTTAAATCTAACGCAGTGGCATAGTCACCATCGGTAGAGCCTCCTTCAGGAAGTCCAAGGCCACCTGCCCCGGTACCCGCGGCCCCAACAGCATCTATCGTGACTTGAGTAAATGTCGGATTTGGGTAACCCCCATCATTTCGAAACAGGTCCACTCCATGACTATCATTTTCTATAAAGTAATCGAGGTCACCGTCATTGTCGTAATCAATCCAGCCAAGTCCTTCCGTGTTGATGCCATTCGTTATTGCGGTGGAATTAATGTGCAAGCTAAATGACACACCTCCGTTATTGATCAAAATCTTGTATCGGCCGAAGCTATTGACCATCAAGTCGGGGTAACCATCTTGGTTGCAATCTCCCCAAGCCGCTGATCGCTCGGTACGTTGGTTTGCTTTGAGACCTGGAGCAACTGCATTGGTCACATCGGTATAGACGCCATTATCATTACGCAAGAGGTAAGACCTCCTAGTTGCATTATTGTCATTGGTGTTGACGACAAGATCGAGGTCACCATCAAGATCATAATCGCTGAATGCAAGCCCTCCATCTTTGGCATAGGGAATGTCGGACTCGTCTAGACCGGCTCCAGCAATGTTGGTGAATGTCTGTTGGGCATGGATTTTTTGACCCACAGAAGAGACAATGAGTATAGCTGCAAAAAGCAGTATGCGTAATACAAATGTTGGCATACTAGAATTCATCTTAAGCTTCTAAAGAACCGAAAAGTGAGTCCAGAGAACTTCGATCTTTATTGCTTGGGCCAACACATTCTTGTTTAAAATGTGGGTATCACCCTTTAGGAGTAGGGGTCTGCTTGAAGCTTTTTGTCGCCTGTGAGTGAATTTGTTCTGTGACTGTCATAAATTAGAAGTCTGACTTGACCGACTTGAGTCATTAGAAATGATATTAAAAAAATGGCGCCTTCTCTCAAAGGCGCCATTTTATAAATCATTTTGATTTAAGTTGATTACATCTTTACTATTCTAAACTCTGTTCTTCTGTTCATCTGATGTTCTTCTTCTGAGCAGATAGCGTTATTCTTGTCTGTGCGACCGCAAGCGCAGTGATTAACCAACTGTGACTCTCCGTAGCCTTTGCCATAGATTCTCTGGCCGTTCTGTATCTTGGCTTTTATCCAAGCTGCCGATGATTTCGCTCTGTTGTCTGAGAGTTTTCTGTTGTACTCTTCTGAGGCTCTACAGTCAGTATGTGACCCTAACTCAATCTCCATTGTTGGGTACTCATTCATCACTGCCACGATCTTAGTCAACTCTGCGGCTGCATCTGGTCTGATGTTATACTTGTTCACATCAAAGTAGATCGGGTTGATGTTGATCGCTTTTCCGATGTCCATCCCTACTTCTAGTTTTGTTAAACTCAAGTCCATGTCTGCGTGCATGTCATACTGCCCTGGCTTAGTCAGTTGCTTGGCATAAGTCACTCGCTTTGTCAGGTAGCCTTCTTTCTCTAACTTGATGTCATAGGTCACGCGGTCTGATACTTTCTTGCCCGATAGTGGATTTCTGAAGTCGCCTGTACCTGCTGTCATGTAGTCAAAGTTGCCTGCACCGTTGCGCTCGGTCATCGTCACTTTTACTCCGCTTAGAGGCGACTTTGATTTTGCATCGGTCACCATACCGTATAGTGACAGGCCTGGGTCTTTTTCTAAGATTACATCAGCTTTTACTGGGCCTTCTACGCCTAAGGTGCTTGCCTTGTTCATCCCATCAAAGTACTCGTCCTTTGAGCCGTTTAAGGCGTAGCTCTTGTCTGGCTCTACACAAAACTCATAAGCACCGTTTGCGTCTGCGGCTGCTGAGCCTATCTCATTGCTGGCATCGTCATAGATGCTCACCATTGCCCCTGGTAGTATGTTGCCTGCTTTGTCTTTGGCTATACCTTCGATGACTGTGCAGGTCTTAAATGGCTTCATCGTAAACGAGTATATGTCGTCATCACCTTTTCCGCCTGTGCGATTTGATGAGAAGTATCCGCTGCTCATCTCTTCATTAAAGATCATTGCAAAGTCATCGAGGTTACCGTTTATTGGTGCGCCCATGTTTTCTACGTTGGTGGGGTTGCCTGAGTCGTCTAGTTGCGTGTAGAACATGTCTAGTCCGCCTAGCCCCAAGTGACCGTTTGAGGCAAAGGTGAAGATGCCACTGCTGTGGATAAACGGGAACATCTCATTGCCTTCGGTATTGATTTTTGGACCCATGTTCATCGGGGTGCCCCACTTGCCTGAACCGTCTCTGGTTACTTTGTACAGATCTACTCCGCCTTGTCCGCCTGGCTTGTCGCTGGCAAAGTACATGGTGTTGCCGTCTGCTGTTAGGGTTGCGTGACCTGCGCTGTACTCATCGCTGTTCCAGTGCATTCCTTCTGGGCTACTCCAACTGCCATTCTTCTTTGTGGTCTCAAACATTTTTAGGCGTCTCACTCCTTGTTTGTCTGTGCCGGTGTAGTTGTTTCTGGTAAACATCTTGAAGTCCCCTGCTTTGTTAAACGCGGCTGGGCCTTCGTGGTACTTCTTATTGTTCTTTGTATTGTGTGGTACCAGGCCTGACAGTTCGTTGTCTTCTGAGGCGTTGGCTACGTACAAATCCAGAAATGGTAATCTGTTCCAATTCCATGTGCGTTTTACTGGTTTTACTCCAGTGCGGCTACTGGCAAAGACTACTTTGTCTTTGTAGTAATGTGTCCCGAAGTCTTCTTGGGCGGTGTTGATGCTCAGGTTTTTGATGACAAACTGACCTTTATCTTTCATCAGTGTATTCTCATAACCGGACTGGCCTTGGTGCATTTTTCCGCGTGTATCAGCTGGATTCATCGAGGCATATTTCTCCATCCATTGCTGCGCCTCACTGTACTTCTTATTCATTTTGAGTACTTCGGCATAGCTCAATACATCACTGGCTTTTTCAGCGGTGGTTGAGATTTCTGCAAAGTACTTTTCTGCATTGACCAAGTCATTGGTGCGCAAGTAGCTATAGGCTAGCTTGCGCTTCATGTCTGTACTCTTGCGGTCTACATTTTCCAGCTCTTCTGCGGCTGTGTCGTAGCTATACTTGTCATACTTCTTCACTGTCTTGCTCAGCGTCTTTGGCTGGCCAAAGGCCAATGCGCCCGTCAGCAGCATCAGTCCCATCAATGTTATCTTGTTTCTCATCTTCTTTCGGATTTTTCGGGTGTGCATTAGAAGTAGCGAGGTGAGCGGATTGGCCCTTCTTCGTTGAACAAAAAGTCGTAGCGGATCATCAGCTCGTGGCTACCGCTATTATACTTGGCCGTGTTGTTTACAAAGCTCCAGTCAAAGCTGTAGCCTGCTGATAACTGCTCTGTTAACTGGATGCCTAACAGTGCGCCAAGTGCGTCTTGGGTTCTATACATCAGGCCTGCCCATATTTTATCGTTAAACAACAGTCTTCCTGTGATGTCTAACTCGATGGGCGCTGCGTCTGTCACCTTTAAGAATGTAGTCGGTATCAAGTCGATGCTCTCGTTAAGGGTCAACACTTTTCCGGCTATAAGGAAAAAGTGGCTTTGCTGATCGTAGGTAGTCAGTGTGCTGGCATCGTTATTCTCAAAGCTATTGGCAAGAAGGCCTGGGGCTGATAATCCAACATAGCCTTTGGGCGCTTGGTAGTATACTCCTACTCCAAAGTTAGGTTGTAGGGTACTGCTCAAGTCGTTATCAAACTCTGAGTCACCGGGGTCTTGGATGCTCAAATCAGCCAGGTCGGCTCTCAGTAGGTTGATGCCTCCTTTGAGGCCAAACACCAACTTTGAGTCTTCGCTTATTGGCAGTCGATACGCTACATCTACGTATGCCGATGTGTTGTTTGAGGGGCCTATCTTATCATTGATGATACTTAGTCCTAAACCCAACTTGTCATTGGCTATAGGGCTGTGCATCGTGATTGTCTGTGTTGTTGGCGCGCCTGGAAAACTCACCCACTGACTTCGGTGAAGTCCGGTCACGGTCAATGCGTCACGACTTCCTGCATAGGCCGGATTTATCGATTGGGTATTGAACATGTAATGGGTGAACATCGCATCTTGTTGAGCAAGCATTGCTAGGCTTCCTATAAGCATGCATGCCACTATTATTGACTTTTTCATGTGTTCTCGCTTTTTGTTCAGTGCTTAATTTTTCTATCTCTGCAGGTAGATGAACCCTTTTAAGGGATCACTGCCTGCTTCATCGTTTAATTCTAGTACATAGAAGTAGGTGCCGTCTGGTAATATGTCTCCGCCTACAGTGATTCCTTCTGTGCTGGTTCCATCCCAGTCGTTCACTCCTTTCTCATAGGTCTGCTCATACACGATGTTACCCCATCTGTTAAAGATGGTAAGGACATTGGATGGGTAGCCTTCTAATCCGTCTATCTCAAACACGTTGTTCTCCATGTCGCCATTGTCTGGTGAGAAGGCATCTGGAATGAAGATGTCGCACGAAGCGTCTACTGTAGGTATCAATGTGACACTGTTCTCATTGAAACTACATGGATCTGCAGGGTCTGTACCATCGCTGATCTCTGTACCATTAATCACTCCGTCTCCGTCACAATCAACTGTACTCCAGATACCACCTTGCTCTCCCGTCACGCTACTTAGTATAAAGTCACACGGTACTTGCGGATCAGTGTCATCTGAGATTTCATCACCATTGGTCACACCATCGCCATCACAATCGGCATCTAAGAATCCTTGTGTCGGATCGACAGTCCAAGAACCGCTGTTGTAATCACATAGGTCGAGTGGATCAGTCATGTCTGCAATCTCATCAGCATTGGTCACTCCGTCTCCATCACAATCAGCATCCAAGAATGCCTGATCAGGAGTCAATGTCCAAGACTCTGGATTGTAGTCACACGGATTGTTCGGGTCGGTTCCGTCTGGGGTTGTCGGGTCGCCATCTGGACCTTCATTCTCATCGCCATTGGTGACTCCATCGCCATCGCAATCGGCCATCATCCATGCTGTCGATGGTGTTGTGTCGATACTCGTGATATTGAAACTACACTCGTCAAGTGTATTGGTACCG
>CAYSDH010000004.1:12192-26223 GCA_964429805.1 uncultured Flavobacteriales bacterium
CTTCTAAGAAGGCTGGGTCTGGTGTAAGAGTCCATGAATCTGGATTGTAATCACATGGATTCGAAGGGTCTGTACCATCAACAACTTCGTCTCCGTTAGTGACACCATCGCCATCGCAATCGCCTGAAGCCACTGCTGCTGCATCTGGTATACACGGATCATTGTCATCTGGATCCCCTTCTCCAACAGTCACTCCGTCACCATCACAATCATTGGTTGCCTGAGCTACCCAGTCTGGATGTGTCGGGTCAGCGCATGGATCAAGTGCCTCGGCCGTTGAGTTTTCATCACCATCAAGTATACCGTCACCATCTGTATCTGGATTAGAAGGGTCTGTCTCATCATTGTCAACCACTCCGTTGCCATTGGCATCTTCATCACCATTACTGATACCATCATTATCACAGTCTGCTGTTGCCACAGCAAAGACATTTGGATCACATGGGTCGAGTGGATTACTTCCTCCAAGGTATTCTTCAGAATCACTGAGTCCGTCTCCATCTGTATCTGGATTTCCAGCATCAGTCTCCCCTGGATCTGTCATTCCATTTCCGTTGGCATCTTCTTGACCATTGGTCAATCCATCACCATCACAATCGAAATCGGCAAGTGCGTAGATGTCTGGATCACATGGATCCAATGGATCAGAACCGCCTGTAGTCTCGTCACCATCAATCACGCCATCGGCATCTGTATCTGGATCAAATGGATCCGTCTCTCCGTCATCGACAGTACCATTTCCATTGGCATCTTCATCGCCATTGGTGATGCCGTCTCCGTCACAGTCACCCAGTGGGTCGGACAGACCATTAGGGTCACATGGGTCGAGTGGGTCAGATGTACCAGTTGGTGTGCTTGGTGTAGACGGGTCATCTATCCCTGTCACCTCTTCTCCATCTGTAAAGCCATCACCATCAGTATCAGGATTATTGGCGTCTGTTTCTAGACCTGGCGTATACATGCCATCGCCATTTATGTCTTCGTCTCCGTTGGTGATTCCATCCATATCACAATCGCCTGAGGCAAGTGCATACACATTCGGATCGCATGGATCGAGTGGATTGTTCCCTGCGGCTACTTCATCGCCATCATTGATTCCGTCACCATCAGTATCCGGATTGCCAGGATCAGTCTCTCCCGCATCGACCATGCCGTTTCCGTTGGCATCTTCGTCTCCGTTGCTGATACCGTCATTATCACAATCAGCAAGTGGATCGCCCAGTCCGCCAAGTGGGTCGCAGGCATCGAGTGGATCACTCATTCCTGTCGGAATTTCTGTTGTTGATGGGTCATCCGTTCCTGTGACTTCTTCGCCATCAGTGAAGCCATCGCCATCAGTATCAGGGTTGCCCGCATCAGTTTCTGTTGCTGGGTCATACATGCCGTCACCGTCTAGATCTTCTTCTCCATTGGTGAGTCCGTCTCCATCACAATCTCCTGAAGGAATCGCGTAAGGATTTGGGTCACATGGATTGAGTGGATCAAATCCTCCTGCAATTTCATCTCCATCATTGACTCCATCACCATCTGTATCTGGATTTCCTGCATCAGTCTCTAGACCTGGCGTGTAAACGCCATCGCCATTGATGTCTTCATCGGCATTGCTTATACCATCCATGTCGCAATCACCAGCGCCTACAGCGTATGGATTTGGGTCACATGGGTCGAGTGGGTCAGATGTGCCAACTGGGAATAGTGTTGTACTCGGGTCATCAATTCCAGTCAGCTCTTCTCCGTCAGTTAGACCATCGTCATCTGTATCAGGATTGCTCGCATCGGTCTCTAGACCTGGTGTGTACATGCCATCGCCATCGCTGTCTTCGTCTCCGTTAGTGATACCATCCATGTCGCAGTCACCTGCTGGGTTAGCATACACATTTGGATCACATGGGTCGAGTGGATCTGTGCCATCTGCGACTTCATCACCATCAATAATTCCGTCCGCATCTGTGTCTGGATTTGCTGGATCAGTCTCGCCAGCATCAACTATACCGTTGCCATTTGCATCTTCATCACCATTGCTGATACCGTCATTATCACAATCTGCAAGTGGATCAGCTGCGCCTCCTAGTGGATCACAAGCATCGAGTGGATCAGATGTTCCGACTGGCACTTCTGTGGTGCTCGGGTCATCCGTTCCTGTCACCTCTTCACCATCAGTAAGACCATCTCCATCTGTATCAGGATTCCCTGCGTCTGTCTCAGTCGATGGGTCGTACATTCCGTCTCCATCAAGATCTTCATCTCCATTAGTGATGCCATCCATATCGCAATCGCCCAATGGGTCGGCATACGGATTTGGATCACATGGGTCGAGTGGATCTGAACCCAGGTCAGTGACTTCTTCACCATCTACGAATCCGTCATTGTCGCTATCAGGATCGAGAGGGTCTGTACCGAAGTTGACCTCAAATATGTTAGACAATCCATCCATGTCACAATCGCCTGCTGGCACTGCCAATACATCTGGATCACAAGGGTCAAGTGGGTCTGACATAGCGGTCGCCACAGTTGGTGTCGATGGATCATCGACTCCTGTCACCTCTTCTCCATCATTGAGTCCATCACCGTCAGAATCCGGATTGCTCGGGTCTGTGCCAGCTGTGACTTCTTCGGCAGCCGTGAGGCCGTCATTGTCACAATCTGATGTCGGCACTGCCGTCACATCCGGGTCACACTCGTTGAGTGGATCGGTTCCGCTGTCTACTTCTTGTTGATTCGTGAGACCATCACCATCACAATCAGCTGCACTCCACGCGGCACTCGGTGTGGTGTTTTGACTAGACACCTCAAATTCACAAGGGTCAGAAGCATCTGTGCCATCGGCAATTTCTTGAGCGTTGTCCACACCATCACCATCGCAGTCTATACCAGCAGTGGTGTCGGTCGGGTCACAACAATTTCCCATTGGAGTGACGCTATTGTTTTGATCACAATAAGGATCGGTACCTTGACCGACCTCGACTGTGTTGGACTCGCCATCACCATCGCAATCGGCAGCTTGCCAAATTGTATTCGTTTCGTCATAACCAGCGTATAGTGGCCCTTGAACCGGGACACATGGGTCGAGAGGTTCGGGATCTACATTGTTGGCCACACCATCTCCGTCACAATCGCCAGTTGAAGTGACCGTCTCTGTAATCGAGGCTGGCACGAAGTCGCAATCATCGTTAGGGTCCGTTCCGTCACCGCCTCCGAACACTCCATCGGGACCATTGATCTCATTGGCATTTGTGACTCCATCTCCATCACAATCGCCTGCCGATGTCGCCAACATGGATACCTGAGAAAGGTTGAGGTCGCAGGGATCTGTGTGGTCAGTTCCATCATTGCCTCCGACAGCACCATCTGGGCCGTTGATTTCGTCTGCATTGGTCACACCATCTCCGTCACAGTCGCCTGTGGACGTAGCGAGAATGGTCACACTCGACATCATGAATTCACATGGATCGAGCGGGTTCGTGCCATTGGATATCTCGTCTCCATTTGTGACTCCGTCACCATCGCAATCGGCCATGTTCCATGCCGCAGTTGGCGTGGTGTCTTGGTTGTCGGGAACCAAGCTACAAGGTAGCGCAGGGTCTGTGCCATCCATTATCTCTTGACCATTGGTGACTCCATCACCATCACAGTCTTCTGCAGGATCTGTGAGGTCGCAATCAAGAATGATGATAAGTAAAGTATCGTTGACGCATGCTGGTGGTGCCTGATCATCACATACGGTGTAGATCAGAGTGTCATTGCCGATATAGTCCAATGGTGGAGTATAATCGACTGTTCCGTCTCCATTGTCGGTGAATATTCCACCTTCGGTTCCTGTAGTCCCATTAGGGAAAGTGACAATGACGTCATCCCCTTCTGGATCGATATTGTTGTCGTCCAAGTCGATGCCACTCAATGGATCGTTGACCTGAGTGGATTCAATTTCACTGCCTTGAGAAGGAGGGTCATTGACCGGAGTCACTGTGATGATGATTGTATCGTTGACACAGTTGTTTGTCGGCATTGCGTCATCACACACTTGATAGACGAGGGTGTCGTTACCGAAGTAATTTTCGGCCGGTGTGTAGTCGATGGTACCATCTCCATTATCGGCAAATGTTCCGCCATTTGTTCCGGTGTTCCCGTTTGGAAAATTGACTGTGAGTGGATCTCCATCTGGATCATCGTTGTTGGCAACTAGATCAACGCCAGGCAGCGGTGTGTCTTCTGCAGTAGTTGCCATTTCATTGCCTTGAGAAGGCGGGTCTTGCACCGGTGTGACCGTGACCACCAGGGTGTCATTGACACAGTTCGGTGGAACGGCATCATCACAGACTTCATAGAACAAGGTGTCGGTGCCATTGAAGTCCATGAGTGGAGTGTAGGTCACTGTGCCGTCTCCGTTGTCTTCAAAAGTTCCTCCGCCTGTTCCCGTTTCGGTGCTTGTGCCACCGGGGAAATTGACCGTGAGATCATCACCATCAGGATCGGTGTTGTTGGCGGTGATATCGACATCGACTGAAGTCTCTTCTGGTGTTGACACGGTCTCGTTACCCTGTGCAGGTGGATTACAAATGGCTTGTGTGACCATTGAATTGGTGTAGTCAGCACTCGGCATGGTGTAGCCATCTGTGCCACTTGTCACTACTCCATTGTCGTTTACTGTGACTGGGTCACTACCCAATTCCCCATCGGCATCGGCATCGGTGAAGCCCGCTTCCAGAGCGTCTCCACATCCGTCTCCGTCACTGTCATTGTCTGCGTAATTCGGGTTTCCTGCATTGTCAGTATTTGGCAAAGGATGTGCTGTTCCGGGACCGTCATTAGCTGCTGGGGTGTCATTGTCATCGGTGTCGGTGATGTCGCTGAAGCCATCCATATCTGCATCATCGATTGCACCTGTTCCAATTATTCCGTCATTGTCCGGGTCGGTTCCACCTGCTTCAATGACATCATAAATACCGTCATTATCAGCATCCAGATCGAGGTTGTCTGCGATTCCGTCATCATCGGTATCTACAAAGGTCAGAGTGCCCTCGTCTGCTGGGTCATCAATAATTCCATCTCCGTTAGCATCTGTTCCTCCAGCTTCTACAACATCTGGAATTCCGTCATTGTCAGAATCCAAATCGAGATAGTCGAGTATGCCGTCACCATCAGAATCCAAACCGTTGCACCAGTTGGTACCAAATAGGAAGGCAACAGTTTGAGTATTGAATGCTCCTGCTGAAAGATTACTGAACTCCACCACTATCGAGTCTATCGGGACTGCAAAAGAAATGGCCGCTTGACCTTCTGGAAAGAGGCCTGTTAACGCTACTCCAGTAAAGTCATTATTACCATTATACATGACCGCTGTTCCGAGCATCATTTCAGCAGCTGTCAAGATGTGCTCATTGCCCGCTGAATAGCCTCGAATCAAAATATGATCTTCAAAGCTGCCACTGATGGTATTGAAGTCTATGTCAAACACTGCAAATTCTAAGTCTATTACTGGATCCGAAAACTTGAACTTATGGAAGGTCTTCATGTCTCCAGATACAGAGTTCTGCACTACCTTATATATATTGGCTTGAGTGTTAAGGTCATCTATTTCTGCCGAGATCACTAATCCATTAGGGTCTTCGCGCTCAATGGTGAGCGTGGTCCCGTCAAAGTCGAGTGCCGGATCGGCTGGAACAGTCGCTGGATCTTCACCTAAAGTCCAATGGTTAATCCAATCGAAGGTCTGTGTGGTTGAGGCATTGCAGACGGGTTGTTCTAAACTATCTGGGATTCCGTCATTATCATCATCCGTATCACCACTATCGCACATGCCGTCACCGTCTGAGTCAGCTCCGTCATTGCCCGTGTCTCCGCCTGAGCCATCGGCACCCGTGAGTCCGCAATCGTCACAGCCATCTGCATCAGCATCGGCACAGGTGAACGGGTCGTTAGGGTCTGTGTCGCTGAGGTTATCGACTCCATCGCCATCGCAGTCTCCAGCGATTGAGGTGTCACAACAGGCATCGCTCTGTATTGAGTCATCGGTGCTACTCACGTCATCTTGCTCGAGATTACCTCCAGCTCCATCGCTTGGAATACCGTCATCATCTACGCCATTTGCAGTGATGTCTATCGCCTCGTTATCCAAATCATCAAGTGTAAGGCCTCCATCCGCTTCGAGTGCATCTGGGCAGCCATCATCGTCTGAGTCGAGGTCGAGACGATTTTCTAATCCATCACAATCTGAATCACAAATAGGTGTGTGATTAAGTGTAAATGCTTCAAAAGAAGCTGACTGGGAACCTGACGATCTGAAGTAATCAATTTCAAACCAGTTGACTCTCACTCCATTTGAACTGACTCCCCAATAGTTCAGATTTCCACCATAAGGCCCAGAAACATTATCGATGAGTACAGTGTTCGTACCACTACCAGTGATGTCAGGGCCACCATTAGTTCCCAGAGCATTTGTCATTGGGTCAAAGTCAGGCCGCTTATCTGCAAAACCCGTTAGAGGCACATTAGAGGTCACTGCTACTGCTTCATCTGCTGCAAGATTACCATGAGAGATACTTGTGAGGTCAAGAAATTCTGGGCCAGATAAAAACTCTATGCGATAACGAAGTCCACCATCACATGAGGTGAGTTTATCAAAGGCAATGTAATCACCGTTAGGACTTGAAAAACCTTTGAATGCATCTACATCGGCACATATATTGGTTGTTCCAGACAATATAGAAGGAAAGGCTGTCACTTTGTATCTAATCGTATCGCTTGCAGCGGTGCAGCCAGGAGGAGTGAAAATGTGGAAAATGGTGTCTGACGTAAATGTTCCGTCATGCAGGGCTATTATGTCTACAAAGTCGTTTACGGCTATTGCTGGAACAGGCTGACTCATGGCCCCACAGCTAGTTTCATCCGCATCTAGAACACCATCATTGTCATCATCAAGATCACAACCATCAGGTACCATATCGTCATCGGCATCGGCCGTATCGTCAAAGCCATCACAGATGTCCATATTATTGATTACACCATCTCCATCATCATCGCATATGCCAGAAGTGATTGAATCATCGGTACTACTCACATCATCCTGAGCCAAGTTACCTCCAACTCCATCACTAGGTACACCGTCACTATCGACCCCGTTATCCGTGATATCAATGGCCCCGCCATCGAGGTCATCTAAGGTCAGTCCTCCATCAGCTTCAAGTGCATCTGGGCACCCATCATTGTCAGAGTCGGTGTCTAAACTATCAGGAATACCATCTCCATCCGTATCACAAAAGTGGACTGAAGCACCGGCTAGCGATAAATTGAACACCTCTCTATCCACGTATACGTCTGGAAGCGATGTTTGGACGGTAGCCGTCAGCGTCACACTTGTCAAACCATCGGGAAGTTGTAGCTCTATATCGAATTGAGGACTATTTACATTACCATCTGCACCTCCATTAGAATTGAAGGCCTCATATAATTCACCGTCATCATCAATAACGAATGAGTCGCCACTTGAAAATGAACTGCTTGAAAAAACAGGAGCCCCCCCAGTTGATGATAAACTAAAGGCATTACCATTACCCGTAGTCGTATTTTGAGGATTGTTGTCAACCAAAGTTGCAGTGGCAGTCGAAGCACATGTCCATGACACAGTCCACTGAATAATGTCAGACATCGTAGCCGATCTTGGACCAAGAACTAATCCATCAAGAGGTTTGTCAAAAGTATAGGTTGCCGTAGAAACATCTCCGTTATGCACATTGGTAGCTGCATCACTCGATGGATTGGTATTCAAGGCAATGCGAAGTCTATTTCCCCCTTCAATGGAGCCATTGTCAAAAGGGATATCTCCTGAAGCATTAAGTACAGCGACAACAGTATGATTGGCACTTGTTAACTCAAACTCATTTGTACCTGCCGAACTAATTGTGGTCACCGGTTCTGGAGAACAACCATTTTCAACACTATCCAAAATTCCATCATTATCGTCATCGAGGTCACAACCGTCAGGTACCATGTCGTCATCGGCATCGACCGTATCGTCAAAGCCTTCGCAGATGTCCATATTATTGATTACACCATCTCCATCATTATCGCATATGCCAGAACTGATTGAATCATCGGTACTACTCACATCATCCTGAGCCAAGTTGCCTCCTGCTCCATCACTAGGTATACCATCACTATCGACTCCGTTATCCGTGATGTCAATGGCTCCGCCATCGAGGTCATCTAAGGTGAGCCCTCCATCAGCTTCAAGTGCATCTGGGCACCCATCATTGTCAGAGTCGAAATCATGATTGTTGGCTATACCATCATTATCACTATCGGCACATACAAGTGTTTCTTTTACTAAAAAGACCTTTCCATCAGGGCCATCTCCACTCGAGTTGGAAATCATGCGTAAGCTAGAGATATGATCACCAAGACTCGCAATATCGGTCAATGAATAGACCGCTATTTCTATCTCTTGACCGTTGGAAGCATCTACTCCAGTAGCAAGATAGTTTGCAGAGTTGGCCGCCAACTGTATTTGACCACCTAAGATATTTCCATTTGCATCATAGGCTTCGATATTCGTGTTGTTATTTCCACCTCGTTCAGAAATAAGAATGAATGCTCCGGCCGAAACGTATATGGGCACATCATATGACAAGGTGTAGTAGTCGTCAACTTGAATGCCCCCGTCTTGCTTTTGAAAGTGGTTGAAGTCGCTGGATTGAAAGGCCGGCAGAATGATATCGTTCCAATTTGGGTTGGAAATATTGTTGCCAGTTGTGCCTCCTGAATTTCCATCTACATCATTGAATACTTCGTATACTTGATTGGCCGAGGTGGTAGCGAAGTTTTCTTCATAACTATCTGGCACAACAAAATCACTGTAGCTCACGCCCGCGTAAGTCATTGAGTCTAGCACACCTGTTCCTGAACCTCCTGAACCTGTAAAATGAAATAAGGTATTGCTGGTCGTGAAAGGTCCAAGAATGACATCACTATATTGACACTCCTCGAAATCAAGAATCCCATCATTGTCATCATCAAGATCATCTGCATCGCAGACTCCGTCCATATCATTGTCTGCCGCGGACCCTCCTGAGCTTTTGGCGTTGAGCTTGTTCTTTTCTTTCGGCTTGGAAATAACTGCTAGCTTTGAGAGGATTGGATGGATGCCCTCATCGACTGATTGCCTTTGATTTTCCAATCGCTGTGTACAAGGGTATATATCTAAAGTTGTCTCTGCTGCATAAGAAGTTAAAGAAACCACTAAAAATATGGGGAGCAAGATTGAGTGAATCGATTTAATGCTGGCACTAAAAGGAGTACTTTTCATAATGAGGTTCTGAAATTGAATGACAATTTATTCTGGTTCTAAGCAAAAAAGAAGTGCAAGTGCTTGGGTGAAACACTTTCGCCTTCTGAGCTCAAAAGAATCAATGAACACTCGTTTTTTTGTGGGGTGTTAAAAATTTGTTCTAACAACCCCTTGTTCACGAGAGTAATTTGTCTTTACCTTTCAATCGAACACACATTCTAAGGTTTAAAAATCCATAAGATGAGTAACACAGTGGTTAATTTCATAATATGAGCCTGTATATGTTTTAGGCTTTAACTGTATTAAGTATATTAATAGGGCATATTTTTTTATTATCGAAAATTGTACGTTCCTTCCTTAAAGTCACTTAAACAGCTCACTTAAGATTATTTGCTGATTAGTTTAAATTCTGTTCTACGATTCAATTGATGCTCATCTTCTGAGCAAATATTGTTATTCAAATCAGTGAAACCGCATCCACAATCATTGACCAGTTGTTTTTCACCCATGCCTTTGTAAGTAATACGCTCTGGAGATGAGACTCTCTCCTTTACCCATTTGGCCATGAAGCGTGCTCGTTCGGCCGAAAGTCTATTATTGTATTTATCCCAACCTCTGCAATCGGTGTAGGACTGAATTTCAATTTTCACCGCTGGGTTTGCATTCAAGAAATCTATGAGTGTAAAGACATCAAGATGGGCATCTTCTCTGATGGTCATGTCATCTATTTCATAATAAACCGGACCAATGCCGACCTCTCGCAGGTCATCTCCTGGTCTCAACCCAGCGAGGGCGCTTGCAGACACTTCAGGTATCATGTCATAGGCTCTAGATGAGGCATGGTAATTGCGATTGCTTGGCACTACAGCTTCTGCGGTTCGATGACTCGATGAATAAGAAGCCGAGCCTATTTTCCCATTTGATTCAGGACTAGTTACGCCATTTTCACTGACATTCGGAGCAGTATCAGCCCCAGCATAGGACGACCTGATATTGTTAGCTTTTGACGTTTGAATATGGCTACTACTGCCCGCATTGTGTGTTTTATTTGAGGAACCAGCATAGGTCGTCAGTTTGTTTTTCGGGTCAGCATGTATTGTCTTTAAGTCAGGAGAAGACTCAACCATATTGAGTTTCATCACTCCATTACGCGTTACATTATCTAACTCGATGATGTCTTGTTTATATCCTTCTTTGGTGACTTTCAAAGTCATGTCATCTTGGTCCTCTAGGAGCATATCAAACTCACCACTCTCATCAGTCGACATTCGCTCAATCTGATTGTCGTCTGCAGTTATAATTTCAACGTCTGCATTATGAAGCGGTTGACCACCTGTGCCCTTGACAACGCCAGCAACTCTTCTCTGTTTTGACAAACCATTCATGTCAAAGGCATAGATATCATCTCCACCTTTTCCACCTTTTCTATTTGAAGAGAAATAGCCGCTCGACAATGACTGATTAAAAATCATACCGAAGTCATCAGCGCTGCTATTAACGGGAGCGCCAAAGTTGAGCACCAAGGCATCAGGTCCATCTTCGACCCAGGCAGAAAACAAGTCTAATCCTCCGAGGCCCAAGTGACCGTTAGATGCAAATGCCAGCACTCCTGACTCATGAATAAAAGGAAACAACTCATCTCCAGATGTATTAATTGGCGGACCAACATTTATAGGTTCTGACCACAGGCCTTTTTTCACTCTAGTGGAGCGATAAATGTCAACTCCTCCTTGACCTCCAGGCATATCACTAGCGAAGTACATCACGGTGCCATCAGGATTCAACGTAGCATGTGCAACGTTGTACGACTCATCATTCCAAGGAAGAGGTTTTGCTTTAGACCACTCTCCATTTTTCTTAGTAGATGCAAACATTTTCAGTCTTCTCACCCCATCCTTATCTGTCTTTCCATAATTATTACGCGTGATAATCATGTATTCCCCTGCTCTGTCAAACGCGACTGGACCTTCATTGTACTCTTCGTTGATTTTGTTGTGGAATGGCTCTACTCCTTCAAATCCCTTTGACCTGTCTCCTATTGACAAATACATGTCTAAGTACTCTGGTGACTTCTTCTTTTTAGTGGTCTTTCCGTAGTATCTACTTGAGCTAAAGACGAGTTGATCACCAAGATAGGCTGGCCCAAAATCTATTTGAGGAGAATTAATGTTGACCTCTATTAATTCAAAATTTTCATTGCCAGACAGAAGTTCATCGTAATGACTTTTGTCTTTTTCGAATCGCTTTGCCCGAGTATCTTCCGGAGCCATATCAACAAACTCTTCCATCCACTCTACCGACTCTTCATATTTACCTTGAGAGCGGAGCACATCAGCATACTGAAAGACATCTTCAATCTTGACAGAGTTATCTGTCAATAGTCGATTATAAAACTCTTCTGCTCGAGCCATATCGTCAATCATAACAGCACTCTTGGCCATCATGCGCAGTTCTTCTTTAGTTGGGTTTGGTTTATCCTCTAGCTCCTCTAGCACCATGGCATAATCAGAGTCTTCATAATATTTGACCGCTGCAGGATTTTGCGCAAAAAGTTGCACACTAAAGGCAAATGCGGTAACGAGCAAAAGTTGATTCTTCATGTTTTTCATTTGAATTGGGTTTTCTGAATTAGCGTCTTTATCAAAAGAATCTGGGGGAAACAACCTTAGTCGAACCATGTGGTTGAAGGTCATAACTAAGCATCATTTCATGACTACCTGCATTATATCTTCCAGTGGCATTTCCGGTACTCCAATCAAAACTATAGCCCACATTGAACTTTGGAGAAAAGTAATAGCCCAGAAGAGCACCCATTGCATTTTCTGTACGATACATCATACCTAGTGAGAACTTTTTGTCGAGGATAAACACTCCAGTAAACTCTCCAGAAAGAGGCGTATTTCCAACGACTCTCAACAATGCTGTAGGCTTAAAGATGGCTCTTGATTCAAGATCAATCAATCCACCAACTATCCCATAAAAGTGGCGTGATTGTCTTATTTCAGTTAAGGCTTGTTCATCACTTGAATTGAATTTATTCTCAAGGAGTTTAGGTGAAGAAATTCCGGCATACCATTCTTTCGATTGATAATAAAGTCCCAAGCCAAAATTAGGCTGCCATGCACTCTGCACATCAGACATGAATTCGGTGTCTCCTGCGTCTCTTGGATTGATACTTGTCAAATCTCCGCTCATTATAGTAACAGAACTCTTTAATCCAAAGACCAATTTGTCTTTGCGACTAATCTTCATTCGATATGCCACATCACTTTGGAGGGAAAGAGATTTAATCGGGCCAATCTTATCATTCAAAATGCTCAAGCCCACACCCATTCGATCTTCAAAAAACGGCATGTGACCCGTCAACGATTGAGTAATGGGAGCTCCATCAAAGTTTACCCATTGGCTTCGGTGCAAAGCAGTCAATGTCAGTGCATTTCTGCTTCCAGCATAGGCTGGGTTTACTGCAAGAGTGTTGTTCATGTAATGAGTAAACAGTGCATCCTGTTGGGCAGTGATACTGGCTCCCACCAGTATCATTGCTCCTATCATTATTAGATTTTTCATTTGAATTAATTTTTGTTCGTTCTGTTATCGTTGCATGTAGATGTATCCCTTACTGACCTTTTTCTCAGTTTCCTCTCCGTATTCAATCACATAGAAGTAGGTGCCATCAGGCAGTGTTGAGCTACCGATAGATATTCCACCATCCATGTTGGTACCGTTCCACTCGTTCTCACCTTTGCGGTAGTTTCTTGAGTAGACTACGTGACCATGTCTGTTAAACACACTCACTAGGTTATCAGGATAGTCTTCAAGTCCGTCAATGATCCATGTGTCGTTTAGACCATCAGCGTTAGGTGAGAATCCGTTAGGTATGATGACCTCGGTTGAGTCAAACTCTACATCAAAACTGTCTTCAATGCCGTTATTATTCTCATCGGAGTTTCCAGTATCAGTGATACCATCATCTGGATTGTCATCAGCGTCTGCACAGTTATTGATGCCATCGCCATCGGTATCGCCACCGTTGTCATTTATTCCGTCACCATCTACATCTACATCTGCACCGTCAGGAATACCGTCTCCATCTGTATCGACATTTTCACTATCAGGGTCGATGGAGTCTGGGAGGAAGTCACTATCTGAGTCAGCAAACAAGTCTGCCGAGTCCATATTGTCAACTACACCATCACCGTCACTGTCAATACCTCCAGTCTGATTTATATCAGAAACATCATTGATTCCGTCACCGTCAGAGTCGATTCCATTGTCATCAATTCCGTCACCGTCCATGTCAACATCATTTACATCGACAATACAGTCACCGTCAGCATCTGTATTTGCATCATTCACATCAACAGAGTCTTCCAATCCGTCACCGTCACTGTCAAGTGGATTGAGCACATCATCATCAATGCCGTTTCCATCTGCATCTGTTCCTCCAGTATTGCCTACATCAGAGTCATCATTGATTCCATCACCATCAGAGTCAGTGCCATTGTCTGCGATTCCGTCTCCATCTACATCTACATCGTTTCCATCAAAGATTCCATCTCCGTCTGTGTCAATGTTATCGTCATTTGGATCAAGGTCATTCGGATATCCATCGCCATCATCATCAGCCATGTCATTTGTAGAATCTTCATCCATGTAGTCAGGTATGCCATCGCCATCTGTATCTGGACACAGTACCCCATCAGGACACTCATCTGCATCTGAAATACCATCACCGTCAGAGTCACCGG
>CAYSDH010000004.1:26323-34277 GCA_964429805.1 uncultured Flavobacteriales bacterium
TCTGTGTCTTGTGTGTTTGACTCAATAACGTCTGAGATACCGTCCATGTCTGTATCTGGACAAGGAACTCCTGTTGGGCATTCGTCTGCATCTGCGATACCATCATTGTCAGAATCGGTGTCCATGTAGTCTGGTATGCCATCGCCATCTGTGTCTTCGCAAATGATGCCATCAGGACACTCTTCTGCATCAGAAATGCCGTCACCGTCAGAGTCACCGGAGCCTGTGACATCATCACCTAGTCCACTGCCATTGTCAGCATCTAGGTAGTTTGGTATACCATCATTGTCGTTGTCGGCAAGACCATCTCCATCGTCAAGCGAGTCTTCTGTTCCTGGACTATCACCGTCTGCATCTGCATCGTTATAATCTGCATTGCCGTCTCCGTCAGTATCTTGTGTATTTGACTCAACTACATCTATGAGACCATCCATGTCTGTGTCAGCACATGGGCTACCTGTTGGACATTCTTCTGCATCTGTGATGCCATCATTGTCAGAATCTGTGTCCATGTAATCAGGCTGACCATCTCCATCAGAATCCTGGCATACTATACCATCCGGACATTCTTCTGCATCAGAAATACCATCACCGTCAGAGTCACCTGTTCCTGTGACATCGTCTCCAGAACCGTCTCCGTTGTCAGCGTCCAAGTAGTTTGGAATACCGTCTCCATCGTTGTCGGCTAGTCCGTCTCCATCATCTATCGAGTCATCGGTGCCTGCGCTATCGCCATCTGCATCAGAATCGTCATAGTCTGCATTTCCGTCACCGTCTGTGTCTTGTGTGTTTGACTCAATAACGTCCGAGATACCGTCCATGTCTGTATCTGGACAAGGTACTCCTGTTGGGCATTCTCCTTCATCGTTTATACCATCACCATCTGTGTCAGTTCCATTATCAGTAACTCCGTCTCCATCACGATCAACATCAGCATCATCAATGATACCGTCACCGTCAGTATCTTGATTTGAGTTATCATAATCCATGACATCCTCTAGACCGTCCATGTCTGCATCAGTTGGGTCAAGGAAGTCGTCATCTACTCCGTTGAAATCGCTGTCAGGCCCGAGTGTTATATCAGCATCAGTGAGGTCATTGATACCATCGTTATCTGCGTCAAATCCATTGTCTTTTAGTCCATCACCGTTTACATCTACATCATAACCGTCATGTATGCCATCACCGTCTGTGTCTATGTTAATGTCATCATCATCTAGATCATTTGGCAAGTAGTCATTGTCTGCATCCGCGAGGTCATCAACTGGATCGTTTTCGTCATCTACACCATCGTTATCGTCATCAGTTCCTCCAGTTTCATCCACGTCATTGGCATCGTTGATTCCGTCACCGTCTGAGTCAATTCCATTATCCCAGACACCATCACCGTCACGGTCTACATCTGCATCATCCAGTATGCCGTCACCGTCTACGTCATGATTGCCGTTGTCATAATCCATAACATTTTCTAGGCCATCGCCATCAGAATCTGTCGGCACGAGCACGAGGTCATCTATGCCGTTACTATCTACATCTGCTCCACCGGTTTGATCCACATCGCTGAGGTCATTGATGCCGTCACCGTCTGTGTCAATGCCATTGTCGAGCATACCGTCTCCGTCCACATCTGCATCATCACCATCGTGAATACCATCACCATCTGTGTCAATGTTAATGTCGTTGTCATCAAGATCATCTGGCAAACCGTCATTGTCTACATCAGCGAGGTCATCGACTGGATCGTTTTCGTCATCTACCCCGTCTTCATCGTCATCAGCCCCACCTGTGTCATCGACATCATTGGCATCGTTGATTCCGTCTCCATCACTGTCTATTCCGTTATCCCAGACACCATCGTCATCACGGTCAACGTCCGCATCATCTAGTATGCCGTCACCATCCATGTCGTGGTTTACATCATTGTAATCCATGTTGTCTTCAAGTCCGTCTCCATCAGAGTCGATTGGCAATAGGATAGAATCATCGATACCGTTTGCGTCTGTATCGACTCCACCTGTGTTATTCACATCACTAGCATCATTAATGCCATTTCCATCAGAATCAGTGTCATTATCAAGTACTCCGTCTCCATCGACATCGACATCATAACCATCATGTATACCGTCACCATCAGTGTCAATATTTATGTCATCAGGATCTAGGGCATCTGTGAGGCCATCGTTATCCGCATCCTCATCATTGTCAATGATGTTGGAAGTGGCTGTATCGGTAGTTCCGACCACACCAATGCTCGGAGCAGAAATAGTTGCAATCAAAGTCTCTGTCGGCTCAATGTCAAAATCATCAATGATTGGCACCGAAACGAATGAGTCAGCTTCTCCATCTTCAATAGAGAATGTTCCCACCGGAGTGAAGTCAGATCCTGATGTAGCAGTACCGCTGTATGTAACCACACCTGTAATGGCCGTTCCGAGTCCATTAGACAGTCCCCCTTCGAGGCTGACTTGATATACTGCAGTTCCGTCAGACTCTAACACATCTGTTGCTGGTATGACAATAGCATAAGTGATGTTGTTAGATGTACTCTCATCATCAGTGATTTCCATTAAATCCGTGCTTACACCAATACCACCTACGCTTGGTGATGAAATGGTAATGCTTACTGTCTCCGTATTCTCAATGATTAGGTCATCAACTACTTCCAGAGCAAGGACTACTTCAGAAGCACCGTCAGGTATGGCGTATGAAGCCACTGGGGTAAAGTCTGATCCAGAGAGTGCATCTCCAGCATACGATATAATACCCGTGATGGCAGAGCCCGTAGTATTGACTACACCGCCATCAAGTTCAACCTTGAACTCTCCATAAGTTGGTGTTACTAATTCTGCACCATTGCCCGTCACGATTATCGAAGAACTTAAGTTTGAAGACTCATCATCTAGGATGAGCACCTGAGCAGAGTTTGATGCACTTACTGCTCCTGTTGAAGGGTCAGAAATAGTAGCAATCAGAGACTCATTAATTTCTACTTGAGCATCATCGATAATACTGACAGAAACGTCCGCTGAATTCTGACCGTTAGGAATAGATACCGAAGTCACGTCCACATAGTCAACAGCGTTGGTCGCTTGTCCAGTTAAGACCACTGTGGCCGTGATTGGCATACCTGTTTCATTGACAACACCGCCATCAAGAGATACCGTGAAGGTAGCATCAACCGGTGACACCTGATCCTCTGCACCATCAACTCCGCTAGCGATTGACATGGTCAGCCCGTCAGCATCATTGTCTATAATATTTGCCGTTGAGCTTGCCGTATTTACGCTTCCAATACTTGGTGAAGAGATAGTAGCAATTACCGATTCTGTGGTCTCAAGAACTGAATCATCAATTACTTGTACAGTAATAATTGACTGATTAGAACCATCAGGAATTATAATTGATGTCAGGTCTTCGTAATCGGTCGCATCCGCTGTTCCACTCAAGTCTAATGAAGCAATAAGGTTTTCGCCAGAATAGTTAAACGCACCACCGTCTAAGGAAACGATATAGGTAATGTCCTCTCCACCTTCTTCTCCGTCTGTTGGCGAACCAATGGACATGGATAATGCAGCCGCGTCATTATCAATAATATTTGCTGTGCTCGCATTTGTCGAACTAACAGCACCTACACTTGGGTTGGAGATTGTCGCTATGACTGTCTCAGTCGCTTCCAAGTCAATGTCGTCTATAACAGGCACGGTGATGACTCCACTACCCACTTCATCTGGAATAGTAAACGTGATTACATTGCCGTAATCATTGGCATCTGCAGTTCCGGTCAAGGCGACAGTACCTGTGATGGGGGCACCAGTTTCATTTACTAATCCGTTGTCAAGAGATACGGTGTATGACACATCAGAGGCTCCCTCCTGTCCGTCAATTGGCGCACCAATTGACATGGTCAAGTCAGTTGCATCGTTATCAATTATAGTTCCTATGGCTAGACTATTGGCACTTACTACTCCAACTGTTGGGTCAGAAATAGTTACGATTACAGTCTCAAGAGACTCTAATATGTTATCATCAATTATTGCAACTTGAACAATGCCTGAATTTGCACCGTTAGGAATAACAAATGTTGATGAAGCAAAGTAATCTACCGAACCAGCAGAGCCAGTATAGGTCAATGCTCCAGAAACAGGACTACCCAGTGAGTTAATCAGATCATTGTCAAAGGCTACTTCAAACTCAATGTCAGCTCCGCCCTCTTGGCCATTGATAACAGTTGAAATTGATATTGTCGTGTTTGGACTAGTTGCTTCGTCATCTGTGATTTCTGCACTTGCAGAAGCCGTTCCGATGCCACCTGCACTCGGAGAAATGATAGTCGCCACAATCGTCTCAACCTGCTCGATTTCTATGTCATCAATAACAGAAAGAGAAACAGTTGTTAGACCTTCACCATTGGCAATGGAGTATGATATTTGTTCTACAAAATCAACTCCACCTGTGGCCGAACCGGAGTAGGCGAGTGAGCCAGTAATTGCGGAACCAGTTGTGTTAGTGGCGCCACCATCGAGAGAAACAGTAAACTCAACATCTGTCGGATTAAGTGATTCTGCTCCGTCTTGTGCGAAGAAGATTGACGTGGTTAACGTGCCGCTTTCATCATCAAGAATAAGTACCTGAGCACTGTTATTGCTGCTCACCAATCCAGCACTTGGACTGGAAATGGTTGCAACAATCGTCTCGTTGACTTCCACATCAGAATCATCTATTACAGGAACTAAAATTGTTCCTGAATCTGCCCCGTCTGGGATTAAGAAGGTCGTGACGTTTGTATAATCCACGCCATTGTTAGCTGTACCAGAAAGCATTACTGTGCCAGTGATAGGCGCACCTGTCTGATTTAGAACACCTGAATCAAGTGACACTGTGAAGCTCGCAGGAGAAGGACTTGGATTTTCCACTCCGTCTTGGGCTCCAACTATTGACATTGTCAATCCATCCGCTTCGTTATCTATAATAGATGCCGTGGATGAATTGTTGCTACTCACTGTACCTACTGAAGGAGAGGAAATAGTAGCAATCAAAGTCTCGGTTATTTCCAAGATGTTGTCATCAGTCACTGAAATTGTGAATGTCACTGAACTTACTCCATCAGGAATGGCGAAAGCAGTTACACCAGTATAATCTGAGGCATCGGAAGTTCCAGATAAGGAAATGGCACCTGTGATATCAGCGCCCGTTTCGTTGACAAAACCGCCATCAATGCTCACAGTAAATTGAACATCCGTGACTCCCTCTTCTCCATCGACAGGCGAACTAATTGAGATTGTCACATTAGAATCGTTGTCAATAATATTGGCCGTTGAACTGTTTGAGGAACTGACAGTTCCCAAAGAAGGAGAAGAAATTGTCGCAACAACAGATTCATTATTTTCAATCGCCACATCATCTATCACCGGAACAATCACCACAGAGGAGTTTGCTCCATCAGGTATAGAGAAGGTGGTGATGTCAGTGTAGTCGCTTCCGGCCGTTGCCAAGCCTGATAAAGCGACTACACCTGAAATAGAAGAGCCAGTGGCATTAACAGTTCCACCAACGAGGCTGACGATGAAACTGACATCGGCTCCTCCTTCCTCACCATCGAACGGAGAACCGATCGACACCATTAAGTTTGAAATGTCATTATCAATAATATTTGCAGTTGCAGAATTATTTGGACCTACAGCGCCAATAGAAGGAGCTGAAATTGTCGCAATAACTGTTTCTGTGTTCTCTGCGAGAAGGTCATCTATGACTTCTACTACAACGAGCGCTTCAGAAGTCCCATCAGGAATGGAGAATGACGTCACGTTTGTATAGTCGTCTCCATCTGTAGTTCCAGTTAAGACGACTGAACCTTGTATAGGTATACCCGTTCCGTTTGTCAATCCACCATCAATAGCGACAGTGAACATGACATCAGATACTCCTTCTTCACCATCAATCGGAGAACCGATAGAAAGCGTAAAGTCAGCACTATCATCGTCTAATATGTCAGCAGAAGAGTTATCAGAAGTGCTGACAGCACCTACACTCGGAGAAGAAATAGTAGCGATGACTGATTCCGTATTCTCAATCAAGTTATCGTCAATGACGGGGATAGTAATAGTCGTAGAACTTGCTCCATCAGGAATAGAGAATGTGGTGATGTCGGTGTAGTCACTCCCGGTCACCGCAGTGCCAGTAAGAGTAACTACACCCGTTATAGCGGATCCGCTGCCATTGGTAGCTCCATTGTCAAGACTGACAATGAAACTGACATCGGAAACGCCTTCTTCACCTTCAATCGGAGAACCGATTGAAACCGTCAAAACCGAGGAGTCATTGTCGGTGATATTAGCTGTGGAATTATCTGAAGTACTTATCGTGCCCAGCGATGGAGCTGAAATAGTAGCTATAATAGTTTCTGTGATTTCGACCACTGAGTCGTCAATTATAATAACTGTTATTGTAGCAGAGTTTGCTCCCTCTGGAATAGTAAATGAGCTTGGCGCTGAGTAATCCGAATCAGCAGTTGCTGAACCAGTAAACGTAACGGTACCAGTGATCGAAGAACCAGTTTCGTTGGTTCCACCTCCATCAATACCGACCGTATATGTCACTTCTGCCCCACCTTCAGCTCCATCAGTTGGAGTACCAATTGAGATAGTTGCTGTATTACTATCATTATCATTAATGAGAGCGGTCGCACTATTTGTTCCAATTGCACCCACACTTGGATTTGAAATAGTTGCAATTATAGTCTCCTGTATTTCTAGTTCAATGTCGTCTGTAACAGCAAATGTTATAATTGCCGAGCTGGCTCCATCAGAAATCGAGAAGCTGGTTACTGCTGTATAATCTGATCCAGAAGTTGCGGTTCCAGCTAGGGCTATTGTACCCGTTATTGCTGATCCAGTGTTGTTTGTCAGACCATCATCAAGGGCGATGGTATAACTGACATCGTCTATGCCTTCAGTAGCATCAACAGGAGAGCCGATAGAAATAGTCATTCCACATGAATTAGACGCCACAGACGGATCGCAAGGGTCAGTCTCATCTGAACCATCATTGATTTCATTGTCATCAGTGATTCCATCTAAATCTGTGTCAATAGTTCCCTCGTATGGGTCTGTACCATTGATGACTTCAGAACTATTGTCCACTCCGTCCGCATCACAGTCAGCTGCTGCCCAGATTGCGCTGCCTGAGTCGTAGTCCGCATAGCCTGCTGCTTGCGCTGGATCGCATGGGTCATTTTCATCGGTGTTGCTGTTGATCTCATTGTCATCGGTAAGACCGTCTCCGTCTGTGTCGGTTCCGCCAGAATATGGGTCGGTGCCGTTGGTAGACTCTTCTCCGTTGGTCACTCCGTCCATGTCACAATCTGCGGCTGACCATATGGAATTGCTCGAATCGAAGCCTACGTATCCTGCTGCTTGCGCTGGATCACATGGGTCGTTTTCATCGGTGCTGTCGTTGATCTCATTGTCGTCTGTGACACCATCTCCATCTGTGTCGGTGGTGCCTTCGTATGGATCAGTTCCGTTTACCAGTTCTGACTCGTTGTCTACTCCGTCCATGTCACAATCGGCTGCGGCCCAAATGGCATTACCAGAATCATAACCAGCGTAACCTGCTGCTTGCACTGGATCACATGGGTCGTTTTCATCTGTACCGTCACTAATCTCGTTGTCGTCTGTGATGCCGTCACCGTCCGTATCAGTGCCGCCAGAATATGGATCGGTCATGTTGGTGACTTCTTCTCCGTTGGTCACTCCGTCCATATCACAATCGGCTGCTGCCCAGATGGCGTTGCTCGAATCGTAGCCCGCGTATCCCGCTGCTTGAGTTGGATTACATGAATCGTTTTCATCGGTGCTATCACTGATCTCGTTGTCGTCTGTGATACCGTCACCGTCCGTGTCAGTGCCGCCAGAATATGGATCGGTCATGTTGGTGACTTCTTCTCCGTTGGTCA
>CAYSDH010000004.1:34377-37612 GCA_964429805.1 uncultured Flavobacteriales bacterium
CGCCAGAATATGGATCGGTCATGTTGGTGACTTCTTCTCCGTTGGTCACTCCGTCTGCATCACAATCAGCTGCTGACCAGATGGAATTACTCGAATCGTATCCTGCGTATCCTGCTGCTTGCGCAGGGTCACATGGGTCGTTTTCATCGCTTCCGTTATTGACTTCATTTTGATTATCAATGCCATCACCATCTGTATCTACATCCTGCGTCATTGTAATCACTACTATAGCAGTATCGCAGAGCACAGGGCTCCCATTGTCACAGACTTGGTAAGTAAGTGTATCCGTTCCGACAAAGTTGAGCGGTGGAGTGTAGCTTATGCTATCACCATTGATTACTGTCGGACTTACTCCTTGAGTCGATGTCCCAATGATTGTGGTGATTAGAAGGTCACCTTCAGCATCTGTGTCATTATCCTGGACATCGATCGTTACAGTTAAGTCCTCTATTGTTGTCACTGCATCATCGACTGCGATGGGAGCATCATTGGTCGGGGTAATATCGATCACCACCGTTGCTGTATCACAAATTGGTGTAGTGGATCCATCGCAGATGAGCACCATCATGGTATCGATTGCTGTGCCAAAGGTGTCGCTGGATGCGATATAGCTCCAACATACCAAGCTGTCCAAACTGGCCATGCCGTAGTTTGGTGTTGCAAGGATTAAGGAACTATTGGCTACTCCATTTAAGGTGTCGGCAGGGAGACAAAGCTGTACCGTATCTCCTTCTGCAACAGAAACAGTGAACACTGTCGTTCCTCCTGCATTTTCTGGGTCCGGGTCGACTCCATTCGCGAGGCCATCGTCATCGCAGTCGGCCAAGGCTTGCATTGGGTCGCAACAGTTGTTCTGCAGCGAATCCTGAGCGAATCCTATTGTTTGACCGTTCGGGCTGACGAGATTTGGAATACCGTTGGCATCCACTCCACCAACAAGGGTGTCGTTCAGGATCTGACCAGCTGCTGAGGTGAAACCTCCTGCGGCATCGGCTGCATCAGGACATCCATCGTTATCGGAGTCGAGGTCTTGTGAGTCTATAAGTCCATCTGAATCGGTATCACAAACAGAAGTGGCGATCGAAGCCTGAGAGAAATCGAAGATCATTCGCTCATTGGAATAGTTCGACCCACTGTTCATTTGGTTCGAGGTAGCAACAAGAGTAACGGACTCAATGCTATCAGGCAGTTGTATGTAAAAGTCGAATCCATTGAGCGGATTATTCCCATCACCTGATGAATTTGTTGACTCATACAATGCGCCATCATTATCTAATACGAACTCATAGCCATTGTTGACTAAGCCATCGCCAAATAGTGGGGTGGCTGTTGTCGAACTCGGATCATATATGTTGAATGCCGTGGCATCCTGAGCATTGTTGTCTACAGCAATTCCTTGAGCTCCTGCCGCACCACCTGTCCATGTCACTTCCCAGATGAAGGCATCTGCATTCTGTGTACTAGAATTTGGCGGCACGATGCGCACACCTGAAAGTGCCTCGGTGAAGGTGTGTGTCACCGAGATGAACTCTCCTGGATTGGTGCCACTGGCACTCCATGTCTGTAACAAGCCTGTGGTGCCGCTCATCGCCCAAGTCGGATTTTTGTAACCAGAATTGGTCACGGTATTGTCCGAAGAGTCTCCATTGACATCAGTAAATGTGACGTCAGGTGCTGCCCCCGATAGGGTCAGCCCGACCGGACATTCTACTAAATCCAAGATACCATCATTATCATCATCGAGGTCGAAATAGTCGGCTACACCGTCCATGTCAAAATCATCGCATAGATTGGTCAGTGAGTCCAACGCCAAACCGATTCCTTGACCCGCAGGGCTCAAAAGATTCGGAATACCATCATTATCTACACCTCCCATAATCGTGTCGTTCTGCACTTGAGTGAGCAAGACTCCGCCATTTCCTTCTAAGACATCTGGACATCCATCATCATCGGAATCGAGATCGAGATGATCAGGCGTTCCATCCCCATCTGAATCTATTGTGCTCGCAGTCACTGTTGGAGTGACGAAACTCACGTCTCCGTCATAGTCATGGGAGAATATTCTAAAGGCCCCAATATGAGATGTGTAATCGACTTCAAATCGCTGCACTCCCTGCCATGAGAATTGCACCAAAGAAGTCGGACCCCCTGTCTCATCCATGGTCCCGGTAGCGGCTATTGCCTCGCCCGTATCGGTAAGGATCAGATTGGTCGGATCGTTGGTGCCATAACCTGTGAGTCCTTCAAGACAAGCCGAGACAGTTTCTATTGTGTTCCCAACACCTCCGGATCCATCAATATCAGAAATCATCACAGTAGGATCAAAAGTGACAGGGTTGGTCGTCCCCGAGAAGAACACCTCCCATCTCACCCTGATAGTACCTTGATCGTACATTTCAATTTCTGGATTGTCTCCAAAGGTGTAGAATCCGGCAGAGTAACCAGGCGGTGCCTCGACTATGGTCGCCTTCAGGTCTATTATTTGACCATCTACTGTTCCAGCATTTGACCAGAGTCCGGTCGAACCTTGACCATATCCTCCGTTAGAGCCATTGGTGTATGGCCAGCTGTTATTATCTCCTTCAGGGCCGAATGACTTAAACGGCTGGGCGCTGACCGACACGATCAGAGAATCCGAACTCTCATTTACCGATAGGCCGGATTGGTAGCCCTCATCCGTATCGAGTATTCCATCATTGTCATCATCTAAGTCATATTCGTCTACCACTCCATCGTAGTCCGTGTCACGCCCAAGAGAAGCTAGTCCAACGGGGTCCGATATCACACCGGTTAGCGCACTATTATCACCTGACTGGCCATCAGTCACTTGATATGCCGTAGTGTAGACGTCATTCCCATCTATCGCGACAACACTTGACGTATGAACCCAGTCATAAAAGGACTCATCACCAGCGCCTGGTGTAGACGGTCCGTACTTTCGCAATCCGTCAAGACCCGAAGAGGTGCCGTGCCAGAAGACTAAGACATCGGCCGTTTGACCACTTGCGTTGCATGTAAGATTGAAATCGACCAGACCGAATGGGTAATTGTATACCGTATCGAGTGGCAATAGCTCGGGTTCAATCACAGAGGTCATGTTCTTGATCGAATCACACAAGATGGTCGACTCTACAGTAATGAAACTGCTGTTTGTCGCTGATGGCACAGAAGCCACATCGGCCTGCTGCCAGTCAGGAATGCCGTCTCCATTTCCATCACCATTATTCGGTGCGGT
>CAYSDH010000004.1:37622-60880 GCA_964429805.1 uncultured Flavobacteriales bacterium
GGTCTGCTCATCGATATCTGCTGCGCCATCTCCGTCCGTATCCAAGTTGAGATCGGTTGCAAAGCTGAAATAGTCGCCATCATTGAGATCGACACCAGCGGAGTCCGTTGGTATCTCCCAATTCGAACCGTTAAGGGCAAGTGGTATTTGTATGGTCAGAGAATCAGTAAAGTCCCCACTGGAGGATACCAGAAGGAATAAGGTGTCAGTAGCCAAAGGTAGCCTACCAGATGAAGTGGACATATCATCAGGAATCGAGAAGAACACCTCACCTACGGTACCTTCTTCCTGTGCTTGCCATATTCTTTCTAACATGAAACGACCACTAGGAGCCCCCGTCAAGGTATACGCAATGTCTTCTCCATTACTGGCCCAAGTTAAGAAAGATAAGTCGACCGCATGGTCACTTCTATTCGTAGTATCGGTGTTGGCCGAAATGAAGTCGTTGTCCAAGGCGATGGCTACAAGTGCCGAGTCATTGACCGACTTGGACACACGTTGGTGCAGACAGGTCTGGCTGTCCATACCGATACCTGCAATGTCGTTGATGTAGGCGCCTGCTGTGACGGCATCCCAGATCACGGTGCTGTCACTGGCGAGGTAACTGACCTGACCATTGTCAAGTGTGAGCCCGTATTTGAGTGCTAAGTATGATTGAATTTTCTGACGCTCTGGTGCTGTCAAAAGTGTTGGATATACTACTACTTCTGCTAGGTGACCTTGAAGATTCTCTGTTGTTCCACCGATGGATGCTCCAAGATAGCTATTTGAAGCAGCAGGGAATGTAGTGGCACCGTTGTCACTTACTATGAGTTCTCCATTTTTTGTAATGCCCTGATATTGGCCTCCTGTAGTCTTATGGTCAAATGAGAAGAGGTATGGCGTTCCGTATTCAGAAGCTGTAATAGCACCAGAACCTCCAACACGGTTTGTATTTCCATTGCCATGAGCGTCAGCAAAAGATTGACTTGTATAGTGAGTTAATCTAGTATACTGATTACCTCCAGAGCTTCCACCAATGGCAGATGCGGCATTTTTCTCTAAGGTGTATACACCGAAGAAACTAGCATCAGAAATGGTTCCACTGCCATAGGCAGTTCCTGAAGTATTTTGCATTAAATCGTTAACACCATCAAAATAGAGCGCAGGATTATAGTTGATACCCCCATTCGTTGCATCGGGACTCTGAGCTCCACTCGCTGTAAAATGATGGTCATTGCCCGACTGGTCATCCCATTGGGTAACCGCTGCTGCTCCTGTCACATCGGCATCGGCTTTGAGCCAGAGGCTAAGGTCATCGGCCACACCACCTGGTGCGATTGGGTCTCCACAGCCATTGATTGCAGCGTCATTAGCGCTGACATCATTCTGCCCGCCCGGGGTCACCAGTGGTATACCCACCGAGTCAACTTGAGCCGCAAGGTTGGTCAAGGAACTGTCGGCTACTAGATCAGTGAAGGCAAACCCTCCATCGGCCTCGATGGCATCGGGGCAGCCGTCTCCGTCTGAGTCGAGGTCGAGGGAGTTGACTATGCCATCTGAATCTGAATCACACGAAAATGCTCCAATGATCTCTGCAAGAGTCGCATCTTGATCTGGCCCTATGCGGAAGAAATCAAAGCCTGCATTGATCATACCGTTGAAATCTGTTGCCCTGAATTGTATCAAAGCAGTCTGATTAAGCGAGAACGAAGTGGGCTCGAAGGTCAATGATCCTCCATAAGCTTCTGAATTGACAAGAACCATGTCATCTTGAAAACCAGAGTGAGAAAAGGATAAAGAGTAGCCATCATCCCAACCACCTGTTACATCATACTCACCAGGTGGCAACCAGAATGTATACTCCACCCCAAACCGATTCGGAATGTTGCTCGCTGGCATTCCAGGAAATACTGTTATTACATCTTCGATTACATTGGTAAAGTCGGTGTATCCTTGCAAGAGTTCTTCTTTGTAGCACCATTTGTTTACTGTCAGTAAGCCAGCACCATTGTTGTTGGGTGTTGGGGCTACTGTGAATTGTCTTCTTCGAATCGTGTTGGGCGCGATGGTAGAACCTATATCCACATTGTCTCCACTCGTGCAGGTATTTACCATGGTTGTGTTGGTGGACTCAGCGAGAAGCGGAGCAGTAAATGGAGCGCATTCTAGCGTATCGACTATTCCGTCATTATCATCATCCAGATCGAGGGCATCGACCACTCCATCGCCATCAGTATCTGTGCAATAGTCTACTGACGAATCATAGGCTGATAAGTTATTCTGCCCGCCTGGGGTCACGAGTGGGATACCCACTGAATCTACTTGGGCAGCCAAGTTGGTCAATGAACTATCGGCTACGAGATCGGTAAAGGCGAACCCGCCATCTGCCTCAATAGCATCGGGGCAACCGTCTCCGTCTGAGTCGAGGTCGAGGGCATTGACCGTACCATCACTGTCGGTGTCGTCCTGCATCTCGTAAACCGCGAGGACATCGACACCACTATATCCACCTGAACCAGGTTTGGTGAAGATGCGGATGAGGAAGTCGTTGCCATTACCTGTAAATGTCAAGGGCTGACCCGAGATCAGGTCGCTACGGAAGATTCCGTAACTATCGTCACCGATGGTTTCATCAGCAGCAACAATGGTATTAGTCTCATCGAAGATGGAGAGATCCAGCACATGATCGCAAGAACTGGTGATGTAGGAAATGTCAACTACGTATTGAGCACCTGCAACAGTGCTGAAGGTCTGCTCTACGCCCTCGCCACTTTCATTACAACCACCTGAACCGAAGTAGAGCACTGAGCCTATATTGGCTATGGCCTCTGTACTGATGTTGACCCAAGGTGTCGCTGAGAAATCAGTTGCGCCATTGACATCTGCGAAAGTGGGGTCGCCAGTGGCGAGTGCGCGCAATGTTTCCAGACTGTCTGTAAGTCCATCATTATCATCATCGAGGTCGAGGGCATCGGCTACACCATCACCATCGGAATCGGTGCATGTCTCGATGGAAGAATCATAAGCTGAAACATTGTTCTGCCCGCCCATGGCCACGGTTGGTATACCATTGCCATCGACATCTGCAGCAGCATTGGTCAAGGAGCTATCCGCCACAAGATCGGTAAAGGCGAATCCGCCATCTGCCTCAATGGCATCTGGGCAGCCGTCACCGTCAGAGTCGAGGTCAAAACAGGCCGCTAGGCCATCTAGGTCATAATCAGTGGAATAATTCTCGTGGATCTGAGCCAAGGTGGCATTCTGATCGGCACCGATCTTGAAATGATTGTAAACAGTACCGATAACGCCATTATGATCCGTAGCTCTGAATTGGATCAGTGCTTTGCGCTCCAAAGAGAAGGATGTTGGCGAAATGGTCTGGGACCCGTTCCATCCTTCTGAACTCACTAGAGTCATGTCATCTTGATAACCTGTGTAGGAGAAGGCAATGGAATAACCATCATCCCAGCCACCATCGAGCTGATAGTCACCAGGCTCTAACCAAAACGTATACTCTACAGCATAGCGATTTGGAATACCCGCAGCTGGTAGTCCAGGGAAGATGGTGATCGTATCCTCTATCATGTTGCTATTGTCGGCATAGCCATAGGGCATTTCGGCCTTGTAGCACCATCTGTTAGCGGCTATGAAATTTGGAGAACCATTCGAGCCTCCGAAGTTGGGGGCAGGTGCTGTGGTGTAGACCCTTCTTCGAATCGTGAAGTCATCGATCGTGGAACCGATGTCGATATGATCGCCATCGCTGCACGAATTGACCAAAGTGGCATTCGTAGATTCTGATATGAGCGGCTCGTTGAAGCCTCCGCATTCCAAACTGTCGAGTATACCATCATTATCATCATCGACATCGAGGCCATCAGCCATGCCATCGCCATCGCTGTCTTTACAGTCGTTTACCAATGCCGAGTAGGCCCCGAAGTCTGACTGACCGCCCAAGGCTACAGTAGGTATACCATTGGCATCGACCCCTCCTGTGAGGGTGTCGTTAGCGAGGTCGGTAAGCGTGAAGCCACCATTGGCCTCAATGGCATCTGGGCAGCCGTCATCATCTGAATCCAGATCGAGGGCATCGACCAGTGCATCGGTATCGCTGTTCTGGCCGCAGACAAAGGCGGAACTTCCTGAAACGAATTTTTTGATCCTATAGGTGGTCAAGGCAGCCGTGTTCGATGCATTGGTCAAGAACAGTTTGTAGTCTGTCGTAGGTAGACCGCTTGCGCTGCGTATGGTGGCACCACCGATCTTCAATGTCATGGCACCCGTCTCATCAATGTGGATGCGGTGTACGGAGTTTTGCGTGTTCCCGTAAAAATTACCACCCTGAAGGGTGATATTTTCTCTCCATTTGGTTTGGTTATTATTCGTCCAGAATCCATAACCTTCAAATGAGTTCCAATTGGCACCGAGGGTTTCAGCAACCGGTGCGAAACCGATCATTGAATTTCCGGCCACGGCATCGAACTCGATCCAGAGTTCGAGTGGAAGTGAGAATGTCTGGTCTGAGAAGGCGGCTTCCCAAGTATCTCCAATGGCATCTGGTGTGAGCGTGGAGTCTGTGCCGTACTGAATGTTCATTCTCGGATCGGTCTGCCAGGTGATGGCACGCATATCAAAGAATCCGGTACAGCCTTCTTCCCTATCGGTGAGGCCATCGTTATCATCATCCTGATCGACCGCATCTGCATAGCCGTCCTGATCGGAATCGGTGCAGACCTCCATGGCGTTGTTGAAGGCGTATCGCACGCCTTGCCCACCATTGGCAACAAGAGGAATACCAAAGCTGTCTATACCTCCAATGAGGGTGTCATTGGCCAGTTGTGCGGTGGTGAATCCTCCGTCCCCTTCTAAGGCATCAGGGCAGTTGTCACCGTCTGAGTCGAGGTCTTTTGAGTTGACTGTGCCGTTGCCATCAGTATCGTATTCGATGGCCGCGATCTGGATCTTGATGGCCCCGCCATTATTGACCGCATTCTCATAGCGTATGCGGTAGGTATCCGAAAGGCCAGAGGTAATCACCCAAGGGGTGCTTTGCGGATTGCTACTGCTCCCTGTATTGGTTCCTTCGAAGAGGAAGCTATTGTAAAGGGTATCACCGTTTGCCACGGTGACGTTATTCAATGGGTCGTAGACGAAGTAGTGGTTGGCGCTGGAGGTGACCTCGAATATATCAGAAGCACTGAAGTAGTTCAAAGTACTTCCAGTCTTGGATGCGATGTTCAATCGTACCGGTCTGCTGAATTGTAGATCGACCACAGGGCCGAGTGGTGCCAAGTTGTTGTCATTGGCAAGGGCAATATCACTATCTGCTTCTCCCGAGACTGATCCTTGACCACTGACTGTAGCGGTAATGCTCACCGTCTGTCCATTGACCGTGATATCGGGTATGTTGTTGAGGTCAGTGAAGTCGATGTTAAATGGCCCTTTGAATGCCTCATCGTTGTCGGTGATACCGTCATTGTCCGTATCGAAATCCACGATGTCGGCTATGCCATCCTCATCAGTATCGGTTGCCTGCGAGGCCAAGGCGAATTTGTGGCCCGAGCTGAAGTCGAAGCTTCCTGTCCAAAGTCCTCCGCTGAGCGTGAGCGCCACCGGAGTGTTGTCTGCAAAGCCATCACCTTCTGTATCGGTGATGATATAGTAGGACGTACCACCTGCCAATGAGGCGATGTTGAAATCGACATCGTCCACATCGAAAGCGAAGTGTACCGTACCTACTGTGCCGTGCTCGTATACCTGCCATTGACGTTCGGTCAGAACGTAGCCTGTAGGTGCATCTGCGCTCGTCCAGAATTCAGTCGCTCCATTGTTGGCGATGGTCTGGAAGTGGAGGTCTGCGAGTGAATCTCTTGAGGCATCCTGATTGGAACTGCTGAAATCGGCATCGACCGCCAGGGTCATTATCGCGTCTGAGTTTACTGATCTTGATACCTTCTGATTCAAGCGGGAAAGGCTATCCTGACCGATACCAAAAATGTCATTGGTGAAAGCTCCGGCTAAAGCCGCATCCCACATCAAAGTATTGTCACTTGCAATGTAATTGACTTGACCACTGTCTAGCGTGAGACCGTATTTGAGCGAGAGGTAAGAATTGACCTTTTGTTTTTCTTCAGAAGACAGCACCCTATCATACATGACGATTTCTGGAATTTCTCCATTCCATGATAGACCAGCACGGGCACCAATGTGTTCAGCACCAGTAAAATTTGTGGTGTTGTTATTTGTAGAAGCTACGGTGGTGCCATTCATGAACATTGCCCAATCGTTAGTAGCCGAGTGCAGGCCATAAAGATTCCAGTTGGCAGTACTAAAACCTATAGTACCAACTGTGATGCCTGCTTTTGCATCAAGGATGGCTCCTGTATTGGGGTTGATACCAAAGCGGTCATTGGTGCCAAAGTCATCGTAAATAGCTTGATTACTGAATGAATAATGAGAGCCAGAATGACCTCCTAGATCAAACGGATGGCCGTTACTGCCTGAGAGATTATTGTCTTTTACTACGCTAAATACTTCTCCTGCTGATAGTCCACCTACTATAGTTTGGTTATCGTCTCTGAGGTAGTCATTTCCATCAAACACTGCCAATTGATTGAAGTTGAGACCATTTGTGATGACCTCCGGGTCACTGTTAACATGCTCAAAATGGTTACCACAACCACTCTGGTCTTCCCAACCAGTATTGTCTACGAAAGTGCCTAAAGATTCATTACTTGCATCAAGCCAAAGGTGAATACCGGCAGTTACACCACCGGGACCAAAATTAGGCGTAGTGTCTCGCATATAGAGTGTTGGTTCAGACGTGTTCACTTGAGAACCAAAGCCGTCTTCTTGATTGCCCGCTCCATTAGGAAACCAGTGTAAGTCGTTGGCATCACCTGTGGAATGCCAGATTATCTCGTTCAAAGGTCCACCAAGTGCAGCAGAGTTTCCTCCGTTCAAACTTCCTCCTGAACCTGGCCAGTCTGTGTCGTCATTGTTACCGTCAGAACCTAAAGTTGTAAAGGCCTTTAATCGACTTAGGTATCGTTCATTGGTAGTTGCCCTGTCCATGGGAACTACACCAGTCGAGGTCATGCGCAATTGATTTGGCTTTGCAACAGCTAGAATTTCTCTGCACAAAATCTGATCGGCATCGATACCGATCACACTGACCTCTGGATAGCCACCGGCTGGGTTGAGTTGTGCGTTGTCTGCCGAGGCGACCATCACATAGCCATCGGCATCTACTGGACTACAAAAGGCTTGGTCTTCAATCACAAAGCCATAGGTGCCAGGAGTGAATCCGGCTTGCTGTGAAGCAGTGTAGGCCTGGTAAAGCGAAGTATAATCTGCTGCTTTGGTCAAGGTCAAATACGTGTTGTGCGCCAATGTGATACCGATTGCTTCTCCATTGGCATCCAAAGTCGCAAGGGCTGTTGCGCCCGTTGAGAAATCACCATCTGCATCGGTCAATATGGTGAAGCCACCAAAGCCTTTGAATTTGATGTTGACCGCACCTACACCATTTACATTCTGCACATGCCATTCTCTTGATGGGCGCATGTCCATGGTCTCGAGCTCGGTGGTTTGCAACGTGAGTGATTCCCCATTGTTGGCAAGAGTCAAGAACTGTTGATCGCTAAGATCGGCCCTAGAGCCATCATTGGCCGTGGTGAAGTCTCCGCTCGTTGCCAGGGTGACTATGGTGTTGGCATTGATCGAGGTCGACACTTCTTGGTTCAAGCTAGAACCTTCATCGAGACCTAGACCGAAAATGTCTTTGTTATACGCTCCGGCAGTTGCTGTATTCCAAAGTGTATCGCCAGTACTTGCGATGTAGTTCACCTGACCACTGTCGAGTGTGATACCGTATTTGAGGGCGAGGTAGGACTCGATCTTCTGCTTGTCAAGCCCCGTCATTTGATCACTATATCCGATGATTTCCATCACTGGGCCATTCCAATACTGACCGGGGCTGCTCTGCGAACCGATGCTCCCTGATGTGAGTATTGTATTGGGGGTGAGATTCAATGAGGTGATCTGTTGTCCTTCTCCAAAACCGAGAATATCCGTTCCATCAAAAGTGGCCTCGGTCAGGTGGATATCACCTGCCGACCAATAGTCATCAGCTGTGGCGATATTGCTATTGGTGGTGATCACGAAGCGACCATCGTTGTTCGCACCCATGGCCCAATTCTGGTTATTGGGTGGGCTACCATAGGCGAAGGCCCAACCCCAAGTCGGAGTGGGCAGAGCATCTGCTTTGGATACCAAGAAGAATGATCGCTCCGATCCGCCCGCTGGTAAGCCCGTGACGTCCAGTGCGAGTCGGTCATTAGTACCATCGAAATCCACACCGGGATTGAAGTTGGCCGCATTTTCTACGAACAATGGATCCAAGGTCGCTGTGCCTGTGGAGGTGGCATCGTTATCGCCACCTTGTAAATCTGTCCATGATGTGACCGGGTCGCCATCGGTATAGGACTCTGCATCGGCCTTGAGCCAAAGTGCGAGATCGTTAGCCACACCACCTGGTGCAACAGGAGTTGTCGCTGCGGTGGCTAAAGTAAATTTCTGTCCAGAAGTAAAGTCAAAGCTACCTGCCCAGATGCCTCCTGTGCTATCGGTGAGTGCTACTGGTGTATCGTTGCTGAAGCCATCTCCTGCGGCATCGACAATGAGGTAGTAATCTGTACCCGAGATCGGTGCGAGCAGATCAAATTCGGCATCATCGACATCGAATGCGAAGTTGACCGTGCCAACTGTTCCTTGTTCATAGGCTTGCCATTGGCGATTCATGATCTCGAAACCACTAGGCGCATCTGTGGCTGTCCAGGCGCTATCGCCACCGTTATTGGCGATGGTCTGGAAGTGGAGGTTTGCGAGTGAATTTCTTGAGCCATCCAAATTGGCTGTGCTGAAATCGGCATCTGCCGCAAGGGTCATGATGCCATCGGTGTTGACCGAGCGTGATATACGTTGGTCAAGAGTAGAAAGGCTATCGCGGCCTATGCCGAAGATGTCTTGGTCGAAACCAGTGGCCGCAGCCGAGGCGTCCCACATTTCCGCACCATCGCTCATCAGGTAATCCTGTGCGGTGGTCTGATCGAGTGTTAAGCCGTATTTGAGGGCGAGGTAGGATTGGATCTGTAGACGTCCTGTTGGATTGAGATTGCCATACACAATTAGTTCAGCCAGGTCTCCATCAAATCGTCTTCCAGTGGTATTACCCTGCGCATGGTGACCGATGGCCCAAGGTTCTGATAGAGCATGGGTGTCCCAATCATTGCCTGTGTTGGTCTGTGAATCACCACCGTTTATCTGTCTTAAAGCTGAGCCTGAGCCATCTCCATCTAAATTGTCATACTGTGTGCTGACCAGATATGATCCTGTCTCTGATGTAGAGTTACCCCAGCCGATCGAACCCCAACGACCGCCTGACCCAGCGAGGTAGAATCGATTATTGTTAGTTGTTCCATTCATCATAATGTAGGCCGAATTATTGTTATCAGCCCCTGGTATCAGCACGTAGAATGCTTCTACACCTATTGCTGGTAGATCGGATTGAGTGAACAGGTCGCCATTGAGTTCGAAGGCCCTGCTGGTGGTCTGATCGAATCGAACGATCGGATTGAAGTTGGCTTCATTGTCCAAGTACTGACAGTTATCAATGGCGTCTTGTTGTTGTGCAAGCCATGCTGTAGTAGACTGATCATGCCACTCTTGCACAAATTCTCCATCGCTTATTGGTGTGATACCAGCATCACTGTAGGTGCCATCATCTGCCTTCATCCAGAGACGCAGGTCGGAGACTTGCCCACCCGGGGCAATGTTGCTGCTCGGGAAGACCCCTACCGGATCGGTAATGAAGGCATCTGTATCGTCCTCATCTCCAAAAGCATCATCGGTGAGGCTGTAGGTCGTCTTCAATACCGAAGAACCTGCGATGGTCACAAAGCTGTTGGAGGCAGAGAGTCCATAGTAGGAGGCGTCATTGGCTCCAGGTGCTGTCGATCCGTATTTGCGCGCGGCATAAGACGGGTCTGAGGCACCATGCCAGTAGAGGTCGATGGTGGTATTGTCGCCCGCTGATGGACAGGTGACTGAAAAGTCGATCAGTCCGAGTGGGTAATCCTCTTGCGCGTCCAAAGACGGCATGTCCGTTTCTGCCAGTGCAATGAAATTATTGATCGTGCCACAACCTGTGGATTCGAGAGTGACATAGTCGCCTGTTTCGGCATTGGTGGTGGTTGCCACATTGGATTGTTGGCTATCGGCTGTGCCGTCATCATTGGCATCTCCTCCATTGGGTCCGGCATCTTCTACTACATCATAGACTCCATCGTTGTCGGTATCATCACAGATGATATTGGTCGTACCACTGTCATAGGCACTTGTGTTGCCTTGTGCCAGATTGCCTCCGGCTCCGTCAGAAGGAATACCGTCACCATCCACGCCATTGGCGGTGATGTCGATGGCTCCTAGATTATCCAGTTGTGTCCATGAGATTCCGCCATTGCCTTCGAGTGCATCGTAACAACCGTCACCATCAGAGTCTGTGTCGAGGTGATCGGGTATGCCGTCAGCATCGGAGTTGTTGTCGGCATAGAGTGGAGGAAGGCCTACTACGAAGGTGAAGCAATCGGTTCCTTCTGTTGAGTTCTTATTGAACTGCGCATCGAAACCATAGGATTGCCCATCCTTGATATTAAATGATGTATCGAAATACCGATCAAAAGAATTGGCTGTTTTATTTCTTACTATGTCTAATCCATCTGTGATGCTCGCTCCCACTGGCACGAAAGCACCACCCGTCTGATAGACATGGGTTTCTACACCATTATGTATTCCAGGTGTACTCTGTGTAACTACTGGGTCTGCATCAAGATTGTGATCGAAAATAATGGAGTGACTTCCCTCCGTTCTGGCCTGAGCTCCTGCACCAACTGCAACTCCTTGAAAGAAATGCTCCATGGTCTCCACATCCATTCCTGATGGAGTAATCGAATAGCCCCAAGGGTGAAAGTCAGTATTGGGCATTTGGTATCTCACTATGAAAGCTATGTTACCACTAACCATACCTGTGTCAAGAGATGGAGTAGTACCTAGTTTAAATCCATAATAGTCCAATGTCAATGAACCGAGAGAGGTTCCGTTTTCATCTTCTACTGGAATAGAGAAGTCACCAGTACCGTCACCATTGTCAGTTAGTACTACTGTTCCGAATTGATAACCAAGCTCGGTCATCTCATCGGTATCGAGGATGCCATCGTTGTCGTCATCGAGGTCGTCTTCGTCTGGGACTCCGTCATCGTCTTCGTCTCCCGGGACAGGAAGTCCGGGCAGAGCTGCTGGTGGCGTGTAGGCCATGGCCGCAAATTGAGCGAGTTCAAGGGCCTCCAAAACCCCAGACTGGGCTGCTTGGTTTGCTTGGACGTTAAAGTTAAAAGTACAAACTTGATTAACCTCAGAATAATTCACTCCTCGAACAACTGTCCCTGAGAGAATACCGAAGAGCAATAAAAATATGCAACTAAATTTAGTTATCGGCAGTGTGTATTGGTTTGATGCTTTCATGTGTTAGTCTTAGTATATGTGCTTAGTAATGGTGTGTTTTAAAAGCGATACAAATTGGTCCGTTTCATGGCTACAGGGCCAATTGGAACTTTTGCTTTTTCGTCTTTAACCTTTTCGATTAATAAAACCTCATCATCATCCTCATCATCCATTCCCATGGACGATGAGGAAAATGAATAAGGAAACAGATGAGCAGCTATGACATGCTCAGAAAATTGCAACCCACTTGCAACTACTAAACCTGAGTCAACCGTTGCCATGAAGTCTATTTCATGGTTTTCTGTCGACTCAGTCATCTCCGGGTCAATCACACTGAACTCTTTATCCAAAATTTGGATACTCGTGAGTTCATACTTTTCAAGGATGTTGCGATTGACTTTTTTCGAGAGTACTGGTTGGTATATTCTTTTTGGATTATCAGCTATAATGTCTTGACTTCTCAATGTGTCAATTGAGCAGAAAGTTTGCGTTGAGTTATCAGGTGTACTCCATTTAACTGGCTTCGATATATAAGTGTACTTAGTTATGCTTTGCTGAACCGCGGCATAAAGTGAAGCTGATTCATGGCAACCTATGTTAGGCTTCGCAAACTCTTCCACTCGCTTCACAAAATGATTTGCACAGTGATAAATAGTCTCTAGAGAAGGAATCTCCTCAGAATCATATAATCGTGATGCGCTTTGTGGTAAAGTGCTTTGATTAGCTGACCATAAATCAATGATTCGCTCTATTAAGTTTGAGAGAGAAAAAAATGATGCATTTTCTTCTTTAATTATATGTGTGGCAACTAATTTGTTCATGGCTAATTTATCTGCCAAATCGTAAAAAGAAACATGTTCCTTTTTGGACGAATTGACATGGTCTAAATGTATTTGGAAAGAGACTAGATTGACTTAGTGCAAAATGTCTTTATTGCACACCAGCATTGGATTAGCGACACTTTTAAGTGCTCTAAACAACCCTTTTTTTTGGGTATTGAAACGGTCTGACTAACCCCTAAAAAGGGGTGCGTCAGTTAAGGGAAAAATGAGTGATTATTGGCTGGGGAAAACTGGACACCTCTACAGTGTTGCGAGCGCAGCGCTTTGTAACGACTTGAACATAAAAATTGTAAATCTGGTACACCTCAATCTGGAAGAGAGAATCCACATCACGCGATTTTAATAAGACACCATCTAACTCAATCAGTTTAAGTCTTGATTTCTTATTCAGAGAGAAAAATTCGCCTTTTGTTAGGTCCAGTTTATTCCTTACCAATTTTAAATCTGTTCATAGTGCTCTATGGCAGACAGTACTTCTAGGTTATAGTGTTCTTTAGTTAAGGCATAGGCTTGAATCGGTCTTGACTTCGCTCCAAGTCGCTTCTTTTCAAACGCGGCTGTAAATCCAAGTCCTACTTCTTGACATCCCAAATTCATACCCCTTGCAATGGAATGGTATAGTGATTTTCGATATATACCCTGGTCTAGATATTCGTAATCCATGCCAATGTATAACGGGTCATAAGAAGCACCGTTATGATGATTAATAATAACCGCTACCAAATCACCCTTGAGTGCGCGTAGTTCTATCGCCTCATATTCATCATGAGCAATAAGCCTTGCAAAAAATTCCGCCTTCGTCTTAAAGGTATTGATGGAAAGATTTTTACTCTTCACGTTTTGCATCAGGTTAAACCACTCCTTCACTTTTGTGCTGTCTGCTTCTTGCACTAAATGAACGGTGAAATTGTCATTCTTTTTGACAGTATCTCTGATGTGTCGCCTCCCTTTTGTTGACAATGCTTTAACATAGTTTTCCATAGTGTCAAAATCACGAATATCAAGCACATGGTCGTCTGGAAAATCTAGATTAAAGAAACCGTAGTCTAAAATCATCTCTTTGAGGTCTACATCGTCATGATAAAAATCTCGGAGCATAATTGACTCTGCCTTTCTTTCTTCTTGCAGACTAAGTATGTACTCCAGGCATCTTTCAAAAGCCTCTCTCCACTTGCTTGAAGAGCGGTCTATATACAGATGACGACCTAGCGTAAGCCCACAACCCATGGACAGTACTCGCGAGGTCAAGTAATAAGGGTCTTGTTTTTGTCTTATACTCTCTACATGAGCCGACACTTTAGCATCAGATAGGAAATCGTCTTTTACCAAACTAGTGCTTAAAAATGTGGCGAGAATTGGTTTCTTTTTTTCATCACGTATTATTAGATAGTCAAAGTCCCAGCGATTTTCAGGTAAAGCATTCTCTGAAGAATAGCTTTGCTCAAGCAGTCTTAAAGTGTCGGTGTCCATCATGCCCCGACCTTTAAAAAGATGATTCCACTCTTGTTGATTTACTTGATCGATGCTCTGAGCAGTTTCAATTTTTAATCCTGCCGTTTTCATTAACGAGTTGATACGCTCATACACGACATCTTCTTCACTGGCCAGTCCAAATGCTTTTCTCACTTCTTGAATAGAGTAATTTTCATCATCAAGTGCTCGAGGCAATTCTTGGGCAATGGCCGCGACTAAATTTCTTATATCTTCAAAAGACGACAAACTGGTGATGGTAAATCGGATACCTGTGTTTTTAATCGGAACCGCAGGGAAGATTCCGATGTTGGTGAAAAATCCTGCATTCATGAGACGCTGCACTACATTATACCCAACACGTGGTAAGCCGACACCTATGAAGAAGACTGAAGTGTCATTTTCTGCAATAAGCGGAAGGCCCACCTTTTTGATCAGCATGTTGGCATAAAGAATTCGTTCTTTCAATTCTTGTTGTCTAAGAGCAATTTCATCAGAAAGTAAAATACCTGCTACAACATTTGCTGCTCCCAAACTTGCTGGTTGCATGGGGCCAGAGGTAATGAGCGGGCCTCCACAATTTCTGATATCCCTATACATCTTCTCATCAGCCGTAACAATGACCCCTCCACCAGCCGCGAAAGCTTTGTTTAAGGAAGTGGCCAAAACTAACCGCTGATGCATCTCTCGGTTTTCGAGCACATAACCTTGCCCACGAGAGCCATAACAGCACATGGCATGTGCATCATCTAGGTATAGATGAAAAGATGGATGCCGATTAAGCATATCATATAGTTCATCCATCGGTGCTTTATCACCATACATGGAGTAGACCCCATCCCCCAGATACCAAACCTTATCTTTTTCCTTTGCATACCGTTCTATTCGTTCTTCAAGAATATCCATACGACTGTGCCTAATCATATCTACTTTAATGCCACGTGCCCGGAGCAACTGGACAGCGGTCTGCACCGAACTGTGAGTTTGGTGGTCGATAATTATCGCATCATTATCACCTATTATGACAGGAAGGGTTGCAATGTGACCTAAAGTAGTGGTAGGCATTGCAATAGCATGAGCCCCAAAAACGGAAGAAAGTTGGTTTTCAAGTTGTTCATATAAGCCACATGACACATAGGCCCTAGACGAAGAAAATTGAGTTCCGAAATCACTAATGGCTTTTAAGGCACCGGCTCTTACGCGCTCATCAAATTCTAGGCCGAGATAGCTACAGCTGCCGAAGTTAGTGTAGGTTTTAGATTTTGATCTAAATGAATTAGCTGATACAGCTTGAGCATTTAGGTGAATGATACCTGCCTCTTGCCCTTTATGAGCAATTTCAGTTAAGGAGTTTAGCAGTTTTATATTAGCCATGATTCAGTTTTTAAGTTGAATCAAACCTGCTAAATAGAGGCTAAGAAAAAGCCCCTAAATAGAGGGTGCAAGAAGCACAACAAAAAGGGGTTGTAATAAAATATTTAACCACTATTTTCATGGGTCAAAAGGTTTTTTACTATCCTTGTAAAAACTAACCTATTTATTTGAGCACCAAACTTGGATAAATATAATTCTGAAATCCAATGTATCCGAACTAGCTTTTACCTAAGCCTCCGTTTGACCACGTATAGATTTAACCAATTTATACTTCTTGTAAACGCACATCTAATTACCTCAATTATGAATTTTATTGACCTGTCTACGGTAGACGGCTTTATACATGCGGTCTACCAAACCAATCGCATCACCCTTCCAGTGGCGAAGGAAATAGTTGCCGAACGGCTACTGTATACTAAAGGAGAATCCATGCCTTATCTCATAGAGGGACTAAAACTGTCTTCTATAGACAAAGCAGCACGCGACTATTTTTCTAGTGACGAGGGGTCTCAAGGAGTCTCTGCGGCAGCATTTGTTTCTCACTCAGCTTTTCAAGTGAATCTTCTTAATTTTTTCTTGAAAGTGACCACTCAGAAAATGCCCGTGATGAACTTTGTGAGCAAAGAAGAAGCTAAAAAATGGCTAAGACAATTTGCACCAGTTTATGCAATCCGATACTAAAGGCGATGTATCAGAAAAACGACTTGCAGAGGTTACCGAAGTATTAGTTTCTTATTCTCTAGGCGATTTCGATGCAAAAGCGTCTCTGACTAAAAATTTAGACAGTTTTGATGTCATTGTTTCTGGTGTCAACATGCTAGGAGAAGAGTTGAAAGAAACAACTGTCTCACGTAACTATCTGCATGGAGTTTTTCAGGCCATCACAGAAATGATTTTCGTTTTGGACCAGCGAGGAAAGGTGCTCGAATACAATGATTCAGCAGGAGATAATTTTGGTGAAAAAGGACGTTTAATTGGGCAAAATATTCATGACATACTTTTTGAGTATGATGACACCAGGCAAATCACCCTTCTTTCGGCAAGAAAAGTCAGAGACGCTCGCAAATTTCGTTTGTACAGTCAAACCAATGTAATTGAGTGCCTCTGCTGCTACTATGCTCCGGTTTATGACAGAGTAGGAGGACTGCTTCATTATGTCTTGGTTTTGCGCGACCTAACGTTAGAAATTGAAAGTGAGCAACGTGTTATCAGAACTGTGCTTGACACGCAAGAAAAAGAACGGCAACGTATTGCCAAGGATTTGCACGATGCAATTGGCTCAGAACTGGGAATTCTTAAGCCGATGCTCAATTCGGTGCTGAATACAACAAGAGGAGATGATGAACGAGGCAAAAGTGGCCTCAAGATGTGTATAGAAACGGTCACCGGTCTGATGGAATCCATCAGGAACACTTGCTATGCGGTAGCTCCAAACAACCTAGCGAACAAAGGGTTCAATTATTCCTTAAAACGTTATTGTGAGTTTATTGCCTTAAGAAGTAACGTGAAGGTCTGGTACAGCGCTGATGATGTTTACCTGGAAGAAGACTGCGCTCTTTCCCTTTACAGGGTCGCCCAGGAGTTTATACAAAATACGCTAAAGCATGCTAAAGCAGACCAAATACTGATATCACTAAAAAACTTTGGAGACGGTCACATTCATTTTTCTCTGGAAGATAACGGAGTAGGCTTTGACAAGGATGATGTGGACATTGGAAAAGGACGTGGAGTGCAAAACATGCGCACTCGAATCGAAGTGTTTGGAGGAAAATTTGAACTTATCTCATCGCCACAAGCGGGAACCAGAATAGAAATAACATTGTGAATAGAACAAGAGAAAAAAAACGTATCAATCTGCTGATAGTTGACGATCACAAAGTGGTTAGAGACGGGATCAGATTTATACTGGGAGACCAACGCGAATATAGTTTTAGAATACATGAAGCCAGTGATCTACACTCGGCCATGTACTTTGGTACAACCTTTAGTTATGATGTTATCCTTATGGATTTGCACATCAAAGAAGAGAATGGAATAGCAGCTACGAAGGCCATTTTGGAACAACGGCCGAGTCAAAACATTCTTGCCTTTACGGTAGAAGAAGACAAAGACAGTGTGCAAGAAATGGTGAACGCTGGAGCCAAAGGCTATCTGCTTAAAGACAGTGGCTCAGAAGAGATCATAAAGGCCATAGAAGTGATTACAGAAGGTAAGAAGTACTTCAGTAATGAAGTGGCTCTGCTGATGATGGGTGCCATGGAAAGTAAAGCCAATGACAAGCGGCCCGTGGAGACACTCATCACAGAGCGTGAGCTGCAAGTACTAGAGCTGATTGGTGATCAAATGACCAATGTCGAAATAGCCAAAGAATTGGGCATCAAAAAGAACACTGTGGATGATCACAGAAAGCGATTGTTGTCCAAGTTGGGGCTGAGAAATACCGCAGGCCTTATCCGCTTTGCCATGGTTAAGGGACTAATCTCTTAAGTCTAAAACATATGTAATGGCCCCTATTGAATGAATCAATAGGGGCCATTTTCTTATCTCAAATTTCGGTTAGGCTTTTTTACTGGAGCCATTTAAGCTGAGCAAATTTTGCTCAACTCATCTCTGTCTATCGTTGCAAAAAGATAAATCCTTTTAGAGGATCAGAGCCCGCTGCATCATTTAATTCGATGACATAAAAGTATGTGCCGTCTGGAAGTTCGTCTCCACCGAGCGCACCGTTACCCATGCTATTCGTACCATCCCATTCATTCTCCTGACTACGGTAAGAGTCTTCATAAACCTTGTTGCCCCATCTGTTGAATATGGTCAAGACATTGTCTGGATAGGACTCTAAACAGGTGATGACAAACTTCTCGTTTTGACCATCATTATTAGGTGAAAATGCATCAGGCACGAATAGTTCGCAGCTACAGACTATGTCGGTCGCGTTTTCATCAGGCACACAAGGGTCCCAGTCATCCGGGTCTCCCGCTCCGACTGTTACTCCATCTTGGTCACAGTCATTAGAGTCCTGCGCTACCCAGTTTGGATTTGATGGGTCAGCGCATGGATTAAGCTCTTCTTCTGGGTTTTCATCACCATTAAGTATCCCGTCTCCATCACAGTCACCTGCTGCCCAAGAGGCAGTCTGATTCGTGATGTTGTAATCTATGCACGGGTCAAAATCATTTGAATCGCCCTCGGCAACTGTTGTGCCGTCATCATCACAATCATTGCTACCCAGTGCTACCCAGTCGCTATTACTTGGATCAGCACATGGGTCGAGGACTTCTCCTGGGTTCTCATCACCATTTAATATTCCGTCTCCGTCACAATCTAAATTTTGCCATGCGGTATCAGCCTCAGCGGCAGTGAAATCTACGCAGGGATCTGCATCATCTGTATCACCTTCACCAATGCTCGTGCCGTCTCCATCACAATCATTTGACGACTGTGAAATCCAGTCCGGATGTGAGGCATCACTACACGGGTTTAGCTCTTCGCCAGGGTTCTCATCGCCATTGGCAATGCCATCTCCGTCACAATCAGCTGCTGCCCATGTGGCGGTCTGATCTGTAAAGTCATAATCTACACATGGGTTAAAGTCGTCAGAGTCGCCCTCTCCTACTGTTGTTCCGTCATCGTCACAATCATTGGTCGGTAATGCTACCCAGTCAGGATGCGAAGCGTCTGCACAGGGATTAAATTCTTCTCCTGGATTCTCATCGCCATTCAGTATCCCGTCTCCATCACAATCGGCATTTAACCAACCGCTGCCAGGGTTTGCAGAATCAAAATCTACACAAGGGTCAAAATCATCAGAATCTCCGTCACCGACTGTGGCACCGTCATCGTCACAGTCATTGGTCATTGGCGCTACCCAGTCAGGGTGACTTGTATCCGCGCATGGATCGAGCTCTTCTCCTGGGTTTTCATCTCCATTAAGTATCCCGTCACCATCACAATCTCCGGCTGCCCATGATACTGTTGGGTTAATGGCATCAAAGTCTACGCAAGGGTCAAAGTCATCAGCATCTCCTTCGCCAACTGTGGTGCCATCATCATCACAATCATTAGTCGCTAAGGCCACCCAGTCAGGGTGAGTAGCATCGGAACAAGGGTCAAGTTCTTCACCCGGATTTTCATCTCCGTTAGCGATACCATCACCATCACAATCTTGAAGTGGATCTGTGATCAAACAATCGTTATCACAGGCATCTGGTACGCCATCCATGTCGGCATCTGGACCAATAATAGTCACTGTTGAGTTTGACCCAGTGTAGCCATCAGAATCCATGATTGTACCATCTGGATTTACTCCTGTTCCATCAACTTCACCATCACCGTCTGCATCTGTAAAACCTGCTTCAATAGCGTCATCACATCCGTCACCGTCAGCGTCAGTATCACAGGCATCAATATCACCATCATTGTCTGTGTCTACTGCCCCCGTTGGGAATGGCGCCTCAAAACAACTGGCCCCATCATTACTGGAAGTGGCTTGAGTATCCTGTAAGAATGAGCTCGTTGGAGTCGCTGAGGTGTAGTCCAAAATTTCATACAGGCCACCGTCATTATCAGAGACAAAGAAGCGTGTATTGTCAGCCACATACATGGCGCCATACGAACTCGCTGGAAGGCCACTTACAGGTGCCGAGTTAACCGTGAGCGGAGGGGTAGCCGTGTAGTCTACTGAGAGTAAATTTCCACTGGCATCAACTGTATATAAAAAGTTGCCAAAGGCGACCATATCAGGACCATTAAAACTGATGTCACAGTCTATAGTCGAGACCGTGTTGTCAGTCAAGTTCACTCGATCAAATGAGGTTGGGCCATTTTCGCCTGGCAGCACATACAGGAAATCTCCCTCTACAAATCCTGCAGTCTTATTATCGGTTAGTCCAGTGGTAGACACAAAGAAGACTTCTCCTGTAAATGGATCAACACGAATCAAATCACCCGGATTAACCATTACACCTACGGCATCCATACCACTTGTCGCTCTGGCGATGCCATAAATAAATCCATCAACTGGATAATGTGCAGTCGCGTTGTACGGAAAGTTGGCTGGCTGACCTATCGGCAAATAATTTCCTGTGCCCGGATCTAAAACATTCAACTGATCAGCAATCACTTGATAAAAAGCAATGTTACAGTTCTCTGAAAACGAAGCGATAGACTCATCGACATCCAAGATTCCATCATTATCATCATCTAAATCAACCTCATCAGGCACACCATCGTCATCTTTATCTAAAAGATTGTTTATTGGATCACAGGCGTCAGCGATGCCGTCTGAATCTATGTCAGGTCCGACTATGGTCACCGAAGAATTTGACCCCGTATATCCATCAGAACTCATGACCGAGCCATCAGGATTTATTCCTGTTCCGTCTACTTCTCCATCTCCATCATTATCTGTAAACCCTGCTTCAATAACATCATTACAGTTATCGCCATCAGAGTCCTCATCCATTGAGTCAATCGTGCCATCATTGTCTGTATCGGCTACGCCAGTGGGGAATGGCGCTTGCACACAACTAGCACCATCATTAGAAGACGTGGCTTGAGTTACCTGCAAGAAGTTAGAGAATGGTGCTATGGTATTGTAGTCGGCAATCTCGTATAAACCACCAGCGTTATTTGATACAAAAAACCTATCGTCTTCGGCCATGTACATGGCTCCATACGCCCCCGCTGGCAGTCCTGTTACAGTCTGATTATTTACCTGCAATGGCTGTGGGTCGGTGATGTCAACGGAAAGTAGTTTTCCACTGTTGTTGACCGTATATAATTTGTCTCCAAAACCAATAATATCTGGGCCCAAGAAGTTTGTGCTGCAGTCTATCGTAGTCACAGCGCCTGATGCTAAATCTACTTGGTCGACTGATGCGGTTCCATTCTCTCCTGGCACTACATATAAAAAGTCGCCCATAATAAAGCCTCCAATCTTGTTGTCACTCAGTCCGGTAGTGGCTGCAAAAAACACCTCACCGCTAAAAGGCTCCACCTTGATTAAATCTCCTGGATTAACCATTGCTCCATTAGCGTCTAGGCCACTAGAGACTCTGGCTATGCCGTATATAAATCCATCGCCTGTGTAATGTGCGGTTGCATTATAGGGGAAATTGGCAGGAACACCAATTGGTAAATAATTGCCCGATACGGGGTCAAGAATATTTAGTTGATCTGCAATGACTTGATAAAAGGCGATGTTGCACGTTTCGCTAACCGAGACCACAGACTCATCAATGTCGAGTATTCCATCATTGTCATCATCCACATCATCTTCATCTGGCACTCCGTCATCATCATTATCAGCCAGGTCAAAAAATGGATCGCAGGCGTCTGCTATACCGTCCATGTCTGCATCAGGTCCGACTATGGTCACTGAAGAATTTGACCCAGAGTATCCGTCAGAATCTATCACCGTACCACTTGCTGTGACCCCCGTTCCATCTACTTCCCCATCTCCATCTGCATCTGTAAAGCCTGCTTCAATGACATCATCACAATTATCACCATCAGAGTCTGTATCAAGCGCATCTATCAAACCATCCATATCGGTATCTACTGCACCAGTAGGAAATGGCGCTTCAAAACAACTAGCCCCATCATTAGAGTTTGTTGGTTCGGTATTCTGAATAAAAATAGCGGCAGGAGAAGGTGTATCATATCCTGTAATCTCATACAAGGCTCCAGCATTATCAGACACGAAAAAACGTGTAATGTCGGCAACATACATGGCGCCAAAAGAAGCATCAGGGAGGTCAGTCACCGCTTTGGTATTGACAGTTAAGGGTGGAGTTGCCGTGAGGTCTACTGTGAGAATGTCTCCATTTGCATCTACGGTGTACAACTCATCGCCAAAGACCACGAGGTCTGGCCCTAAGAAGTTACTGGTACAATCGAGGGTTATAACAGAATTATCAGTGAGGTCAATTCTATCAAAAGATGTTGACCCATTCTCCCCTGGAAGCACATACATAAAGTCTCCCTCAATAAAACCACTAAACTTTGTGTCTGACAGTCCTGTTGTCGAGACGAAGAATACTTCACCATTAAAGGGGTCTACTTTGATTAAGTCACCTGGATTAACTGTAGCTCCGTCTGCATCGAGTCCAGTATTTTGCCTGGCTATGCCGTATAAAAATCCGTCAACTGGGTAGTGCGCTGTCGCGTTGTATGAAAAGTTAGCTGGCTGACCGATTGGCAGGTAGTTACCAGTAGTTGGGTCAAGTACGTTTAGCTCATTATCAATCACTTGATAAAAAGCGATGTTGCATGTCTCTGTAAATGCAACAATTGACTCATCGATGTCTAAGATACCGTCATTGTCGTCATCAAAATCATCTACATCAGGTATGCCGTCCAAGTCCTGATCCATGAGTTGATAATACTTGTCAAGCGCACTTGGCGAAGTGTGAATGATTGATTGGAACTGGCAATTGTCATATTCCTTTGCCATCAATGTGGCAGAGCCAAAGACTAAAAGGAGCAGAGGTAATAATGCGTACTTCATGATTTGAAATTTAAGCTACTCAGTGCGTGTCACAATGAGGAAAATTGGTACAGTGACGGCACGGAATGTTCTAATTCTATAAAACACCTACGGAGGAGGGTTCTATAATCCAAAGAAATTTAAAAGTCCTCAAATCCCAACCATGACATGTAAAAGCAACGCACATTTACAGGTTGAAAAACTCAACATTTAAAAGGTCTGTAACTTTATGCATATCCTGTTCGTCTTAGCCATAAGAACCCTGACCTGTGAACATCAGTGAGTATAATACTAGCGTAGACCTCTACTCGGACAATGTCTTCCGTTTTATATTGAAAAATGTGCGAAACGAGCCATTGGCCAAAGATGTGGTGCAAGATGCCTTTTTGAAGTTGTGGGAACGACATGAAAGTGTGTCGTTTAGCAAGGTGAAGTCCTGGCTGTTTCAGACTGCATACAGACAGATGATTGACGTGTTAAGAAGGGAAAAAAAGCGCGGAGATATCACTGAGCCCCGGCACCGTGCCTGCTGCGATCTCATC
>CAYSDH010000004.1:60890-62003 GCA_964429805.1 uncultured Flavobacteriales bacterium
TGGAATTAGCGAAGACAAACTAGGAGTCAATTCAGAGTATTCTGACCTGCAAGAAATTCTGCATGCAGCCTTAGAAACACTTCCAGAAAAGCAAAAACACGTTATTTTGCTAAGAGACTACGAGGGCTATTCGTATGAAGAGATTGGAGAGATAACCCAACTGAACGAGTCGCAGGTTAAGGTGTATATATTTAGAGCACGCAAGGCATTAAAAAATCACTTGGTGAGTATCGACATGATACTATGAGCAAGAGAATAATAGACATATCAAATTACGAAGAGTGGATAGTAGACTACCATGATAGTGTGCTTTCTGAGCAAGAGCGTGCCCAGCTGTTTGAATTTGTCTCTGTTCATCCGAATTTAAAAGAAGATTTAGAAGGTATTGATGACCTTACACTCAAGTCTGAGTCAGCGACATTTGACACAAAAGAACTACTGTACCGGTTTGACTCTGGTCTCAATGAACAAGAGCTCATAGAAGCGATTGAAGAAGGGACCATCAGTGAGCCTGAGTTAACTGAACTCATGAGTAAGGATGAAGAGCTTGCCCAGGCACATTCGTTTTATTTGAAGTCAACACTCAGTCCATTAGCTGAAGACACTTACCGCTGGAAAGACGAATTAAAGTCTATGACAAGCGGCATAGTTGATGAAGACATCATTGAGTCACTTGAGGCGGAGACTTCCGCCTCAAACCCTGTTTTACTCGCTGACTATAAAAAGTCGGTGTTAGTCGCTGACCAGTCTGTGGTCTTTGATGAGAAATCAAGTTTAAAGCGCAGCGAAAAGAAAAGAGGCCTGATTATTCCGTTGAGAATTAAGCAGTTTGCTGTAGCCGCATCCATTCTTTTGCTTGCAGGACTTTTTATGCTCAACAAGCCCAATGCCGAGTTTGAGCCACGCCAGGGCGAGTCTTTGAGCAGTAAGATAGAGCGTGTAGACTCTAGGACTATCGAAGGCCAAGTAATGCCTGATGAGGCGCCAGTACTCGAACAAAATCTGGCTCAAAAAACTAAACCAACGGAAGTGCCAGTCACACCAGAGCAAACGGTCAACAGCCCAATGAACATTGTGGCCTATGAAGTGGAAGAACAAGCACCCGAAGAGCCT
>CAYSDH010000004.1:62013-87317 GCA_964429805.1 uncultured Flavobacteriales bacterium
GTTTTGTTAATTGAAGATGAAGGAGTTGCAGACATTCCGCTGCCAACAGAAAGTGCAGAAGATACTGTGAAGACAGGTCAAGCTGAATCTCCAATTGTTAATGCGCCAGAAGAAGATGTTGCGTCTATTCTACCCGCAGAAGTGGAGACAGAATCTAGCAGTATTGAAAACGAATCAGTTGCTGAACGGGCTCCTGACTTGGGGACATTTATACAACAGAAAACCAGCGAGACGTTTACTGGAGACAAAGACAGTAAAGTAGGTGTGCTAGATGTTGCCCAAAAAATTGCGGATGAGACCGAACTCTTTGCCATGAAAAGCAATCACAAAGAGGAGTCAGCTGTGTCAAGATTTAAAATCAAGTTTGGATCAGTTGAAATTTCTCGCACTCGTAAGAGAAAGTAAGCCCTCCCTATTTCGGCTTCCTTTTTTCCACTCCTGACTTCCCCTTACCGTCCATACCAATCAAGCTGATTTAATGTAACAAGAGAAGGGGGCTGTGCGTCTTACTCTTGACACACAGAATCAGAATAATCCCAAAAAATCATCAGTATGAAAAGTCTAAAGTTCATCTTTTTATTCGCGCTTATAACGCTCGTGTCGAGCAGCTCTGCCTTCGCTACAAAAACAGAAAGCAAGGACGATGTAAAGACCCAGGTCACAAAGAAAATCAGTCATCCTGGAGAGGAAGAGGGCGCAGTCAATGCACAGTTCACTGTTGACCAAGACGGAGAGATACATGTCATTGAAGTACAGTCTCGAAATAAGAAACTGAAAAACTTTTTGTCTAAAAAATTGAGGCAAATGAATATCGAAGTCGAGAGTGTTAACACCAAAGAAATCTTCAACTTGAATTTCATTTTCAAGAAGGAATATTAACAAGTCAAGTTTAGATTGAGAGTGGTGCTTCCTTATGGGGAGGACCACTTTCTGTTTTAGGACAAGTCATGTCTGCACAGTATCATTTAACCTCCATTCGCCTTTCCAGCGCGGTTAAGTGCCAGAGCTTTTTGAAGAAAAACACACGCGTCAAAAGCCATGGAACTCGATTATTTTTGTGGCCTGTAACTTTTCTTGAGCCGAAACCGTCATACTCTCGAACAACAAGATTACCGATTATGAAAAATGTACTACTCACACTTTGTTTTATAAGCGCAGCGACATTTGCGCTCGCTCAGTCAGACAGCATTCCACCATCAAATGATGAAAGCAAAATCTTACTTAATGCTGGTGAAGACGGCCTAAAATTAGAGGTTCAAACTATTGACACTGTAACAGGTCAAGTCAAAGACACCACGAAAATTTCTATCGGTACAAGTACAGTCCTCATCATCAATGATGACTCAGAAATGCCAGAAGAATGTAAAGAAGATATAGACCGCAGTCAGCGACACAAATTGACTTATTGGAACGGTATTGACCTTGGTTTTAACAGCTACGTAGATGCCGACTTCAATTACGATCTTGGAGAAGAAAACGAGATGTTTGAGCTTGACGAATTTGCTTCTCGAACCATCAGTTTAAATTTTGGCGAGACCAAACTCAGGCTCATAAAAGACTATGTAGGCATCACTACTGGACTAGGTGTGCAGTATAACTCCTACAAGTTTAAAAACGACTACACATTCTTTAAATCCAGAGACACACTCACTGCCTTTGTCGACTCGACCATCAGTTTGAAGAAAAACAAATTGAGAACCGGCTGGGTCAATGTGCCGTTGCTCCTAGAATTTAACACCAGCTTGAGCCAGTCTAATAATGTTCACTTGGCTGCTGGAGTTGTTGGCGGGTGGAACTTTGGCAACATGTACAAACAAAAACTGAAGCGAGACGGTGAACGAGAAAAGCGCAAAGTGAAGGACGAATGGCACGTCAATGATTTCAAATTAGAGGCGATGGTCCGCTTAGGCTACAAGAGTTTCAATCTTTTTGCCACCTATCAAGTCACCGAATTATTTGACACGGACAAGGCCTTGGCTCTTCATCCTGTGACGGTAGGTCTCACAGTAGTAGCATTTTAACTGACAGGTATAGACTCACAGGTCAGTGACTGTCTAACCCCGAAAACTTCGTGTTTCGGGGTTTTTCATTGTTCGCTTGCCATTATCTACATTTATCGGCTATAAGAACTGAGGTCCATGAAAGAAAAACGCGAACTACTTCAAGACAAAAAAGAGAGTGCCCTGCTCGGTGGAGGCCAGAAACGCATTGACTCTCAGCACGCCAAAGGAAAGCTCACTGCGAGAGAACGCGTGCACTTTCTGCTTGATGAAGGCAGCTTTGAAGAAATCGGTATGCTAGTGACTCACCACGCCACTGACTTTGGGCTTGCAGACAAGAAGTTTTTAGGCGATGGCGTAATCACTGGTTATGGTACCATTAACGGTCGCACAGTCTATGTATTTGCGCAAGATTTTACCGTGCTGGGAGGCTCATTGGCCGAGGCACATGCTAAAAAAATCTGCCGTGTGATGGACCTCGCCATGGAAAACGGAGCGCCTATTATTGGGCTTAACGATTCTGGTGGAGCACGCATACAAGAAGGCGTAGTTTCCTTAGGTGGGTATGCCGATATATTCTATCGAAATGTGCATGCAAGTGGAGTCATCCCGCAGATTTCTGCCATTATGGGGCCATGTGCCGGAGGGGCCGTGTACTCGCCTGCACTCACAGATTTTGTGATGATGGTAGAGAACACCTCATACATGTTTGTCACTGGACCAAACGTGGTAAAAACTGTCACACATGAAGAGGTCAGTTCAGAAGAACTAGGAGGAGCGTCTGCCCATAGCACCAAGTCAGGTGTCACTCACTTCTCATGTGCCAATGAACTAGCCTGTATAAACAACATTAAGAATCTACTGAGCTACATGCCTCAGAACTGTGAGGAGCGTTCTCCTAAGATGCCTTACACGTCTTCTGAAGAGTCTAGAGAAGAGTTAAACAACATCATTCCAGAATCTGCCAATCAGCCTTATGACATGAAAGAAGTGATCGGACACTGTGTAGATGCCGACTCTTTTTTGGAAGTGCATAAAGACTATGCAGAAAACATTGTGGTAGGCTTTGCCCGACTTGCTGGACGAAGTATAGGAGTGGTGGCAAATCAGCCTGCTTTTCTAGCCGGTGTGCTTGATGTCAAATCGTCTGTCAAAGGAGCTCGATTCGTTCGTTTTTGCGATGCCTTTAATATCCCGCTCCTCGTATTTGAAGATGTACCAGGTTTTCTTCCCGGTACAGATCAAGAGTGGAATGGCGTAATCAACCACGGAGCAAAACTACTGTATGCATTTAGTGAAGCCACCGTACCACGTGTTACTGTCATCACCAGAAAAGCCTATGGAGGAGCTTATGATGTGATGAACTCTAAGCACATAGGTGCAGACATGAACTATGCCTGGCCTAGTGCAGAAATTGCAGTGATGGGCGCCAAAGGCGCAGCTGAAATCATATTTAGATCTGAGATAAAAGAAGCCTCAGACCCAACAGTTAAACTGGCCGAAAAAGAAGCAGAATATGCAGAGGCATTTGCCAACCCATACAAGGCTGCATCAAGAGGCTACATTGATGAAGTGATAGAGCCTGCAGAGACACGCAAAAAATTAATTTCTGCGTTCTCGATGCTCAAAAACAAAGTGAAGAATCTGCCTCGCAAAAAGCACGGGAACATTCCGCTTTGATGAGTTAAAGTTGACTCAGACTTTTTCAGGAATAACGCCCAGCTCTTTCCCAACCTTCTCAAAAGCCGCTATGGCTTTGTCAAGATGATGCTGCTCATGTGCGGCAGACAACTGAACTCTTATTCTAGCCTGCTCTTTAGGCACTACAGGGAAGAAGAATCCTATCACGTAAATTCCTTCTTCGAGCAGTCTGTCAGCCATGTCTTGAGACAACTTAGCATCATAGAGCATGACTGGCACGATGGCCGAATCGCCCGCCACGATGTCAAAGCCCAAGGCACTCATTCCCTTTTTAAAGTAGTCGACATTCCACTCTAGTTTGTCTCTCAAGGTTGTAGATTCAGAAAGAATATCAAGCACTTTTATACTTGCCCCTACTATGCTTGGAGCAAGGCTATTGGAAAACAAATATGGTCGGCTTCGCTGTCTCAACATTTCTATGATTTCCTTTCTGCCTGTGGTGTATCCACCCATGGCACCACCAAGCGCTTTACCGAGTGTGCCAGTGATGATGTCTACTCGCCCAAGTACATCGCAATGGTCGGCAGCTCCTCTGCCGCTCTTGCCAATGAAACCAGCCGCATGACATTCGTCAACCATAACCAAGGCATTATACTTGTCTGCCAAGTCGCAAATACCTTTGAGGTTAGCCACAATACCATCCATAGAGAATACTCCATCAGTAACGATAATCTTGAAACGATGCTTCTCTTCGCTCGCCTTAATGAGCTGTGCTTCGAGATCGGCCATGTCGTTATTGGCATATCGATATCGGCTGGCTTTGCAGAGTCTCACACCGTCTATGATTGAGGCATGATTTAGAGAGTCAGAAATAATGGCATCCTCTTTCGTCAACAAAGGTTCAAACACACCTCCGTTTGCATCAAAACAAGCCGCGTAGAGTATGGTGTCTTCGGTATGATGAAATGTTGCAATCTTCTGCTCAAGCTCTTTGTGAATGTCTTGCGTACCGCAGATAAACCTAACTGACGACATACCGTAGCCATGAGTATCGAGCGCTTGATGAGCAGCCTGCAACACGTCTGGATGACTCGATAAACCCAAATAATTATTCGCGCAAAAATTAAGGACCTCCTCTCCTGAAGAAATCTGAATCTCTGCAGCTTGAGGTCCTGTGATGACACGCTCTTTTTTAAACAAGCCCGCCTCTTCGATGTCCGCTAGCTCAGCCCGCAGATGAGCCTCCATATTTCCATACATAGTACTATAGTTTTGAGAAGCTAAATGTACTAGGATTCGCTGATTTTGAGCACGCACTCATTCGCTTCTGCCATTCACTAAAAATACGCGCCAACCACTAATTGCTTGTTCAAGGTATATATGCATTAATCATTTTTGTATTGTTGTGAAACAGAAATGGTTGGTTACCATTTTTTTGGATGATGTCCTGTCAAGAGGTTTCGCGACTTAGTATTGGCAGGCATCAGTTTAATTATTTGTGCTATGAGGTCGCGAAAAGGAATGTGAAGGGCGGTCTCAGGACTGCCCTTTCATTTCCCCCTTTTGTACAAATCAAGGCCAAAAATGCCAAGCCATTTAAAAAAAATATTAGCCGCTGTCACTCTCCTTTTACTAGGTCTGACAGCTAGTCAGGCTCAAACAACCTTAGATTCTTTATTCTCCGTCTGGAATGATAGTTCAAAGCCAGACAGCAGCCGCTTAATCGCCATGAATGACATCGCTTGGGATGGTTATCTTTTTACGGCACCAGACAGCGCGGAATACTATGCTGGCTTGCAGCACGATTTTGCTAAAGACTTAGTCGAAAAATCTCCGAAGCAACAGCGCTTCTTTTTAGACTACATGGCCAAGGCGCTCAACACACAAGGGGCCTCACACTATGTGCGTGGAGACTACGAAAAGGCGAAGAGCTATTACGAGCGAAGCTTAAAAATCAGACAAGACATTGATGATCAAATTGGCGTAGCCAGTACGCGCAAAAACATTGGCATTATCTACTCTGAACATGGCGACTATGCCGCGGCCGTCAAGCAGTTTAACCAGTGCTTAGATGTCTATGTCTCGCTGGGCGATAAGAGAGGCATTGCCTCTTCCTACAACGATCTTGGAGTGGCGTATAAGTCCCAAGGACTTTATTCTATTTCGATAGACTACTACATCAGATGCCTAAAGACTTGGGATGAAGTAGGTGAGAAGAAATGGATGGCGGGTACGCTCAACAATATTGGCAACCTCTACTTGGCTCAAGATGACCATTCGAACGCGGAGGCTTACATGAGAAGGAGTCTAAAGATTAGACGAGAGATTAATGACGAACTCGGAGTCACCAACTCGTTAAACAGTCTCGGAGGAATCAGAATCGAACAGGCGGATTCTGCTTTAGAGGCTGGAAATAATGACCTCAGATTGGCAAAATTTGCTTCTGCGGAAGACTTTTTTATTAACGCATTGGACAAGGCTGAAGAGATAGGAAGTAAATCAGAAATGGCCTTAGCCATGAACGGATTGGGCGCGGTGTACGAAGGAACTATGTCATTTGACAAAGCCAACTCTTACTATACTCAAAGTTTGGCGCTGAGACAAGACATGGGCAAAAAGTCTGGTATTTCTTCTTGTTTAAAAAACCTATCGTCTCTCTATAAAGCGGAGGCGGACCACGCAATAAAAGAAAAAAACTTTGCTAGGGCTAGAGCATTGTATAAGAAAGCCATAGCGAAAGGTGAAGAAGCAAAGGAATTGTCTCACTCTATAAGTAATCAGCAAGTGAAGATGTCTTCTGCTCTCTTGTTGTCTGACTGCTACAACGCGCTCGGCCTGCATAAAAAGGCCTTACAAAATCATCAACTCTATGTGAAGAGTCGAGAAGAATTAATGAGCGAGGAGAATCAGCGAGAAACAATACGCCAAGAGTACAGATATGCCTATGACCAGCAAGCCTTGACAGATAGTCTAAACCTACTGGTAGAGCGTCAAAACATGGCCGAGCGCGAGGAGGCCATTAGTGCCGAGCTGATGAGTAAGATGAAGTGGCTCAGGGTCTTGATTGTTATTCTGCTTGGTACTGTGCTACTCATATTAGTGTATCGCCTCAATGAGAAGAGAAAAAAACTGGCCGTCAAGGCAGAAGCAAGTGCGCTCAAACTGCAGACCGTAGAATCTGAAATGAAGGCACTTCGTTCGCAAATGAATCCGCACTTCATCTTTAATGCTCTGCAATCAATACAGACTTTTTTGATTCATAAAAAAACTGAAGACGCGGAGGCGTATCTCTTGAAATTCTCAAAACTGATGAGAACCGTTCTGGAGAACTCCATGCACGAAGAGGTACCGATAGAGCAAGATAAAAAGGCACTTGAACTGTATATGCAGTTAGAGAGCATCAGGCTCAAGCATCCATTTACATTCTCCATCTTTGTTGATGATGCGGTCGATGAGGAAAGTGACTTTATACCGCCTCTCATCCTCCAGCCTCTGGTGGAAAACGCCATCTGGCATGGCATACAGCATAAGGACGGTCCGGGACACATCTCCATACACATTGCTAAGCATAACGAAGACTTAGTGTGCACAGTAGAAGATGATGGAGTAGGACGCAAGGCAAGTGGTGCAATTAGTGCTCACGCATCGATTAGTAAAGAGTCTTTGGGCATGAAGATTACTGAAGACAGGTTGCGCGCTAGAAGTGAACTGACCAACGGTGAAGGCCACTTTAAAGTGATTGACTTGGAGAATACGACTGGAGAAGCTGTTGGCACAAAGGTTGAATTAATCATTCCACCGGCCGCATGATACAAGCGCTGATTATTGAAAACGAGCCTTCAAACTACGACTACCTGAAGGCCATGCTCGACAAGCACTTTGAAGACATCAATCTGCTTGGCATCATTGACAATATTCCTGAAGCCATTGAAAAAGTAAAGGAGTTAGATCCCGACCTACTTTTCCTTGACATCGAGCTACCTCCATACACCGGGTTTAACTTACTGGAAGAAACTCGAGGCATGAGCTATCACACCATCTTCACGACTAGTTTTAATCAGTATGCCATCAAGGCGTTTAAGTTTAGTGCGGTGCACTACTTGGAGAAACCGTTTGGTCTAGACGACCTCAAAGAGGCCGTAGAGCTTTACCATCAGCGTGTCGGTGAACGTATAGAGAACGAGTCAGTCAATACGCTTCTGCACAACATACATGAAAAAGAAGCCCTCAATCAAATAGTAGGTATACCTGTGCTCGGAGGTCATGAGTTCATCAAAATAAGTGACATTATCTGTTGCCAAGCGCAAAACAATTACACTGACCTCAGGATGGTGCATGACAAGAAAATCACTGTCACCAAAACACTTCGATGGGTAGAAAATCTCTTATCAGACCACCTGTTTTTTAGAGTGCATAATTCCTACATCGTCAATCTCAATCAGATTAGAAAGTACCTGCGCGGAGATGGTGGAACGGTAGTCTTAAGCGATGGCTTTGAGGTAGATGTGGCCCGCAACAAGAAGGAGACCTTCGTCAAAGAAATGAAGGCTTTGGGGATGATGTGATTTCTTTGAAGAGGCACAGAATTGTATCGTGCAATGCGCGGTCTGTGTTTAGCTCATCGCTTGATCCAGTTGGTGCTTCTTATTCCAAAACATTTTTAGCTGAACATCAAGAAGGATTGCGAAAAGGGCGATGAAGAGAAACTCGTTATGAAAATTAGAGTCAGGGAGCTGCCCCGTTTGCTGATACAGCATGTATGACAAGATGTAAGAGAGGCCAAGAGAAGAGACTAGGGCATACATTAAAGGCCACTTATTCGTTTGAAATTGACGCGTAAGCATCTGTCTAAGCTCAGCAAAGAAGACTTGAATGTAATGTCCCAGTATCGGCCAAACGAAGACCAGAGCCGTGGCAAATAACCGAGACTCGCGCGCTTTAGCCAGGAAAAAGAAAAGAGGAATTGAGAGCGCAAGACCTAACCAAAAACCTTGTTTCGGCTCTGAAAAATTGCCCTTCTCTTTGGATCGCCATATCAGATAGGCGGGAACTCCTGAGGCTAAAAAAACCGAAAAGAAACTCTCTGATGCGTATCTCCAGTTTTGAAAGTTGAACTGATAAAACTCAAAACGACTCAGGAAATACTGACTGGTCTCATCAATTTGTTTTTCAGTGCCAATAGTCACAACCAACAGCAGCCCATAGAGGACTATTGCTCCAAGAACATTCAATATCCTCTTCTTGGGCTTTATGTCGTGTTGTATCAGATACATCCCCGGAATCAAGACTATACCGCTTTCATGACAATACAGACTTAGCCCGAAAAACAAGGCGCCCAAGACACTATGCTTTTTCTTAAACTGAATTAGACTGACGAATATGAGTAGGTATTGAAGCAGGTTGGCGTACGTATAGTTTGTAGTAAAAAAGGCGAAGAGAATGGTAAAACTCAGATAGTAGGACAAGACGGAAATCGCGGCCTTCACGTGGCTCTTCAGAATGAGATTTGACAGAATGAATAGCGCCAGACCTGAAAGAAACATTAGGCTAAACTGGACGATAACGTATGCATTTGCCGTATCTACATTGAGCCAAAAAGAGACTTTGTCTATGAGAAAAGTAACCATGGGCCTGCGCGAAAACACAGGATGGGTCCGATGGATTTCGACCGTTTCTTCTAAGAATCGATTTGCGATATAATCTCGTTCTAAGTTGTACTCTGCGGTCTGGTGGTCAATCATACTTGTGGTAAACCCACTGATGTGCACGTAGAGCACAAAAAGCGTCATGACCGCACAGAGTATCACAGCGCCTATATTGGTTTTCATGTATTGAAGTTACGATGGAAATTAGATGGCTCAGGAAAACCTTATCGAAAGAAGCGTAATTTAGATTCAGAATGAACAATCAACTAAGGCAAATACGAGACATTCAAATTCAGGCTGACAGAATCTGTTCTGGTCGCGCTTCGCTTGACCAAGTGGAAGAGTTTGGCAAGTATTCTCGAGAACTTAAACAGCATCTTTCAACTCATATTCATGACGAATTTGTACAAAAACTCATCACTGAAATTCCAGATTTGGAATCAGCAATGAACGGAAAGGATGTCGGTTCAGGTCTGTTAGATGGAGTTCTTTTACTCTTGGGAACTGCGATACCACTACTCTCTAGTGAAGCACGAAAAGTAGATAGAGCAAAAAGTGTAATTAAAGAAATACAAGGCAAGTACTCGTCAATAGGGTTAGTTTTACAAAACCAAAGTGAATGAAAGTTTCGATAGTAAAAGGAGATATCACGAAGTTGAATACTGATGCTATTGTAAATGCCGCCAACACCTCACTGTTGGGTGGCGGTGGAGTTGACGGTGCAATTCACAAGGCTGGCGGCCCTGCTATTCTTGAGGAGTGCCGATCAATTAGAAATAGACAAGGTGGATGCAAAGTTGGAGAATCAGTGGTAACGCTTGCAGGAAATCTTAACACCAAATATGTCATTCATACAGTAGGTCCAAAATGGAACAAGGGTAATTCAGGTGAAGTAAAAAAACTAGCCAACTGCTATATCAATTCCTTGCGAATAGCAGAAGAACTGAATCTGAAGTCGATTGCTTTTCCAAACATAAGCACTGGTATCTATGGCTATCCTAAAGAAAATGCAGCTCGGATAGCAATTGAAACGGTTAATGGATTTGAATATAACAGCATTGAAGAAATCGTGTTTGTTTGCTTCGATGAAGAGAACTATACGCTATACCTAAATCAACAACAAGATAACTCTTGACCGCACGACTCTCTGCAATCATCAAAGATGATGCATGCGCTCTTTACTACCACCAAAAAAACACCCCCGACTATAAGTCGAGGGTATTCTGAAAACTAATATTTGAAATAGAGATTAGACTACTCCTTGATCAAGCATTGCATCGGCTACTTTGACGAATCCGGCAATGTTGGCACCTTTCACATAGTCTACGTATTTACCGTCTTTACCGTACTTCACACACGACTTATGTATCTCAACCATGATGCTGTGCAGACGCTCGTCTACCTCTTCACGTGTCCATGATAGTCGAAGGCTGTTTTGAGACATCTCTAGTCCTGAAGTAGCCACACCTCCGGCATTTGAAGCCTTACCCGGTGCAAACAAAATCTTCTTCTTGTGAAACTCTGTAATGGCCTGTGGTGTAGATGGCATGTTAGCCCCTTCTGCTACACAGATACATCCATTCTTAAGCAGTGACTTTGCCGCTGCACCGTCCAGTTCATTTTGAGTGGCACATGGCAGTGCGATGTCACACTTCTCACCCCAAGGTTTTTTGCCAGCGTGATATTTCGCAGACTTAAATTTCTTGGCATACTCTGAGATTCGCCCTCTCTTCACATTTTTGAGATTCATGACAAACTTCAACTTCTTGGCATCTATTCCTTCCTTGTCATAGATGTAGCCACCTGAGTCAGACAGCGTCACTACCTTACCGCCAAGTTGCGTAACCTTCTCACAAGCATACTGCGCCACATTACCAGAACCTGAAATAAGTACTGTCTTTCCTTTAAACGAGTCGTCTTTTGTAGACAGCATCTCTTTGGCAAAATACACAGTACCGTATCCTGTGGCTTCAGGTCTGATGAGTGATCCTCCCCAGTTTATTCCCTTACCAGTGAGTACTCCTGTAAACTCATTTCTAATGCGCTTGTACTGGCCAAACATGTATCCGATCTCTCGTCCACCTACTCCGATATCTCCAGCTGGAACATCCGTGTTTGGACCGATATGCTTACATAACTCAGTCATAAAACTCTGACAGAATCGCATCACTTCATTGTCTGATTTTCCTTTTGGATCAAAATCAGAACCTCCTTTACCACCGCCCATTGGAAGAGTAGTGAGTGAGTTCTTAAAAGTCTGCTCGTAGCCTAAAAACTTAAGAATCGACAGGTTAACAGAAGGGTGAAATCTTAGTCCACCTTTGTACGGTCCTATGGCCGAATTAAACTCAACTCTGAATCCTTTGTTCAACTGAACATCTCCCTTGTCATCAATCCAAGGTACACGAAACATGATGGTACGCTCTGGTTCGGTCATGCGCTCCAGCACCTTTGCTTTCTTGTACTTAGGTTTATTTGCTATGAAAGGGATCACAGTCTCAGCAACCTCTTCTACCGCTTGGAGAAATTCTTTCTCGTGCGGCTGCTTAGCCTTTACTTGTTCCATAAAGGACTTGATCTGCGCGTGGTATTTTACAGCCATTTTGATTTAGTTTTAAACTGACCAAAAGTACCTTTTTCGACTATTTCAGACATGGTTTTACACATTCTTTATAGCCTTATAATGTTGAAATCAAATCAGCATATATCGCTTGCCAGGAAGAGTTCTGACTAGACCCTTAAATTCTAACTCAAGCAGTAATGGCGATACTTTACTCATGGGAAGAGACGATTCTGCAGTCAAGACATCGATAGAAATAGGGTCTTCTTTTAGGAAGCCTAACAACAAGGATTGCTCTTCGGTTAAATCCACAAACAGCTTTGCTTGTACCGAATTTTTCTCCTTGACGTGCTGCCAACCCATCATGCGCTCAAACTCCGCGATATCATCAAGCAGGTGCGCCACATCTTTTCGTATCAGCTGATTGCAGCCTTCAGAAAACTCATCGCCCACGCGGCCGGGCAGTGCAAACACGTCTCTGTTATATCCATTGGCCAAGTAGGCCGTGATCATCGACCCGCCACGTGCCGCAGATTCAATCACGATGGTGGCATCAGACATGCCTGCCACTATCCTATTCCTCATCGGGAAGCGCTCTCTGTCTGGAGCCGTACCTGAAACAAACTCAGAGATCAAACCCCCTTCTTCCATCATGCGGTGTGCTGTTTTACGGTGCCCGCCCGGGTAAATTCTATCCAGACCATGCGCCATCACACCAATCGTGGGCAGTCCATTATTTAAGGATTCGCGGTGCGCACAAATGTCTACGCCATAGGCTAGTCCACTCACTATGGTTGGGTCATGACCCTTCAAGGCCTTGAGGAAATCGGCAATGTAGTGCTTGCCATATTCAGTCGCCTTGCGCGTGCCGACTATGGAGATCATCTTCTCCGTATTGAGCGTCACATTTCCTTTGATAAAAAGAATTACTGGCGCATCGTCACAGTGTTGCAATCGTCTGGGATACTCAGGGTCCAAATAGCTAATCCCTCTGATGCCCTCCTTCTCCATGAACTCCATTTCCTCTTCGGCCCGTGCCAATGTATCTTGAGCCAGAATATGAGCAGCCAGGTTTTCGCCTATGCCCGGCACCTTCATCAAACTGTTTTTGTCTTGATGAAACACCGCTTCTATCCCACCACAGTATGCTACTAACTTACGCGCATTGACTGGCCCCACCTTGTCTAGCAGGGTGAGTCTGATATATTGCAGTAGGTTCGCTTCGTGATTCATGAAGGGCACGCAAGAATTAATGATAATTTCGAAATGGCATAGCCAACAAATATAAGATGCATGCGTAAGCTTTTTCTTCTCTCATTCTTCCTTTTTCTTGGGCTGAGTTATTCGGCTCAGAGTAGGCCTGTGACTGTCTATGGCCAAGTATCTGATGAAAAAGGGGAGCCACTGCCAGGGGTGAGTGTGATCTACAAACCGGGCATTGGCACCACCACTGATGTCAACGGAGAGTACAGTCTGATGGTGAGAGAGTCTTATTTTAACTTACAGTTTAGATACGTTGGCTATGATGACAGTGAAGTGACCGTCTCTGCAGAAGGCAAACCCAAAGTCAAGGTGGATGTGCAGATGACGTTTAGCGCGCAGATGTTAGACCAAGTGGTAGTGTCTGCCGGACGATTTGAGCAAAAGGTAAGTGAAGTCACCGTGTCTATGGAAGTGCTCAAACCCGAGTTGCTCAACAACAAAAACGTGACCACCATGGATCAAGCACTCCAAGAGACTCCGGGAATGGTCATTGTAGATAACGAACCACAGATCAGAAGCGGTAGCGGATTTAGTTTTGGAGCGGGTAGCCGCGTGCAGATTTTGGTAGACGGCATTCCGTCACTTAGCGGTGATGCGGGCAGGCCTACTTGGGCCAATTTGCCTATAGAAACGGTGGAACAAGTAGAGGTCATCAAAGGAGCGTCTTCTGTGCTTTATGGTAGTTCTGCATTGAGCGGTGTGGTCAATATCCGCACTACTTTCCCGAAGGGTGACCCGCTGACGAAAATATCATACTATATAGGTGGCTATGCCAATCCGCGCAGTGACTCGGCCAATTACTGGGGAGGCGGCAACCAACTGATTGGTCAAAACATCATGCATGCCAACCGTATTGGCAATGTGGATTTGGTGGTAGGATTGATGCTACTCAGTGATGATGGTCACTTAGGTTTGATCATGGACTCTTTAGGCGGATTTGGAGAGCGCAACAATGCTGACCCGACTCACTACGGCACAGAGCGAAGAGCCCGGGCCAATGTCAATATGCTGGTCAGAAATCAAAAGGTGAAAGACCTTCAATATGGTCTTAATGTCAATGGTCAGCGCGGCAACAGCGTCAACACATTAATCTGGGGAGATTCTGGAAGCGGTTTGTTTTCTGGTTTTGAAGGTTCGGCTACCACAACCTTTCAGCAAGTAGCCAATATTAATCCTCACTTAACTTACTTTTTGCCCAACGGAGATACGTTTCTGCTGAGAGGAAATCTTCAGCGACTCGAAAATGATAACGACAATGGACAGGGAAATTTTTCGAGCACCTATTTTGGAGAAGGTCAGTATCAACTTGATTTAGACAGCCTGCGCACAAAAGTGACCACAGGCGCAGTAATTAACTTGGTCAGTAGCGACTCACAACTCTACTCAAACGGAGGCACTGACCCTACTCACAATTCGTCAAACTTGGCCTTCTATCTCCAAGCTGACAAAAAAGTAGGCGACAAACTCAACCTGTCTGCCGGCCTGAGATATGAGCGCTTTGAGATTGACGGCATCAACGATGACAAACCCATTTTTAGGGCAGGCGCGAATTATCAATTAGGCAGAGCAACATACCTGCGCGCTTCGTATGGACAGGGATTTAGATTTCCGAGTATAGGCGAGAAGTTTATCTCCACGGCAGTGGGCCTGATTAACATTTATCCTAATCCAGACTTGGTGGCAGAGTCGTCTGATAATATTGAAGTGGGAGTAAAACAAGGTTTTTCCATCGGCAATTTTAAAGGCTATGCGGATCTGGCTTTATTTAAGCAGCGCTATGACAATTTTGTAGAATTCACTTTTGGGCAATGGGCCGACTCGTCCAGTTTTGACAATTTTTTGGGTCTAGGTTTTACATCACTCAACACAGGCGATGCGCGAGTGGCTGGTATTGAATTAAGTGTGGCTGCTCAAGGAGAAATAGCCAAGGAAAAGACGATATCACTCTTGGCTGGATACACGTATACTAATCCCGTGTCGCTTAATCCGGACAAGGTGTACAGGGAAAGTGAGACTACTGGATTTGTGATAGACCAGTATAGTTTTGCCAGTTTCGCAAACACCAGTTCAGATCCTACGGACAACATTTTGAAGTACCGCATGCAACATATGGCTCGGTTTAATGTCGATTACCAATCACGCAAGTTTCATGTCGGTTGCGGCATGAGGTACAACAGTTTTATGCGCAATATTGACGGCATATTTGAACAGCTTGATGAGGGTGATTCTAGTATTTCTGGTCTTCTGCCTTCAGGTGTGACCCAATGGAGAAAAGACAAAAACAAAGGTGACTTGGTGATGGATGCCCGTATGTCATATAGTTTTGAAGACATCTACCGTATCGGCCTCGTAGTCAACAATTTATTTAATCGGGAGTATACCATACGTCCTGTGCACTTGGAGAGTAATCGCCTCATCCAAATGAAATTAGATATCAGCATACAATGAGTGCCTTAGTAGTCATACCCGCACGTTATTCTTCGACCCGTTTTCCGGGCAAACCCTTGGCCGACATTGGCGGATTGAGCATGATTGAGCGTGTGTATCGTCAAGCACAAAAAGCCCGCCTTGTTGATGCAGTAATGGTGGCGACAGATGACCAACGCATATTTGAAGCGGTGCTCTCCTTTGGCGGGCAAGTGGTCATGACCAGCACTGAGCATCAAAGTGGCACAGACCGAATCTTGCAAGCCGTAAATCTCATGCGCTCAAATGAAGACATCATTGTCAATGTGCAAGGTGATGAGCCGTTTATTCAGCCTGAACAAATAGACTCTTTGCTGGGCTTGTTTGAGGATCCAGAAGTTGGTATTGGCACTTTACTTTTCCCAATTGATGATGAGCAGACACTGCAGGACCCAAACAAGGTCAAAGCTGTTCGGGCGAGTGACAATAGAGCCCTCTATTTTTCTCGTTCTGCTGTGCCTCATGCGCGTAGTCCAGAGACTCAACACTATCTGCACTTGGGCATGTACGCATACAGAAACGAGGTGCTTCAAGAGATTGGTCAATTGCCCGTATCACCGCTAGAAAAGGCAGAATCATTAGAACAACTGCGCTGGTTAGAACATGGATACTCTATCCACACCGCGCTGACTGATCACCGATCCATCGGCATCGATACACCAGAAGATTTGGAGCGCGCCATCAAACTGCTTTAGCCTCAGTGACAGGCACTTAAAAAACAGTGCCTCTGGAAATGTTGACGTACGGTCAATAGGTTTATCTTCGTTGTAATTGAACCATGAAATCATCTTTTTCAGATAGAATCAGCGAGCTTCTCTACGACTATGACTGTGTCATAGTTCCAGACTTGGGTGGCATTGTGGCGAATTATCGTCCGGCCCGTCTAGACAAGCATCTCAACGTGTTTTATCCACCTGGAAAAGACCTCAGCTTCAATAAGAATCTCAATAAAAATGACGGCATTTTAGCTGATGCCATCTCGCGTGCTGAGAACCTGACGCATGAGCAGGCCAACGCGAAGATTAAAGAAGAAGTTGAGCGCTATTTCTCTACCTTAAATAGTGGAGATAGAGTGGTGTTTAACAAAGTGGGGATTCTCTATTTTGACAAGAATCAAAAGCTACAGTTTAGCCCAGATGAGTCGGTAAATTATCTGCTTGAGTCCTTTGGCTTAAAGAAGGTACACGCTGTGCCCACAGAGAAGAAAAAGCCGGTTGAGAAAAAAGAGCCTATTGCACCCGTTCTGCCTGTCACTCCTGTAAAAAAGGTAGCAGAGCCTGAAGTGAAAAAAACGGAGAAAGCAGAGGTAATTGTCGTTCCTATCTCTGCACCTTACGCCCAGACTGAGGTGGAAGAAGAAGTGTTGGCGAGCAGCCCAAAGAAGTGGTACTTAGTCGCAGCGCTAATCCCTCTCCTGCTGTACATGGGTCTTGTGACAGAGCACAGTAATGTCATTCATGATGGAGATGTGCATTGGGGCGACTTGACGCTGTCTGACTCTGTCATTCCGAGCAGCTATGAGGCGCGCACAGAAACCTTCTCACTAGACACTGAAGAGATGCCTGATTTGCTCAGTGAGACAAGTGAGGCAGTGATGTCTAATGAAGATGTTTCTACTGACAAGGACACCGAGTCTGAGCCTAGCCTAGATTCTAATACCTACGTACCTGAAGAGATACCCGTGCACAGTGAAAGTTTGAGCTCGGCCACAGAGCCAGTTGCTACAATAATTTCTGCGGCTGCTCCAATTAGTACATATGTGGCACCATCAGAAATCTCTCATCTACAATATCACATCGTAGCTGGTTGTTATTCTGTCAAGGAAAATGCCACGCGCATGGTAGACAAATTGAGAGCGAAGGGTTTTGACGCATACATTATCGATAAGCGAAAAGGTCTGCACAGAGTGACTTTTGGCAGTTTTGCCATGAGACAGAAAGCCATTGATTTCTTAGCAGAGATAAAAGAGAACGAAGATGAATCAGCCTGGCTTCTTAGAAAAAGATGATGTGCATACGCTTGACGAGTTAATGACACCTGAAAAGACCATAAGACTCAACTGCGCGCTTGTCACATTTAATGAAATGGGGCTGGTCGAATTGCACTTTGATCGCAATGACGAGCCGGTAACTTTGGAGGAGATAGAAGAAGTTTTTGAGCGCGTCAAGTCTTCTCTTCAAGGCGAGAAAACCTACCTCCTAGTCTCTACTATCGAAGGAGCGAAAATGAGCACTGAAGCTCGAAATCTAGCCTCCTCAGATGCCTTTAATAGTATCTCACATGCAGACGCTATAATCAGAACAGATTACAGCCATGAGATGGCTGCAAACTTTTTTATCAGGGTGAACAAACCAGAACGCCCAGTGAAACTTTTTCCAGACCGTGAACAAGCCATCGCTTGGATCATGGAGTTAAAACAAAATCAAGCCCATACATGAGGACTTCAGTTCCCGCAAAAGACACCCTTGCCACCGCCACACGTATAGTCATGCCTAACGAGACCAACACACTGGGCAACCTGATGGGTGGATGGTTACTCAACTGGATGGATATCAATGCAGCCATTGCTGCGCACAGACACTGCCGCAGAGTAGTGGTCACTGCATCGGTAAATAATGTGTCGTTTAACAGGCCCATCAAACTGGGTGATGTGGTGACTATTGAGTCAAAAGTCTCACGCGCATTTACCTCATCAATGGAGGTCTACTCTGATGTGTTTGTAGAGAATCACATTACTGGAGAGCAAATAAAAAGTAACGAGTCTATCTACACTTTTGTAGCAGTAGATCAAAATGGAAACCCCATCGAAGTGCCCGAATCAGTGCCTGAAACCAAAGAAGAAATAGGCCGATATGGCGGTGCTTTGCGCAGAAAACAACTCAGCTTAATACTGGCAGGCAGAATGAATCCAGAAGAGGCTAATGAGCTAAAGAAGCTCTTCTTCAAGTAAAGATTTTGTCAATCGCTGAGGTGACTTCCTGCTCGTCAATCCTATTGATGCAGTAGCCCTTATACTTACACTTGTCGCCTAGTTTAGAGCAGGGCCTCTTACTTAATCCGTGTGGTTGTAACATAACAGACTGCTCACCAGGCCTGTAAGGATACATGCCCAACTCTGGCACTGTGCAACCCCATAAAGAGATGATGTTTTTCTTCAGGGCCGCGGCAATGTGCATCATGCCCGTGTCAGGCGACACCACTAAGGCAGCCTGTTTAATCACAGAAGCAGAACCATGGATACTCAACTGACCGCAGAAATTAAAGGAGTGCGACCCTACTGCAGCGTCTACCTCTTTGGCCATTTCTTCTTCTGCCTTGCCGCCCAAAAGCACAACTGGGTGCTTCACTGATTTCAAAATGCTGATGGTCCGCTCAGAGGACAAACGCTTGCCCGGATGTGCCGCTCCAAGTACCCACACCAGGTATCCTTTTTTGAGTTCGCTATGCAGCGCACCAATCTCTATTTCTTCGTGCGGAGGAATGAAATAGTCCAATCCCTTGCCGTCATCGTTCAGGTCAAAACTCTTGGCCGAACTGAGGTATCGATCTACGATATGGATGTCGGGCATCTTGTTGATTCCGAAATTGACAAGCAACCACTTTTCCCAATTTAACTTGTCAAAAGAGAAGGTGAGAAGCTTCAAGTGGTTTTTCACTTTTGAAGAGCGGAAGTTCTTATGCAGGTCAATGAGGTAGTCAAACTCCTCTTTCTTTAATTCCTCAATCAGTGCGTCAAGATTGTCTTCAAAGTGCCAGACCTTATGCACGTACGGTATACTCTCAACTATAGGAGCGAAAGAGGCTTTGGTGAGATAATGAATTTCTGTCTCTCCATCTAGCTGCTGCTTGAGTTGACGCAGCACAGGAGTGGTCAGGACAATGTCTCCAATAGAGCTAAATCTGACGATAAGAATCTTTGTCGGCACGGCACGAAAATACGCATAGCGCGCAGCCGATTCTCAAATTTATGAATGCCCATTTCGCGAATTTTGAAACGTACATTTGCGTCATGATTTTCACAGATACCCATGCCCATGTCTACTCGTCTCAATTTGCCGATGACTTAGACAAAGTCATGAACCGTGCGCTCAACGATAGTGTAAACCTCATCTTCTTGCCTAACATAGACAGTGAGAGCATCACCCCGATGCATGATGTGTGCGCGCGCTATCCGAAAAACTGTTTTCCTATGATGGGCCTCCACCCCTGTCATGTCAAGGAAAATTATAAAGAAGAACTGGCCATCGTTAAAAAGCACCTCAATGACGAGCGCAAGTACTATGCGGTTGGCGAAATTGGTATTGACCTGCATTGGGACAAAAGCACACTAGCGATTCAGCAAGAGGCGTTTAGAATACAGATTAACTGGGCCAAAGAACTGGGCTTGCCTATTGTGATTCATGCACGCGAATCGTTTGATGAGATTTTTGAAATAGTCGATGAGCTCAATGACGACAAGCTCACTGGCGTGTTTCATTGCTTTACCGGCAGCAAAGCACAGGCGGAGCACATTCTCTCTTATGGCGGATTTAAGATGGGACTAGGCGGAGTGCTCACTTTTAAAAACAGCCCCTTGCCTGAGGCGATTAAAGACATTTCACTTGAGCATTTCGTACTTGAAACAGACTCTCCCTACCTCGCACCAACACCCTTCAGAGGAAAGCGAAACGAGCCGTCATACGTGCTTCAAGTAGCCATTAAAATGGCTGAGATATTTGACAAACCAATTACTGAGATAGCCCGCATTACCACTCAAAACGCCAAAGACCTGTATCAATTTGATGGCTGAAAAAAGACGCATACTACTCATCTATACCGGAGGAACTATCGGCATGATAAAAGATCATGAGACTGGTTCACTTCGCCCTTTTGATTTTGACAAACTGGTGGAGCAAATTCCAGCGCTTAAGAAGTTTGATCTTGACATCATTAGTGCACAGCTTTCTCGAGTCATGGACTCTTCTAACATGTCACCAGCCTACTGGAAAGAGATGGTGGAGTTGATAGAGCAAAACTATGATTCGGTTGATGGCTTTGTCATCTTACATGGTACAGACACCATGTCATACACGGCATCGGCATTGAGCTTTATGATGGAGGGGCTTCAAAAACCAGTCATTTTAACGGGAAGTCAGCTGCCCATAGAGACCATCAGAACTGATGGGAAAGAGAACCTCATCACGGCACTTGAAGTAGCCGCGGCCCATCATGATGGCCGCGCTGTAGTGCCAGAGGTGGCCATCTATTTTGAATACTCGCTGATGCGTGGCAACAGGACAACAAAGTTTTCTGCCGAACACTTTGACGCATTCATCTCTCCAAACTATCCTGAGCTGGCGGTAGCTGGCGTGCACATAGATTATCATGACTATGCCATTGACCAAGACAGAGCCACGCCTTTGATGTTTAGAAAAACCATTGTGGATGAAGTAGGAGTGCTCAAACTTTTTCCGGGCATCAGAAAAGAAAGCGTGGAAGCAATCTTGCAGCATAGCGCGCATAGAGGCATTGTGATGGAGTCTTTCGGTTCTGGAAATGCGCCAACAGACAAGTGGTTTATAGACTGCCTCAAAGAGGCGATAAGTCAAGGGAAGACGATACTCAACATTACTCAGTGTCCCTCTGGACGTGTGACCCACGGGCGATATGAAACGAGCGAGTCGCTAGAGGGAATAGGTGTGGTGTCTGGTCAAGACATGACATTTGAGGCGGGCTTAACGAAGCTCATGTATGTCTTATCAAAAGCGGATGACCCTCAAGAAATCAAGCGACTCTTGATTAAAGATTTGAGAGGAGAGCTCAGCCCGGAGTAAATCTTTAAGCTCTTATTGTTCACTTTTTACTGTTTAAAGTAGACCTCATTGCGCTCAATTAGAGCGGACTTGGAGAGTACTTTCACGGTATACATCCGAGCCATGAACCGAATTCTAAGTCTTTGCATCTTCTTATGTCTGTGTACCATTATCTGGTCTTGCGCAGACAACAACGAACCTGACAATCCTGCGCCTACAGGCATGCTAGACGCTGAGCCTCCTACCATTGCTGACTGCCCCGACTCGCTGTGGCTCTCACCTTCTGCTGGGGGCGCCTACACTGTCAATGACTTAACAGGTATGATAAACGCCAGCGATAATGTGACCGCCACGTCAGACTTACTCATTACTCAGAATCCAGTGGCAGGAAGCATGCTCCAGTCTGGTGATGTTGACACACTGACCATTACCGTCACTGATGAAGCAATGAACAGCACTGACTGCGACATCTTGCTGGGATACGGAAACGACAGCAGCCCGCCCGTGTTTTTAAGCTGCTTTTCTGACACCAGTGTCAGTGCCAATGGAAACTGTTACAGTGACGTTTGGGATTTTACCAGCTTAGTAGAGGTCTATGATGATGTGACGTCATCAGACAATATTACACTCACCCAGTCACCCGTAGCTGGGACAGTTTTAGGTCAAGCAAGCTGGCCGAACACAGGGCAAGAAATATGTGTCTATGCTACTGACCAAAGTGGAAATACGAGCTCATGCTGCTTCAATCTTAGTGTCTTTGATAACACGGCTCCTACAATCACTTGCCCTAATGATGTGACCGTGCAGGGAAATGCGCAAGGAGAATATGACACTCCGAACTATATTTCTGCTAGTGTTTATTCAGACAATTGCTCGGCTACTGGGGACTGTGTAGTTACGCAAACGCCATTACCTAATGAAATAATAGGGCTTGGCATCAACACCTGTGAGATCACTGTGGTTGACGAGGCTGGAAACATCTCAAGTTGTGAGTTTCTTATCACGGTAGAGTAAGTCTGGCTAGTGGACCACTAACTTTTCTGTAAAGGCTAAAGACCCATAGAGTATTCGCACAAGGTAGATGCCGGGCTCTAGACGGTCTATCGGAATTTGCGGGTGGTTGCCTGCAGTCTGCTCACCCAAATCAAAACTCGTCATCAATCGGCCAGAGGTAGAAAATATCTTGATGCTCGGAATAAGCCCTTCTGTATACTCCATGTCCAAATTGACATGCGATGCAGACTGTGCCACCGGATTGGGGTACAATGCATACTGCTCACCGATGTAATCCATTATCTGTTGAATCATAACGGCTGGCCGCTTGAGCACGAAGGCCCTCATCTCTTGCACACTCTCGTTCCAGGTATTGATGGAACTCGGATAGCTCCAACGGTTAAAGTGATCGACTATTAAAGGTTGGTAGACGTCTTCATACGCACTCATCTCATCAAGCACATGCTGCGCCTCAAATGTGGTAGACAAGTGAAAGAAAAAGCGCTGCACAAATTCTTCTTTGAACTCCTCGTTTTGAACTAGCCCATTAAAAATGGTGGTGGTCCAGCCCGGTGCCGTGTTAAACTCACTGTCTTCATACACCACATTAACCAAGTGGTCATACCCTGGAAAAGCCATACAGCGGTCACAGTCATAAAATATGTACCGCCACTTGTAGTCATCTCCATGCCCTTTCCAGTATCTAATGTTAGCCAAAGGCCAGTCAAAATTTGCTAAATACAACTGGGCAATGTGATAATCTATGAAGCTTATGATATCAATTTGCTCACTGACAAAGGCATAATTTTCTGTTGAGGCAATGTCGTTTGAATTGATGTAGGTGATTAGTTGCTCATAAGCCTGTGCATCACCGTTCTCAACAATGGAGTTCATGGCTAGCAAGTCTAGTTCATCATCATCTACTTGATGGTTGGCAGCCAAGTAATGTTCATCTACACGCTCTCGTATATTGTGCACGCCCCAGTACTCACCATTGATAAATACTATGCAGGTCTGCGTCTCCATGTAGTCTACTTCCATGTCTGACACCAATCTGGCGCAGAGGTCATCTCTAAACATGGTCTCTCCCCAGTCTGACGAGGAGGTGCGAAGTATGATACGCTTAAACTCATCAAGGTCTTTTCCTTTGAAAAAGGGGTAGTCAAGAGTAGATGCACCATACTCCCCTCGCGCATACAGTCTGATACTTTTTTGAGAATGCCCACGACTGGAGTTGCCATGTATGCGGGCACCAACATTCTGCTGAAATGCTTTGTGGTGCTGCTCATCAAAAAACTCCATGTGTACTTCCCGCTCCCACGCTCTTCCGCTTTGCCTAAAGTTTTCGTCTCCCGCCCCATTACCATCTCCAATCACATAGATGCCTGCCGCACTAGAAAAGAGACTGTCTGCATCTACAGAAAGAGAAATCACTGGAAGGTTTTGATACTTTTTATCTAGTCTGTTTGAAATAAAATAAGTCTCTGTGTAAATTGGAGAGATGCGCTGACTTTCATCAAAAGAAGCCGCTTTGAGCACGGTCGCCTTCTCCCCTTTCTCTCTGGGCTCTTGCCATTGAGCGCCCGTTTTGATTTTGGCAATTACATCATCCTCTCCTTCTCGGTCTGCTATGCCAATCGCAGCACTGAGCAGCGGAGACTCCAACATTGGTTCAGAACCGTCAAGCGTGTAGCGCACATCTGCATTTTGCGAAGAGGTGATGAGCACCGATACTGACTCCGAATAAAATCCTCCGGTGATGGAAAAGAAGAGCTCGTCAGGCACATAAGACTGCGGCACGCCTGTCGCGTTTGAGGCACCTGGACTGGGCGCTTCAAAGACTATTCGTTCTGACACGTCACCGTCATTGGCAGAGCCGTAGGAAAAATCATTTTGGAGCACAATGGGGTTCGTCTGATCGACCACAAGCCCGTCCGGACTGCTGAGCAAGATAATCTCACCAGCGGCAGAGATATTGAAGTTGGTGTGAAGCTCTCCTGGGCCTTGTCTGTCTTTTGATGAAGCAAAGACTAGGAGAAATCCCTCAGGCTCTATTTGGCCGGCATTAATCTGCCACTTCTGTGTGTCAAACTCATCGTCACTGAGATACCAACCACTCACATCAATTAGCTCAGCGCTGGAGTTATATAACTCAATCCAGTCTGAGTAATCAGCATCTTCATCGGTAAGGCTTTGGTTGTTTTTTGACATCAGCTCATTGATGCTCAGACCTTGACCCAACACAGTCAACTGAAAAAGGAGAAGCACTATGACTGCGACTGCCCGCATCAGAGTCTCAGGCCTGCTCTAATGGTCAGAAAATCCATGGAGAAGCTTTCTATAAACCGCTCGTCAAAATCAGTGAAGTACTCAATATGCCCCACTTGATGGATGTATCCAAATGAGACGAGAAAACTGGCCTTGTCCGACAGCGGAAACTGCATGGCGTAATACGGACTAAAGTAAAAGCCTCCGCTGTACTCATAATCTTGAAAGTTGCGATAAAACTCGCTCCAGCCGCTAGACGAGCCTATGTTGACTCCTATAAATGGTGAACGACCATCTGCTCGTAGTCTGGCTTTAAAATCCAAAAAGATGGGTAGTATCACTTCTGTCTCTAACAACTGCACGGACATGCCAAGTCCAGCATCCATCCATGGTGAGATGGCCGTATTAAGACCGTACTGAAAAACTGGTCCAGATTTGTAAATAAACTGCTCATTAGAAATCTGACCGCCAACCAACAATCCAAACTGAAAATCGCTGCGAATCATCAGTCGTTTATCTTCCACTTCAGCGTCTTGAGCCATCATGGAGTGACAGGGAAGTAAGAAGAGGAATATGAGTAGTCGACTGATCGGCATGGCAACTAAATTAGTCAAGAATAGAGTCTGATTCTAATTGATACTAGAATAAGGGGCAGCAAAAAAGACCAATGATTGGC
>CAYSDH010000004.1:87327-106858 GCA_964429805.1 uncultured Flavobacteriales bacterium
ACCGCAAGGAATGCAGACTGCGGCACCTCAACATTACCTACTTGACGCATACGCTTCTTTCCTTTCTTTTGCTTCTCAAGTAGCTTACGTTTTCTGGTGATATCACCTCCATAACACTTGGCGGTAACATCTTTACGCACGGCCTTTACCGTTTCTCTTGCAATGATCTTGGCACCAATTCCTGCTTGAATAGCTATTTCAAACTGCTGTCTAGGAATAAGCTCTTTGAGCTTCAGGCAAATCTTTTTTCCAAGTTCGTAGGCATTGTCTGAGTGGATCAATGCAGAGAGTGCATCTACCTGATCACCATTAAGCAGCATGTCTAACTTGACCAGTTTCGATCTCTTGTAGCCTATCGGGAAGTAATCAAATGAGGCGTAACCTCTAGACACTGTTTTGAGCTTATCATAAAAGTCAAAGACAATCTCACCCAGCGGCATCTCAAAAGTCAGCTCTACTCTGTCTTGGGTCAAGTACACCTGATTGGTAAGCTCACCTCTCTTCTGAATACAGAGTGTCATAATCGTACCAGTGTACTCTGACTTGGTAATGATTTGCGCTTTGATAAACGGCTCTTCTACATAGTCCAAGTTGTTACCTGAGGGCAGGTCTGAAGGATTGTTGACCACCATCATGTCGCCCTTAGTCGTGTAGGCCTTGTACGACACGTTAGGCACGGTAGTAATCACGGTCATGTTAAACTCTCGCTCCAGTCTTTCTTGGATAATCTCCATGTGAAGCATCCCCAAGAATCCGCAACGGAAACCAAAGCCAAGTGCCATGGACGACTCCGGCTCATAGACAAGCGAGGCATCATTAAGTTGCAGTTTTTCTAATGAGGCGCGCAACTCTTCATACTCATCCGTATCGACTGGATAGATACCCGCAAAGACCATGGGTTTTACATCCTCAAAACCTTGAATAGATTCTTTTGTAGGGTTCTCAACCGTAGTGATGGTGTCTCCTACTTTAACCTCTTTGGCCGTTTTAATTCCAGAAATGATGTATCCCACATCACCTGTCTTCACTTCTTTTTTGGGCACCATGTCCATCTGAAGTATACCAATCTCATCGGCAGAATATTCTTTACCGGTATTGACAAACTTTACTTGGTCTCCCTTTTTGATAGAGCCATTCTTCACACGGAAATAAGCAATGATGCCTCTAAACGAGTTAAACACCGAGTCAAATATCAATGCCTGTAGCGGCTCAGTCGGCTCACCTACTGGCGCAGGCACTCGGTCTACCACTGCTTCTAAAATATCCATGACACCCAGACCCGTTTTACCTGATGCTGGAATCACGTCAGTCGGTTTGCAACCTATAAGCTCTACAATCTGATCTGTCACCTCTTCGGGCATGGCCGAGTCGAGGTCCATCTTGTTAAGAATGGGAATAATCTCTAGGTCATGCTCCAGCGCGAGATACAGATTAGAGATAGTCTGCGCCTCGATACCTTGAGTCGCATCTACAATGAGCAGGGCTCCTTCGCATGCCGCAATAGACCTTGACACCTCGTAACTAAAGTCTACGTGGCCGGGCGTATCAATCAGGTTGAGCGTGTACTTCGTGCCTTCATGCAGATACTCCATCTGTATGGCATGACTCTTAATGGTAATCCCTCTTTCGCGCTCCAGGTCCATGTCATCGAGTGACTGCTCCTGAAGGTCTCGGTCAGAGATGGTTCCAGTAGTCTGAAGGAGGCGGTCGGCAAGGGTACTCTTACCGTGGTCGATGTGGGCTATGATGCAAAAATTGCGGATGTGTTCCATGAACCGCAAAAGTAGCGATGAGTGCGGATTTTAGCTAGGTCTGTGCGCATATTTATCAATGAGCGAGACATGGTAGGTAAGAATTGGGCAGAATTCTCGCTGAAGAGGGCGTGTTTAGTCAATCTCATCAGCAATTTGGATTGATTGGACTTCAAGTCGATGCTACATTGTTATTGCTAAAGATTTAGGTCTAGCGGCCCTTTTCTTATCTTCGTGTGCTTGAAAATCAAACTCTGAACTTCAATTATGAGACTCATCCTAACCATTTGCACAGTCTTGCTTCTGCAAAGTCTGTCTGCTCAGTCAACTGACTACGATCAACGTCTGTTGGCCCGTTACTCGGCAGAAAACATCATGACCCTGCAGCAAGAGCATCCCGCTATTATAGACTACTGGACGTACTATCTAGATCACCGCGTGACTATCAATGAGCTACCCGCTGAAAAACTAGATACGCAGCTAGGCACCATAGAAGTTGACTTAAATGAGTTTAACATTCTTGACCTTGACATTAGCGCCTATGAAGAGAATGGAGGGACACTCAGAATAAAAGGGACGAATAAGGTGATGCAGATTAGTTCTCAAAAGCACTTTCTGAAGGCATATAACGCGTTTAAAATCTCTACGAAATGATGAAGAATTCGATAACAATTCTGGCCTTCATTTTAGGCCTCGTGATTCAGACACAAGCCCAGTCTACGTTTTCCATTGCTCAAGGTGGCACTCAAGGAATAGACTGTGGAAGCGCAGACACTTTTACAGACAGTGATGCCGATGCTGGTAACTATGCTGCTGGAGAAATCTTAACGATGACTTTTTGCCCAAATTCTGGTAATGCTGTCACTTTGCTTGTTGCCCCACAAGAGCTTGGCTCGATTTGGGATGTCAGTGGCTCTGATGTACTGTATGTCTATGACGGTACTGATGATTCTGCGCCTCTTCTCGGAGCGTTTAACAGCTCGTCACACCCAACAGGATTTACGGTGACTAGCACACTTGAAAACACAAGCGGTTGCTTAACCTTTGTTTTTGAGTCTTCACCTTCTAGCCCAGGCGGACAAGGTTGGACAGGAGTGATAGATTGCGGTACGTCTTGGCAACCTTTCACTGTAGAAATAGATTCTGACCCAGCAGAAAATCCTGATTTAGAAAATTATGTGGACGTCTGTCAAGACACTGAAATTACGCTCACAGCCACTGGTGACTATCCATTTGCTGGACAAGGATACAGCCAAGATGATGCGACTTCATACTTCGTTTGGGACTTGGGTGATGGCACCATGATAGAGGGTGAAGGAGTCACTAGTGTGAGCCATACGTGGCCAGGTGCATTCGGATACTTCGTGTCATGCACAGTCACAGACAGCCAAGGTCAGGTGCAAGTGGCTGAGTTTAAGGTTAGAATTTCGACTACTCCAAGTTTTGCGGGTACTAGTGCACTTGTTGGTGACATGCTCTGCTTAGGCAACGAAGGCACTTTGGTGGGTGGAGTTAGTCCAGACACTATGGTCACTTTCGGATTTAACACCGTGCCGAGCGCTTTTGTAGGTGGTGGATTTTTTGGCCAGCAACAATTCTTGCCTGATGGTGCTGAAGATAATTATGAAACCACCATTATCATTGATGATTTTGAAACAGGCCAACTCATAGAAAACCCCGATGACATTATAGCAATGTGCATCAACATGGAGCATTCTTTCTTAGGTGACCTTGAAATGACCCTGACCTGCCCTGATGGCACATCCATTACGATTTTTAACAGCTTTAACGGAGCTGATGAAATAATACCTGGTGGTTTTGGCGGTGGTGGCACCTACCTGGGTATCGCCAATGATGATGGAGGAACTAATCCAGGGATAGGATCTACATACTGCTTCACATCAACTGCAGCGCAAACGCTGGGTGATGCACTTGCATCGGGAGGTACAGAAACTGTGACTTTTGATGATGGTAATGGTAACACCAATACTGGTCAAAGCATGATACCGGGAGACTATCTACCAGAAAATCTTTTTGATGCCTTTATTGGTTGTCCGATTAATGGTCCATGGACAGTGACTGTGAGAGACAACTTGCTTATAGATAATGGCTACATCTTTAACTGGAGCATTCAGTTTAATCCACTTATAGATCCCACAGCTGAACTATACACTCCAATGGCTGTATCAGAATTTTGGTCTGACGATCCGAGTATTGTGTTTCAAACAGACACGTTCATAGTAGTCGATCCAGAGACGACTGGTTTTCATGACTACATGTTTAACATCGTTGATGACTTCGGCTGTGCGTATGACACAACAATCATTATAGAAGTGTTGCCTCCTGTGGCGATCAGTGGCATGAGCCCTGCCTGTGACTTCAGCACTGTTATTGACATAGTGAATTCTGAAGAAGGTGGAGCGTGGACATGGACTTCTGACAATCCAGACATCTTGTCAACGGTGCCAGACACCGATGGCGAAGCTGAAAACATTTCGGCCATAAGCGGAGTAGTCACCTATGAGTATTATGACACATTCTGCGACCGAACAGAAAGCATAGACATATTCTACAAACCATATCCAGTCGCTTCAATCATCTATAATGATGAAGAATTGATGGCGGGAGACACGATAGAACTTTGCCTCGGAGATGAGACCTTGTTGATGAATGTGGATCAACCTGAATCAATCACTGACCCTATTTACAATTGGCTCAGCCCGATACCTAACTCGGGTACTTCAGAATTGCTGGTCTCGGCAGATTTCACCAATCAAACAGATGCTCAGACGATGAACGGCCCATATACTGTGACTGTAGTTGACGCTCAGTGTCCAGATACGCAAGCGTCACAGCAAATCATCGTCAGTACAGAAGGTTGTCAGCCTTATAATGTATTCTCTCCGCTAAACCAAGATGGGTTTAACGATGTGTTTTTCATTGGTGGTGTTGAGCGACTGCGAAACTCAAGGCTTTGGATTTACAACCGTTGGGGTAAAGTAGTCTTTGAAGCCACGAACTATAAGAACGACTACCGCATGGAAGACCTTAGCGAAGGAACCTATTACTACGTGCTGCAAAGCGACTCAAAAGGTGGTGAGTTTAAAGGGTACTTTACTTTGGTTGGAGACAACTAGTAGCAGGTATGCATAGATATTGAAGGTCCGACTCTTGCGAGTTGGGCTTTTTGTTTGATGTAACCTTTAGGCTCAAAGTGGAGTAAAAAGACACTGATAACGATAAAGAGGAGAAGGAGAAATGAGGAGAATTATCATGGTGGCGATAGCCGCCTCAACACTGACAGCGTGTTCAGAACAACAGTCAGTACAGGAAGTAGCAGTAGTCGAACAGACAACAACTGCAGAGACGAGCGGCATGATGAGTGTCGATCTTAGTGAACACGGCCTTCCGGCCGAATTAATGGTTCCAGACAAATCTAAAACCGGAGTAGACCCCACAATTACAGTCGATGATGTGACGAGCATCGTCAACATACGCTGTGGTAAAAACTACAACGTCATGATGCGTGAAGAGGACATGTCAATGGATCTGATTAAGTCAGATTTAGAGGGAGACATCATGTTTACCAATGACATTATTCTAGAGACGGACAACAGCATAGTCTATAAGCAAACTACACCTGATGGGTCAAATGAACTATATCATTTTGCATCGGTGATTGATGATGGTACATCAATCGTGTTTGCGCGAAGCTTTGATATGGGTCAATACTCTAAGCTGCAAGCAGAGCGGATGATGAAGTCAGCCGTGACTTTAAAAATGATGAATCCGCTAGCCGCGAATTAAGTAATAGGAACTTTTTTCGACAAGGAACGTATAATCAGGAGTTGCAAGCTATTTGAATGTAATATGAAGACGAGATCAATGAGTAAAATATTGACAGGAGTATTTGCGATGATGATGATATCATCAATCGCCAATGCAGGGGCAATCGTGTTAGAAGGACTATTTCAAGGGAAGGACATTTATGTTCAAAATCCAGAAGGTCCGAAGGGCGTAGGATACGCTGTTTACGAGGTACAGGTAAACGGTGAGATCACAGCCGATGAAATCAACTCGAGTGCATTTGTGATAGACCTCAATGTGATGAACTTTATGGTTGGAGATCCCATTACCGTAAAAATCATACACCATGATGGGACGAGCCCTAAGGTGTTAAACAAAGAGGCTATACTCCCGACAAGTACGTTTGACATTACGAAGTTGGAGGTGACAAAAGATGCGACCGTTATCTGGGAAACCAACAACGAGTCTGGGTCACTTACATATGTAGTGGAGCAATATCGCTGGAACAAATGGATCAAGTTAGGTGAGGTAATCGGGACTGGAAATGCAGACCGTAACACCTATTCATTTTCATTTGATTCGCATGCTGGAACAAACACTTTGCGAGTGAAACAAAGAGATCATAGTGGCAAACCACGATACTCTGACGAAGTCACATATGATGCCATTGGCGTATCGCAAGTGGAGTTCACTCCCAAAAAAGTAGATCATACCATCAACTTTACTCGAGAAACTCGCTTTGAGATTTTCAATGAGTATGGTGAACTGAAAAAGCGTGGTTTTGATGCTGTGGTAGATGTTGAAGGCCTCGACAAGGGCACTTACTACATCAACTATGACAACCGATTTGGTGAGACTTTCGTGCTCAGGTAATCTTAATCAACTACTTTAGGCGGACATAGTTTTCCGCATGAATAAGATTGAACATATTGGCATAGCCGTGAAGAGCATTGCCGAGTCTAACAAAATTTATAGCCGTCTACTTCAGACGGAATCTTACAAAACTGAGGAGGTAAAGAGCGAGCATGTTCTGACCTCCTTTTTTCGTGTTGGGGAGAGTAAGATAGAGCTGGTCCAAGCTACCTCTTACGATAGTCCTATAGCCAAGTTTATTGCCAAGCGTGGAGAAGGCATGCACCACATCGCCTATGACGTAGATGATATAGAACAGGAAATGGCTCGACTCAAATCAGAAGGATTTAAGTTGCTCAATGAGAAGCCCAAAAAAGGTGCGGACAACAAGTTGGTTGCCTTTGTCCACCCAAAAGATTGCAGTGGAGTGTTGGTAGAGCTCTGTCAAGAAATCAAGTCAGAAGAGGAGCCAAAAGAGTAGACATTTCTTGCCCTTTTTTCAAAAACACGGCATGAACGTCTATGGACCGAGCAGCGACTATATGCTGTTCCGAGTCATCAATGAAAAGGGCTCGATGAGCCGGCACATTCATTTTATCAAGCACATACTGCCAAGCCTCAACATTGGGTTTTCTCAGACCAATTCGAGAAGAATAACAGAGCAAATCAAAACAGGACTTAAACTTCTCAAGGCCTAGGCGCTCATCAATAGACTGCTCAAAGTTCTGGATATGAATCTCATTGGTATTACTCAGCAAGCTGGTCTTAAATTTTTCTTTGAGTGACAGTATAAAGTCTACACGATGTGGCGGTATTTCTTGTATGAGCGCATTCCATGCCTCATCTAATTGCTCGTCACTCACCTCCATCCCAATAATTTCTTTGAGCCCTTTCCTGAATTCTGACGGACTGATGCGCCCTGTCTCATTGTCATCAAAGAGTTGGCTTTGAGCCGCTTGCGAATAGAGTCGCTCCACATCAGGCACCCCAATCTTACTAAAGGCCTTTTGGGTCAGTTGATAGTCTATATTGAGTATTACACCTCCTAAGTCAAAGATGATTAGATCGATCTGATCAGGAGTTGGAAATTCTGTGTGTGTCATTGATCTCAAATCTATACATTTGCGGACGCTTTTAAAGCAGGGCCTATAGCTTCCCTCGACTATCGCTCGGGATAGGCAACTTCGCTATAGGTCTTTGACATAAAGAGCTGCCAAACAAAAAATTGTCATTGCAATTGTCACTGACATTGCAATTGAAGTTTGGGCCTATAGCTCAGTTGGTTAGAGCACCTGACTCATAATCAGGTGGTCCCAGGTTCGAGTCCTGGTGGGCCCACCATACTGAAGAGCACTTCTGAGAAATCGGAGGTGCTTTTTTCGTTTAGAGTTCTCTGGTCATAAGGACGAGAAGCCTGTGCAGAGCGAAGCATAACGCAGTGAAGCGCAGTCGAAGTAAGTCCTGGTGGGTCCACCATAATAGAATCGGACCTCTCGATATCACTCAATGAGCATAAATCAGAATAGGTTGAGGCTGCACGCTCCTTTCTTAAACATCTGTGAGCACACTTTTTAGGGGACAATTAGAACAAAAACAGCCTTACTTGCGTATATGATAGCATTACTATTATATTTGCACCTGATAATATTTGATAAGCGATTATAGCTATGACCTTAAGATTCGACCTTAACGAGCACTTGTTCCTCAAAGACCCTCATTCCAGTGAACTGGGAATGATGATCCTGAGTTCCAGTATTCATTTGATTGATGAGATTGGATATGAAAATTTCACATTTCGAAAACTGGCCAAAGAGATTGGTTCGACTGAAGCCTCAATCTATCGCTACTTTGAGAACAAGCATAAGGTGCTACTCTACTTGAGCGCGTGGTACTGGAACTGGATGGACTACAGACTCAGATTTAGACTAGCCAATATAGAGTCCGCCCAAAAACGTTTAGACATTTCGATCGCTGTGCTTACAGAGCCTATTACAGAAGATGGGGACTATGCGCACATCAATGAGGTGAAACTCAACCGAATAATCATTGGTGAAGCCTCAAAATCATACCTCACAAAAAACGTAGATGAGGTAAATCAAGACGGAGTCTTCCTTGCCTACAAGCGACTTGTGCAAACAGTAAGCGACATCATTTTAGAGATTAACACTCAGTATAAATATCCGCACATGCTACTCTCTACCATGATTGAAGGAGCGCATCTGCAGCGGTTTTTCGCAGACCACCTGCCTCGACTCACAGACTCAGTAAAGGGTGAAGACGCAGTTACCACCTTCTACAAAGACATGGTCAATAAGACAATCGCTACTAAAAAGAAATAAGCTCATGGATTCGACAATACTCAGTCCTTCTAAGCGCTTTTGGCGCTTGCTCAAACCAGACCAAAAGGAAATCACCAATGTCTATATCTATTCCATTTTTAATGGGCTAGTCGGACTGTCCTTACCCCTGGGTATTCAGGCCATTGTAAACCTCATACAAGGAGGTCAGGTCAGCACTTCGTGGATAGTACTCGTGGGAGTGGTCGTGCTGGGAGTAGCATTATCAGGAGTCTTTCAGATATATCAACTAAAGATTACTGAGGCCTTGCAGCAGAAGATTTTTACTCGAGCGGCATTCGAGTTTGCGTATCGCATACCCCGCATCAAAATGGAGGCGCTTTATAAACACTATGCCCCAGAACTGATGAATCGTTTTTTTGACACCATCTCGGTACAAAAGGGACTCAGTAAAATCTTGATTGACTTCAGTTCGGCTGCTATTCAAGTAATCTTTGGTCTGTTACTCTTATCCTTCTATCACCCGTTTTTCATTCTGTTTAGTCTCATCTTACTGCTGGTAGTTTATATCATCATCAAACTCTCTATACCAAAGGGATTGCAAACGAGCCTAGACGAATCAAAAAACAAATATGCCGTAGCACACTGGCTCGAAGAAGTGGCTAGAACCGCCACCACTTTTAAACTGGCCGGAGACAGCCCTCTGCCCATGGAGCGCACCAACGAGCATGTCACAGATTACCTAGCCGCTCGTAATTCTCACTTCTCAGTCCTGCTAAGACACTACTCATTACTCGTCTTTTTCAAAGTACTTGTCGCCACTGGGCTGCTTGCCATAGGAGGCATCTTGGTCATGGAGCAACACATGAACATTGGTCAATTTGTGGCGGCAGAGATTGTCATTTTACTTGTCATGTCGTCTGTCGAAAAGCTCATTCTTAGCATTGAGACTATCTATGATGTACTCACTTCGCTAGAGAAAATTGGTCAGGTAACTGATCTAGAGTTAGAACAGGTAGAAGGACAAACTGTTAGTTCTGACGCAGAATGGAAAGGAATGGAAGTGGACTTATTAAACATTTCCTTCTCTTATCCAGATCATGGTCGCTTCACACTCGAAAACCTTGATCTCCACATCAAAGAACAAGAGAGAGTATTAGTCACCGGAGCAAATGGATCTGGGAAGAGTACCTTGTTGCAAATCATAGCTGGCCTGTTTTACCCGCAATCTGGCACCACCGCCTATGACGGCTCACCCATGGGTAGTCTCAACATCAACGACTTGCAATCAGTCATTGGTGACTGTCTCTCTCAAGAGCAACTGTTTCATGGTACGGTGTTGGAGAACATCACCATGGGGCGCTCACAAGCCACCATGGCCAATGTGAAGTGGGCCTTTACTAATCTTGGTCTCGACCCCTTTATCAAGAGCCTTGAAAAAGGCTATGACACCATGGTCGGTCCGCAAGGTCAAAAGCTGCCTCAAAGCATTAAGCGCAAACTCATCTTGGCCCGAAGCATTGCCGATAAGCCCCGACTACTTCTACTTGAAGATGCACTCGAGCACCTGGACAGTGCAGAACGACAGAAAATTATTGACTTCCTGTTTGACAAGCAGCACCCATGGACAATTGTAGCCGTCTCGGGTTCCACTTACATGAAGCAGAAGGCAGACCGAGTAGTTGTCATGGCAAATGGCAGAGTGATTCAGAAGACAGAAAACAATAACAGCACAACGAACTGATTATGCTCAATATCACTAACAACAGCGTAGATCGATTTGTCAAGCGGGACGATTATTCCGCCTTGAAATCAGTCGAAGCAATGACTTCTGGCAAAGTATTAAAGAGATTGCTAATCGGCAGTATTCTGACCTTGATTGTCATCATGCTCTTGCCTTGGACACAAAACATTCGTGCACGCGGTGAGGTAACCACCTTAGACCCCAGCCAGCGACCACAGACCATTAATTCTGTGATAGCCGGTAGAGTGGAGAAATGGTTTGTGCAAGAAGGAGACCATGTTATGAAAGGCGATACAATCATGTTTATCTCAGAGGTAAAAGACGACTATTTTGACCCTCAATTACTGGACCGTACGCAGCAGCAATTGACCTCTAAAGAAATGGCAGTCGGATCCTATATGGAGAAGATAAAAGCGCTAGACAATCAGATAGATGCCTTGTCACAAACGAGTCGATTAAAGTTTGAGCAAACCAAAAACAAATTCAAACAAGCGGAGCTAAAAGTATCAAGTGACAGTATCGAGTTTAAAGCCGCCCGCTTAAACAACGAGATTGCAAATCAGCAATTTGCCCGTATGCGCGAGCTCTATGACAAAGGCCTTAAGTCACTCACAGACTTGGAGACGCGTGAACTCAGTCTTCAAAAAACTCAAGCAGAACTGATAGCAAAAGAGAATGCACTGCTGAGTAGCAAAAATCAACTGATTAATGCGCAAGTAGAACTAACGAGTATTGACGCGCAGTATAGAGACGAGATAGCCAAGGCTGAGTCTAACAAATATGCCGCACTCTCAGACATGTATGATGCTGAGGCAGTGGTGACCAAACTGCAAAACGAGTACATGAATTATTCTGTACGGTCGGGCCTGTATTACATCATCGCACCGCAAGACGGTTTTGTGACGCAAGCCATACAGTCAGGTCTTGGTGAGACTATTAAAGAAGGTGCAGAGATAGTCAGCATCATGCCGTCTAAGTTTGACTTAGCCGTGGCCATGTACGTGGCGCCAATTGATCTGCCGCTACTCAAAAAAGGAAACAAAGTGCGTATACAGTTTGACGGTTGGCCAGCCATCGTGTTTTCGGGTTGGCCTAATACGAGTTATGGAACCTATGGCGGTGAAGTGTTTGCCATTGACAATTTTATAAGTCCAAATGGAAAATACAGAGTGCTTGTGGCTCAAGACCCGCAGGATCATCCTTGGCCTGAGGCGGTGCGTGTGGGCGCAGGATCATCAACCATGACCTTACTTAACGATGTCGCAATAGGCTATGAACTGTGGAGACAAATCAATGGTTTCCCACCAGACTATTACACCCAAGAGCAGGTCGATTCATATAAATCAGCAAAACACTAAGTATATGAACGTTTCAAGAGAACAATTTATAGGAGTCAATAATTTTCAGATTAGCAAAACAAAATCTGGGCAGGAATTATTGGGGTTAATTGGTGATGAGGTGTGCGGGCACTCCAAGTCTCAAATTACTGGCTACCAAGAAATCACAAAGTGCTTCAATGATTTTGACTTTATCTGTCCAGTTAGAAAGGGCAATGTGATTGAAATCGGCTTGGAGCTTATTGATGTAGGCACAAGTTCAATTACCTTCAAATGTGACGTCCGCGACTTGTTGCTCAAGAAAACCATCATCACGATGAGTGAGTGGGTGTTGGTCAACATCAACGAAGATGGAGAGGCCTGTCCACACGGAAAAACTCCTGAAGATTTTTCAGAAAAGTCATCATGAAAATGAGAACTACAGTACTTTTAATTGCCCTTTTTTGCATGCAGTGGACTTCTGCTCAAGATGCTCCAGTAATTAGTTACGAGGAGTATATGAGCACCGTGCTAGAGCACCATCCATTGGCTCGTGTGGCTGACATCAAACTCGAGTCTGGTGATGCCATGTTACAGTCTTCGCGCGGCAACTTTGACCCAATCGTGCAGGGAAGTCTAAACAGAAAAGACTTTGACGGCAGTCGGTATTATGACATTCTGCAAGGCGGTATAAAAGTGCCTACTTGGCTCGGAGTAACTGTCGAGGGCGGATACTCTCAAAACGATGGTGTCTACTTAAATCCAGAGCGATTGACGCCAAATCAGGGTTTGGTGCATGCGGGTATACGTGTACCCCTGGGCGAAGGACTATTTATGGATAAACGAAGGGCTGAACTTCGCAAAGCAGAATTGGCCAGAGACTTAGCTGACTTTGAGCGAAAACTGCTCATCAATGACCTTATTTTAGAAGCAGGCACAGCCTATTGGAATTGGTTTCAAGCGCATCACACGGCAGCGGTATATGCTGAAGTTGCCACGCTGGCCCAACAGCGCTATGAGGCAGTGAGTCAAGCGGCCCAACTTGGTGACGTGCCCAGCATTGATACCCTCGAAGCGAGCATACAATTTCAAGCACGTACGATTCTGCTTCAAGAAGCCACACTTGCCAAAAAGAATGCTGCTGCAATCATGTCAGTATATCTTTGGTTGGAGGGTCAGATTCCTGCCAGTATTGCTACGCAAAGCTCTCCGGCCTCGCCAGATTTATATACCGCATTTCCTGTAGACCCGATACTCATAGCTGGGCTCGAAGAGGGGCTAATGGAGCATCCTTTAATTACCGCTCAATCCATCAAACTAGACCAAGCAGCAATAGATCAGCGCTGGAAAAGAGAACAACTCAAGCCCCAGGTTGATTTAAAATATAACGCACTGAGCGAGTCTCTTGGAGGCACAGAATTAAATGGATTTAATGACAACAACTACACCCTCGGGTTTGAAGTGAGCATGCCCATTCTGCTGAGAAAAGAACGAGGTGCCCTTCAGTTAGCCAATCTAAAAATCGAGCAACAACAAATGGACCTTGCTGTAAAACGTCAAGACATTTGGCTAAAAGCCCGCAAAGCAATCAATGAGTGGGACCTTGTAGCGCAACAGTTAGATCTATTTGAAGGAACTGCGAGAGACTACGCCTCTTTACTTGCTGGTGAGCAAGAACTCTTTAAGCAAGGAGAGAGCTCACTCTTTTTAGTAAACAGAAGAGAGACCAGCTATGTCAATGCGCAGGTCAAGCTACTCGAACTCAAAGCAAAGAATAGAAAGGCCGAGTTAAAATCCCGCTTTGCATTAGCAACTCTAGATGAAGAATAAAGCTCACTGAGCATGTGATTTCTATCCGCCCAAGAGGCATGGCGCTCTGCTTACTTTATCAACCGACATTCTAAGCAGCTCAAGTTCTGACTATTAACTGCTCACTGCCCGCTACCTTGTTTACCCTTGCTCCATTTAGTTTGAACAACAGACTATTATAAGTATCTTCATCGCTTGGCACACAGACAGCATAGCACTCTACTTTCTGGCTTATGGGTTTTTACTCTAGTCGTTGTTCTTGCTGTGCAAATTCTTCCTTACACGCAGTATAATATGGAAGGAGATTTCATTGAAATCGTTGATTTCGAGGAGTCTGAAAGTGATGAGAAGGACCCCAAAGAACAGGAGGACGAGAAAAAGGAATTTCACTCTTACTTCTTGTCATTTGATGAGTTTAAGCAATGCTCTTCAGCGTCTATCTTGGGCTATGCCAACGGATTTCCGCCAACCCCGTGGCTTGAAATACTGAGTCCGCCACCAGACTTTTCGTAGCCCTTTTTGCTCATCCGCAGCGTGGATGACGATATCTCGTGCCAGCCTATTACTGTTGCCTGGCGAAAACAACTTTATTCCCCTTTCTCAAAAAAATAAATTCTAGAATGAGTAATTCAAAACAAGGCCTTTTCGCCAATATTAAAAATGACTTTCCTGCCAGTATAGTGGTCTTCTTAGTGGCCGTGCCACTTTGTCTTGGTATCGCACTGGCTAGTGGAGCCCCGCCCCTATCAGGAATTATTGCGGGTATAGTAGGTGGTATCGTGGTCACCATGTTTAGTGGAAGCTCACTCGGTGTGAGTGGCCCTGCAGCTGGACTAGCTGCTATCGTCCTTGCAGCCATACCAGAACTTGGCGGCTTTGATATCTTCTTAATGGCTGTTGTGCTTGCTGGTGTCTTCCAGTTTATACTGGGTGTTCTAAAACTGGGTGTTATAGGCTACTACTTCCCAAGCTCGGTGATTAAAGGAATGCTGGCAGGTATTGGTGTCATCATCTTCCTCAAACAGATACCTCATGCCTTTGGTTATGACGAGTATCCTGAAGGTGAAGTCGATGGTGGATCAACCTTCAGTGGTCTGATAGAAATGTTTGGTAACATCATTCCAGGTGCAATGATTATTGCTGGAGTTTCCTTACTCATTCTTATACTTTGGGAACAAAAATTTATCAAGCGCCTCACTATCTCGCAGTACATCCAAGGACCACTCGTAGTGGTGATACTCGGTATCATTATGGGTAAGTTTTTTGGAGATTCAGAGACACTTGCCATTACTGGAAAGCACCTTGTGTCGCTGCCCGTCACTGATGACTTAGACGGATTGAAAGAACTACTGACGTTTCCAGATTTTACACAGATTCTTAATCCTAAAGTTCACGTAGTGGCCATCACACTCGCTGTGGTAGCTAGTTTGGAAACACTGCTTTGCGTAGAAGCGACTGACAAGCTAGACCCACAAAAACGTGTAACACCTACCAATCAAGAGTTGCGCGCTCAAGGTATCGGTAACGTGGTATCTGGATTGATTGGAGGGCTTCCAGTTACTCAGGTAATTGTACGTAGCTCGGCCAACATTCAGAGTGGAGGAAAGTCACGTGCATCGGCATTCCTTCATGGTGTGCTGATCTTAGTCTGTGTGCTTTTGATTCCTACGCTACTTAACATGATTCCAAAAGCGACACTAGCCGCCATCCTAATCATGGTTGGATTCAAACTCGCCAAACCGAGTCTATTTAAAGAGATGTGGAAGAAAGGAGTGTACGAGTTCGTGCCTTTCATCATTACTATCATTGGTATTGTTCAGATTGATTTGCTCAAAGGAATTGCACTGGGTATGGTGGCAGCCATTCTGTTTATTCTCTTTAGAAATTACCAGATTCCATTCTTCGTCAATTCGGCAAATGCCAAGCCAGGTGAGCAAATCCAACTGGAGTTGTCAGAGCATGTGACCTTCCTCAACAAGGCAGGAATACAGAAGAGCCTCCTTCAATTGCCTGACAATTCATCTGTGCTAATTGATGGAACTCGAACACAGGATATCCATCCTGATGTGCTCGAAATCATCCATGATTTCCAAGCTACTTCAAGTGAGCGAGGCATCGTGGTTGAGCTCAAAAACATGGACCGATTTGATGGAAGTAAACCGATGGCCGCATTTGCCAAAATGGTTGAAAAAGTAAAGTAGAGGCGACAGGAGCTTCTACAGAAGCCGTGCCTCAGCTAAATAAAACGTTAAAAGAAAAATAGATTATGATTACTCAAAACAAAGACCTCCAAGAGAAAATGACGCCTGCCAAGGCGCTGGACATGTTAAAAGATGGCAATGCTCGATTTGTAGATAAACGCATGACTAATCGCGACCTCATGCAACAAGTGCATGAAACTGGAGCGGGTCAGTTTCCATTTGCCACTGTGCTTCACTGTATCGACTCGCGTGTGAGTGCTGAGCTTGTATTTGACCAAGGTATTGGTGACCTCTTTAGCATCCGTATTGCAGGAAATTTTGTCAATGACGACATTCTCGGAAGTATGGAGTTTGCCACCAAATTGGCGGGCACTAAAGTCCTCATGGTACTCGGACACACACACTGCGGTGCTGTAAAAGGCGCCTGTGACCATGCAGAACTTGGAAACCTCACTCAAATGCTAGGTAAAATCACCCCTATCGTTGATGAAGTAGAAGGAGACTTTGACGTCAAAGGGTCTGCGAATGCTGATCTAGTGCAGCGTGTTGCCGAGCTGAACGTATCGCGAAGCATAGACGCTATACGTGAGAAAAGTGCAGTCATCCGCGACATGGAGAGCAATGGTGAACTGATTCTTGTAGGTGGCATGTATGACATCAAAACAGGAAAGGTTGACTTTCACAGTAACTGAATGTAGAGTCGAATGATGGCCTCAACATTGGAGGTGTCAGCAAAGACTTCGTTGACAATGGCATTCGCCTCGGGTCATGAGAAGAATGACAATTATAATATGTAATGTCAAGGGCTCTATCTTCAGAAGGAGCCCTTACTTTTTAATTTTTTAGAACGATATGAGAATCCGCACACTGGTTAGCTGTATTAGCTTGAGCCTTTTTATTATGCTTTCATCTACCGCGTCTGCGCAGTATGACGAGCAACTTGGCGCCTGGTACATGTACTTTTTTGACTACAAGGCTGGAGAGTCAAAGTTTGGAGTGCAAGGTGACATACAGTTTCGTAACTGGGACTTGGGTAGCGACTTGGAGCAGCTACTACTGCGCGGTGGACTTACCTATCGACCAGATGGCACAAAGGCAAAACTGACCTTGGGCTACGGAAACATCACCACTGGTATGCGCGGAGAGTCTACGCTCACTACCTCTGAATCTCGTATATATCAAGAAGCACTCCTGCCACAAAAAGTAGGTAGTCGACTGAGTTTAACACATCGTTTTAGGTATGAGCAGCGATGTGTAGATGGGCAAGATTTTAGAACCCGCTACCGCTACAATCTCTTTTTGACTCTACCCATCACCTCAAAAGATGTGGAAAAAGGCACGCTCTATGCGAGCATGTACAATGAGCTCTTCATCAATGGTCAGAAAGAAGTTGGGCCGACATCTGCGGTATCCATATTTGATCGCAACCGACTATATGCCGCCATGGGTTATGCTGTCTCAGACAAACTAAAAGTCCAACTCGGCATGATGCGTCAAACCCTAAATGCCGCAAGCAAGTCTCAACTGCAACTTAGTCTGCATCATAATTGGTGAGTTGACTAAAGCAGGTGTATCACCCGCATATCAACCTACTAAACAGTCTGTTACATGAGTCTATTTTAGTTTCTGAGAGTCTATCAATCCCTTTTTACACTACTTTAGGGCTCATCAAATCTTAACCAAAAATGAAAATCTTCAGCACTATCTGCTTCAGCCTGCTCGTTGCGCTTAGCTCCTTTGGCCAATTGGCAGTCTCAAATGACCAGACTGTATCTTACTATGTGCAAGAAATATTTCAGGGCCCCGGAGTCACGGTCGCTAATGTGACCATCAACGGGTTTGATGGGACGCAATTCTCTTGCGAGCAAGTCGGTCAGTTGCACCAGGACATGGGTTATCTGCCTTTTAACGAAGGGATTGTCATGTCTACAGGAGCCATAATTAGCACGGACTTTGCTGGTGACACTGTTGTAGTCGGTAACTCTCCATCCGTGCAGACAGCAGACACATGTAATTCGTATGGAGACATAGACCTTGAAACCATTACAGGGTTTAACATCAATGACCAAGCGGTAATTGAGTTTGACTTGGTCACGACAGAGGCTTTTTTGAGTTATCAATACGTCTTTGCCAGCCAAGAATACCCTGAGTGGGTCAACACCAATTTTAATGATGCTTTTGGCTTCTTTATTTCTGGTCCAGGTATCACTGGGCCGTATTCCAGTCCCGCAGGATTTCCAGATGGCAGTGTAAATATGGCCATCGTGCCGGGTACTGCAGACGTTCCTGTAGCAATCAACAGCATCAACATGGGTGGTTTTAATTGTGGTTCAGCAAGCACAGACTGTGTAAACTGTCAGTATTATATCAATAATTGTGACTCGTCAGCCACTCAATTTGATGGACTTACTACAACCCTCATTGCCCAGCGTCAGGTTACACCAGGTTTGGTCTATCACTTGAAACTAGCCATTGGAGATGCCGCAGATGGAGCCCTTGATTCGGGTGTTTTTCTGAAACGTGAAAGTCTCGTCAGTTTTGCCCAGCCACTTTCTGTGCCTGAAGTAGAATCTGCACCGCTCTCTATCTATCCAAATCCAGTGGAAGATGCCTTGACCATTTCGGCCAAGTTTAATGGCGAGGTTAAGCTCATGGTTCATGACAATTTTGGTCGACTGATAATCGAGTCAACGGAGTCTCCGGCTGATTTTCTCAAACTAGATTGCGCAGAACTTGAGATGGGAGCGTATACCCTGACAGTGCAGCCAACATTTGGAGAGCCAATATCTAAGCGCTTTGTAAAGAGGTAATCTGCACCTACAAATTCGGGCTACACCATACTCCGAGTTGCGGGTTTTGCGCATCGCATTTGCAGCCTAAATAGATGTGAGATGCACCATATGGCAGTCAAAATCACGTTATTTGATGGATGCGAGTGCTGCCTGTCCTCTTTTGGTTTTTTCTTTTTTTGAGTCCTGCGCTCTCTGAGGCACAGTCTTCTGATGGCCTAATTACCTGCGCTTTTGAGAACAAATCCATCAAGCAAATCCTAAAAAAAACAAAGAAGGATTTTGGGCTCAGAGTAGCTTATGACAGCAAAGCCATGGGGCTCATCGTAACGAGCGTCAGCGTGAATGGTGTTAGTCCAGAATCTTTTCTCAGTGCGCTGCTAAAAGACTCGCGCTATGAATTTGACAAAGTCAGAGAGACTTATGTCATCCGCAAAAGAGCGGTGTCTGCATCGGCCGAAAAAGAGCCGACTCGGTATAATTTTCCATTGAGTGGTCTGGTCCGAGACCAAGAAACTGGAGAAGCACTGCCTTATGCAAACATCGGGTTTGTCGGTACTGCGCTGCACAGCACCAGCACATTTGACGGTCAGTTCTCATTCCTGCGCACCCCTTCTGACACGCTCACACTAGCCGTCACGTACTTGGGTTATTCTCCCGTAAAAATTCCATTAGCTCAACTAAAAAGCGACTATGTGGAGGTCTTGATGGAGCGCACCAACACCTACCTACCAGCCATTGACATTGTTGCCGAAATGCCCCGTATGGTAAGGACTCTAGACGACCCTGGCCACATGGAGCTGGACCCCATCAATCTAAAGAGCATCTCTAATTATGGACATGCGGATATTTTCAAGACCATACAGTTTAGTCCAGGTATTAGCTCTAACGATGGCACAAATGCAGACCTCAACATTAGGGGTGGAGGAGAAGACGAAAACCTCATCTTATGGGATGGCTTTCCA
>CAYSDH010000005.1:0-68917 GCA_964429805.1 uncultured Flavobacteriales bacterium
GTTCGCTATCGCGACCATCCGCCATGCACCGTGCCATACATTCGATACGTTATGCATAATGTCGATTAGTTGCGAGAGTAGAAGTAGACGAGCTATGTGTGACGTACTTCGCGGCCGAATATTGGAGTAGTCGTGCTTCGTGGCTGAATATTGGAGTAGACGTACTAGCGTGCCGAAAGTTGGTGTAGACGTTTGTGCTTTGTGAATATTATTCAAAATGATGAAACCAAGAGTTGAAAGTGTTTTTGGGGACTGGCAATTTGTCTTTCCAAGAGAGATGTATGATAGGAGCATATACAAGAAGTTCGACAAGGCGCTTGAGCTGCTCGGAAAAGACGAAGCTAAATGTCAGGCCGAACTTGAGGGGCTAATTTCTGAATATCCCGAATGTCATATTGATGCATACAATCATCTTAGTATTTCGTTTCGAAATGTTGGGAGATATAAAGAAGCATTTCGTGCTGCCTTGATGGCTCACACTTTAGGTTTGAATGCGATGCCTGTGGAAATCCTAGAGGGTCATGGTAAGCTTGAGTGGGGAGTTCTGGACAACCGACCTTTTTTACGATCTTGTCAAATACTTGGGCTCGAAAATCAGCGCAAACGAAATTACAATCGTGCGAATGAGCTATTCAGACTTAACCTGAGATTGAATCCAAACGATAATCAAGGTATAAGAAGCCTTCTTCTGGAAAACCTATTACGGGAAAAGCGCACTATTGAAGCCAAAAAGCTATTGAATGAGTATTCCGAGGACGTGAGTACCGATTTTCTATTTGGGAACGCTCTAGTGGCATTGATGGACGGAAACGAATCGGAGTTCCGAAAATTGGCCTTGAATGCCAATGCTCGAAACGAATTTGTTGCTAAGCAGGTAATCAGCGGGAGGAAAAATAGCAAGCTGGCTTCGATTATTGATCAGAGTTACGGGCTAGTCGATCAATCAAAAGAGATGGCGTATAACTACTGGACTAGAAATATTGAGATATTGTCTGAGGAAAGGGTCAAAGAGGCTTTCAAGAAATTGAGTATAAAAAATGCATAACAATCTATATAGACTAGACCACACAAAGCCTACGCACAGCGGACTGGAAAAAGTTCCGCCTTTTCCAAGGCCACAGTCCATACAGATTGGCACGTTGTGGGTAATTCAAATTTTGACCTAATACCAATTATTGGTATATTTGAGAAACGGCTAAAAGATGAGTAAGAACACATCCATATCGCTCGGAAACTATTTCGAAAAATTCATACGAAGTAGAATCTCCGAAGGGCGCTACACTAATGTTAGCGAAGTGATTCGCGCAGGACTAAGACTTCTTGAAGAAGAGGAAAGCAAAGTCATTGCTTTGCGAATGGCAATTAAAGATGGAATTGATAGTGGACTAGCCACAGACTTCGACCCCCAAGAACATCTTACCTCATTGAAAGCTAAGAGAGCTTCCAATGGGTAAGTATACCTTAACTAAAAAGGCGGTTGAGGACTTAGGAGATATCTGGAACTACACTTTTGACAGATGGTCAGAACAGCAGGCAGATAGATATTATCAGCGACTACTTGACACCTGCCAAGAAGCAGCGGAAAATCCTGAACGGGGAAAAAGCTATGATGGAGTTCATGGAGAATTGAAAGGACTCAGAGTAAGGAGGCATATCATATTCTTCAGAAAATTGAACAACCAGGAAGTTGAGATTACGAGAATTCTGCATGGACGAATGGATTTAAAAAACGAATCGAAGAATCGGGTTAGCGCGGATGTTCCCCTATAGTTGATTGGGCTGATTTATAGCTCTTTTCTGGGAGAATAAGGATTTCAGGTAAACAACCGAAACTTCTTTGATTCGAACCACAACGACTATTCTCCAGAACTTATGAGTGTGTTGGCGCACCCTTTAGGGTCGGGGCAAGCGGGCGGAAAAGTTTAGATTCACTGCGTAGATAAGGTTTTGGGGAATAAACGCGCTAACTCGATCTCTTTTTTACGGAATTGATAAAAACAACGAAGCAGAGATGGCTGATTGGCAATCCAGATACACTAGACTGAAAGCATTAATTGACCAATACAATAAGAATTTATTGAGCCTACTTGGAAACGCAAAGTTGTGTGATGAATCGAGTAAAATTTTGACTGAAGAATATGGTATTGAGAAGAAAAAACTTTCAGTGTTCACTCCAAATTAGTCGAGCTAATTCTTTTGAGCTGACAAAGGACATCACGGAACTGCGCTAAAACACAAGCGTAAACCCCGCTGACTTCGTCTACCTGTCTATGAGACGAACAAACTCCAAACACCCCACGTACACCGACTAACCCAACTACCACTCTCTCCCCCACCAACATCAAAACTCCTCCCCAATCCACCTGAGACTTTAACCCCTTCTAGCAGCACCCACACCACCCCAAGCAGGGCCTGTTAAAAAAACATGAAATAAGCCTGAACAAAGAAGTGTATAGCTCGTATACTAAAATCTACATTTATCAGGCCTTTGAGCTCATTCTTAGTAATTTTGCTCTGGCTAAGACCATTACACTTTATATGGACAAACATTCCTATTTGAGCAATAGCTCAGCGGCTTACATCGAAGAGCAATACAAGGCCTACCTCGAGGACCCCAAATCTGTGGAGTTTGGTTGGGCAAAATTCTTCGAAGGATTTGACTTCGCCAAGGCGAATTATGACACCGACTCCGAAGTGCCAGACAATGTCATGAAGGAGTTCAAGGTGATTGAACTCATTAACGGTTATCGTTCGAGAGGGCATTTGTTTACCCAGACTAATCCGGTGAGGGAGCGCAGAAAGTATGCCCCAACCATGGACCCGTCTAACTACGGGCTGACAGAGGCAGACATGAGCACGGTTTTTCAAGCCGGAAATCAGTGCGGCATCGGTCCCTCAACTTTAAAAGACATTATTGAGCATCTGCAGACGTGCTACTGCCAGTCTATTGGTGTGGAGTTTATGTTTATGCGCAACCCAGAGAAACTGGACTGGTTTAAACAGCGACTGCATAAGGATAACAACCTGCCGAGTTTTGCCAAAGAAGAAAAGCTCCACATCTTTGATCAGCTCAACAAGGCGTCTGTGTTTGAGAGCTTTTTGCACAATCGTTTTACGGGTCAAAAGAGATTCTCTATTGAAGGTGCCGAGTCTTTGATTCCTGCACTAGACAGAATGATTACTGCCGGAAGTGGTTTTGGCGTAGAAGAAGTTGTGTTTGGAATGGCACACAGAGGAAGACTCAATGTCTTGGCCAACATTCTGAATAAAGACTACAAAGACATCATGAGTGAGTTCGAAGGAAAGGACTACGCTGACGAGAGCTTTGACGGAGACGTAAAGTACCACCTCGGTTACACGAGCGAGTATAAAGTGGGCAAGAAAAAAGTAGCAATTACGCTATGTCCGAACCCATCGCACCTTGAAACGGTGGGTCCAGTAGTAGAGGGTGTAAGCCGCGCCAAAGTGGACAAGACCTACGAAGGTGATGATGCCAAAGTAATGCCTGTACTGATACATGGTGATGCGGCCATTGCTGGTCAAGGTGTTGTGTATGAGGTTGCTCAAATGTCTCAACTCCCGGCCTACAAGACTGGTGGAACGATTCACATCGTGATCAACAACCAAGTTGGGTTTACAACAAACTACATTGACGGAAGGTCAAGCACTTATTGTACGGACATCGCGAAGGTGGTCAAGAATCCTATTTTTCATGTCAATGGAGATGACCCAGAAGCCCTGGTGCATGTCATGCAGATTGCGGTAGAGTACCGTCAGAAGTATAAGAGTGACGTATACATCGACTTACTGGCCTACAGAAAGTATGGGCACAACGAAGGTGATGAGCCAATGTTTACTCAGCCTTTGCTGTACAAGGCAATCAAAAAACATCCAAATCCAAGAACGATTTACTTGGATCAACTCATCGCAGAAGGGAACTTAAATGCGGATGAAGGCAAGAAGTATGAAGTAATCTTCAAAGAAATTCTCGAGCAGAAATTTGAGAAAGCCAAGAAGATTAAGTCGGCCGACATCCCTCCTTTTTTAGAGAACATTAAGAAAGGTGAACGCAGAGCCACAGACGCTGATTTTGAAAGCTCTCCAAAAACTGGAGTGAGCAAGAAAAAATTAGTCGCTCTTGGAAAAAAATTAACGAACACGCCATCAGACAAGAAACTGTTTAGAAAGATGGAGCGCATACTTGGCGACCGTGCCAAGATGATGGACAAGAACTCTCTCGACTGGGGCATGGCTGAACTGTTGGCTTATGCTTCTCTAGTAGACGAAGGTCATGGCGTGCGCATGAGTGGACAAGATGTGGAGCGTGGCACCTTCTCGCACAGACACGCAGTGGTGACACTCGAAGATTCTGGTGAGCATTTCAGCCATCTTAATCATGTCAAAAAAGGCCAAGCGCCATTTTCTATTCACAACTCACTGCTTTCAGAATATGCCGTGCTCGGATTTGAATACGGGTACAGCATGTTGACACCTAACGACCTCACGATATGGGAGGCGCAGTTTGGTGATTTTGTCAATGGCGCTCAAATCATGATTGACCAGTACATTTCCAGTGGTGAGGACAAGTGGAACATCATGAACAGTCTCGTCATGCTCTTGCCTCACGGTTATGAGGGCATGGGTCCTGAGCACTCAAGTGGACGCATGGAGCGATTCCTGACACTGAGCGCAGAGCTTAACATGCAGGTGGTTAACTGTACCACACCGGCCAACTTCTTTCACGTGCTGAGAAGGCAAGTGAAACGAGACTTTAGAAAACCGCTCATCGTGTTTACTCCGAAGAGTCTACTGAGACACCCAAAGTGTGTGTCAACGCTTGAAGACTTAAATGGTAAGTTCCAAGAAGTGATTGATGACCACACGGCCAAGGCCAATGATGTAAAGTCAGTGGTATTCTGTCAAGGAAAAGTCTACTATGAGCTGCTCGCAGAAAAGGAAGCACTCAAAGCCAAAGATGTGGCGCTAGTAAGAATAGAGCAGATGTATCCGCTTCCTGATAAGCAGATGGATGCCGTGGTAAAAAAATATAAGAATGCCGAGAAGCACTTATGGGTGCAAGAAGAGCCAGAAAACATGGGTGCATGGACACACATGTTGAGGTCTTATAGAAATGTGAATTGGCAATGTGTAAGCAGACCAGCAAGTGCGAGTCCTGCATCAGGTTCGCCTGAGCGAAGCGCAAAGCGACAGCGTGCCATCATAGACGAAGTATTCAAGAAATCAAAGAAGAAGGCGACTGCAAAGTAATCTTCAAAAAAGTACCTTAAACAAAACGAAACACATGTTCGAAGTCAAAGTTCCAAGTCCAGGCGAATCAATCACCGAAGTAGAGATTGTCCAGTGGATGGTAGAAGATGGTGAGTACGTAGAGAAAGATCAGGTTCTGGCCGAAGTTGATTCTGACAAGGCCACCTTAGAACTTCCGTCTGAAAAAGATGGAGTGGTTACACTCATTGCCAAAGAGGGCGACATAGTCCAAGTGGGAGACATCGTGGCAAAGATTGACACGAAAGCCAAAGGCAAGCCGAAGAAGAAAAAAGAAGAGGCTGCGCCAGTAGCTGAAAAAGCGGCTGCACCTGCGGCCAAAGCAGAGCCAAAAGCGGCACCTGCCCCTGCAAAAGATGGATATGCCAAAGGTGTGCCATCAGTAGCTGCAAAAAAATTGATGGATGAAAATGGCATTGCATCCAAAAACATGAACGGCTCTGGTAAGGATGGGCGAATAACAAAAGGTGATGTGATAGAGTACATCGCTGGCGGATTTGACGCCTCAATGATCGGTCAAGGATGGGGCGGTGGACGCGACACCTCGAGCGACAAGATGTCGTCACTCAGAAGAAAAATTGCCAAGAGACTGGTTGCCGTCAAGAACGAAACGGCCATGCTCACTACATTTAATGAAGTCGACATGAAGCCCATCATGGACATTCGTGCCAAGTATAAAATGACCTTTAAAGAGAAGTACGGAGTAGGACTCGGCTTCATGTCATTCTTTACAAAAGCAGTAACTGAGGCGCTAAGACTTTACCCTGGTGTCAATGCCATGATTGATGGAGACCACGTGTTGTATCACGACTATGCTGACATCGGTATTGCCGTAAGCTCACCAAAAGGACTGATGGTACCGGTGGTTAGAAATGCCGAAACGATGACGCTGCACGAGATAGAAAGCGACATCAAGAGACTGGCCATCAAAGCCAGAGATGGGAAAATGACGATTGAGGAAATGACGGGTGGTACGTTTACCATCACCAATGGTGGTGTGTTTGGATCTATGCTGAGTACACCTATAATTAACCCACCGCAAAGTGCCATTCTGGGTATGCACAACATCGTGCAGCGACCAGTGGCCATAAATGGTGAAGTAGTCATCAGACCGATCATGTATGTGGCGTTGTCTTATGACCACCGCATAGTTGACGGTAAAGAGTCTGTGAGCTTTTTGGTGAAAGTAAAAGAGATGTTGGAAAATCCAACTAAGATGATGTTTGGCGCAAAAGATCCAACTGAAGTTTTACTCGGACTATGATCTACAAGGTGTTGAGGACAATATTTGCTGTCACATGCATCTTATTCCTTCACCTTTTTATCAGCTTTCTTGCCGCCACGTTGTATAGTACTAGTAAGTGGGCAGCACTCGTTGTGTTGCTCATCAACATTCCTGCCTTTAAGCTATCCGCTTCTATATACAGACTTGTCCATAAGATGGGTATCGTAGATTTTATCACCATGAATAGCGCTACTTCAGAACTTGATGTACCTAAGGAGGACAGAATGGAGCGGGATGACTATGACAAGTCGAAGTATAAAAATGAAGAGTGAATGTGATTTTATCTAAACCCTTCTAGCCGCTCAGCATCTAGTTTGAGCAGAATAAATATCATGGCTGTAAAGCCTAAAAATGAGGAGCCTCCGTAGCTGAAAAATGGCAGGGGTATCCCAATCACGGGGGCCAGGCCTATGGCCATACCAATGTTGATGAGCATGTGCATGAAGAACACACTAGCCACGGCATAGGCAAACACACGTGTAAATTTTGACCGCTGCCGCTCAGCAATATGGATTAACCGCATCAGCAGTGCCATAAATAAAATGATGACAAGGCTTGACCCTATAAAGCCCCACTCCTCACCTACCGTGCAAAAAATAAAGTCTGTACTCTGCATAGGCACGTACTTGTACTTGGTCAATACTCCCTTGAGAAACCCCTTACCCGCAAAGCCACCTGAACCAATAGCTGTTTTAGATTGCTCTACGTTATATCCTGCGCCACTCGGATCTTCTTTATGTCCGAACAAAACATCTAACCTGGTCTTGTGGTGAGGCTGCAACAACCAGTCGGCATGATACACTGTGCTAATCACCCAGACAGACGCTACACTCACTAGACCTATTATAATTAGGTTGCTGAAGTACTTTTTACGAAACCGGGGCAGTACAAAGTATCTGATGACCAAGGCTCCTAAACCTGTGAAGAGCACTAAGAGAAGGGTAATCATCAGCTCTCCGCTCATGTACCAACCGTCTACAAACAAAGGAATTTCGGTATTGGCAAATGACATAGTCAATATCGCCACGGTCAACAAACCGATACCGAGAAAGAGAATGTTACCAATCATACCCTCTCGATACATGACAAAAGAAAAACCTAAAAAGACCAGCAATGTTCCTGCATCAGGTTGCAATAAAATGAGGATGCAGGGTGCGGCTAAGAGACCAAGAGTAATTAAGAGCGGCCTGACTTTTTCTAATTTGAGATTGACATCAGACAGGTAGGCACCTACGGCCAACGCAGTGGCTACCTTGGCAAACTCAGAGGGCTGAAGCCCAAAGCCACCAAAGCCAAACCAGCTCTTCGCACCATTGACTTCCTTTCCAAAAATCAAAACCAGAATAAGCATGAGTATGACGCCCAAGTACACAAAGAGCGCATTTGTACGAAAGAACTCCGCTTTAAATAATAAGATGACATAGCCAAAAACAAGGCCGACTATGAGCCAGATAAACTGCATGCCGTACTCTCGCTGTGTATCAAAAATACTTGGATGCTCAGGGCTATAATTAGCCGCATAAATGTTTAACCAACCCAGCAGCACCAGCAAGATATAGATGGACAAGACCACTATGTCTAATCGCGCTATGAGGCCACCGTTACTTCGCATCCATCAGGTCTGCTTCAAACATTTTCTTTTCTATACGTGGCCGAGTTGTTTCTCCGGTCAAGTATTTTTCAATCATGAGGCTTGTGATAGGTGCGGCCCATGTTGATCCGTATCCAACGTTTTCTACATACACCGCAATGGCTATTTGAGGATTCTCTTTTGGCGCAAACGCGATAAAAATTGAATGGTCTTTACCATGCGGATTTTGGGCCGTTCCCGTTTTTCCGCAGATGGCCGTATCGTCATACTTCACTCCTCGCCCAGTTCCTTGCTCTATCACTTGCTCCATGGCGTCAATCACAATTTGATAATTTTCGGGTGAGATTGACGTCTCCTTTTTTACCGTGTAGGTAGAGTCTGACACTGGTCGTCCTCCTATCGCTTTGATGATATGTGGCGTATAATACCACCCCTTATTGGCAATGGTGGCGGTCATATTGGCCATTTGTATAGGCGTTACGCCAAGTTCTCCTTGACCAATGGCGAGTGATATAATGGTGTGTGGTTTCCATCGTCCACGCTTATAGTAGCGGTCATAATAATCTGACTTTGGCACCAGTCCATTATACTCACCAGTCATGTCAACACCGAGTTTTAGACCAAGCCCAAATTCCCTCACGTACTTGCGCCATTTTTTATACCCTATCTCCGCACTCTCATGACTGTCTAGCACATCCTTAAAGACGTTACAGTAATAGGCATTGCATGATGTAATGATTGAGTAGTCCAGTTTAATGGGAGACTTGTGAGGGTGACATCCCAACTTTCTACGCCCAAAACTATAGCCCCCATGACAGGAGTAATATGTGTTCTCATTGATCACATTTTCTTCAAGACCGATGAGGGCATTAATCAACTTAAACGTAGACCCCGGAGGATACTTCGCCTGCAAGGCTCGGTTAAACAGCGGCTTCAAGGTATCGTTGAGTAGTACAGAATAATTTTTTGACCTGACACGTCCCACCAACAGGTTAGGATCAAACTTGGGGTTGTTGACCATGCAGAGAATCTCACCAGTCTTTGGTTCTATCGCCACGATACTTCCTCGCTTACGCGTCATCAGGGCCTCGCCATACTTTTGCAATTCGATATCAATGGTTGACGTCAGTGCATCACCAGCCACCGAGACGCTGTCATACTTTCCGTTTTCGTACTTGCCTTTTGTGTTGTTGTGCACATCAACGAGCATGATGTTTACACCCTTTTTACCTCTGAGTGCAGACTCATATATATTCTCAATACCATTGGCACCGATGTAATCTCCAGACTTGTAATAGGCATCTTTCTCAATGGCCGAGCGCGACACTTCTGACACATAACCCACCGCATGTGCCGCTATACTATCTGGATACGCACGCATACTTCGCGCTTGTCCATACAGCCCTTTAAACTCAGACAGGTTTTCTGCGATGGTGATGTAACTGTCTACCGGAATTTGTTTGACCAGAATAGATGGCTTATAGCGTGAGTAAGATACCGCAGTCTTCAAGTTTTTTTGCAGCTCTTTTTTATCAATACCAATCAGGCTGCAGAGTCGTAAGGTGTCAAATTCTTCAAGCTCACGCGGCACCACCATCAAGTCATACACCGCTACGTTACCAACCAGCAGCTTATCATCACGGTCATAGATAACACCCCTTGCCGGGTAGACAGTCATAGCGCGCTCAGTAATGTGGGCAGCCTTAATCTTCCACTTTTTATCTATCACTTGTATGAAGAAAAGTCTGACTAAAAAAGTCAGACCAATGATGAGAAAAAGCCCCGCTATCAGATATTTCCGTTCGTTGAGACTCACAGCGCTCCTTTACGTTGTCTGTGAAATAGGAACTGACCCAGCACTAAAACCAAGAAGGTAAACAGCACACTTAAGAATGCAGATCCGAGAGTTGACAGTATGCCTTCTACCTTAAACGCCTCAATGAGAAACAACCATATATGATGGATCAAGGTGACCAACACAGCGTACTGCACAAACCACGAAAGTCCTAAGCCTGAGACCGTAGGACGGTCTTTTATATCATAGCCATCGCGCGGTGCGAGAAGTTCCAATATCCTGCCACGTGCAAAACCGATGACCAGGCAGGCCGAGGCATGCACGCCCATGGTGTTATAAAACATATCGACACAGAGACCTAAAATGAACGCCAAGAACATGGTCAATGCCGGAGGCGTTCTTAATGGTAAGAGAAGAATAAAAAGTATGTAATAGTAAATCTGCATGCTGCCGTCATACAGATTCATATTAATCAGTACCAATCCTTGGAGAAGGATGAGCACCACAAAGCGAATGATATTTTCGACAATCTCTCTATTCATCTATTTGCATGGCCGACTGTAAGCTGTCCAACTCTTGGACAAACTGATTACCGATAATGTATACCGAATTAAGTGCCGAAAAATCAACGGCTAGATCCAAGTCGATATTGTAAAAACTAGCGCCTTCTCCTATGGTCGCCTCGGCAATTACCCCAATCGGAATTCCTTTTGGGTAGTTCGAGTTCTTTCCAGCTCCAGTGATTATCCTGTCTCCTACTTTCACTTTAACCTCGGTCGGAATATCTCCGAGTTGTGCTTTTTTAAAGTCTTTGGTATTCCATGACAGCAGGCCATTATTTCCGGTACGCTCTATCTGAGCACCGGCCGTAAAATTAGGATGTATGATGGGCCGGACTAAAGAGTAGTTATCAGTCACTCGCTCTATTTGACCGACTAGGCCTTCATTACTCCTGACAATCATGCCGGGCTTAATGTCTTGCGCTCGACCTCGATCTATGGTCAGATAATTATTATTTAGACTAGTCGTACTCTGAATGACATGGGCGTATTGATACTTATAATTACGCCTAAACATGGTGTCGTTAATCAGGGCGAAATTATTATCAATTAATCTGAATGAGCCTGGCATCGAACTTTCCAACTCCGCCACACGTGCTCTTAACTCTTCGTTTTGATCAGCAAGTGAGAAGTACGCTTTGGTTTCTGAAGTCCACTGATGGAGCCCACCGGAAAGACTGTTTGTAGTCGTCAGCAGCACACCTTTGTGATGCTCGTTATTTTGAAAAATCAATAGAAAACAGATGTACTGCAATGCGAGAAAAATCAGCAGCAGTTTGTTACGATTGACGAAACGGATCAGTTCTCCCATGAGCGCAGTATTCGGTCAGCTCAATCAGCCTCCCATAAGAAACTGGAATTTACCGATGTTCTTGAGCGCTATACCTGTACCTCTTGCCACAGCTCGAAGTGGATCTTCTGCTACGTGTACTGGCAATTTTGTTTTTTGAGATATCCGTCTGTCTAGTCCTCGAAGCATGGATCCTCCACCTGCTAGGTAGATTCCAGTCTTGTAGATATCGGCAGAAAGCTCTGGTGGTGTATTCTCCAGTGCACTCAAAATAGCTTCTTCAATCTTCGAAATCGATTTGTCAAGTGCATGCGCAATTTCCTTGTAAGAGACATGAATCTCTTTTGGAATACCTGTCAGCAAGTCACGCCCTCTTACTGCATAGTCTTCTGGCGGACTCTCAAGTTCAGGCAGTGCTGCACCAACTTCAATTTTAATTACTTCGGCCGTGCGCTCACCAACTAAGATGTTGTGCTGTCTACGCATGTACTCTTCAATGTCATTGGTAAACTCATCACCAGCGATACGAATATTCTTATCACAAACGATTCCTCCCAAAGCGATGACGGCAATCTCAGAGGTACCTCCTCCGATGTCAATAATCATGTTACCCATCGGCTCTTCGACATCAATACCGATACCGATGGCGGCTGCCATTGGCTCATGAATCAGATATACCTCTTTGGCGCCTGAATGCTCTGCACTGTCGTGGACAGCTCTTTTTTCAACTTCAGTAATTCCTGATGGAATACAAATCACCATACGCAGAGAGGGTGAAAAAAATCTGTTTTTAGGCTTAATCATTTTGATCATGCCTCTAATCATCGCCTCAGCCGCTTGGAAATCTGCAATCACACCATCTTTCAGTGGCCTGATTGTCTTGATATCCTCATGCGTTTTCCCATGCATCTGCTGCGCCACTCGTCCTATCGCAATGTACTTGCCAGTGGTTCTGTCCATGGCTACAATGCTTGGCTCGTCTACAACCACCTTATCATCATGGATGATTAGTGTGTTTGCAGTACCAAGATCAATTGCAATCTCTTGAGTGAAAAAATCAAATAAACCCATCTTCCTGTTGCCTTCTTTATCTGTATTCTGTCAAATGTAAGTCTATGCCTATGGCATAACGGAAGAGCACAGTGGTTTATTCAACCTTGGCAGGTGGAAAAGCTGATTAATGTTTGAAGTGGCGTGAACCAGTGAATACCATGGCCATGTCATGCTCATCACAAAACGAGATAGACAGCTCGTCTTTAATCGAACCACCTGGCTGTACCACTGCATTGACACCCGCATTATGCGCAATTTCTACGCAGTCTGGAAACGGAAAAAAGGCATCACTCGCCATGACCGCACCTTGCAAATCAAAGTTGAAGCGATTGGCTTTTTCAATGGCTTGATTTAAGGCATCAACACGACTTGTCTGACCTGTTCCGCTGGCACATAGCTGCTTTCCTTTGGCAAGGACTATGGTGTTTGACTTGGTGTGCTTGGCTATTTTGGATGCAAACACGAGGTCTTCCTTTTCCTGGGCTGTGACGTTTTTTTTGGTTTTCAACGTAAAGTCTGCAGCGGAGTCGGTGCGCATATCACGCTCTTGCCAGAGGTAACCGTTAAGCGCAGAACGCACGATAGATTTAGGAAGCTCAGGTCGTTTGTAGCTCAACAAAATCCTATTCTTTTTAGACTTTAAAAGCTCTAGTGCATCCGCATCAAAAGCGGGTGCGACCACTACTTCGCAAAAGAGCGTATTGATTTCTTGGGCGGTAGCCAAGTCTATGGCCGTATTGCAAATCAACACACCACCAAAAGCAGACTGAGGGTCACCCGCCAGTGCATCGACATAGGCCGACTTGAGGTCTGCACGGGTGGCAAGACCACAGGCATTATTATGCTTGGTAATGGCAAACGTAGGCTCATCATTCCAAAACTCTTCAATCAAATTGACCGCAGCATCTACATCTAAAAAGTTGTTGTAAGACAACTCCTTGCCATGATGCTTGTCAAACAGCGAGTCCATGTCTCCGTAATACACGCCCTTCTGATGTGGATTCTCTCCATAACGCAACTCATTGGCTGGACCAAACTCGATGGCACTCGGCATACCTGTGAAATACGAGCGAATGGCCAAATCATAATGCGAGGACACGGCAAAGGCATGCTTCGCAAAAGACTTTCTGTCTTCGATGGCGCTGCTTCCTTTCCTATCTTGCAGTAAGGTCAAAAGATCATCATACTGACTCATGGACGAGACGATAATGACGTCCTTAAAATTCTTAGCCGCAGCACGTATGAGCGAGATGCCACCAATATCAATTTTCTCAATAATGTCTTGCTCTGAAGCCCCACTAGCCACGGTCGCCTCAAAGGGATACAAGTCTACAATGACAAGGTCAAACTCTGGAATATCATAGCTCTCTAGCTGCGCCACGTCATCATCCAATTCTCTGCGGCCGAGTATCCCGCCAAAGACTTTTGGGTGAAGTGTTTTAACTCTACCCCCAAGTATGGATGGGTAACCTGTCAAATCCTCTACCGGATTGACCGCTATTCCTCTCTCTTCAATAAACTTCCTAGTGCCTCCAGTAGAATACACCGCAATGCCAAGCGCATCTAAGGTCTCGATGATGGGCTCTAATCCGTCTTTATGAAATACTGAAATGAGGGCGTTTTTAATCTGCTTCACGGTCTACTATTCTTTTTGTGAGCAGTAAAAGTAAAGACAAACGACTCAGTTAAAGTGCTCAAGAATCGCCTTGTTAATAAGTGACAGGGGCATTGTTTACAATGGGAGCCGTTCAGCATGACTGATGACCACTCAGCCGTTGACATACTGCGCACTCGCCAAAAATGAGCACTTTCGTATTGCTCAATAGTATGATGTCATTCACCGAAATAATAGAAGGAGTCTCCTTCTCTTTGAAGTCCCTTACCGTAAACAAGCTCAGGACTTTCCTGTCCCTTATGGGGGTGACTATCGGAATCTTTGCCATGATCTCAGTCTTTACGCTAGTCGACTCGTTAGAGTTGAGCCTCAAAGACCTCGTCTCGGGCATCGGTGACGACTTGGTGTTTATCAATAAGTGGCCGCAAGGACTTGAAGAAGGCGAAGAAGAGTATGCATGGTGGAAGTACTTTCAGCGTGACGAGCCTTCACTGCGCGACATGAAGATGCTCAAAGCCAGACTCAACTCTGCTGAAGAGCTTGCCTTTATTTCTGAAGTGATGCGAAAGGTGAGCTACAGAAATAACAGCATTAGTAGCTCAACCATCTGGCTGAGCTCAGCCTCATTTGTTAATGTCTACCCGCTTAAAATTGAGCAAGGAAGATTTTTCACCGAGAGTGAAGCCCGCAATGGTAGCGGGCTGTGTCTTATCGGAGCAAAAGTGGCTGACGACCTTTTTGGGTCTATCGACCCGATGGGCCGAGAAATAAAAGTTGCCGGCAACAAGGCGACAGTAATTGGACTTTTGGAGCGCGAAGGCGAAAGTTTGATTGGCAATAATTTTGACGAGATGGTGATTGTATCAGCGCCTTTTGCTCGGTCATTTGCCAACTTGCAAGAGACCCAAAATGCAATTTGGGTAAAGGCGAAAAACGGTGTTGAAATTGAAGCACTCAAAGATGAAATCATTGGCAAGCTGAGAGCTATACACAGGTTGAGGCCGACAGAAGACAAAGATTTTTCTCTTAATCAGATTAGCATGTTTACCGACTTGATAGACGGAATCTTCGGCATGTTAAAGCTGGTTGCCCTCGTTATTGGAATGTTCTCTATCCTGGTTGGTGGATTTGGAATAGCTAACATCATGTTCGTATCAGTCAAAGAGCGAACAAAAATGATTGGCATTCAAAAAGCACTTGGCGCAAAGAAGCTATTCATCTTGCTTCAGTTCTTGATTGAGTCTATGCTCCTCAGTCTTATAGGCGGATTAGTAGCCCTGCTTCTAATCTCGATACTGATGTATGTCATTTCAGCCTTCAGCGATTTAGATGCGAAACTAACGATGGGTAACGCCATCCTTGGCTTGTCCATCTCACTGTTTATAGGAGTGCTGGCTGGAGTGATTCCAGCATGGCGAGCCAGTAGGCTAGACCCCGTGGTGGCCATTAGAGAAAGTTAGAAGTACACAGACAGCCCGACCTGGGGAATGACAATGTCTGTATCACTGACTTGCAGCGAGTAGTTGATGTCACCATTCACATCTATTTCCAGTGACTCCTGGTCTACATAAGTCACCTTCCCTCCTCTCAAGATTTGCACTTTGGAGTCCAGAAAGACATTATTGCCAAGCGCAAAGTTTAATCCGAGCGCATAGCCGTAGGTGCTTTTTAACTCTTTAATCAAATCGATATTGGTCGAAGAGTAGTTACCATTCACATTGTCGACTTCTATGTTTGCTTCAGACTTATACGAGCGTAAGCCCAGAATGACATCTCCATAGGGTCTCACTCTTCCTTTAAACGGCATGACACGCACGTACCCAAGGTAGTTTCTCACATTGGTGGTGGAGGTCATGTCGCCTCCTAGTATGTTGGATGCATCGTCATATAATTCAACGAGTGTTTTCTCATCACCGAGGGTATTCCAGGCAAACTCACCTCCAAGTCTTAACAGTCCTGTGCTACCCATGGGCGTGCTAAAAGACACTCCTGCCCCAGCCGGATATCCGTTGAGTATTTCCTTAAACTCATTTTGAGGGAGCCCTAATTGAACATGACCACTCACGTTTATGCCCGAGGCATAGTTTCCTGATGAGTTCTGGGCAAGCGACTGTATGGAAATCATACAGAGCACTGCGGAGAATATGATGACTGTTCTTTTCATAGCTCAAAAAGATTCAATTCTCATGCCAAAATGTGAAGGCAGGAGAATTGGGATTAATTCAAATTTCCGAGTAATTCGAGGGCCTGGCTACTGTAGAACGAGTCTTTATCAACAATATTCTTTAAAACGTATCGTGCCGCACTAATCTTTTTGGCTTTGATCAAGCTCAAGGCCCTGTAATACTGGGCTTCTTGATCAAACACCGACAAATCATGCTTTTGGGCCACAGACAGATAGGATGCCGCCTTCTTCTGCCTATTCAAGTTGAAGTATGCCAGACCACCATAAAAATGTGCATTCACATCATTAGGATAATTTTTCATGATTACCCTATATCTCTTCAAGGCTTCCTTATAGTCTCCTTGAGCAAAGCGCTGCATGGCAGCATCGAGATAGTCTACGTATGAGATTTTGGTCACTTCAAACCGGGCACCACCCAGACGAGCAATACTGTCATTCTCATAGTTAGCCGGAACATGACCTGACAGCTGACTCCAAATCGCAATCTCTGATTGACCCTTTGTTCTCAACTTCCTGTAGTCAGCCACCTTGAGCCCGTGCACATAATACACGGCATGTGTTTTTTGTTGAATTTTTGGGCTTGGCTCTTCTTTTTCCAACTCCTGCTTTTTCTTGACCGGAATGGGAGTCGGCTCAGTTTTTTTCTGTGGCTCACCATCTTTCTCAACTTCTGGAGTGGGAACCATTTCTTTTCTCACCCGCTTTAGGTCAATGTGCTCTTCAACTGGCAGCGGAGTACTGTACTTTATCTCCATCTCGTCAATAGAGTCTTGCTGAGTAGACACGATGAAAGGTGGCTCTTCTTGCGAAGCTCTCTCCAAGATTTGCTCCGTCATCACGTTTACTTCGTTCATGTCACTAATCACTTGATAGGCTGCATACGCTGTAATAACAACCGCTGCCGACAGCAACGTTGTCTTCACCCAAGAGAATGAACTTGAGCTACCCGTGTCTGTCATTCGTGACTCTAATTCACCATCGACCTCATCCATGATGGACGTGTCGGACTGAGAGGACCAGCCTTCCATGGCATCTGCCAAAAAGGGGTCATCTAAAGCGCGCTGTTCCATCTCGTTCATCTGACTATCATCGAGCTCGCCTCGGTGATACTTCATGATGTCTTCCTTTGAGAAGGTCCAATTATGTTCGTTGCTTGAACTCATGTTGTTTTTCCAAAATGTTTTTCAGATTACGCTTCGCGTTCTGAATGTTACTCTTCACCGACTTGATGTCCATGTTGAGTTCTGTCGCTATCACTTTATACGGTTTGGCTTTGAGGTAAAATTCTCTAACACATTGTTGCTGCCCATCATTTAGCTCAGCTATGGCCTCTTCTAATCGCTCAAACTGCGCTTCCTTGGCTTTCTTCAACTGAAGAGAAAAGTCATCGGCCTCATGGATTTTCTCCATCCCGTTTATTTCAAGAGGGCCAGTTTTGGCCTTTCTCAGTTTCATGAGGCAGTGATTTTTACTCAACGAATAAAGCCATGACTTAAAGTTAGTCACCTCGTGTTTTTTGAGCTTAACCATCAGCTGCTCAAAGACATCTATGCAGGCATCTTTGGCCAGCTCTCTGTCGCCAAGGTACTTGAGGCACACACCAATGACGAGATGGGCGTATCGTTCATACAATACACCCAGGCTCTTCATGTCTCCGGTTTTAAACCGCTCAACCAGTGTGAAGTCTGAGACATGCTCGTTATGTTGTTTACTCTTTACCAATCAGCAAATCAAATAGTCTCGTTTTCTTTTTTCTCTTTCTGGCGTTCGTTCCACAGGTCAATATAAGACTTGGTCTCGTAGATAATTACTCCACCTGTCACGTCTCCATATTTGGCCGGCACACCTCCAGTGTAGACAGAAATATTCTTAATAGCTCCTCTCGGAATTCTTGGAATACCGCTTTCCGGTAGCTTCACACCGTCTACAAAAGTAGATACGTTTTGTGGACGCGAGCCTCTGAAATATAGCTGCTGACCGTCATCACTCAGTTTTACTCCTGGCACAGAGACAGAAATCAATAGAGCCTGATCTGTCGCAGCTGCACTCTTTGAAATATCGGCTGACTTGATTTGCATCAGTGTAGGATTGTCTTTTCTAATCAAGTCAGGTATGCCCACTACAGTAACAATCCCAAGTGTGTTAGGCTGACTGAGCACAATGCTGTTTTTAAAGGTAATCTCATTAGGCAGCACCTCCACATTAGTGATCTCCAGCTCAGCATACTCTATAAACTTCACATGCAGTGTGTAGTTACCAGGCTGAAGAGGTTTGAGTGTAAATCGTCCATCCATGTCGCAGGTGGTTCCAATTTTTGAACCGGCCATGTCTACCCATACAGCGGTGGTAAAGAGTGGCTCACCATTGGCATTTTTTACTTGTCCTTTAATCTCTCCAAAATTTTGTGCCTGAGTAGACACCATCAAGAGCAAGGCAATTAGTGTGATTGTAATTCTCATAATTAAACGGGTTTAAGTTAATATCTACTAAGTAGATGACCCATTCAACAGAATTCCATAAAAATTAGGGAGATTATTTCAGCTCAGGTAGATTCCGTTCTCTCTGACAAACTCTTGCTCGGCTAGCAGCCTGCAGAACTTTATCATGTTGCAGAGTACTTCACTCCTGCGATGCTCATCTGTGATAAGCAGGAATTTGAACTTTTGATCGTACTCCAAATTGAGACTAGCCAACATGGGTACCAACTTTAATTCTGCCGGGTAAGAGAATGGCATTTTATTGGTCTCCATTAGGTCAGTGTATCGCTTAAACTCGCTAATGACTTCTTCACTGACCTCTTCATTTACAATCCAAGAAAGCATCTCGACTTTTCCATAGGGATAGAGCTTGTCTTCTTTTGCCGACTGATATTCTTTTAGTCTAAAAACGCCTGTACATTCTATTAGCACATCTGACTCACCGCCTTCATAGCGCTTGACCACAGACAGAATGCGACAGCGACTACCTAGAGAATGTGTGATGCGCCCATTGGCAAAGGGTATACCAAACTCGCTGCCTTCTTGCTCTGAGTCGGCCATCATCTGCCGATACCTTGGCTCAAAAATGTGCAGCTGCGTACGCTCACCTGGCAGTAAGAAAATACCTAGTGGAAATAATGGAAGATCTGTCGTTCCGCTCAACATTCTATGCGTCTTGGGCTACTACTTCTTGTACTTCTGGTAACATGGACTTCAGCAGAGTTTCAATCCCGCTTTTTAATGTGACAGTTGACGAAGGGCAGCCGCTGCATGATCCCTTAAGCGAAACTGTCACTACGCCTTCAGTGAAGTTTTGAAAATGAATGGCTCCACCATCTCTTTCAACAGCTGGTTTCACATACTCGTCTAGTATACCCGCAATTTTTTCATCCATCTCATTAGAGATATTGTGCTGCACGGTTGGTGTAGACTCAGCAGCGTCACTCGATCCCGCACCAATAAAGTCAGTGGCTACGGCTAGCTTACTTTCCATAAGGTGACGCTGAATAAACTCACGTAATTCATTTTTGACAAGATCCCAATCTACATCGGCACTTTTACTCACCGTCACGAAGTTACTCATGATGAACACGCTCTTGACGAACGGGAAGGAGAACAACTTCTCAGCCAATGCAGACTTTCCAATGGTAGAGTCCAGTGATTCAAACTCCGCGATATCATTGTTCTCAATAATGAATCGGTCGGCCACAAATTTGAGGCTCGATGGGTTTGGAGTCATCTCCGTGTACACGTATGTAGGTATGATGTCTGACATCTGTCTTAGAGTTTTGATAAAAGTACCACCTTGGTTTTTCTAGTCCATCATCTTTTTGAATAGAAATTTTAATTTCAAGAAAAAAGAGAAGAGATGGCGCTGATAAAAGAATGTCACGGAAAGAATCCAAGTTATGGGGTGGATTGCTACCTCGCAGAAAACGCCACTTTGGTGGGCGAAGTCATCATGGGCGACCAGTGCAGCGTGTGGTTTAACGCTGTGGTGCGCGCAGATGTGAACTCCATACAAATGGGTGACCGGGTTAATGTGCAAGACGGTGCTGTGATACACTGCACGTATGAAAAAGCGGCAACGACTATCGGAAATGACGTATCAATCGGTCATAATGCCATCGTGCATGGATGCACTATACATGACAGAGTGCTTATTGGCATGGGCTCTATAGTGATGGATGGGGCTGTGATAGAGTCAGGGTCTATCGTGGCGGCTGGAGCAGTTGTACTGGAGAACACACGGGTAGAAAGCGGCTCTATCTATGCCGGAATCCCAGCAAAAAAAGTCAAAAATATCAGTTCTGAGACTTTAAAAGACCAAGTAGAACGAATCTCAAAGAACTATATACAGTATAGTAGCTGGTTTAAATAGACATCAGAAATCCCATTACTAAACGGGACATTGGATTGCCAAATGAATTTTTATTCCTTTGCGGTAGGGTTAGCATTCACATAATTGTATTACCTACATAGCAATACCTTGAAGTCCTATGAAGCCGAGTACAGAACTCTTTCAGTTGGTGAAGTCACTGACAAAGTCAGAAAAGCGATTTTTTAAACTCTCCTCTTCCTTGCAAAGCGGGAGTAAGAACTACTTGAAAATTTTCAATTCGATAGACAAACAGAAAGTCTATGATGAGAATATGATCAAAGAAGAATTTAGCAAGGAGACTTTCATCAAGCACTTCCCTTCTGAGAAAAACCACCTCTACAAGCTCATTCTCAAGAGTCTGCGCGCCTACCACTCCGACAACACTGTGAGCTCTGTGCTCAAGCAAGAGATAAAGAACATTGAGATACTGTACACCAAGGCGCTTTATAAGGAGTGCAACAAGTTCATGAAGCGAGCGAAGAAAATCGCCATTGACCATGAGAAGTTTTACTACCTCTATGAGCTACTCAACTGGGAAAAAATACTGCTTGAAGAAGCCTATGAAGAAGGCGAGTTCACCAAAGACTTAGACGGTCTGATTGAAGAAGAGAAGGATGTTATAGAAAAACTACGAAACCTAGCTGCCTATCACGTGCTCTACTCGAAGATCAACTACGTGTTTAGAAGTGGCGGATATGTGCGCAATGAACGCGACAAGCAGGTGGTGTTAGAAATATCTAGTCATCCGCTGATTAAAAATAAGAACACAGCCCTCTCTAGACGTGCGGCTACTATCTGTTACTACATACAAGGATTCTGCGCGCTTGCGAACAGAGACTGGAAGAAATGTGCCGAAAAATTTGGCAAGGTGAGAGCCATCTTTGAGGAGAACCCTCACATCAAAAAAGACCTTGCGAAGCGATACATTAAGACCGTCAGCAACCTCATCATGTGCCACATCGAAATGAAGGAGCATAAGGAGGCTAAAAAACTAATCGACTCGATGAGAAAGATGTCGGAGCTGAAAGGCTTTGACAACATGGACATTGGTGTTCGGATATTTAAGTCTACGTACCTCGCTGAGATTAGACTCTACCAGCGCACCGGTGACTATGACCACGCCATCAAGTTGATAGAACCGATAATGGAACAGATCGAATCCATGAAAGGACGTATCAACAAGGAGCAAGAGATTTTGTTTTACTACAACATAGCCTACATCTACTTCGGTATTGGTGAGCACAACAAGGCCCTATTCTGGATTAATAAAGTGCTCAATGACAATGAGACCAACCTGCGACAGGACATCTATGGTTATGCGCGCTTGTTTAACCTCATCATCCACTACGAGTTGGGTAATAACGAACTTCTAGAGTACATCATTAAGTCTACGCATCGCTACCTCAATAAGAAAGGACGTGCTTATGAAGTGGAAACATTGATGCTTAGCAGCTTGAAGAAATTAGCGAAGACTTACGACAAGACCGGTGCTAAAAAGGAGTTTGAGAAGATGAAGCCTCAGTTGAAAAAGATACTGAAGAGTGAATCTGAGCAAGTGGCCCTTGAGTACTTCGACTTCGAGTCTTGGGTAAACAGCAAAATAACTGAGCAGAACTTTGCCGAAGCAGTAAAAAAAGCAAGTTGATTGCAAAAGAAAGAGCCTGATCAATAAGACCAGGCCCTTTCATTTCAAAACGGATCTTGAATCACTTCCCTAATGAAGTGACTATAAATTCTGTCCTACGATTCTCCTCATGTGCTTCATCAGAACAATCTGCTCCGTTGACACATTTGTTTAAAATTCGAGTTTCTCCATATCCTTTAGACACTATCCTGTTAACGGCAATGCCCTTCTGAACGAGATATGCTTTCGCACTTCTCGCTCTGCGCTCAGACAACTCCACGTTATACTCATCTCTACCTCTGCTGTCTGTATGAGACTGCAACTCAATAACGATGGTCGGGTTGTCTTTCAAAGTCTTGACCACCTTGTCTAGTTCCACGGCCGCATCTGGTCTGATGTCAAATTTGTCAAAGTCGTAATTGATATTCGGAATTCGAATCACACCCTTGTCGTCAGGCGTATACGGACTGTTAGGGTCAATCACATTAATCTGTGGCATCGTGAAGACTAGCTCAAGCTCTTCGTCTTCATACTGATTGACAGTAGATCGCTCATAGCTCTGAGTAAAGTACCCATCCTTAGAGCCTTCGATTCGGTAATTTCTGTCTGGCAGCAATTCGAAGTCAAACTTCCCGTCAGGTCCTGTGACTACTTCTTTAATAGTCTCACCAGTGTCTAGGTCTATGAGCTTAATTGTCACGCCTTTGAGCAAGTTGCCGGCATCATCAACTGACTTACCATTGACGTATACATTGCCGCTTGGACGCTTCTTAAACTGATAGATTTTATCTACTCCCTGTCTGTTTGATGCGAAATATCCTGTAGAGTCACCTCCGTCATATATAAAAGAGAAGTCGTCAGACGTAGAGTTTATTGGGTAGTTTAAGTTTCTTGGCTTCTTCCACTCATCACCACTTTTTGTTGACTTAAAGATGTCTAACTCTCCGAGTGACGGGTGTCCATCAGACGAGAAGTAGAGTGCATTTCCACCTCTGTAGGTAGGAAACACCTCATTGGCTTTGGTATTGATAGTAGAACCTAAGTTTTTAGGCTTTGACCACGAACCACCACTGTTGGTAGACATGTAGATATCATTTTGACCTATACCACCGGGCATGTCTGAAGCAAAGTACAGCGTGTCTCCTCCTTCAGAAAGACTAGGGTGCATACAACTATAGTCAATGTTGTTAAACGGAAGCTCAATCACATTGCCCCAAGCACCCGAAGTATCTTTACTTGCGGTGTAGAGGAACATATTGTTAAAATTGTCTCCGTCCTTCTCCGCTTTTCTACCTGACACGGTATAGCTTCTGGTAAACACAGCCATGTCATTGGCTTTATTAAAAGAGATTGGACCGTCATGAAACTTTCCGTTGAAGATTTTATCAATCGGCATCTGCTCATTCCAGGTACTACCGTTATTCTTCATAGAGTACAAGTCGTAATATGAATTTCCCGTCCATGGGTTATTCTTTGAGCCCTTTACTTCTCGCTCAGCTGTAAATGCAAGACTACCGTCTTCCATCATCACTGGACTAAACATGCTCAAATTAGAGAGCATAGGCAAGGCTGAAATCTTGTAGAGTGCAGTATCATCTTTAAACAGCTCAATGAACTGACAAGACTCAACCATGGCGCGTGCTACTTTGTCTTCAGGTTTTACCGATAGGTATTCTCTAAAGATGAGCTCGGCCTTGTCATGCTTGTTATTACTCATAAGCATCTTGCCATAGTTGAACTTATCTTCTAGGGTAACCTGAGGATAGTTCATGGCTAACTGATACGCTTTCTCAGCGGCTGGAAAATCATCCAACTTCTGGTGGGTAAGAGCGAGCATCTTTAAAGACTCATAGCTCTCAGGCTTCTTAGCCAAGGCATTGTTAAACTTCTTTTTGGCTTTGGCGTACTGTAGATTACTGAAGTCCTTTTTACCAGATTTCAAATAATAATTGGCCCCACATCCTGAAAGCAGGATTGCCATGAGAGTCAATGTCAGTATGTTCTCTATCGTGTGTCTCATTGTGTCTCGACTTAGAATAGACGTGGTGATTTCATCTTGATTACCTCCTCACCGAAGGCATATCCCAGCATGACCTCGTGGCTACCGCTGCTGTAGTTTGCTATGTCAGTTAAGGTAAAGTCATAAGCATAACCTATTCTCAATCTCGAAGAAGGCATTACTTCCAACATACCAATTATGGCATCTCCTGTTCTGTAGGAAACCCCAAACCAAATAATTTCATTGAGCAGCGCATTGACGTTAAGGTCCACTTCAACTGGTGCTGCGGGGTGATACTTGACAAGCACATTTGGCTTTAAACCTAATGACTCACTTACTTTAAAAAACTTTCCACCTGTCACAAAAACGTGGTTCTCAAAGTGCACATCGTCAGTACCTGAAGTTACGTCTTGAAACTGGAGCTTGTCATCGGCAGCAAAAAGTGTTGGAATAGAAATTCCTGCATAGGTAGTGCTGTTGTAGTAATATGCACCAATTCCAAACTTGGGTATCATTTGATTTTTCAATGCTCCATTTAGAAACACAGGATCGTTCTCGTCAACGATGTCAGTCTGGTCTAATCGGGCTGTGAAACTTGACACACCTGCTCGGATACCAAAAGACAATCTGTTATTCTGATCGGCATCTAAATCAAGGTGATACGATGCGTTGGCGCTAAACTCAAACTGCTCTGTATCTCCAATGTCATCATGCATGATGATGGCTCCAAGACCAATCTTGTTGTTAGACAGCGGACCATCTATTTCAAGCAGTTGTGAAGTCGGTGCTCCTTCCAGGCCCACCCACTGTGAACGATGCAAGGCTGTAGCTTCCCAAAACTTGTGGCTACCTGAGTAGGCTGGATTGATGAATAGTCCATTAAACATGTACTGACTCACCATCACTTCATTCTGTGCGAATGAGGACAAAGCAAATGCCATGAATAGCCCGAGTATGACTGATTTTCTCATCTCTTATCTATTTGTCTCGTTAATTATCTTCTTAGTTCTAAGTAGCCGTTAAGCTCCTCTTGTTGACCAAATGCGTCTTTGACCACCAGGATGACGAAATAGGTGCCGTCAGGAACTATGTTCCCGTTGCTTCCCTCTCCTTTCCATTGGTCTGAATTACTGTAGTTCGTTCGCTCAAAAATCTGGTTACCCCATCGGTTGAAAATTTGTACCGTGTTGTCAGGGTACACTTCCAAACCTGGAATTTCAAGACCATCATTTATGAGGTCATCATTTGGCGAAATACCGTTAGGCAGCTCAAGTAAGTCAGGATCGGTAACCTCAATACAGAGCGACTCTTCACATCCGTTTGCATCAGTGACTAGGAGACAGTATTCTCCGGCAATGAGGGAATCAAGATCACCACAACCTGGGGTGTCAGGACTGTTTCCTCCAGACCACTGACAGTTATATGGCAATGTTCCACCTGTAATTGTAGCGTCAATAAACCCGTCCATACCTCCTGGTGTAGAGATGTTAAACGGAATATTGTTAGAGGCCAGTGGGCTAAACAACTCGATGTGAAGCGAGTCTGGCTCATCAATAGTGACCGTACTGATTTCTTCACAACCGTTGATGTCTGTCACAGTATATGTATACGTACCCTGAGGCAAGTTGATTGCACAAGAGTCTGGTCCGGTCAATGGACTTGGCCCTGTCCAAGTAGTCGTGTAAGCTGGTGAACCTCCAATTGTCTCAAAGCAAACCGTACCTGATGAGTCTCCAAAACAAAGGGCCTCTTCAGTATCTACTGCAGTAATGAGTGCAGGTGGCTCGGTGATGTTAAAGACTTCAGTATATGTACAATTAGCCGCATCAATGGCCACCAAGGTGAGGTCAGGTGCACAAATCATAGTTGGGTCAACAACTCCCGAACCATCAGTCCACGTGTACATAACGGTGCCGCACTCGCCATTAGGCGTAAATGTTGCTGAACCGTCACATGCCCCGGCACATGAGATATTGTCACCACTTGGGTAAGTGAATAGCGTCACGTCCACGGTAAACGGCATAGAAGGTTCTGTGAGCGTAATCGACTCAGAACCAAAGCAACCATTCCCATCCTCGACATAGAGTATATAGTCTCCGGCACACAGCAAGGAGATGGCATCGTCATCTGTGCTGACTAAGAAGGTATCGTTAGGCATGCCAGCTTCTATCCAGTAGAAGGTGTATGAGCTACTGTCTCCACCTGAGACTGCGCTCTGTATAAATCCATCGCAGGCACCTTGACATGAAATGTTTGTTTCACACTCATAGATGGTCGTACTCAGACTCACTTCAAGCTCAAGTCCTTCGGTAACTGTCACCGTATCGTTAAACATACATCCGTTGGCGTCAATAATCTCTATCGGGTAATCACCAGCGCAGAGCATGTTAAGGGTAGCTGTATCTGGCACAAACGTGAATGGACCTGTACCTCCAGTGATGGTTATATCAATCTCTCCATCACAGGCACCAAAGCAACTCACTCCAAATCCACCTTCATACTCAAGCACTGCGATGTCGACCAAGATGATGTCTGGCTCTGTGATGGTTATGCACTCAGTGGCTTGACATCCGTTGGCGTCTGACACCGTCTTACAGTATTCTCCAGGCTGGAGATCAGAGATGTTACTACCTGTGGCAAGGAAGCCATTTGGACCATTCCACAAAATAGAATACGGAGCTGAACCACCCGTTGGCGTGCATGAAATGCTACCATCATTAAATCCGAAGCATGACACATTGGTTGGAACACAATTACACTCGAGTGTATCTGGCTGCATGAGATCATATGAGCCCATTCCTTCACAATTGTTGTTGTCAGTAACCGTGACAGTATATGGAGGAGGACTTGCACAGAGGTTGGCATTTGTCAATGGTCCCATGTCGCCATTAGACCAGGCATAACTTACGTAGACTCCGCTTCCACCAGTAGTGCTCTGCACACTAAGCTGACCGTTACAATCATCAAAGCACAAGATGCTCTGAGCCTCTGTAATCATGACAGTTATAGGCTCCGGCTCAACCAAAGTAATAGACCCCATCACCTCACAACTGTTTGCATCAGTGACTGTGTATGAATACGTTCCGGCACAGACACATCCGTCAAAAGAGAAGTCAGTGCTTCCTCCGACACATCCTCCGCCAGACCATATGACACTGTATGGAGGTGTTCCGCCTGAAACGCTTAGCTCGATAGAGCCATCACAATCGCCACCACATGTCACATTAAACTCATCAATAAACGGTGCAGTAGCCACTGCAATAAGAGTGTCAGGCTCATCAATAACATATGAAAGAAGTGTGTCACACTCATTCATGTCAGTCACAAGAACATCATACACTCCAGGCGGCAATCCATTTTGGAAGGCTGCACCTTGAGTAATTGGCGGTGTGGTACCTGTCCAGTTGTATGTATAGTTTGGCGTACCACCTTCGATGTTGAGGACGATAGACCCATTGTTGTTACCGAAACAATCAACACTATCTACCTGAGCAAGAGTGTCTACAAGAAGAGAAGGCGCTGTCAACTCCCAACCGTCAGCTGGACAGACAGAGCAACCAAGTGAATCAGATACGGTAACGAAGTAGTCTCCCGCACATAATGAGTCAATGACAAATGGGTCAGCTGAAATAGAGTCGACACCACAATCTGTATCCCACCATGTGAAGTCGTATACGTTACCTACATATGGAGTTCCACCTTGTACTGTGGCATACACTATTCCGTTGCACTCACCTGCACAACTCACACCGTAGTCATCTCCATAAGGCACATTGTTCATGACCACAACCACTGGATTAGGCACTGAGATGCAAATTTCATCTTGATCCATACATCCATTCTGATCACTTACGAATATGGTATAACAACCTTCTGGCAGACCCGTCACTGTCTCTTCACCTGTCAGAGAGTTAGGTGCACTGAAGATTTCTACATTGGCCGCATTTTCAACTGTAATGCTGTACGGAGGAGTTCCTCCTTCAATATTCATCACGATACTTCCATCAGAACCGCCACTACATGACACGTCTACAGAGTTTTCTGTATTGAATGTAAACTCATCTGGCTCAGCCATAATGACGAAGGTGTTTTGAATACAACCATTCGCGTCTTCCTTAATTATCTCATAACCAAGAGTGTCTTGACTTGCGCACAAACCTCCTAGAGAGTCAAGTCCAAACTCTTGCTGAATGAACGGAACCTCTGGCTCAAACCATGTACAGTAGAATCCGTCAACACCCGGAGTACCTCCAGTCACGTCAACAGAAATCCATCCATCACAGGCATCAGGGCACGAAATTTGCCAACCATTATAATCGGATGTCATCACGTTTTCGATCAACATGTCATCAGGAGCAGTGAGCGTGATAATGCGCATGAACGTACAACCCAGTGAGTCTGTGACAGTGACCCTGTACCATCCTTTGCACAAGAGAGTCAAATCTTCGTCAGTGCTAAATGTTGGAGCCGTGTCAAAAGCAGCTACATCTCCAATGTCAACTGGCCCTTGCCACTCGTAGGTATACGGGTTGCCAGTCATAAACGGTGTTCCACCGTAAGGGATTAGGTCTAGTTCACCTGTACATGCGTCAAAACAGTCAGTTGGAGTCATGTCAAACAAGGCTCCGAGCTCTGGCGGCTCTTCTACAAATAGACATGTATCAACCATACAGCCATTCTGATCAGTGACAGTCAAACACCAGAGTCCACCGCAGACGTTATTCAGGTCTTGGGTGTTAAACGGACCTTGATTGCAGTTTCCACCTTCCCACTCATATATATATGGAGGAATACCACCGCTCATTGTCAAGTTTATGGCACCAGTGCTATCTCCGTGACATAAGACATCAGTGACATCAAAATCCAAGTCCATGGCAGGACTAATAATATCAATAGAGATTGTCGTATCTGCCTTACATCCATTTGCATCGGTAACAGTCAAGATGTAATCGCATGGAAGACAAAATGGTGCCGCAGGGGCAAACACTGGGAAACCTGTTATGTCTGGACAATCTACAGGCAACCACTCATATGTATAGGGTCCTGTACCACCAATGCCAATACCGAGGGCAGAACCACAGTCTTGACCTTCACACTGTATATCATTTCTGTCTAAGATGAGTACTTCTATTTGAGTTGGCTCAGTGATGTTAACCGTCAAGTCGATGGAGCATCCAGCAGCATCTGAGATTGTGACTACATATAATCCTGCTTCAAGATTTGTCAAACAAGGGTCTGTTCCTAAACCGCTGCTCCACATGTACGTGTATGGGTCTCCGCTTATAAATGGAGTTCCGCCTGCTCCACTCACGCAGACAGCGCCAGTATTCTCTCCGTTACAGGCAGGATCATCTTGGCTAACAACAATACCAGTCAGTCCTGTTGCCGGCTCTATCAAGCTTACTTGAAGTGAAGCCTCACAGCCATTATCATCAATTGCTGTCACAGTGTACTGCGCAGCAGGGCCACAAAATGTTGGTCCTGTTCCGACAACCGCACCTGCCAAGGCCCACTCGTATGATACAGGATTACCACTTCCACCTTGACACAGCACAGTGGCGCATCCGTCTGCTCCACCATTACAAGGTACCGGCTGAATGTCAGTGATTATAATCTCTTTGACTGAAGGTTCGCTAATGGTGATCATTTGGCTGTCTGAACATCCAGAGTCAATGTCTGTGGCAGTGACATTATATGTACCTGCACACAAGTTGCTGAACGCACCTCCTGGTGAATCTATGGTAAACGTGTACGTACCAGAACCACCACCAGCAGTTGGGAATATCTCACCATCACAAGCACCAAAGCAAGACACATTAAAGCCTCCGTTATACTCCAGAGCTGGCGCGCTTAGTGTCACCACATTACCCACACCAACTTGCACCGTATCTATAGTCACACATCCAGCTGCATCAGTAACGCGCACCCAGTATGTACCTTGACATAAACCTGTCTGATCTTCATCGGTAGCTGGACCATCACCAATCATTACTCCATCGTTCCAGAGCACATTGAATGGCATTATTCCGTCTAGAATGGTTAAGTCGATTGACCCGTTACATACATCAGTACAACTTTCACCAAGCACAGTGAAGTCGAGATCTAATTCACTTACTTGAACTGTCACCTCGTCAGTGGCAACACATGCTGCGATACTTGTACTTACTAAGATATCAGTATCTTGAGTTGGTGTAATATTTACTGGTACAGACGTATTATCTGGGTTAAACACCAAAGAAGGAGAGGCTCCCCACATCAGTTGAGGCCCACCACTGTCTACACTTAGCACGGTAGACTCTCCCAAACAGAGATTTAAATCACCGACAATAAATACTTCTAGAGAATCATACAAGAAGATGGTCTGCTCGTCAAGTATGGGCTGAATAAGGTCACACTCCGTGTTTGGGTTAAACACAGTGATTGTTACTGTTTCCAGTGGCTCACCTATGTCATCGTCAATGGTGTTTAACTGAATCTCTGCACAAGTCTCTCCTGCCAAAACGGTGGCCGTAAGTATGGCGTTAGGATCTGCATTTTGAATCAAGTCATAATCAGTACCGTTAATGGCATCTCCAGAAAGTTGGAACTGTACATCTGTGTCTACAAGCACTGGGTTATCGTAGCAAAAGCTCACGGTAGCGTTGTTACACTCTTCATACATCACTTGGTTTCCACCATCCGTTTCTACAGTTAGAGTGACCTCATTACTCGTGATTTTTTCGATAAATACACCAGAATCCCAGAGTCTGTCAGAGGCATCGGCAATAACAAGTTTGAGGTGATAGGTGTTACATGGAGTCAAGCTATCTGCAAAGGCAGTAAGTCCTCTTGTCCATCCGTCATACTGAATCTGAGCAAGCGGATTAATAGGGTTTTGATGATAGAACTGTTCGTTGACTGGCCCACAAGAAGGTAGCGAAGGGTTACCTCCATTGATGGTATTAATAGACACCCAGTCAGGATTGGCGCTTGTACCTGGTACAATGGCCAAGTTCTTTTTGTTAGGTATACCAAAATTTCCATTGACCTCTAGCGGGTCCGTTACTCCAGTAAGAATGAATGCAAAGGCATCATTAAAGTTGGTACAGACGTACTCGTCATACTCTTCAGAAGCAAAAGAGAAGTCAAAACGCAAGGTGTCTCCAGCAGGAATGATGTCAAACTCCAACACACATGCATCAGCACTTGCATAGCCCGAAATGAAACTCAGGTCAGGATCACCTGGCTGAATGGTGACATAACTTTTACCCTCAAGGTTGTTTGGCCCTGGCGCATTCGTGATACGACCAGTGGTCAGTAAGACCCCTTCATCAATGTCAAAGTTCGGGTCCGTCACCTCAAAAAGCCCCCCAGACACACCCGGAATACCCACCGAAAGGACTGGATTAAGTATTGTTACACCTTGACCTTCAAGCTGCTCAATCATTTCTTGGGCAGTGGCTGGCGTGACAGTCATCTGCGCTTGTGCTGTCAATCCGACTAGTAAGGCCGATAAAACGAGTATGTTCTTTGTAACCCTCATTTTCATGTGATTAGAAAATTGTGTTTGAAATAATGTGTTTGATGGAGTATCGCTCAACGATTCTCTTCGATACCGAATTCACGAGCTTTTGCCGCTCGGCAATCTAACATGACCGCAATCTTGGTCATGTCTTCGATAATTTCGAGAGAGTCGATACCTCCTTGGTCAAGAGTGGTGCGTATCTCAGCGCCAGCTTGAGCGCCAGCTACCTCTACGTTAGTTTTGGTGTCAAAAACAACCAAACCAAGGCCTTCGCATGTGTTGACGATTACGTACTTCGAGTCATTCTTAAACAACTCATGAATCAGTAATGTGTGTTCAGATGTGAAATTCTGAATTCGTACGATGGTGGTGGTGGTTTCCGAATCTGTTGAATCTTGTCCTGCCGTTGCCCCAAAAGAGACGCCAAGAAGGACAATCATGGTTAGTATCAGTTCTCTCATTCTGTTTCGCGTTTAGGTGTGTAGACATCACTACGAACACAAAAGTAATAAACAATAGTCGAGGATAGTGTTGACAACTTTTTATTCGATGAACTGGATATTATTTCTGACGACTAACATCAAATCTTCTTTCAACCACAAAAAGAATTCGTTCTACCCTCTCTGAGAGGCCCAGTACAAAAGGATTCCAGCCGCAACCCCTACGTTTAGTGAGGAAACACTTCCTGACATAGGAATTTTCACCTGAAAATCTGAGTTTTTCAACAATGAAGGCGACACTCCTTTATCCTCCGAACCCATCACAATTGCCAACGGACCAGTGATTTTTGTCTTCGAAATTGATGAATCTGATTTTTCAGAAGCACAACAGACCTTTATATCAGAGGCATGTAAAAAATGAACCGCATCAAGCAAATGAGGCACCTTACAAATTGGTATAGAATGAAGCGCCCCTGATGATATTCTGATGGCCTCGCTATTAATCCGCGCAGCACCTTGACTTGGTATGACCACAAAATGAGCACCGAAACACTCGGCTGTTCTGCATATTGCTCCAAAATTTCTGACATCAGTCACCCCGTCTAAAATTAAACCTAGAGGCTCTTCTCCACGCTCAATTATCTGAGGCACTATCTCTTCCAAATTGTGGTATGGAATCAAAGACATAAGCGCCACCACACCTTGATGATTGAGGTCAGTCATGCGATCTAGTTTCTCTTGTGGCACGAACTGCACGGGCACGTTCATTGTTTTTGCCATGGAGACTAGACGCCTCATGTTGTCACCCGTACTCCCTTTTTTGACTAACAGCTTATCTAATGAAGTCTCATTCTCAAGAGCTTCGATACACGTGTGTATGCCGCTTATTAGCGTCTTGTCATTCTTTCCCATTACTAATCAAATTCAAAAGTTGACAATCTGCCCTCCTCTCCAGGCATCAACTGCCATGTACCACGAGGCCTTGTAGTTAAGCTCTCTGCGCAAGCGATAATCATTGCCAGAAAAGGGATTGTTTTGAGATTTAATAAAAACCATACTCAGGCCCGAAGAGTCATCTGAACGCCCATAGTACCAAGTCTCTTTTGTGCCGTCTGTTGTGATTTTGTTAGGCGGACCATATATGATGTGAATCATTCCTCTATCACTCCTCCACCCTTCTACATGGGCCGTAAAAAACCGGTCAGACTCCTCTACTCGCTGATAAAACTCTGCAATTAATTTTCTTGCTCGCTCTCGGCTCCCCGCACAGTTTAACCAGAAATCTTCAAAGGCCTCTTTCTTGTTTTCGCTGAATTGCATTTTTTCATGCTCCTCTTTTGTCGAAATATATTTGAGCACTTCAATCAGCTTTTCTATGTCTGTCACTTCTGGAAAAGCTTCTCCTGTCTGTCGCAGAGAAAACGTCTCACCTGAAGTGGCGTCTTTATACAAACAAACCATACCGCTTGGACAAGAAAGAGAATAGCCACCATTTTCTTCTCGGTACACTTGCTTGCTTCCCAAAATCTTACCAGAGAATGAAGGAAGTTGATCCATGCTAAACGGAGGTAGTGGCATTTGAAAGTCGTCTTTATACTCTTTGACTTCCAGCTCGTAGGAAGAAAACTTGGTGGACTCCATCACGATTGACGAATCATTTGTAAGCACGTTGTGCATTGACAGATGGCCACGGTCATTCATGAGTTTGACAAACCTTTTGTCGTCTTTGCTTGTGCCGAGCAAGAGCTGATGCTCATCAACCTGACTTCGGTGCAGGTCTCTTACTCTGACCGTTATACTATAAGCAGAAGTGTCTCTAACCGCAAACGGAATGATGGAATAGCCCCTTATTTTTCGCTGACTTATCTCATTCACTTTGTCTACAATTTCAAAACTCGCAGTATCAGGTAAGGCACTCTGAGAAAAGCCCACCCTGCTCTCGATTTCTACTTCGACTCGAGCAATAAACTCATCGTCAATGGTCTTTTTGTAGAGCAAATCTCCCGCATCAATTTCAAAGTGTAATTCGATTTGAGACGGAGTGCTTTGGTAGACACGAAGCTCATTATCCATGTCCTTGGAGACACGGTACAGATTTTCATAGTACCCTACCAGACCACTTTTTGAGGAACACGCACAGAGTAGGAATATGATGCTACTAAAAAGTAAAAGTCTCATTGTTTTGGTTCTGAATTGATGTCAAGTTGTGCCGATATCTTAGAGTCTTCGACACTTTTCTGAATCCCATCTACATTCAATTTCTTTTTTCCTTTCACACCCATTTCTCTGAGTCGCTCAGCTTGTCTGACCAAATTACCTTGACCAGTAGAGAGTTTTTTCATGGAGTTGTGATACGCGCCCATGGCCTTGTTGAGGTTCAGTTCTATTTTCTGCAGGTCATCTGTAAAGCCTACAAACTTGTCATACAGCGAAGAGGCATGACTCGCTATGGCCTCGGTATTTCTGTTTTGCCTGTCTTGCTTCCATAGTGATGCGATGGTGCGCAGAGTGGCGAGTAAGGTAGACGGACTCACGATGACAATCTTACGGTCCCAAGCAAAACTAAATAGCTCAGAGTCCTCTTTCACGGCCAAGGCAAATGAGGCTTCGATTGGCATAAACATCAGCACGAAATCTGGACTGCGCACTTGTTTTGCTCCTTGATAGTTTTTCTCGCTAAGAAGGCGGATGTGATTTTTTACAGAAATCATGTGCTGTCTCAAATGCACCATTCTGCTTTCCTCATCAGCTTCGCTCATGAACTTTTCATAACTCAACAGTGACACTTTGGAATCAATAATCACGTGCTTATCATCAGGCAGGTTGACCACAAAGTCTGGCTGAATTCGCTTACCATCATCACTCGTCATGGAATACTGCTCAAAATACTCTTCACCTTTTCTCAGGTTTGAACTCTCAAGCACTTTTTCCAGAATCATCTCGCCCCAGTTACCTTGAGTTTTGTTATCTCCCTTGAGCGCAGTGGCTAAGTTTTTGGCATCTTCAGACAGTTTTTGATTGGTATCAGTAAGTACCTTAATACGCTCAAAAAGCTGAGCTCTATCTTTTATATTGTCTTTCTGAGTGTCTTCAACCTTCTTCTGAAAAACATTGATCTTCTCTCTAAACGGATGAAGCATTGCCTCCAGGCTGTCTTTATTTTGCGCAGCAAAAGTCTTGCTCTTTTCTTCGAGAATCTTGTTTGACAATAACTCAAAGTCCTTTTTCATTTCGGATTGAGATCTCGTCATTATTTCTTTCTCACGCTCTATGCGCTCAGTAAGGCTTGCATTGATAGACCGCTGCTGAATGAGGTTCGTTTTGAGGCTCTCATTCTCTTTTGCCACACGCTCTAATTCTCTGGCACTTTCACGTGCTGACACTCCTATATTTTCTAGTTGCACTGCAAGTCTTTGCCTATCTAAAGCTATGTCATTTGCTTTTTGTCTCGCTGACCTGCTTGACCACCAAATAGCAAAGGCTCCAAGCGCTGCACCCAGTATGGCAACTATGGCTAGGAGAAGGAAAAGTTCGGTAGAATCCATAAGTCCCAAAAGTATGAATTTAAGTAGGCCTACAGATTCTTAAAATGCCGCTGAATAGCCAAAGTGAACTTTACCTGTGCGCAAATCGATACCGTTGCCAAATTGACTTCCGAGCGCGTAGCTGATTGAAAAGTATCCTGTCTTTGTGGCCATAGACGTACCCACCCCAAAACCAAAAGGTGTGTCTTTCAGCAATTCTGACTCGGTGTTTGACTCATATATTCCTTGGTCATAAAATGCGGAGATAAACGAGTCACTGCCAATAAGAAAACGATACTCAAGAGTACCAATTCCAAAAGAAGAGGCACTGATGGACTGCTCATCAAATCCACGCAGACTTTTGACACCACCTATACGATGAAGCTCTTTAGAGATTAGACTTTTGGAAGAGATAGTCTTTGCCTGCACACCAAGTAGCAGTGTGGACCTTTTACCAATAGGATTAAATAGTCGTGCCGAGGCAGCACCTTCATATTGCTGGCCATCATCTGCTGACACATCTTGCCGCTCAGCATCTGTGGTGCTAAACTTCTTTTCTCCAGCACTTATAGTCATCAAAAACTGCAGTCCGCTTCTGGGGTTAAAGGGATTGTCTAATCGTACTCTGCTTACAGTCAATCCATACTGAGAGGTGGAAGTACCCAAGTCATTGTCAGTGCCAGTCACATCAAGTAGTGAGCGATACGACTTTGAATTAAAAAAAGCCGTGAGCACATCACCATTGTCTAAAGAATAATCTACACCTATAATACCACTCACCTGACTAAAGGTGCTGTCTTGACGATACAACTCAAAAGAAGACTGAATACCAAATGGCGAGTCAAACAAATATGGATAGGCCAACTTTAGCTCAAGGTCTTGAGAACTGTCATTTACTCGACTCCACTTAAACCCAAACTGCTCTGCACGCTTAAATGCGTTGACTACCAGCAAATCTACATCTCCGGTAAAGACTACCTCACCTTCGCTATTGGGCTGAAAACCGATTATGGCATCAATACGATTCGCTTTTTTCTCTTTCAAGAAGACAAACAATCGAGCCTCGTCTTCGGTAAAGATTAGCTCAGACGGTCTGGCGAGTTTTAAAAATGGAAGCTCTTTTAATCTCGCATCAATCATTTTCATTCGCTCACCATTATATAGGTCTCCGTTAGACACTCCAATCTGATTCATGAGACTCGCGTAGTTAAGCGCCACTTCAGAATTAACCACTACACTATCGACAGTAATCTGATTTCCCTTATCAAGGCCTATTTCTGTGTAGATAAGGTTGTCTAGTCCATGTTTTCGATGCACATCAATTTTTGCAAAGGGGAAACCTTGACTGTCCAAATCATTTAAGGTCTTTTGAATAAGCTTCTGTAATTGTTGATTAGAGTCTCTTTGATCTAAGCGTATCTCTTTGGCAAACTGGATCATGTTCGAATCCAAGGTCAAATTTTCGAACGAGTATTGCTGACCAACGTGCATATTAATGTGCAAGTCACTTCCTTCACTAGTCTCATCTTCTGATGTCACCTCATAACCCATGGTGAGATAACCCATCTCTCGCCCCTCTTGCACGAGCTGGTCTAGATGACCAAGCGCTATTTCTTTTGATTTATGCTCTGGGTCTAGACTCAAACCATCTGGCAAGCTGGACTGACCAATGTCGATTTTCACTTGACCTTGAACAAAGAGCGAGCAGCTCATGACTAAAACCAGAAAGAGGGCTCGACTGACTTTAATATGTTTTAAAAGAGAAGGCACAATAATTATAATACCAGCACAGACAATTTGGACGCTGGCATTCCGTTAGGTTTTTGAACGATTAAGGTAAGTAGATATTGTTAGTATAAATCGTAACCTACTGGCCAGCAAAAGAGTATAATATAGTACATTTGGAAAAGTCTCTGGACGAGTTGAAAGAGAACTTTTATTTGAAAAGTAAACGATGAAAAGGAATATTTTAGCCCTAGCTGCCATAGCTCTATTTAGTTTGGCAATTACTTCTTGTAGCAAAACAAAGTCTTGCGCGGCATACAGTAAAGCCGATACAGTGGAAAAAACAGACATTAACAGCTGATCTATCAGCCTTCAAATGTAAATTTCACTATTTGTTCGATTTCAGGGCTTAAGCTCTTTGCGACCGGACAGGCTTTCGCAGCTCGTTGCAACATGAGCTTTTGACTGTCTTCAAGATTTCCACCTTGAATGACAATGTCTACTTCAATTCTTGATATCCTACGCGGCTCACTAGCCATTATCTTTCGTACAGAAGAACGCACTTCTGGCAATTCGAAGCCCCTTTTTTCTGCGGCAATACCCATTATGGTAATCATACACGCTGAGAGCGCTGTTGCCAATAAATCTGTTGGTGAAAAAGCCTCTCCTTTACCATTATTATCTACCGGTGCATCCGTTATGAGTTCCACTTTTGAACGCACATGCACAGATTGGGTTCTCAATGCACCTAGGTACGAGACTTCGGCCATATTCTTCACAATATTCTTATCCTCTTTCATGTTGTAAATTAAGTAACTTTGTTTCATGCTTCGTCCCTCTATATATATTATCCTATTATTGATGCTCGCCACGAGTACTCAAGTTAAAGGGCAACAAAATGTATATGATGGAAATACAGTTCTGCTCAAAGACGAGGTGATGTTTGGCGCTCACATGCATCCGAGAGGATGGGGCCTTTCATTTCAGAGAGGACTAGTGAAGACGGTAGACCGAACGATGCTACTCAGTGTCGAGCTTCTTGGAATGAAGCACCCGAAAGAGCAAAAACAATTCAATCCTTATCTCGAAGACGCCAAAAGTTTTGTCTACGGCAAACTGAACTCCATGTACATCTTACGACCGAGCATAGGTGTAAAGCGCGTGCTTACAGAAAAACTGCGCAAAAACGGTGTCGAAATTTCTTTAAACAGCAGCATTGGTCCTTCGCTAGCTTTTACGAAGCCCGTTTATTTAGAAATCTGGAAACCAGCAGATGGCGCAAGCTCTCAAATCACCATTGATGTGCAGAAGTACGACCCTGAGATACACAGCATCAACAACATTTATGGCAGAGCTTCATCCATCAAAGGACTAGATGAACTCCAATTTCATCCAGGAGTTTTTTTTAAGACAGGTTTCTTTTTTGAGTACTCTCCTTATCAGCGCGGCTTGAGAGCTTTAGAGGCAGGCGCTATGCTAGATGTGTACTTTGACCGTGTGCCAATCATGGCGCTAGAGCGAAACAAGGAAGCCTTTTTTAATTTTTACTTGAATGTATATTTCGGAAAGAAATTTAACCGCAGGACTAAGGAATGATTAAATCATCTGCGCAGAAGAAAACGGTGGAGTTGAAAAGGGGAAAGCCAGACTGGCTTCGTGTCAAACTCCCAACAGGCGAAAATTTCAAAAAAGTACGTCACATTGTCGATGAGCATAAGCTCAACACGATTTGCCAAAGTGGTCATTGTCCTAACATGGGCGAATGCTGGGGGGCTGGAACCGCCACCTTCATGATACTCGGTAACGTGTGTACTAGATCTTGTGGATTCTGCTCTGTAGCGACCGGGAAACCGGAAGAGGCCGACCCTTTTGAGCCAGCGAAAATAGCCCGCTCCGTCCAATTAATGGAAGTAAAACATTGCGTGATTACCTCAGTAGATAGAGATGACTTGGCAGATGGTGGTTCTGAGATTTGGGCGCGCACAGTAAAAGCGATTAGACGTAAGTCACCAGATACTACGATGGAAACACTCATACCTGATTTTGCAGGGAATTGGGATAATCTGCAGCGAATTATTGATGTGGCTCCGGAAATTGTTTCTCATAATCTGGAGACAGTAAGAAGGCTCACAAAAGAAGTGCGTATTCAGGCGAAATATGACCGCAGTCTCGAGCTTTTGAGACGTCTCAAAAAGGCAGGCATGAAGACCAAATCTGGAGTTATGCTCGGTTTGGGAGAGTCTGAAGAAGAGGTATTAGAGACAATGGATGACTTGCGCAACGTGGGTGTTGACATTTTAACTCTTGGGCAGTATTTGCAGCCTACCAGAGAGCATCTACCTGTTGCTGAATTTGTTAGACCAGAGACTTTTGCGAAATTTAAAGAGATAGGACTCCAAAAAGGGTTCAGATTTGTGGAATCAGGACCGCTTGTCCGCTCTTCATATCACGCTGAAAAGCATCTGTTTTAGCTTGTATCAGAACTGATATAAAAGACCTATTTTTACCCCTCACTCACCCTTTATCCATTACTATTAATTTGTACATTGTGAGCCCTGTTATAGGCTTAGATGTTACATCTTCTATAGACTATTGAACTTAGTAAATCATAAAGACGAAAAATGAAGACATTATTACTCAGTATCGCTTCAATTACCTTGATTACTTCATGTGTATTATTTAGCCAAATGGATGAAAAGGCCCAGTATCAGCCAAGAACTCCTGAATTTAGCGCTCAAGGATGGGAAGGAGCAAAACAATATCAGCGTGAGTTGCACGCAGACCCAGCCACTGGAGAGATAGACCACGCTGGTAGAAGAGCACTCGAAGCGTCATATGATAAGTATGCCAAATCAGCAGTTCAAAAAAACAACACTGATTTAACGTGGATTTCTGCTGGACCTGATAATGTTGGAGGTCGAACAAGAGCTATCTGCACAGACCCAACAGACGCAAACACAGTGTGGATAGGTTCTGTAACAGGAGGTTTGTTTAAATCAACTAACGCAGGTTCGCTTTGGGAGCCAGTGGAAAGTTTCAATGTCCACAACTCAATCTCTTCTATTGCCGTGCTTGGAAATGGTGAGGTGTATGTCGCCACAGGAAACAGGTTTGAGAACTTCATAGGTGATGGACTATTTATGTCTTCAGACAATGGTGCTACTTTCTCTAGAGTTCAAGACTTTTACCCAGACCCAACATTCTCATTGACTAATGATTGGGGAGAAATCACTGAAATTGCAGCCGACCCTGTGATCAATGACAAACTTTGGATAGCCTACGCTGGCGGTTTAGCATCATACACATCTGGTGCTGCAAGTGTTGACAATATGGGAATCGGAAGTGGTAGTGGTACTGCGCTAGATATTTCTGATGACGGTCAAACGATTATGGTTGTTGTTGGCAATCAAGTATACACCTCCACTGATGGTGGTGCTTCGTGGGCTGACCGTTCAGGAAATGGATTTGGAGAAATTCCAAGTGGTTCAAGAATTGAGGTCGCTCTTTCTAAAGATATGCCGAACAACATGTACGCGGTTGTTGTTACTGGAGGTGGTGGAACATTGAGAGGTGTTTATTCATCGAGTGATAGTGGTCAGACCTTTTATGAGATTGCCCCTAGTAGTAATGGAGGAACAGAACCATTTAGTCCTTTCGTATCTCTTGCAGGTCAAGGAGTTTACAACTGTGCTTTAGTAGTTGTTCCTGGTCAGCCTGACCGATGTATACTTGGTGGAATTAGACTTCACAAGTATTCTCAAGCTCAGTCATTCCCTCCTGCAGGTCAGTGGAGTGATTTGAACCAGAACTTCTCAAATGTACCTAGTTTGAATTATGTGCACTCTGATATTCACACGTTTCACTTTGATGCCAATGGAGTATTCTACATCGGATGTGATGGTGGAATCTTCAAATCAAACGACAACGGAGACACCTTCTTTTCTCAAAACTTCAACTATAGGACTACCCAGTACTACGGTATGGGGTACAACTATAAAGGTCACATGATTGGAGGAACTCAGGATAATGGAACTCATGTTCTTACAGGATTTGGCATTACGCCAAACGCAGGAGAACAAGTGAGAGGTGGAGATGGATTTGATTGCGAGATGTCTCAGTATGACCCTGGATTTGCCATCGCCTCTATCTACAACAACGCTATATCACGTAGTTTTGATGGAGGTTCTAGTTTCCAAGCCTTCATGAATGAGTATGACACTCCTGGCCCGTTCTTCACGACTTTAGGTCTCTATGAAACTCACTTTGACGAAGAGTCTACAGACATCGTTCCGATATTCGTTACAACTACTGATGAGACTGAGCAAGTTACAGGTGACACAATGAGCTATTACAACCCAATTCTTACTGGAGATAGCTTGACCTACTTGAGTGGTAACTACGGAATTGAATTCAGCACGGTAGCTGAGTATGATGTGCCGTTTTGGGATACAATGACAGTCTTTGAAAATGGTGTAGTGATTGACTTTATTGACACTACGACAGTCACACAAATGGACAGCCTTACGATTACTGTTTATGATCCAATTGACACCATGATCTGGATTGTTGTTGATAATGACAGTACTTTTTTCCACCTCGTTGACTCTATCCCGATGATGGTCGATACTGTCATTACAACGGTGACTACAACTATCGATACATTCTACGTAGATGGACAGATACCAGTATTGGACAGTACACTAGTATTGTTTTACGGAGCACCTGACTATGCGCGTAGTTTATTTGCTGCCGGTGGTTTTGGAGAGTTCTGGATGTCTCGTGATGTGACAAAATCACTTACATCTAATGTTGAGCTTGCCAACATTTCTGGAAACGGATTTGGAGGAACGCCTACATGTTTTGAATTCTCTGAAGATGGTGACGTACTTTATGTGGGTACGAACCCATCGAGAGTATTTAGAATTACGGGGCTCAGACAAGCTTCTACTGCGGCTGAACTAGAGTTAATAGCTGGTTCGACAATGACGCAGATATACAGTGGCTCTGGTGCTATTCGTGATCTTTCTCTAGACCCTAATGACCAGTCTAAGTTGGCTATTTGTAAGGCTGGTTATGGCACGAATGACAAGGTCTTGGTTTCAACAAGTGCGCTGACTGCACCAAACACTACAAATACTGAAGGAACGTTTGAAGGAGCATGGGGCATGCCTGCTGACCTGGAGAGAATGCCTTGCTACAGTATCTTGTTTGATAAGAACAACCCTGGTAGAATGATTGCTGGAACTGAGTATGGAACTTGGCTAAGCGATGACGAGGGTGACTCATGGACTGAGTGTAACTTAGGTATGGGAAGAGTGCCTGTATACGACTTGCGTCAGCAAATCAAAACTGTTGATGACAATCCTAACATGCTTAATGAAGGAACGCTATATGCTGGTTCATTCGGAAGAGGATTATTCTATGATGGTGGTTATATATTGAGCGTAGATGACGTGGTAGACTCTCCGCAGAGTCCGTTGTCAGACCTTCGTATCTACCCTAACCCGATGAATATTTCTGGAAACGTCAACTTAAACCTTACTCGTGAGGCTGATGTGACAATCGAAATATTTGACATCAACGGTAAACTAGTTATGTCGAGTCACAGAGGTCAATTGAACAGAGGTGAGCAGAGCCTTCAGTTTGATGTTGACCAACTGAGAAACGGAACATACATCCTCAATGTGATTATGGATGAATACAACGAAACGGGACGATTCGTGATCATGAATTGATTCGTAGGAAAAACAAACTAAGAGAAAGGGCCATCAATTGATGGCCCTTTTTTTTATTCTTTGAAATACTTCAATGACATTGTCTCACCATCAAACACGGCATAAGAGAAGTGATGAATCCAATCACCAAGATTGATGTAACGGCTGCCTTTGCCAAGGTCTATGTCTAAAGGTATGTGTCGATGTCCATAGACAAAAAAGTCAATCTCCTGAGTCTCTAAAACAGACTTTGAGTGTATGACTAACCATTCGTTCTCTTCGCCTTGAAATGTTTTTTCTGATTCCGGTTCAGATGCTCGACTACCACGAGAAAAATAATTGGCTAGGGAAATTCCGAAGTTTGGATGGAGTCTTGCAAAAAGCCATTGACACAGTCTATTGCGAAATATCTTCTTGACCATCTTATAGCCTCTATCTCCTGGACCTAAACCATCGCCATGTGCTAGGTAAAAAGTCTTTCCATTATAGTCTTTGACTATGGGCTCATAGATCATCTCCACCCCTACCTCATCAGGTATATAGTCGAAAATCCACATGTCATGGTTACCGATATGCCAATAGATGGGCAAGCCAGAATCACATAGCTCAGCGAGACGGCCGAGGAGCCTAACATGCCCTCTTGGCACGCTGTGTTTATACTCAAACCAGAAATCAAAGACATCTCCAAGAAGGTGAATCTCTGCGGCATCAGCCGACACGCTGTCTAGCCATCTGATAAACTTACGCTCGCGCGCTACACTTCCCTCTCTGTCAGGAATGCCCAGATGAAGGTCAGAAGCAAAGTAAATCTTCTTACCGGAAATCATTTGAAGGCCGCTTTGAAGATATTTTCTCTAAACTTGATTTCTTCAAGTCTAATCTGGAACATGATACGCTGGCCATAAGAGAAGTCAGCCAGTTCATAGGCCTCAGTTATTTCTGGCGCCAAGAATAATGGGAAACTGACATCTAGATAGTCTCTGATGACACTGATTCTGATTCCGCTTTCATATATAAACTCCGTCCTCGCCTCAGGTAAATTACCTCCTGCTACTTCATTAACTCCAGCACTAAAATAAGCTGTAAGCGGCAGCGGAACCGGCAAGTCCGCGAAGATGTTGACACTAGCGGCCCAATTTCCTGAGAAAGGCGTTGCTATAGAGAAGCCTCCCCTATTTCTGACATGCTGCTGAGACAAGAGGCCTGATGTGGTTGAACGACCAAGAAAAAGATGGTCATATCTGTAGTCACCATTTCTTTGGCCTTCTATACCAGTCTGTCCCGCTAGAGCAGGAGCAGTTGCTCCACTGAAATCACCAGTTCGCCAAAAATGCCCTGCATATAAGCGAGCGCCTATCATTTTATTTAGCCTGTTATAGACAAGCCTGTTTTCAATATCAAGCTGCACTTTTTTGAAGTCCTCATGATATTCAAACTCGGCATTCACTCCAGTTTTAAATAGGCCTTTGCTGTAATCATAGACATAATCAACCACATGATAGGTGTTCTCGTTTCTAGAAGTCAAGCCACTTTCCGCATTCACAAAATCTTCCACCACATAATGAGCTGTGTAGCCTAACTCAAAACGACCATTTTTAAGGCTTTTAGGAATGATAGTCAGCCTAGCCTCAGGTTTAACGGTGAGGTACGTACCCGGATTTCTATCCTTATCATATATGGAGAATCTCTTTCCTTCAACCCCTAGACTCAATCTATTGGGACTGTCTTCTGCAAACCAAATCTTCTTTCTCAAATTTCCTAAGCCGACCAGCTCCTTTTGGTTGAAGCTCCACATTGGCGTGATGGACCATTCAAAATCTTTAGCCAATGCTTCAAAATTTGTGAGGTTAACTCCAAACATCAACTTGTCATTATCATTCCAAAGGGACATAGGGTTGTAAAAAACCAAGCGGTCTGGCGAGTCTCCTGGTCGAGAGAGCCTTCTCAATCCAAAGTTTGAGGTTCTCTTTAACAGACCGTTGACCTTGTAGGTATCGTTTTTACGATTCATCTCGAGCATATCCCTGTGCGGGTCAATCATGATGCGGTCAAAGTCCGTTACACTCGCTGATGTTTCGACACTAGAAATAATTACTTGAGTGCCTAGTAGCTCATCATTTTTGTAATAACCCACTGTCAGCGGGCCTTCATAAGAGGTCTTAGACTTAACTAAGACCTTGTTGGTCTCCTGGTCGTAAGAGTCAACTTTGAAATCTATCTTCTTTCTTGTGGGTATCAGTTCTTTAAAAAACCAATCTAGATTCATGCCCGAGTGCTCTTCCAGCGCTTGCTCTAAGTCGGCTGGACTTGGATGACGATACTTCCACTTTTCATAATAATGCTTCATGGAGGAATCAAAGAGTTCTGTACCCATCACAGACCTCAAGTACTGCATCATATATGCCCCTTTGCTGTAGACCATTACTCCATAATTAGTGGGCGTGTATCTGTGGGCGCAAATATGTAATTCCTGATCCATGTGCTCACGGGCAGTAAACAGGTACCCCAACTCATTGAGTCCTCTCGAGTCAGGAACGACCTCACTCAGCAAGCCTGAGTATTCCGTGTCTTCGCCATACTTCTCTTCAAAGTAGCGCACTTCATAAAAGGAGTTGATTCCCTCATCCATCCATGCTTCTTCCCGCTCGTTACTTCCTAAAATTCCATAAAACCAATTATGTCCGATCTCATGAACAATGACTTTTTCGAGCTGCCTATCAGACCCTGTGCTATTGATAACAGTAATCATGGGATACTCCATGCCGCCACCAGCGCTTATGGTTCCATCAACTACGGTAATGTGGTCATAGGGGTAATCTCCTACATGCTGAGAGTAAAACCGAGTACCCTCTTTGACATACTCCATACTCTTAGTCCACTGGTCTGTATTGTTATTAGTGAATAAGACCCAGGCATCAACGACTCTTCCAGAATGAGGTAAGACTATAGTGTCATGCAATACGTTAAATCTTCTGTCCATGAACATGGCAAAGTCATGTATGCTGTCCTGCTTGAATGATATGTTTTTGACAAAACGGGTACCTCCCGGAAAACTATTATCGGGAAATTCTGAGATGATGGCTGTCGACTTGGCCCGCTCGGTCAAACTCATCCTTTGATTGTCAGACATTCTGCCTGTCGCGCCAACAAAAAACGAATTGTCTAGCATCATGCTGACTTCAAAAGACCCAAACTCAGAGTAAAATTCTCCTTGAGTCAAGTAGGGCATGACATGCCACCCATCTTTATCATAGACCGCTGGTTTTGGGTACCACTGAGTTAGTTGATAGGAGGAGCCAACATGGCCGAGTCTGGAAAATGCACCGCTAGGAATCTTTAATCTGAATGGTGTGATAATCCGCACCGAGTCATTAGGAAGTAAGGGTTCTGGCAGTGTCAAGCGCACATGCTCACCAAACTCATCCATTACAGCATGTTCAACTGGAGAGCCATTTACGTTAAAAGAGAGGCTGTCTATACCGCCCATCTCATCAGGTGTGCAATACTGAAAATCTAAGCTGCCCATTTGTCTGAGCTGCTTGCCCATGGGTGTATTAACTTGACTGTAGGCGTTTGCCCAGACATTAAAATGTATCTCTTCTAATATGTCTGGAGAGTTGTTGGTATACCAAATCTCCATGTTGGCATGCAGTTCATGCTTTTTGTGGTCAAGAATAGTGGCAATACTGTAGTCGACTCTTTGCTGAAAATAGTCTCCCTCATTCTCAGAAACTTGGGCCGATACACCTATGGAGGTGAAGAGCACAGTAGCCCATATAACTCGCAGAAATGCCCTCATATATTAATAGCCAAAAATCTCTTTCATCTTGTTTTCAAGAGACAGACCTCGAAGTTTAGTCCCGATAACGTTTCCTTCAGGATCTAATAGAGCCGTGTACGGAATACTACGAACACCATAAATCTGGGCGGCAACAGAATTCCACTTCTTTAAATCACTGACGTGGAGCCACTCTAGGCCATCTTGTTCGATGGCTTGCTTCCATCTGTTTTTATCATTGTCAAGCGAGACTCCGTAGATCTCAAAATTCTCTTTTTTATACTTGGAGTACATCTTCTTGACATTTGGATTTTCTCTACGACAAGGTCCACACCAAGAAGCCCAGAAGTCAATTAAGACATACTTACCCTTCAGCGAACTCAGCGGCACTGACTGCCCGTTTAAGTCATTTAGATTTAGTTCTGGCGCTTTGCTACCTATAGCTACTTTTTCTGGCGGTGCCGTAGCAGAATTTCCAGTTTTTGTCTTCGCAATTTGATTGTTGAGTGATATCAAATATGGGCTACCTGGCAGGACAGTCTTTAGGTCATTAGCAATCTTTTCCATGACAGCGACATTATTACGCGGAGTCAAAGCCGACACGAGACTCAGTGCAGCTGGTGACGTAGAGTTAGCGAGCGCTAGGTCAGCCATCTCTTTTTCAAAGTCTTTTTGCTCTCTGAGTACTTGGTTGTTTAAGCCCTGTCTGATAGTCTGATCCATGTCAGACCCCATGCTTCGCACTAAACCATTAAGCGAGTCCATGCGCGTTTTGAAGGCTTCTGATTTTTTAAAAAACTGAATCATCAATTCCGAATCTTTCGAACCGCTCACTGAAGTTGTTTTGGCTACTTGGTTAGCGTCAGCTTTAACCACTATGTTTTGCTGCGTGCTGTCCATCACTAAGAGCACTAATTCGCGCGTGCCTTCTATTTGCAGTTTGTAAAAATCCATTGGCATATTATCTACCGCAATAGAAAATGAACCGTCTGCGCTGATGGCCGTAGTGTCAAATCTTGACTTATTATCAAAAGTGGAGAAGATTAGGTTCTTTCCCCCACCATTTTCAAACGTACCTGTAATGGTCGTTGTCGTGATGTCGGAACCTTGCTTGTTGCATGCAAAAAACAAGAGTGCACATGAGGCTAAAATGAATAGTTTACTTCGTTGTATCATATCTTTTATCAATTATCAAGAATTTCTTTGAGTATGGCACTTGCGGCCTTTGGGTCTGCCTTGCGCTCAGATAACTTCATTACCTCTCCCATAAATAGGCCAATGAGTCCTTTGTTACCCGCTTTGTATGCTTCTACTTTATTCGGATACTTGGCCAAGGCTGCTTCGACAAATTGTTTCAGACTTCCTTCATCCGAATCTTGAATCAAGTCTAACTCTTCGGCAATGGTCAATGGGCTCTTGTCTGGCGACTCAATCAATGCAGGGAAAATACTTTGAGAAGCGACCGTGTGACTCACTTTTCCTTCGTCAATCAAGTCTATCAGTTCTACCAGCTTGGCGCTAGACACAGGGAAATCACTTATTCCGAGTGCAGTCTTATTCATCCATGAGCGAATGTCTCCTGTCACCCAGTTTGAGACAGCTTTATATTTATTAGACAAGCCCGCTACTTCTTCAAAAAACAAGGCCACTTCTTTTTCTTCTGTGAGCACACCCGCGTCATAGGCACTTAGTCCATAATCTTGGGTGTACTTTCTCATGAGCTCTCGCGGCAGTGGCGGCAACTCTGATTCAATCTTATCTATCTCCTCTTGAGAGACATGAAGCGGCTGAATGTCTGGCTCTGGAAAATACCTATAGTCATGTGCTTCTTCTTTACTCCTCAGCACAAATGTTCTGTCATTGACAGCATCATAGCTGCGCGTTTCCATGTGGATAGTTCCACCGCTCTCTATGGCGTCAACCTGTCTTTTGAACTCATACTCTATGGCTCGCTGCACATTTCTAAACGAGTTCATGTTTTTTGTCTCTGTACGCTCGCCAAATTCTGGGGCGCCAAACAATCGCACAGACACATTCGCGTCACAACGCATACTACCCTCTTCCATGTTTCCGTCACAGATGTCTAAATATCTGATTAGTCGTCTTACTTCATTCAAGTATGCGTAAGCCTCTTCGGCTGATCGAAATTCTGGCTCAGACACAATTTCAAGCAGAGGAACCCCGGCTCTATTGAGATCTACTAGCGAATTAAACGGGTCTTGGTCGTGTGTGCTTTTTCCTGCATCCTCTTCCATGTGGATACGGGTTAGACCAATCTTACCTTCCGTTCCGTCTTTGAGTGTCATGGAAATGGCACCGCCTGTGCAGATTGGCGTCTTGTCCTGAGTAATCTGATACCCTTTCGGCAAGTCAGCATAGAAATAGTTCTTTCTAGCAAATCGCTGATCTCTAGCTATGTCACATCCACAGGCTATACCGAGTCTAATGGCATATTCTACCGACCTCATGTTGAGCACCGGAAGTGTACCTGGGTGACCCAAAGAGATGGGGCTTATCAATGAATTAGGAGAAGCTCCAAACTCATTGAGGTCAGCGCAGTATGCCTTTGAATCAGTCTTGAGCTGAAGGTGCACTTCGAGCCCACAAACTAATTCATACTTGTCGTAGATAGAACTCATATACTCGAGATCAACTCTTTCATTATCGTTGTCATTTTAGGCTCAGCCTTTGCTGCTACAGCAACTACGTCTTCTGCTGTCACCTCTACTATTTTTCCTTCTACACCTAGATCGGTAATAATAGAAATAGCAAAACACGGTATATCCATGTGTCTGGCCACAATGACTTCGGGCACAGTTGACATGCCTACTGCGTCAGACCCAATTTTATAGACGTACCTGTACTCGGCTGGTGTCTCTAGTGTTGGCCCGGTCAGTCCTGCATAGCAGCCCTTCTGAACTTTAATGTTGTTTTTGGCTGCAATCTCTTGTGCCTTCGCGATCAAAATATGATCATAAGGCTTACTCATGTCTGGAAATCGTGGGCCGAGCTCTGCGATGTTAGGCCCTCTCAACGGGTGCTCTGGAAACAGGTTAATGTGGTCATCCAAAATCATGAGATCTCCTATCTCATAATCTGGATTTACACCTCCACTAGCATTTGACACAAAGAGGTTCTTGATGCCCAAAAACTTCATGACTCTCACAGGAAAAGTCACTTGCTTCATATCATAGCCTTCATAAAAATGAAAACGCCCTTGCATCGCCACTACTGGCTTATTGCCAAGTTTTCCTATGATCAATTTTCCTTTGTGGCCTTCAACCGTTGACAATGGGAAATTTGGAATCTCTTCATAAGGAAACACATGTTCTGCTTCAATCTCAGTTCCTAGACCACCAAGTCCAGTTCCAAGAATGATTCCTACTTGCGGAAGTACTTCTGTACGCTCCTTTATCCAATTTACAGTTTCGTTTATCTTATCTAACATATGTCTTTATCTTCTCGTCAAATTTGCCATTGTCACTGATAAATTCTACCCGAATGGGCACAGTATAAATGGGTAATTCTTTTTGTTCAGAATTGAGTGCTAGTCCTCTGATTTTCACAGCATCTTTTGCCGTAGTCAGAATGACTGTCGAACGCCCGTCAAAGCTATCGAAAATTTCCTTAAGCCTTTGAATATCGCTGGCTGTGTATGCATGATGATCCTTAAACTCTGTGTGATGCAGAATCTTGCCCTGCTCACGGCAATACTTCAGCAATGGAGACGAATCGGCAATGCCAGTCACAAGTATAATATCTCGACCCTCTGCCGCAGAAAGCGCAGCATCTGAAAAGACATGTTGGGGTGTACCATACATCAGTTTCGAAAAGTGAACGCGCTCACTCAATTCTCCAAACCTGGCTCGGTACGCATCGCATTGCTGCCCAGTCATTGTATCAGGACACTTGGTGATGACTATGGTGTCTGCTTTTTTCACCCGACTATACACATCTCTCAATCCACCTACCGGCAGCAGCGTGTCCCTGCCCTTCTCTCTGTATTTCAAAAGCAAGACTGACATTCCTGGCGTAAGTTTCCTATGTTGAAATGCGTCATCAAGAATGACAGTTTCAGCGCCTTTGTCAAGCAGTTTTTGTATTCCAGTGACTCTATCTTCGCAAACAGCTACATCGTGATTTGAAAATCGCCTTTTTATCTGCAATGGTTCGTCTCCAACCTCATCAGCGCTGCTCGAGACCAGTACATCTTTGTAGCCGCTTGTCTTTCTGCCATAACCTCTACTAAGCACTGCCACAGTCTTTTCTAGATTTAAGTCAAGCACATATTCTGTATGAGGCGTTTTTCCGCTTCCACCCAGCGCGAGGTTACCAATAACGAGCACTGGCTTGTCAAATTTCTTGGATGCTAAGATGCCCTTGTCATACATGAAGTGACGAACATACAGCACGATACTGTACAGCGCAGAGAGCGGAAAAAGTAGCCAGCGGAGCATATTTTCAAAAGTAGGAAAGCATACAACGATGAATCGCGCAAGCACATTATGTGTTCACATCGAAAAGGTGGAAAAGACTACTTTCACAGTCCTCAATAAACTACTCGATCATGAAGGTCAATGATGTAACGAGCGCCCTCGAATCACTTGCTCCCAGAGCATACCAAGAGTCATATGATAACGCTGGCCTGATTACAGGAAGTGGACAGACGGAACTCACCGGAGTGCTCATTTGCCTGGACAGCACAGAAAAAGTGATTGACGAGGCCATCGAAAAAAATTGCAATATGGTGGTGGCTCATCACCCCATCGTATTCAAAGGGCTCAAGACTTTTACAGGAAAGAACTATGTAGAGCGCGTCATCATTAAGGCCTTGAAGCACGACATAGCCATCTATGCCATTCACACCAATCTTGATAATGTGCGTCAAGGGGTTAATGAAGAAATTGCCGATAGACTGGAGCTTTCGGAGCGTAGCATACTTATTCCAAAAGCAAACACGCTTTCTAAACTGGAGTTTTACTGCCCTAAACAGGCTGTCGATTCTGTCAAAAAATCAGTGTTTGCATCCGGTGCTGGTCAAATAGGTAATTATGACAACTGCAGTTTTGAGTCAGAAGGCATAGGATCTTTTAGGCCTTTGGAAGGTGCTCAACCCGAAACTGGTCAAATAGGCGCATTGAGTAAGGAAGAAGAGGTAAAGTTGGAGTTAATTTTCCCATCTCACCTTCAGTATACAGTGGTTGCGGCCATGAAAGAAGCACATCCTTATGAAGAGGTGGCTCATCAGATAACACGCATGTCTAATGACAATCAAGAAGTGGGTAGTGGAATCATTGGCGTATTAGATTCTGAAGAGAACAGCTTAGACTTTTTGGCCCGCCTCAAAGTAATCATGGAAGCCAAAGTGGTGAGACATACGGCCATATGCAAAGAAAAGATTAGAAAAATAGCTATTGTAGGTGGTAGTGGCAGCTTTGCAATAATGGCCGCTAGGGCCCGTGGAGCTGACGTTTTAGTCACTGCCGACATAAAATACCACGAGTTCTTTGATGCCGATGGGCAGCTGCTTATTGCAGACATCGGACATTATGAAAGCGAACACTACACTAGCAAGAGATTACAGCAGTTTTTAAGTAAAAAATTTCCTAGCTTTGCGCTTCTTTTGTCAGAGCACAATACTAATCCAGTAAATTATTTATAACAGTATGGCTACCAAAGCAAAAACGACTGCGAAAAAAACTGAGGCCGCTAAAAAGGCTCCAGCCAAAAAGGCTAAAGCGAATAAAAGCACGAGCATCGTTGAAGACAAGCTGAATGCACTGTGGAAACTACAGCAAATCGACTCTAAAATTGACAAGCTACAGCAAGTAAGAGGTGAGCTTCCTTTGGAAGTTGAAGACCTTGAGGCTGAAGTTGAAGGTCTAGATCTCCGAATGAACAAGATTAATGATGAGCTTGACGAAGTCAAAGAAGCCATCACTGCGCGCAAGAATGCCATTAAGGACTCTAAGGCGGCAATTAAGAAGTATACTGAGCAGCAGAACAAAGTCAGAAACAATAGAGAGTTCGACTCCCTCAATAAGGAAATCGAATACCAAAATCTGGAGATTCAACTTTCTGAGAAGAAAATTAATGAATTTGAAGTTCAGCTGGCCAACAAGAAAGAGGTTCAAGAAGAATCTAAAGTTGTACTTGATGAGCGTAAGAAGCACCTGAAGAATAAGAAGAAGGAGCTTGACGATATCGTGAAGGAAACTGAGAAGGATGAGAAATCCTTGCAGAAGAAATCAAAAGCAGCCGAGACTGACATTGAGGACCGTCTACTTATGGCATACAAGAGACTTAGAGGCGGAGCTAGAAATGGTTTAGCTGTTGTTTCTGTAGAACGTGACTCTTGTGGCGGATGCTTCAACAAAATTCCACCACAACGTCAAATGGATATTAAGACATATAAGAAGATTATCGTCTGTGAGCATTGTGGACGTATCTTGATTGACAATGAAGAAGAGGAAGAGGGTTGATTAAACCGCACTCTTTTAATGAGAAATTAAAAAGCCTACATGACTATCATGTAGGCTTTTTCTTTGCTTGATATTTTTTAGGTTAGAATCTGACACCCATGGTGACTGAGACTGAATGATCTCTGTGTTCAATATCTGCCACCTGCACATACTCAGGATTGTACATGTAATAGTCAGAGGCAAAAGACCTGTGCTTGTATGAGAAGTCTACGTATGTGTTTCCAGCTTTGTAGCCTACCCCACCGGTGTATATCATTCGTGGTTTTGAGTTTGACACCACACCATCCTCATACGGATTTCCATATACGGCTGTACCCAGTCTTACACTGAAAGGACTAAGCCTATACTCTCCTCCAACTCTAACATTGGCAGCTTCAGTATGTAGCGTTCGTGCCAACTCATTATCCGCTCTGAAATCCAAACCAGGATTAGCACTTGATGTTCTCAATCGTGTATCGCGATAGTTCAGGTATTCATAATCAGCGCTTATGATTCCTTTTTTACCGATGACTAAGCCAAGACTACCTGTTAGTCTATGCGGTGAGTTTACGCTGTACGAGATAAACCCTACTTGAGCGGCAGACTGATCAAAGCCTTCACCGTTTTCAAACACAGAACTGAACTCTGTGTCAACATCCATATTTAAAGTAGACCATGTCGGTGACTGATACGAAGCCCCTATTCTGACCATATCTGTAGCCTTGAAGAGGACGCCAAGTTTCAAGTTCATTCCATTACCCCTAGTCTCAATATCTTCAGTTAAGGTGAATTCGCGCAATGGTGCTCCGATAATCGGTTCGTCAGGAATATCCTCTAGCACAGTCTCCTTATAGAATGTGTTACGCTGGTACACTATACGCTGAAAGGCAATGGCCGCACCAATATATAGGCGGTCGTTATAATTACCAGAGCCTGCTATCGAAGTCTCTGAAATTCTTCCGCGCGTTTGAAGATCCGTCAATTGATCGGTTTTCGTTCCATCCGGAATGGTTGACACATACTCATCATTGACCGCGTCAATCAAATAGGTTTGATAGGCTGGCCATTCGAAAAAACCAAAATTGCCAAACTCCAAATCTCCAGGCTCAATAAATGTTTCACTGCTGTTAAGCCCATCAACTAAAGGAGACAAATAAGAGTTATCCGGATTCTCTCCACTTATGATATAGTTGTTTTGAAAATCTTGAATACGGTTGTAGGCAAAAGCAAACTGAGCCTTTTTCCACTTGGACCCTTCCCGCGTATCATAGGCCATGACAAGGCCGAGGTTATTAAAGTTGAAGTTAAAGCGGGAATCATCATTTGTGAACTCACGATAGGTGGCATCCGCGCCATTAACTTGAAAAGTTGGGGTTATCATCAAATCTGAATTGCGAAACAAACCCAGACCAGCAGGGTTAGTGCTGATTACAGAAATATCTCCACCAAGGGCTCCAAATGCACCAGCCATAGCATTATAACGGGCCGACCCTCCAAATTCGTAGGTAGAAAATCGCAATGCATCTTCTTGACTTTGGGCTGTAGCCCCCAAGGCGACCAGCAAGACGCTGACCGCTAAAATTAAATATCTCCTCATTTATTTCTATGATTTACTTATCGTCTTCCACCTTTCTTTGAGGAAGAACTGCTACGAGTAGGCGTTGACCTTGTATTAGACCGTGTAGACCCTGATGACCGAGTCGTAGAGCTTGATGACCTTCTAGTCGGGGTCGTTTGATATGTACCTCTACTTGGAGCACTATTCGTACGTTCTATTCTTCGCTGCTCACTGCGAGTTGGAGTATACGTGTCTCTGCGTGTAGGAGTAGTTCGATACGTACCTCTCTCCGTCTCATTTCTATCTCTCACATACGGGTCAGTATTACTTCGCGTCTGACTTTCTGTTCCTCTCGGCTTTACGCTGTCAGCACCTTGAGCACCAGTTGGACCTGCCGCTGTAGGATTTAGCTCCTTCGTTCTTCTGATCACAGTTGACGTTGAGTTATTCGTGAATCCGCCAGCTGAGTTGTACTGTCCAGAGTAAAACGTGTTGTTTGTCGTCTGGTCTGTGTAAAACGCATTGTTGAAGTTTCCATTATTTCCCCAACCGTAACTCGGGCACGAGTTAAAGTATGAGTTGCCGAAGCCGTAATATGAGTATGGGTTGTAGGCAAAACTATTGTATGGCCATGCTGTTGCAAATCCTGGGCGATAGTTCCATAAGCTATTGGTGTTAGAGTAGTATGCAGAATAGCTAAACCCGTTTCCAAAGTATGTTGGCTGCCAGAAAGTAGGTCTGTAGAACGAAGGGTTTCCGTACCAGTAGCTCGTGAAGTAAGGGTCATAATAGTTGAAGCCCGCATAACTTTGTCTATGAAACCTTCTTATTCTGCTGCTGTAGTAGAAATCATCTTCATCATAATATCGACCATTACGATTGTCTGAAGCACCGCCCCACTGATTATCCACTCTTCTACCCTTGGCATAATCCTCATCATAATATGGATCTACATCATTTGACTTTTGAACTGGAACATCAGCGGTTCCTTCAAATTCTGAATTGGCAATTGTCGCTACCGTCTCCGTTTTTGGAGAATAATAGATGTCATCTTCAAGGGCCGTCATGTTTGACGTACTCGAACAAGATGCGAATACAAGACTGGCTACAATTCCAAAAAGGTATGTTAGATTTCTCATGGTGTTTCTTCTTAATTATCAGACTCTAGAGCGTTATTCCGTTGAAAAGGCCGTGAGTCTAAATTTACTACTTTTGACCGTCTTACAAGGAGCAAAGACTATACCAATTTCAACACATATTGGTAGACCTGCTCCTAGTGTATACGCGAAATACGCAGAAAAAGCTCAAAAAAAGATGGCTAAATCCCTGACTTCCAGAGAAGAAGATTATTCAAAATGGTATAATGACCTTGTAGAAAAAGCCGATTTGGCGCAGCACTCTAGTGTGCGGGGTTGTATGGTAATTAAGCCCCATGGCTATGGTATTTGGGAGAAAATGCAAGCTGAGCTAGACCGAATGTTTAAAGAAACCGGTCATCAAAATGCATACTTCCCATTGCTGGTGCCAAAAAGCCTCTTTGAAGCAGAAGAGAAAAATGCCGAAGGATTTGCCAAAGAATGTGCGGTTGTGACGCATTATCGTTTGCAAACGGACCCTGATAACGAAGGAAAACTGCGCGTTGACCCAAAGGCAAAGCTGGATGAAGAACTCATCATCAGACCTACTTCTGAAGCCATTATCTGGAACACGTATAAAGGCTGGATTCAGTCATACAGAGACCTCCCTATCTTAATTAATCAGTGGGCCAATGTGATGCGCTGGGAGATGCGCACCAGATTATTTTTAAGAACTGCAGAATTTCTTTGGCAAGAAGGTCACACGGCTCATGCCACCAAAGCAGAGGCCGTTGAAGAAACAGAGCGCATGCTAGAGGTCTATGCCGATTTTGCTGAGCGATTTATGGCCATGCCCGTAATTAAAGGTGTGAAGTCACCAAGCGAGCGATTTGCGGGGGCAGAAGACACTTACTCTATCGAAGCATTGATGCAAGATGGAAAGGCACTACAAGCTGGAACCTCGCATTTTTTAGGTCAAAACTTTGCCAAAGCTTTTGATGTGAAGTTTACTTCTAAAGAAGGAAAACTTGACCATGTATGGGCCACTAGTTGGGGAGTATCTACACGACTGATGGGTGCACTCATTATGAGCCACTCTGATGATGATGGCTTAGTTATACCACCAAAACTGGCTCCACTTCAGTGTGTTATAGTTCCTATATACAAGAGTCAAGAGGTGCTTTATAAGATTACTGTCGCAGCAGAAGGCTTTATGACAGAACTGAGAGCACTCGGTGTTAGCGTTAAGTATGATGATGCCGACACTAAAAAGCCAGGATGGAAATTTGCTGAGTATGAGATGAAAGGGATTCCTACGCGAATAGCCCTCGGTGAGCGCGACTTAGGTAATGGTACTGTGGAGATAGCTCGCAGAGACACCAAAGAAAAGACCGTTGTGCCTTTAGATAAAGCTGCTGCTCATGTGCATGAGCTGATGGATGTGATTCAGAAAAACCTGTTTGACAAAGCCAAGAAGTTCATGGATGACAACACGCATCAGGCAGATAGCTATGAGCAGTTCAAGGATATTTTAGAAAACAAGACTGGATTTGTATACGCCCACTGGGACGGTACAGAAGAGACAGAGCAAAAAATTAAGGAAGAAACGAAGGCTACTATCAGAAACATTCCGTTAAACAATCCGCAAGAAGAGGGGAAATGTATTTATTCTGGAAAGCCATCAAAAGAGAGAGTTTTATTCGCTAAAGCCTATTAAGATTATGTCAGTAGACAATCAAGAACAAGTGATTGAGAAGATAAAAGAGCGTGCTTGTGTAAAGCGCGATGTGTATGACAATTTGATTAGTCAATTTGAAGCACTCAAAGAAGTGGTCAAAGAATACGCAGATGAGCTCAAAGAGAATATTCACGATGTAGATGAACGACTGGAAATCAGCTATGTAGAAAAGAGTCCCTATCAGATTAACCTGACCATTGCTGGTGACATACTTATCTTCTACATGCACTCTAATGTGTTTCAGTTTGACCAGACGAATCACGTCTGGAACACGTCATACGTCAAGGAAGATTCGAATAACGCCTTTGCAGGAAACATCCTGATCTACAATTTCCTCGCTGATTCGTTTAGACTAAACAGGATGAATGATCTTGGTTATATGATAGCTCGAGTCTTTGTGAACAAGGAAGACCACTTCTTAATAGAAGGTCAAAAGCAAATAGGCTACTTGTATAATGACTACGTGAACAACGTATTAGACAAAGCCACATGGCGCAAGGTGCTGGAGTCAGCGCTGCTATACACGCTTGATTTCAACCTATTTGTGCCACCGTATAGTGCTGTTAATGTGACAAGTGTTGCTGAAGTGCACCAACTTGGGTCTAAGCATACGATGACGACTGGAAAACGATTCGGATTCCAGTTTTCTAATTCAGATGCCGATAGCACTGGAGATAAAGTAGGCTAAAACCTACTTTTTAGTGTCATAATAGGTTTGTCTTACACCAGAAATGTTTTACATTTGCACTCCATTTGAAAAAATGGACTAACTCGGCCCGTTCGTCTAGTGGTTAGGACTCATGGTTTTCATCCATGCAACAGGAGTTCGATTCTCCTACGGGCTACTAATAATAGATACTATGGCAAACCATAAGTCTGCACAGAAAAGAATACGTTCTTCAGCGAAGAGAAATGTGAGAAACAAGTTGGCTCACAAAACAACGCGTAACGCAATCAGAGACCTAAGGGCGACTGAATCTGCGAAAGATGGCGCTGAAGGGCTGAAGTCAGTCTCTTCACTTCTCGACAAGTTGGTGAAGAAGAATATCATTCACAAAAACAAGGCTGGTAACATCAAGTCTGGTTTGGCGAAGCACGTTGCTTCACTGAAGTGATTCTTCTTTAGAGAACAGAAATTTGTAATCCCGCTTCGTTTAAAACGAAGCGGGATTTCTATTTTTATACGATGAGCGAAAACTCTCCAATAAGCGTTTGGGCCGAAGACGACCGTCCTCGAGAAAAACTGATGCTCAAAGGTCGTCAGGCTCTGTCAGATGCAGAACTCATAGCCATATTAATAGGAAGCGGGTCTAGAGAACTCTCAGCAGTACAACTCGCTCAGCAAATACTTCAAAGCACAGATAATCAGCTACACACGCTCGGCAAGATGAATGTCGAAGAGCTAATGAAGTTTAAAGGAATAGGAGAAGCCAAGGCCATCAGTATTATTGCAGCGCTCGAGTTAGGCCGAAGAAGACGAGCGGAAGAACGGCCAGAGAAAACCCAGATAAGAGCCAGTAAAGACGCCTATGACATTCTTCAACCTCTTATCGCGGACCTGCCTCACGAAGAATTTTGGATCTTGCTGCTCAACAGGGCCAATAAAGTGACAGGCAAAGAATGTGTGAGTCGCGGTGGAGTGAGCGGAACAGTGGTTGACACAAAAATCATTTTTAAAGTTGCACTAGATAGACGAGCAAGTTCCATCATTCTCGCTCACAACCACCCTTCTGGAAATCTTAAACCGAGTCCGCAAGACTTGTCACTCACCAAGCGCATAGTAGAGGCGGGTAAATTTTTGGATATACCTGCGCTTGACCATTTAATCATCAGCGAAGCAGGATATTATAGCTTTGCGGACGAAGGACAATTGAATTGATGTATACCATACTCACAATTATTGGGGCACGACCTCAAATTATAAAAGCAGCCGCTATCTCTCGCGCCATCGCAAACCATCATGCGGATGGCCTCAAGGAAATAATCGTGCACACGGGGCAACATTATGACAAAAACATGTCAGATGTGTTCTTTGAAGAGCTTGGCATACCTCAGCCTGACATCAATCTAAACATTGGTAGTGGCAGTCATGGCAAGCAAACTGCGGCTATGATAGAGGGTATTGAAGAAATACTCAACACCCATAAACCTGACGCACTGCTGGTCTATGGTGACACCAACTCCACTATTGCAGGTTCGCTGGCTGCGAGTAAAATTCACATCCCGGTGTTTCATGTTGAAGCTGGACTGAGGTCTTTTAACAAGAGTATGCCTGAAGAGCTTAACAGGATTGGTACCGACCATGCGTCCAGTCTTTTATTCTCACCGACCACCACTGGCATTGAGAATCTGCAGCAAGAAGGATTAACAGTAACGACACCTCCCTACTCCATTGATACACCTGGTGTCTTTCACACAGGCGATGTGATGTATGATAACTCCATGCACTTTGCCGACATGAGTGATGAGCAGTCTACGCTCATCAGTGACCTTGGTGTCCAAAAGGGCGACTTTATACTGTGCACGGTGCATCGCCCAGTAAACACAGATGACCTTGACAATATGAGGGCCATTTTTAATGCGCTCAAAGAAATTGCCGAACGGGGAGAGACCATCGTCTTGCCACTTCATCCGCGGACGAAGGGAGCGTATGAGAAGATTAAAAATGAAGTGAGTCATGATCGAGTTAAAATCATTGACCCCGTCTCATTCCTGGAAATGATTGCGCTCGAGAAGCATTCTAAAATGATTATTACTGATTCTGGAGGAGTCCAAAAAGAGTCATTCTTCTTCAAGCGACCATGTATCGTGTTGCGCGAAGAGACGGAGTGGGTGGAGTTGATTGACAATGGAAATGCAGTCTTAGCTGGCGCTGATGGAGAGAAAATATTAAACGCGCACACGCATTTCAACACTATTGGAGAACTCAACTATCCAAGTATATATGGTGATGCCAAGGCAGCCGAACAAATCTGCAACATCATTCTTCACTTTTTTAAGCAGTAGATGCTCACTGTGTATTCTGAACATATCACCCCACGTTTAGAGTACATCTGCGATTTACTTTTCCAAGACATGGTGGGCATCGACATCATGCTCAGCAGTGACCGAGACTCTCTGAATCCGGCACATGCCTGTATAAATTACTCGAACGAGGAAATAGAAGGAGTCCCATTCATTAGACCTCACGGACTTTTGTCTAACAGCGAAGTAAGAACCACACCACAATTTGTGGTAGATGAGCAAGGACATTTCTTTCATGCCGATTCTAACCTCTTTGATTTTGATGTGCTCGCGGCATCATTCTACTTAGTCAGCAGGCATGAAGAGTACACGGCCGCTCCGGCAGCATTTGACGAGCATGGAAGGTTTAGAGCCGAGGAATCTTTAGCCGGAAAACACAAACTACTGCACCGCCCGCTAGTCGACCAATGGGCCTTGGAGCTCCGTACTAAACTCTTGACCCTCTACCCTACTGTCAGCTACACGCAGCGCACCTATCGCTTTTTGAGCACATATGATATTGATGTAGCCTTTGCATACGGAAATAGAGGGTTTTTGAGAGAAGTGGGGTCTCAATTCAAAGATTTGATTAGCCTCAAGTGGAAGCGATTCAGAGAACGAAGAAAAGTGCTCAAAGGAGAATTAAAAGATCCTTACGACAGTTACGAGCAACAGCAACATGACTTAACTGCACATGGCATTGACTCAAAGCACTTTTTCCTGCTGGGTGACTATGGTGACTTAGACAAAAACATCTCTCACAAAAAAGAAGTGATGACTGCCCTTATCAAGAAAGTGAGCAGTTTTAGCTCAGTGGGTATACACCCGTCTATGGGGAGTCAAAAGTCTAAGAGAAAAGTAAGTAAGGAAATAAAACGTCTGGCAAAAATCACAGGCTCACCAGTAACACTGAGTAGACAGCATTTTCTCTCATTTAAACTACCTCACAGTTTTCAAGAATTGGCGGACTTGGGCATAAAAGAAGACTACTCCATGGCTTATGCCGAAGCCTTAGGATTTAGAGCTTCGACTTGCACCCCACATCAGTTTTTTGATTTAGAAAAGAACAAGGCTTCTGACCTACTTCTTGTGCCGACTTGTGTGATGGACTCTACCCTCAAAGACTATCTGAACCTTCAGCCAGAGGCAGCGAAAAAAGAGGTGACTGGTCTAATTAGCAGTGTGAAAAAAGTGAGTGGAACATTTGTCAGCCTGTGGCATAATCACAGCATAACAGACTACGGTGAGTGGACTGGATGGAAAGAAGTGTACACAGACATTTTAGATAAGGCATCATGAGTATTGGTAAATTGATAATAGCTGGCGGAAGCGGTCTGATAGGCAAAGCTCTTGTCAGTCATTTCAAAGACAAGACAGATGAAATAGTTGTGCTGACGCGTAGCGAGAGTTCCAATACAGATAGCCATCGCAAGGTAAAGTGGGACGCGAAAAGTGGAGGCGACTGGCAGCGTGAATTTGATAATTGTGATGTACTGATTAACCTCACTGGAAAATCTATACAATGTCGATTTACAGATAAAAACAGAGTGTTGCTCTACTCCTCGCGCATAGATTCCACCAAGATTTTATCAGAGACTATAAGCCAAGCGAGCGCGCAACCCAAAGTGTGGTTGAATGCCAGTGGCTCAGCGTACTACCCCGCCTCTGAACAGGCATACAGTGAAGATGACATTCAGTCCCCGATTGATTTTCTAGGCCGATTGTGTTTTGACTGGGAATCTGAATTGATGAAGGATAAGAACATTTCCAGCAGACGTGTGGCCATGAGAATAAGCCCGGTTCTTGATTCTAACGAAGGCGCATTAATGCCTGCGAAGATGGCTGCAAAATTTGGCGCAGGCGGAGCCCAAGGTAGTGGCCGACAATTTGTTTCTTGGATTCATATTAAAGACATCGTTCGTGCCATCGAGTTTATAATCAACGACTCTTCACTGCAAGGTCCAGTAAATCTTTGTAGCCCAAGTGCAATTAGAAACAAGGAGTATATGAAAGCTGTGAGGTCGGCTGTGGGTATGCCAATTGGGCTCCCAGCTCCACGTTTTTTGATTAAGCTGACTGCCCCAATTATTGGAGTAGAGCCTATTCTGGCGCTAGAGAGTAAACACATTATACCAAAACGTCTGTCAGAAGCTGGATTTAAATTTAAGTTTCCAGAAATAGATGCCGCCCTCTTAGACCTGCTATAAGATTCGCCAATAGTATATTTGCATCTCAAGCAATAAATCATGTCAAGAGACCTCAGTAAAGAATTTTCTTTGATTAATCATTTCGTGGCCGAGTTGCGAGATGTCAACGTTCAAAACGACAGACTGAGGTTCAGAAGAAACCTGGAGCGCATTGGCGAAGTGCTCGCTCTAGAGATTTCTAAAAACATGGATTACCAAGAGCGTGAGATCACCACTCCTTTGGGCATTGCACGCCCAAACTTACTGAAGCAGCAGCCGGTAATCGTTTCTATACTAAGAGCCGGACTACCTATGCACCAAGGGTTGCTCAACTATTTTGACATGGCAGGTAACAGCTTTGTATCCGCCTATCGTAAAGGTCATGCCAAAGGCGGACCTATAGAAGTTGAAATAGAGTATCTAGCTAGCCCATCGTTAGAAGGTGAAACTGTCATCTTGTGTGACCCGATGTTAGCGACTGGAACCTCTCTGGTCCTCGCCTATGAAGCGCTGCTCGAGAAAGGAACTCCGAAGAAAGTGATTGTGGCCTGTGCCATAGCCAGTATGCAGGGAGTGAGAACTGTGGAGAAGCACCTGCCTGAAGGGACTGACATCATTTGCGGAGCGATAGATGACGAACTGAATGACATGTCGTACATCATTCCTGGTCTCGGAGATGCTGGAGATTTAGCCTACGGCCCAAAATCTTAAGGTGTCTGCACTGGGCCAGTATATCGGTTGGGGCCTTTTTGCCATGATTAAGTTCATCTTGTCTCCAGGAGCAATGGTTGTTGCTGGCTACACTTTATTAGAATCAATTATTACTACTTCCATTGGCGCTATTATTGGCGTCACCATTTTCTTCTTTGCAGGAGAGAAAATAATGGATGCGCTAGAAAAGCTCTTCCGATTAGTCTTCAAAAGAAAGAAGAAGAAACGCGTCTTTAATAAAACCAATCGATTTATAGTGAAGATGAAAAACTCGAATGGGCTTTTCGGTCTGGCACTCCTCTGTGTGATCTTATCTGTTCCGGTTAGTGGTATCTTGGCAGGAAAGTATTTTCGTGAACCGCTAAAGACCCTGCCAGTTCTTTACCTTTCATTCACCACCTGGTCAGTGCTACTATCGCTTGCGGCTTGGGGAGTTAAAATAGCATGAAGCATATCAAGTACATATTTTTTGACCTCGACCACACCTTGTGGGACTTTGCCAAAAATTCGAAAGAGGCAATCAGTGAGCTCTATGAGCGTCACAAATTAGCTACTCGGGGTATCCCCTCGTTTAAACGATTTTATGAGACTTATGTGACAGTAAATGACCGATACTGGACGCTCTATCGCGTAGGTAAGATGAGTAAAAAGACACTGAGAAAAATACGTTTTCAAAGTGTCTTGCAACAATTTGGAATTACTGACGAGGCTTTTGGGATTCAGTTTGGAGAGGAATATTTAGAGCTCAGTCCATATAAAACAGCCCTGTTTCCTTACACACATGAACTGCTAAAGTATCTCACTGATAAGGGATATGAGATGCACATCATCACTAACGGTTTTGAAGAAGTGCAGCACATCAAAGTGAAAGAGGCAAAACTAGCGCCCTATTTTAAAGAGTTAATCACCTCAGAGTCGGTACAAGCAAGAAAGCCAAACCCACTCATATTTGAACATGCTTTTGAAATAACTGGTGCTCGAGCTGAAGAGAGCATCATGATTGGTGATAGTCTTGAGGCCGACATTGTAGGAGCGAAAAACATGGGTATGGCTCAGATTTTCTTTAATCCGTTAGAAAAAGACCATAAAGAAGAAGTGGACTATGAAGTGAAGACGCTCAAAGAGATTGAGTCCATTCTCTAAGTCAATTTTCTACGTCAACTTATGATTCTCTTGCATCGAGTCAAACATGCGCAAAATCAGTCCATCAGATAGGCCAATTTTCGGAACAATCATCTCTTTCACTCCTGTGTGACGCATCACCTCTTGGTAGATGTCTGCTGCTGGAATAATCACATCAGCCCGGTCAGGCTTCAGTTTGAGAAGGTGAAGTCGCTCTTCAAAAGAGTAGGAGTGTATTCGTTTTTTAACTCTCTCTATATCCTCAAAACACAGATTTTGTAACTGAACTTTTCCCGCTTCTTTAAAAATACGGTTGATGTTGCCACCTGTCCCGATACCAATTACATTAGGAAAACCTCTTTCTATTTGCCTTGCAAATTCATGAAGAGCATCCCATGATTTTTGCTCCACTTTGTGATGAAGCAATCTCACTGTTCCTATCTTAAATGAGCGTGACATGATGATTTCACCATTCGTTATCAGCGAGATTTCTGTACTCCCTCCTCCGTCTATGTACAGATAGTACTGGTCGTCAATCAAATTCATTGAGGCAAAATTGGACATGATTAGCTCCGCCTCTTCCGCACCAGAAATAATCTCAACATCAACTCCAGCCTCTTTGCTAATGCGCTCAATGACTTCTGCCCCATTTGCGGCCTCACGCATGGCAGAGGTACTGCAGGCTCTAAATTCTGATACTCCTTGCACGTCAAGAAGGAGTCTAAAAGCCATCATGGTTTGCTGAAGTTGTTCGGACTTGGCCTTGCCAATTTTCCCTTCTGTAAAAACATCTTCACCCAGTCTAATTGGTACACGTGTGTAGCACACTTTGTGCGAGTAATACGAGTCTTGAAAGGACCGTACCTCTTTCACTATTAATCGCACCGCATTGGTTCCTATATCTATCGCACCTATTCTCACTAGAAGATATTTATCGCAAGTTAGCCTAGTTCATGGACTAGTGCCATTGAGTAAACCCCTAAGAATTCAACAGACTTTTCAGATTGACAAAAGGCGCGATTTTTGTAACTTGTATCATCATGAAAAAGACACTTTACTTGCTCTGCCTTATCCTCTTGTCGCAGACGTTGTTTGCGCAAGAGATGCCAGAAAACCCAACGTTAGTCTCTGACTTAGAATCAAGTGGCGAGTTGAAACTGAAAGACGGAAAACCTTACTCAGGTGAAGCATATTTTTTAAATGAAGAAGGACTTCCTTTTACAATGAACTCGTATGTCAATGGAAAAAAGGAAGGCTTATGGCGCCTGTGGCATCGCAACGGCAATCTTCACATGGAAGGAAGCAAGGTAGACGGCATAAAGGATGGGCAGCACAAAGAGTATTTTGAGAATGGAAAACTCAAACTTGAAGAGCATTATGACTTAGGAAAAAAAGTGGGCAAGTGGTTGGAGTATCGCTCGGATGGCTCGCTCTTTTCTGAGGTGAATTTTCGCGATGACATCAAACATGGCAAGAGCATTATTTACCAAGAAGATGGAACTGAGCGCATGACTGAAGTTTTTGAGAATGGACGAAAAATCAGTTCAGACCGCTTTAAGACTTCTGGAGGGGTAAATATTACAACTACTCGTACGCCTCGAGAGGCGAAGTAAATTACCTGCGCGAAGCACAGGGAACACAAAAACTACTCTCTGGTCTAAGCATCAGGCGACCAACTGGAATATCATTTCCACAAGAGCCGCAGAGACCGAAATACTCTTCATCTACCTTTTCTAATGCCCGATGAAGACTCCTCAACTTTTCTTCGGTCTTTCTCAAGGCCGCCTCATTCACACTTTTATTATTGATGGCATCCATCCTACTGACCCTGCCTATTGCATCATTGGGCGCAATGGGTTTGGTGAGCTCTTTGAGCTCTACTATCTCATCTTCGGTCTTGGAGATAGTCTCTACAATCAGTGCCTTGAGTTCCTTTCTTTTCGCAGCGTCCATGCTTGAAAGTACATGATTAGCCTAAGGAAGCCAACTTCTCTTCAATCACTTTGATCTTGGCATTCGCATCAGCCTGTTTTTTCTTTTCCATGGCCACAACTTGTTCAGGTGCACCTGCCATGAACTTCTCATTTGAAAGCTTCTTCTCCACCCCGATCAGTAATCCTTTGGCTCTTTTCAGCTCTTCTTCGAGCTTCTTCTTCTCCCCTTCGGTATCAATGTTCTCTCCCATCGGAATGAAGAACTCATTAGACCTGACCATGAATGAAAACGACTGCTCGACTTTGTCTGACGTCTTTTCAAAACTCGTCAGATTGCATAGTCGAGAGACTGAAGCATCAAACTTATTACTGCGCGTCTCATTCTCTTTGAACTTGAGGTCAATCGGATTTTTAAACGAAATATTCTTAGTCGCACGTACATTTCGAACTTGAGTGACAAGCTCAGAGAAGTCTTCAAAGTCTTTGAGCAGTTGCTCATCTTGCGCTCCAACTTCTGGCCAAGACGTAATGACCAAGGCCTCTTCTGGCCCTTTTCGTTCTCTAACAAAATGCCATATCTCTTCAGTGATGAATGGCATAAATGGATGCAGCACTTTGAGCAAATCTTCTAACACATCGAGCGCCACAGTGAGCGTTTGACGGTCGATTGGTTTGCCATATTCTGGCTTGATCATCTCGAGATACCACGAGCAGTAGTCATTCCACACCAGCTTGTATGCCGACATGAGTACTTCAGAAATTCTGAACTGATCATAGCCCGCATTCATCTCAGCCAACACCTGGTTAAATCGAGATCGTATCCAGTCATTAGCCACCGCAGCCGATGCGCTCGGCTCCGTATCGACAACTTCCCAGCCTTTGATGAGTCGCATCGAGTTCCAAATCTTATTGGCAAATTTCTTTCCTTGATCACAGAGTTTGACATCAAAAGGAAGGTCATTTCCAGCTGGCGATGTCAAGAGCATTCCGACACGTACGCCATCTGCTCCGTACTCTTTCATCAAGTCGATAGGGTCAGGAGAATTTCCGAGTGACTTACTCATCTTTCTTCCCTTATCGTCACGAACGATACCCGTGTAGTAGACATTCTTAAATGGCTTCTCTCCTTTATACTCATAGCCAGCCATGATCATTCTGGCCACCCAGAAAAACATGATTTCGGGTGCCGTCACCAAGTCATTAGTTGGGTAGTAGTAATCTACTTCTTCTTTAGAGTAGAATCCGTTGAAGACAGAAATAGGCCAGAGCCAAGAAGAGAACCACGTATCTAAGACATCTTCTTCTTGCCTGACATCAACAGCAGTCAACCCAGTGTTACCAGATTTTTCTTGCGCCTTTTTCAAGGCCTCTTCAGCTGTTTTCGCTACCACAAAATCTTCAGGTCCTTCGCCATAGAAGAAGGCAGGAATTCGATGTCCCCACCAGAGTTGTCTAGAGATGCACCAGTCCTTAATGTTCTCCATCCAGTGACGATATGTATTGACAAACTTGTCAGGATGGAAGAGGACATCTTTTTCTTCTACGGCCTTGAGTGCAGGCTCAGAAATGGCCTTCATATCTACCCACCATTGCAGTGAGAGTCGCGGCTCAATTGGCACATCTGTGCGCTCTGAGAAACCGACCTTGTTTTTATAATTCTCAATCTCGACCATGTGGCCAGCCGCGTCAAGATCTTTTGCAATTTGCTTTCTTACTACAAATCGGTCTTCGCCAATGTAGAAGCCCGCGGCTTCACTCATCGTACCATTGGCATTGAAAACATCAATGGTTTCTAATTTATGTCTTTGCCCAATATCATAATCATTCATATCATGAGCAGGTGTAACCTTTAATGCACCTGTTCCAAAATCCATTTCAACATAGGTATCAAAGATGATTGGCACTTCTCTATTGGCCATCGGCACGATGGCTTTTTTACCATGCAGGTGCGTGTATCGCTCATCATCAGGATTGATACAGATGGCGGAATCACCAAGTATGGTCTCAGGACGAGTAGTGGCGATGGTTAACCACTCGTCTTCTGTGCCCGCCACTTTATACCTGACATGAAAAAGTCGAGAATCCACTTCTTTATGAATCACCTCTTCGTCAGAGAGAGCGGTCAGTGCGGCAGGATCCCAGTTGACCATGCGCTCACCTCTGTAAATTTTCCCCTTGTCATAGAGGTCTATAAAGGTGTCAATCACAGACTCAGAATAGTCTTCGTCTAGTGTAAATGTCGTTCGGTCCCAGTCACAAGAGGCACCGAGCTTCTTTAATTGCTCAAGAATAATACCGCCA
>CAYSDH010000005.1:68927-105035 GCA_964429805.1 uncultured Flavobacteriales bacterium
GAATTCGTCTCTGGTCAGGTCAGACTTCTTGATGCCTTCTTCTCTCAGCTTACGAACTACTTTTGCCTCTGTAGCAATAGACGCGTGGTCTGTACCCGGCACCCAACACGCGTTAAATCCGAGCATTCTGGCTCTTCTCACCAGTACATCTTGTATGGTGTTGTTGAGCATGTGCCCCATGTGCAACACCCCCGTAACGTTAGGTGGAGGAATGACTACTGTGTATGATTCTCGCTCATCAGGAACGGACTTGAAGTATCCGTGTTCCATCCAGTATGCGTACCATTTGTCCTCTGACTGAGAGGAATCATATTTTGCTGGGATTTCCATCTAAAGTGCTTTAAGCGGGCAAAGATATTGAAATAGAGCCTTATAGACTTTGGAAAGATTAGTGCCATCAACAAGTATCTATGGACGGTCTGCTATGGGCAGAATCAACCATAAATCAAGTCTAGTTTTAGGCTCTACTCTTCTTCGTCTAGATGAGAAAAATCAGGAACTGGTTCGTCTTCCAACTGCACTAGCAACACAAAATCAATCATGCTGTGCGCGGCAGCGGCAGACCAGATACCGATGTACTCAGTCATATAGCCTAAGATGATGATGAAGAAAACCATGACTATACCGTAGACGGAGATGCGCCAGTCTTTGAGCGAGATGTAGCGGTGTATGACCACAAAGAAGACTGACGTAAAAACGATACCAAACATGTATGAGCCTGATGCAGAATTTGCCAAATACTGAATGGCTCCTCTGAAAAACAACTCTTCGCCAAAGCCTACTGCAATTGAGATTAATACACAGTCAAAAACTGACAAGCGCAAGCCTCTAAACAGCACTTTAAGCTCTTGATAACGGGGACTGCACTTGATAAAGTTGCGGGTTGAAACGAAAAGAGAAATCAACCCCATCACCAAACCCACCACCAGCCCTAACCCGACCTGGATATGAATGGGAGACTTGCCACGAATCATCACCTGTATGCTCTCTGAGGTAAACAAGTTGATGAACAACATGCCTAAAAGAGGAAAGACAAAGAGCGTGAAAACCGCTAAACCTAAGACGTTGTTTCTGTTTAAAGCCATTAGATCATGAAGGCTCCATTATTGATGTCAAGACACTGACCAGTGATCGAAGTTTGTCTATTATCAAAAAGAAACTCAACGAGTGAGGCCACCTCTTCAGGCTCTGACATTTTCTGAAGCGGAACAAAGCTCATTTGCTCTCTTCGCGTATCATCAAAAGCCTTGTTTGTGCCATCTGCAAGAAGCTGAATACCCGCTCTGGCCATTTCGGTATCTACCCATCCTGGCAGAATAGCATTGACCAACATGCGCGAAGGCGCCAACTCCATGGCCAGCGCTTTCACCAAACCTGTGAGCCCACTTTTACTGGCACAATAAGCCGTGTAATACGGCACTCCAAAACGTGCGAGACAAGAACTCGTCACTACAATATTTCGGTAGGCCTGAGCGCTCTGTTTTAAAAAAGGAAGACACTCCATAATGGTGTAATACACACCGCTAAGATTGACGTCAATTATCTGCTCCCATCTATCATGCTCACCGTACTCATTTGAGCCACCAATTCCTGCATTGGCAAAAACTCCAGCCAGGTCTCGGCCTTCCATCACACCAGAATTAAGTGCCTCATGAAGCGCCTTTTTGTCAGAAACATCCACAGAAATAACGGCATGACCATCGCCATTTAGCGTTGTCACTACTTCTTCTAGCTTTTCTTTTCTGCGACCTATCAAGATAATGGAGTGTCCAGCCTGAGATAATTTAAGAGCCGTGGCGGCACCAATACCAGTTCCCGCACCTGTGATAACGTAGCTTTTCATGTCGTGAATTTGGGCCGAAGGTAAGGGCTTTCTTCCGAGTAGAGTCTCAAGAATTATTATCTGAAAGAGCGCATTAATTCTCCAAATACCAATGCCCCATCATATCTCGGTTAAACGTAAATTCACTGCTTCAAAAAATTGAGATTATGTCACTGACACCCACGACACAAATTCCATTAGGATTTACCGCACCTAACTTCTCGTTGCCAGACACGATAAGCGGTCAGACAATGAGCTTTGACGATGTTAAAGGAATGAAGGGAACGCTGGTCATGTTTATCTGTAATCATTGCCCGTTTGTGATACATGTAAAAGATGAGCTCGTCCGAGTGGCCAACGATTATAAAAGCAAGAATATCGGCTTTGTAGCAATCTCGTCTAATGATGTGTCTACGCATCCGCAAGATGGGCCAGAGCAAATGAAAAAAACTGCCGCTGAATGGCACTTCCCTTTTCCCTATCTCTATGACGAAAGTCAGCAGGTAGCCAAGGCCTATGATGCAGCCTGCACGCCAGACTTCGCGTTGTTTGATGCTGACAACAAATGCGTGTACAGAGGTCGATTAGATGATAGTCGTCCAGGAAATGGGCTAGATCTTGATGGCAAGGACATGCGACATGCCCTTGATGCCATACTGAGTGGAAAAGACATACCTGAGCCTCATTACCCAAGTATGGGTTGTAACATAAAGTGGAAGTCTGCATGAGGCACAATCTGAGCGAAATACGCGAAGTGATTAAAGACAGGAGAACGATTTACCCTGAACAATTCTCTGAGCGGGTAGTGCATCGCGAGATCATAGAAGACCTGCTCAATGTCGCCATATGGGCGCCAAGTCATGGCATGACCCAGCCATGGAGATTTAAAGTCTACATGGAAGAAGGCAGACAGAAACTTTCGGATTTTTTGAGTCAGACCTATACTGACTTTGCTGGAGATGACTTCAAGGAAAAAAAGTTCTTGAAGGCGCAGTCAAGGCCATTAAAATCTTCGGCTGTAATTGCAGTTGGAATCGAGCCAGACCCAAAGGGAAAAATTCCTGAGTTAGAAGAACAACTTGCTACGGCCTGTGCCATTCAAAACATGCATCTGCTCGCTTCTGCACGTGGAATCGGCTTTTTCTGGAGCACCCCAAAATTCATCTATACGGGGCAGTGCAATGAGTTTTTAGGATTCAGTGAAGAAGGTAAAGTCATGGGATTCATCTATCTCGGCTACCCCGACATCGAGTGGCCAAAAGGGCAACGTAAACCAATCGAATATCTGACGGAGTGGAACGATGGATGATGATAGCCTTCACATATTTAATCTCACTAACTACAGGCAGCATCCTACAAAGAGGGAGTATCACGTATTCACGTTTCACATGAAAGAAGCGGCTGATGCATTTGAAGACTTTCTAAAAAATGACGTGCTCTTTTACGAGCGCGACTCAGATTATGATGATGTAAAACTGGTCACTACTCATCTATTTGCCACAAAGAGGAAGGACTTTGATGCGGTAAAAAAACATAGCTATACAGCTCTAGGCCTTCACAGAAAGCAGTTTATCTCAGACCCCATCATCAAGTGGGGCATGCTTATTATTTTCTTAATCGCAATCGGATTGGCCGTTTGGGGTTTTATCGTAACGAATTATTATCCATGATTTCAGTATCTGAACTTTCAGTGTTTTTTGGTGAACGCGTCTTGTTTAACAAAGCTTCATTCTTTGTGTCTGACAAAGACAGAATAGGTCTTGTTGGAAAAAACGGTGCGGGAAAATCCACCATGTTGAAGCTCATCATTGGCGAGCAGACAGCATCAGGTGGCGCCATCACTATTCCAAAGGGAAAGACAGTAGGATATTTGCCGCAGCAAATGAGGCACAATGAAGATGTACCGATTTTGGAAGAAGCATCAAAAGCCTTTGACGAAATAAATAAGACTCAAGACCGTCTAGATGCCATTGGCGTGGAGCTTGGTGAACGAGACGATTACGAATCGGAAGGATACAGCAGGTTGATTCAAGAGCTGAATGACCTCAATGACCGACTGGTCATTATGGAAACGACCAACCTTCAAGAGAAGGCCGAGCGTGTGCTCAAAGGCCTTGGTTTTGTTCAAGAAGAATTGTACCGACCGATGTCAGAGTTTTCGGGTGGTTGGAAAATGCGAGTAGAGTTGGCCAAAATTCTCTTGCAATCGCCAAACATCCTTTTGCTTGATGAGCCGACCAACCACCTTGATATAGAAAGTATAGAGTGGCTTGAAGGTTTTTTAAAAGTCTATCACGGGTGTATCATGCTGATCTCTCACGACCGTGATTTTTTGGACAACATTACTAACCGGACTATTGAAATATCAAAGGGCCGCATCTACGACTATAAGTTTCCTTACTCCAAATACTTGGTGCAACGCACAGACGAGTTGGAGAAGCAAATGAACGCGTACAAAAATCAGCAGAAGGAAATAGAAGAGACTAAAGTGCTAATTAATAAGTTTCGCGCAAAAAAGAACAAAGCCGCATTTGCTCAAAGTTTGATTAAGAAACTTGATAAGATGGACATCATCGAGGTTGATGATTTTGATTCGAGTAAGATTAACATCAAGTTTCCTCCTGCCCCACATAGCGGCAAGGTGGTGGTAAAGGCCGAAGAGCTCAAAAAGCACTACGGAGATAAACACATCTTCTCGGACGTGAACCTCATGATTACCAAGCAGGAAAAAATAGCGCTGGTTGGTAAAAATGGTGTAGGAAAAACCACGCTCTTAAAAATACTGACCGGACAAGAAAAAGCAGAGGGCGAGTTTAATCTTGGGCATGGAGTCGACATGGGATACTTTGCGCAAGACGAAGCTGAAAAACTCGATGACAACCTTACCGTGTTTGAGACAATTGATGATGTGGCGGTGGGTGACATCAGGACTCAAGTCCGAAACATACTCGGGTCCTTTCTCTTTGGTGGTGATGACATAGACAAAAAGGTCAAAGTACTCTCAGGTGGAGAGCGCACAAGACTGGCTATTTGTAAGCTGCTCTTTCATCCATACAACCTGCTCATCATGGATGAGCCGACTAATCACCTTGACCTTCAGAGCAAGGATGTCTTGAAAGAGGCATTGAAAAAATTTGACGGTACACTCATCATCGTTTCTCACGATAGAAACTTCTTACACGGGTTGGCCAAAGACATCTATGAACTGAGAAAGTCAGGCATCAAACATTTTGTTGGTGACATCTATGAATTCTTGGAAGAAAAAAGAGCTGCGAGCATCGCGGAGTTTGAGCAAGGTAAGGCCAAGAAAAAGTCAGGTCCGAGCAAATCACAAGCCAAGCCAAAAAAACCAACTGCCGATGGCGCTGACAAGACTCAAAAACTGAGTTACGAGGAGAAGAAAAACCGCGGCAAGACAATCAGAAAGTTGAAAAACAAAATTCAGCGTACCGAAAAAGAGATAGAAGAAACAGAGGCTAAACTCAAAAAAATGAACGAGGAGATTGCCAATTTAGACTATGCCGATGCCGAGGCTGCCCAGGCCAAACTAGAGGAATATGACTCTCTTAAAGGCCATGCCGAGTGGCTTATGTCAGAGTGGGAAAACGCTGAAAAAGAGTTGGGTCAAGTAAATTCTTGATTCCAATACCCTCGAATACTAAAACTGGCAAATTCTTCGTTTCTTGATAGCCTTTCCCTGCAAGGAAACTTTTATCGCATACACACGTAAATGTATGCTCATCTGAGCACCATGTGGACATTTGAAACCATTAAGAAGCCTATTGGCCTAATCATATTATTTGTTGCCTTATCTCTGCAAAGTTTTGCATGGGAAACCGGCAAGGACACTACAAAAGCCTTTGTGGTCTATAATGAGCATGCTATAGAGCTAGACTCGGCAGCGAACCATAGTGGTTATCTCCACTATTATATGGACTCTATTATGTCACTCTCATCGGTTTCTTCCGAATTAATGAGAGAGCTTGAGCTATGTAAGTCTATCTACACGAAATCTGAAGACGAGCTAGTTGGCATTATCGACTCGCTTTTTACACTTGACAACATTCCGTATGCGCTTATCAATGAAATAAATTTTCAGATAGCGCTCAAAGAAGATATACCTGATTTGCCTTTGGCAAGCGAGGCATTTGTCATACCAGATGATGGGTCTGGTTATCCGGCCAATTATTTCTATCAAAAATGGAATACAAAAAGCACGAATCCTTACAGTCCTGACCTCTCAAAGTATGACTCGACACTGGTCTTGGATCTTGGTGCCTACCATCATCCTGTAGATAATATTGTCACGTCAAGATTTGGTTGGAGAGATGGGCGAAATCACAATGGCATTGATTTGGACTTGGAAGTCTGGGACCCCGTTCACTCAGCGTGGGACGGTGTGGTACGGTTTGCCTCGTGGGGTGGCGGATTTGGACGGCTCGTCATAGTCAGACACTTCAACGGACTGGAAACATACTACGCACATTTGCACCGCTTTAAAGTAGAGCCCGGTGACTATGTGCACGCTGGGCAAGTGGTCGGATTAGGCGGCAGCTCTGGTCACTCGACTGGAAGTCACCTTCATTTTGAGATCAGATTTAAAGGTATTCCTCTCAATCCTGACCATCTTATAGATTTTAAAGAGCAACAATTGTTGTCAGACCTTATCGTTCTGAATAAAAGTAGATGGAGCTATTCGGTATTTCCGAAAGGGACGCTTTTTCACCATGTGAGAAAAGGTGAGTTTTTGCAGCGTATAGCCAGCAGATACGGCACCACCATCTCAGAATTATGCCATATGAACGGCATCAAGCGGAATGACTACCTTCGGGTCGGTCAAAAATTAAGGGTAGGAAAAGAATGATCTCAAATCTCAGGAATAAGGCAGTACTTCTATTGCTCCTGGCGGTTCCTTTCGCGCTTAAATCTCAAAACAAGAAGACGACTTTCGGAATTCAGTACAAACCCATCCTTGTGTCTAACATTGGTGGAGCTGGTTCATTTACCGTTCAGTCAGGAAACTATAAAGTGGATGTCATGCCTCAAACGGGCCATGCCTATGGTATGTTAATACGCACCGACTTGAGCAAAAACATCACTGTAGAAACTGGTATCAACAAGGTTGAAAGACGATATGAGTACGCTTTTCTGGATATGACTACGAATGCCATGCGCAACGTTGATTTTGGTTTTGTGAACTACGAGATACCCATCAAAGGATTAATCTACATTCAGCTCAGCGAAAACATGTATATGGATGGTGCCCTAGGTACCTCTCTTGATATTTATGTGTCAGATGTGACCAGCGCAGATGATTCTGATTTTAGACAAGAGACCTTCAGAGGGCAATGGCTCAAGTTTGCCCTAGAGGCGAGTTTGGGTGCTGAATATAGAACCAAGAATTTGGGCTACTTCTACCTTGGAGGAACTTTTCATAGCCCTTTTGGAGAAGTGGCTCGCTCTCGAATTCAATATGAGCCGACCACAGGTCAACTAGACAACTTTAACTTTGGCTTAAACTCTGGTTACTTGACGGTTGATTTGCGCTATTTCTTTCACGAAGAGCCCAATAAATAGAGCTCATTCACGCATGACCACTCCTCAAAGTGCATTAAACCTAAAAAAACACCTGCTTTTAGTGGGGTGTTAGGCGCATACATTGTATTAATGACAGCAATGCGAAAGACCACTTTCATACTTACTCTATTTAGCCTCAACCTGCTCTGCCTTAACTCGTTAGCCCAGACTAATGATGACTGTGCTGGGGCCATACCACTAGAAGTAGGTACGGTTGACAGTACTGCGGTCATCTATTCTTCAAATCAGATGGCCACAGACTCTGGATTAGATCACCCTTGCGCGTATTATCAGGGCGCTGATGTATGGTTTAGTTTTGTAGCGCCTGCCCAAGGTGAGGTGCTCATTACCATGCAGTCAAACGGAGGAATGGAGGACAGCGGCATGGCACTCTACGAAAACTCTTGCGACAGCCTATCACTTTTACTTTGTGATGATGACGGTGGCACTGGAGCATTGTCTGAGATTGAAGCCAATCAGCTCATACCTGGTAACACTTATAAGATAGCCGTATGGTCTTATGGCAATGTAAATCCTGGTGCATTTGGCATTAGCGTAAACACACCCGCGCAATGTCCAAGCCCAAGTCCAAATAGCTTTTTCGCCTTTGACATAAGTGCAAATTCGGCCACCATTATGTGGGAGCCTCTTGCCTCTCAAGGCACCTACACCATAGTATATGGCCAGTCAGGATTTAATTTCGCCAATGGTTCTGAGTTCTCTGGACAAATGAGCAACCAAAGCATCGCTACACTAGAAGACCTGTTACCAAACACAGACTACGAATACTACTGGCATGCCAGCTGCGCCAATAATTACAGCAGTGAAACAGTAGGACCCATGACGTTTAGCACCGACTCTCAGCCGCCTCTCAATGATGAGTTGTGCGCGGCAGAATTCCTAGAAATCAATGCACAGCCAATCATTGGCAACAACAGCGGAGCGACTTCTGCATCTTATGAGGCTAGTGGATCGTGCTGGGCAGGTATAGGAGCTTCACAAAATGAATCGTTGTGGTATCGTTTTGTAGCACCAAGTTCGGGTATCGTCATAGTGAGCACAGACTTTCTCGGAATGGAACTTCATGACACTCAACTGGCCATTTATGAACTGCCAAATAACGATTGTACAGATTACCAAGACTTAGTTGAGCTAGTGTGTGATACAGATGGAGGCAATGCCGATCCGTTTGGATACAGCGCAGAAGTGATGGCCGAAGGCCTGACAGAAGGGCAAACCTATTATGTGCAAGTTGACGGATACTTTAATCAAGACGGTGAGTTCATGATTCAATTGATGGATGAGCCTGCGACAAGTACACTTGAAGAAACTGTGTATGAATACTTCATTTTGTTTCCAAATCCGACAAGAGACGCGGTAAAAGTGAATGTAAAGCAATCTGGAAATGGGCCACGAACAATAAGCATTGTCGATGTTAGTGGAAAAGTAATTAGGGAAGAGCAGGTGACTGGCAAATCTACTGTAGAACTTGATTTAACAGGCATTTCGAATGGTGTGTACACAGTCAGAGTACGTGGCGAACACAGTATTTCTTCACAAGGGCTAATCATCCAGTAAATTCTGCTTGCAAGACGCAAATTGAAGTGTAACTTCGAAGCCTAATTTAACTCTTATGTCATACTCTATCAGCGGTAAAATCAAAGTAATCCAAGACCTTCAGCAGATTTCAGACACCTTCAAAAAGAGGGAATTTGTGATCATTGATGAAAGCAGTCAGTATCCGCAGTTTATCAACTTCCAAACAGTCCAAGATAAAACGGCCATGCTTGATGGTCTTAACGCTGGTGATGAGATAGAGGTAAACTTTAACCTTAGAGGTAGAGAGTGGACATCGCCTCAAAACGAGGTGAAGTATTTCAATAGTCTTGATGCATGGAAAATTTCTCGTGTAGACAATGTACGTCCTGCAGCGCAGGCGGCACCTCAAGGCATGGCTAACACGGCTGCTCCGGCAGCTACTTCAGCCGCTCCGACTCCACCACTTCCAGAAACTGAAGACGACCTACCGTTCTAATTTAGGTGGACTTTACGTCCATTGCATCTCTTAGACCATTGCCCAAGAGCATAAATGCCATTACTAATGTAATGATGCACAGGCCGGGTAATATGGCGAGGTACGCCAAATCGGTAGTGATATATGGGTAGTGATTTTTAATCATCATGCCCCAAGATGCCATGGGTATCTGCGTGCCAATACCCAAGAAACTAAGGCCCGCCTCGATGAGAATGGCCGAGGCGAAATTGGCGGCAGAAATGACAATGACTGGCGCCATGATGTTAGGCAGAATATGCTTGAAGATTAGTCGGCTATCAGAAAATCCTAAGGCGCGGCCAGCCTCAACAAAGTCGCGTTCTTTCATTCCCATGACTTGACCACGCACCACACGTGCTACCTCTACCCACATAGTAAGTCCTACGGCTATAAAGACTTGGACAAAACCTTTACCCATAACCAGTGTGATGGCAATGACCATCAACAGAGTAGGAATAGACCAAATCACGTTTATAAACCACATGATTAAATTGTCTATCCACTTTCCGTAAAATCCTGCAATGGCGCCTAGACTGATGCCTATGAGCAATGAGATTAAGACTGAAATAAAACCAACCGATAGGGAAATAATGGTTCCTGCCATGAGCCTGCTCAGCATGTCTCGACCAAAACCATCAGTGCCGAGGTAAAATGTTTTGGTGGTCTTCTGTGTTTCAAATTGAACGCCCGAGACTTCTGTAACTGATGAACCTTGAAAGAAAAGCTGAACCTTCTCTCCTACTACATGTGTGCTGTCAAATGCAAACTCATCATAGTCTGGGCTTAGTCCTCCAAAGAAAAGCCCTTGTCCAATAAAATCACTGTTGGCACATGGCACGCGATCTACTTTAATCACTTGAACCTGAGTACCCGGTTTCAAAGCCAGTTGCTGGTCGTTCGCATTTTTAGTGGCGTCTGGCCTGAGGTACGCTCCAGATATGGAGATGAATGCCGCCAGGGCAATGACAGACAATCCGAACACTGCTCGCTTATCAGAAATTAACTTTTGCCATATGCTAAGTGGTTTACTCATTGGTCATGTTGACGTCCTTTCCAAGCGAATGAACTAAATCTAGATGAGAATACGACCAACGGAATGTAAAGCGGATAGATGAGTGAAGCGATTGGAAAAAACCATAACTCTTCTCTTCTCTTAAAGTAGCCAAGCACATTCCATAGTAACAGAAGGTCTAGGAAGATTTTCAGGCCAAATATTGGCACTAATATAAAACCTAGGTTTTGCATTAATGCTGGCACTATAGACAACAAAAGAACAGTATTAAAGAGAAACACAACCCAAGAGACCAGCAGCGTATCACGGTCGGTGTATGAGGCTGATTTGGCAGTCCATCTGACCCGTTGTGACCAGAACTGATTAAAAGAACGTGGCATATCCACATGCACTCCGCACCGCGGATCTATCGTATATGAGATTCCCTTTGATTGGCTTTTGGCATAATGGAGCAAGAACATATCATCACCACTTGCGATGTCACTGGCTGTATCTGACAGCAGGAATTTGTTGAATATCAAATTAGCGCCACTGGCCATGACAGGCTTCATGTGCGCTGCCGAGCCGAATGTAGTACCGAGGAGTGCGAAGTAATCAAGGTTGGCAAATCGCGATACGAATCCTTTTGGCTTAGACGGAATTACTGGAAGAATCACCATGTCAGCCACCATGGAAGCCGCTTGATGATAGACCGCGTTTAACCAGTCTGGTCTGAGTCGCACATCGGCATCTATGCTTAAGAGGGTCACAAAACTGCTGTTCTTGGCTCCGCTTGCGATGGCTGCCTTCTTCCCTTCTCCAATACTATCAATGACTTTATAAGTTATCTCTGTTTTCCAGTTCTCAAGGTTCTGCAGACTATCATCTGTGCTGTGGTCGTTGATAAAAATGAGCTCGAGGTGCTCAGGAATGTTCTCACTCGCCTCAAAGTCTTGGAGTAATCTAGGTAGATTCAATTCTTCATTGCGAAAAGGAATAAGGACCGTGAGCCCTTGAAAATCTGACTGAGGAGTAAGCGCTTGCGTTTTTTTCGTCACCGCTATGTTCCACCCTCTCACTGTGGACAAAATCAGATATGCGTATGATGCGCACAGAATATAGAACACTAGTGTCAGCACAGAATCAAAGCTAAATGTTCATGATACACCGTGGAGTACAGAAACGTATTAATTTCAATGTCTACATTTGAAAACAATGAAGGGCACTTCTGTACAGACGAGTAAGATTATACTAGGTATCGACCCAGGTACGGTGGTGATGGGATATGGCATAATCGAAGTGACTGGACAAAAAATCAAGATGATTGCCATGGGCAGTATTAAGCTGTCTAAATATGATGACCAAGCAGTGAGGCTGCGTCAAATATTTGAGCGTGTCACAGGCATTATTGAAGAGTATATGCCTGATGAGTTGGCCATTGAAGCGCCATTCTTTGGCAAGAATGTGCAAAGTATGTTAAAGCTAGGTCGGGCTCAAGGTGTGGCTATTGCTGCGAGTATAAGTAAGGACATGCCTTATGTAGAGTACGCCCCTCGTAGAATTAAACAGGCGATAACCGGCAATGGTGCTGCGGCCAAAGAGCAAGTAGCGGGTATGCTTAAGAGCATTTTATCTCTCAAGGAGATACCGTCTGACATGGATGCGTCTGATGGATTGGCTGCGGCAGTGTGCCATCACTACAATTCTCGATTTACTGGTGGAGGTAAGAAATACTCGACTTGGTCCTCTTTTGTAAATCAGAATCCCAGCCGAACAAAGTCTTAAGCCGTTCTAATTTTTTCAGCGATTTCTGCCAACTCCTCTTGTGTGAATTGAAGTTTTGGGCGTGCGAAGTTCATGTCTTGCACGGTGTGCATAGGAATGAGGTGTACGTGAGCATGAGGCACTTCTAGTCCAATGACAGAAACGCCAATGCGCTCGCAAGGAATGGCTTTTTCTATCTGCTTGGCCACCTTTTTAGAAAAGACATGCAAGGATGCCAGGGTCTCATCATCTAGGTCAAAAATGTAATCTACCTCTGTTTTAGGAATGACAAGTGTGTGACCCTTGGCTAATGGAGCGATATCAAGGAAGGCCACAAAAGAGTCATTCTCATCAATCTTATGACAAGGAATCTCACCTGAAATAATTTTAGAAAAAATGCTTGGCATTATCTAGAGATATCGACTACCTCAAACTGGACTGTGCCTCCGGGAGTTTCAACTTCGGCCATCTCTCCTACTGCTTTTCCAAGCAGTCCTTTACCCATTGGAGATTCTACTGAGATTTTCTTTTTGGCCAAGTCTGCTTCGCGATCGGCTACAAGAGTATACTTCATCTCCATGTTGTTACGGGTATTCTTAATAGTCACCGTAGACAGGATGAAAGCCTTTGAGTTGTCAAGCTTGCTTTCGTCAATCACTCGTGCGTTGGCCAGCACACCTTTGAGCTTAGAGATTTTCATCTCCAACATTCCCTGAGCTTCTTTGGCAGCATCATACTCTGCATTTTCTGATAAATCTCCCTTGTCTCTGGCATCGGCTATCTGCTGAGATATCTTAGGACGCTGGACAGACTCCATGTCGTGGAGTTCGTCTTTAAGTTTCTTTAATCCTTCTTCTGTGTAATATGCTATATCGCTCATTGTCAGTGATTTGGTATAGAGTAAAAACGAGAAAACCCCAAACTGGGATTTTCTCGAATTCAAATATAAAAAATTATGTACTGTTCTATCTCCAATTGAAAATGGAGAAGTCTACTTCAATTAGATGTCGATTCTCACACCTATTGAGTGAACACCGTCAAACGGGTCTGATGCTCTAAATGAGTAGTCAAAACCAAGTGTACCGCCTTCGCTTCCAATTGGTGTTTGAACTGAAAGTCCAGCAGAAGCTCCTGTGAGGAATGTAGAGTTAGCTGCACTCCCTTCTCCACCTGACTCGAGCTTCTCTTCAATTAGGTATCCTCCTCTGAGGATTAAGTAATTCTTAAAGCTGTACTCAGCTCCGATACCATACTGGTCTTGCGAGAATGCGTTTGAAGTGAATGACCCCATTCCTGTTAGGATGTGGTTCTCATTTAAATGAAAGTCATACGCGAGACCAATTTGAATCAATGAAGGCAACTCATAAAATGCGCTTCGCGCCTCAACTGTTGCTTCAAAGTCAATTCCTGAAGAACTAGTAAACGGAGACTGTACAGAAAAACCATCACCACTGTATGCAATCGGTGGTCCAACGTTTCTAAGCGCGATACCAAACTTCACGTGATCTTTCTCACCAGTGACATAACGTATACCCGCATCAAAAACGACACCTGAGGCCTTTGCGTTAAACAATGACTCAGAAAGCAGTTTGACACCTAGTCCACCATAAATACTGTTAGAGAACTCCTTTGCATAAGAGAGACCCAGATTTAAGTTATTGACCGTAAAAAAGGAACCATCTCCATCAGGTAAGTCTACTGTAGAGGTGCGCAAATCACCAAAGTCAACAGACACTACATGAATACCAAGTACACCAGACTCTCCTACTCGTTGAGATAGCCCAAGAGCATTGATGCTGATGTCAGATCCTTTCATCCAGTTGGTATTAGTAAACATTACTTCTGTCTTTCTCGTGAAAGCCAATCCAGCAATATTCATAAAGGAACCTTCTATACCTACCACATTGGCAATGTTAGAGTTGGCCAAAGCCGAACTTCTTGCCCATGGGTTGATTAGCAACTGAGTTCCTCCAGCGGAACCGATTCTGTCTTCATTTCCTGCTGTCACATTCAGCGTACAGAGGACAAAAGCCGCCATCAGAAGTGGAATAATTTTTTTCATAGTATTCTCTAATTCAAGGTTATTCAGTTGTTTTTCTGGTCTCTTAGAAGTTGTCGAGGTCAATTGGTCTGAGTGCTCCAAACCATTTGATTACTTTCTCTGTAACTCCAGGTATTTCAATGTGGAAGATGTATACACCTCCAGAGATTGGCACGTTACGCTCATTCTTGAGGTCCCATACATACTCTGTAGACTCGTCATCTTTCACAATGTTTCTAATCAATGTTCCTGAAGTATTGTAGATCTTGATGTTCGCTCTGTATGGCAGGTTGACCACCTTCACGATGTTACTTAGTCTACTGTTCTCATAATCTGAACCTCCGTAGTACGGATTAGGTACCACATTAGCCGGACACTCCTCAAGTGCACTTGCAAGTGCTGACGTACTTCCTAAGTCTGCTCCTAGTCCTACAGTTGAGAAAGAGTAAGTAGGGAACCAGTCATTAATAGATTGGTCTATAGCTGGTCCATCAGCAAGTGGGAACATGGCAGGGTCAAACTCTTCTGGATCAACTACTCCACTCGCTTCATCCCAGAAAAAGTAATCGAAGTTTTCTAGACTTGGTATTGACGCATCTTGATACGGATACAAGTCTTGAAGACCAGCAACAGTTGCCATACGTGCATAAGGCTTAGCCACACGGATTTTCACTTTTGTTTCTGTTGGAATCAATCCATCTTCAACACTCTTAAACGCGAACTCTGGATCTTCAGATCTTAGAATAGGCAAGACAATCCACGTACAAGACCTGAACACTCTTTTTCTCTCTGTTGCTCCTTCTCTCAAGTTGTGGTACATGTAGTTTGCTCCATCATAATGAGTCATACGCTCATCTCTTGTGTCTTGACGTCTGAAGTTTCTGAATGTGTATACATAGTGCATTCCACCCATTCTTATATTATTTGGGTTGAAGAATGCTCCTCCACCAAACTCGTTTGTCAATTGAGCTGATGGGTTAAAGATCATATCACGACCATTCTCATCGGCTAACCAGCTGTCCTCACCAAAGGCCATTGCCAGACGCTCACCTGTCTCTACATCAATAGAGTAACCAGGGAACCATCCCATTCCAAAGCTGAGTCCGACTAGTTCAGAATCATCTAAGTCATCTGGATCAACACCGGGGAAAGCAGAAATTTTGAATCGCTCAATCTCTCCGTTACTCATGTCTTCTACATCTTCTGCAGTAAACACTTGCTGACCAAAGTATGTACACTCATCATAGTCACCACCGTCAAGCTGATTCTTACCGTTTTTGTCTACAGAAAGAGCTATTCTAGGGAATAGTTTTTCAGCTTGTCCTTGCGCTTGATTTGGAGAGTTCTGCATTTCAAGAACAGGTACTCTTGTCCAGTGCTCTTTTTCATCATTCATGACGATATCAACACTGTTCAAATCAGTTAATCTTGTCGATGAGGCTCCTTGCCAGTTGTCTTCAGCTGGAGCAGGACCTGACCAACCTTGTGAAGCCACATGCCATGGTGCAGCTGCACCACCTAGCACTCCTTCAAATACTTGGTCATCATCTCTATTCGAATAATCGAAGTAGTAACACTCATCTGCAAATGGATCACCGTCTACACATGGATTTGGATCATCATCTGAAATATTTGTTCCAGAACGAATCCAGTTTTGCTCCGTTGGTCCATCAATATCGTTCACACCAACTAACCAGTCTTGGAAGGCAGGATCTGCGTATTCTACTTCAGAACCGATAATGTCTGGTCGTGGAGTAATAGGGTTAGACTCGTTGTAGTTGTACTGAGCAACCTCTATAGAGATACCGTAGTCCAAGATTAGGTCTTGACCAGAGATAGCATTCTTCAACACTTGCTCTCCACCATCTGCAATAGAGGCGATAGACCACATTGTATCATTTGGATACTTCTCGTCAATAAGGTACCAGCTCACTTGATCTGGGTCAGTGATTTCCCACTCATCAATAGCCGCGTCAACGTCACCATCAGCATAGAAGAACAGTTTAAAGTCTGCATCTACAACTTTCAATGGGTTGATGACTTTTACTGAAATCGGTCCTGAACCTCTTTCATACGTTAGCTCATTGGCCATGTTGTATGGAGAGTTAAGAATCTCATCAATCGTTTCTTGAGAAAGCTCTACGAAGTTTCCTCCATTTCCTTCACCCTCTATACGTGTTATCTGAACCTCGTCTCCGTACACAGAGTTTACTTGAGTTCCACCGTTTTCAAAGACTGGCTTATGAGGCACGGCTCCTTTCGCAGCAATACCTCCAGTAGCTGACTTTCGAGACTCTAGGTATGGTAGTGGCTGACCACATGCATCTCCAATCAATAATCCGTTCCATGGAGACCACTCGTTGTACGCATAAGCTACAACCATGAAGAAGTATTGCTTGTGGTTTACCAACTCCCCTGCGCCAGTAGAGAACAAATCTTGAGTTACTCTAAATGAATGCTGAATTCCTTGGTCTGCTCCATTCACTCTTTCGACTGCCACTTTTTGACCTAGCTCAGGGTCATCTTCATAATTAATTAGCTGAGCGACACCATCTTGAATGTCACACTGGAACTGAAGTCTAGCTAAGTCAGGGTTGTCCAGTTCAGAAGAAGACACAAGTGAATTCTTCAACTGGTACACTTTGTACCCTTGGAACTCGTAAAACTTATCTTCAAACTCTAACTCGTTACCCTCACAGTCTGTTCCTGGAATAAGTGGATCAAATGCAAATTCTTCAGGCTGTCCAAATCCATACTCCTCATTGAAGTTGTTAGAAGCTGGATTCTCATTGCTGATAATGAGGATAATCTCTTGGTCAAGCTCAACAACATCAACGTCTGGTGCATCTGGTCCACTGAGGATACGGAAGCAGTTGTCAAATAATGACTGTGCTTTATCATCAGCAATACGAAGTGCATTGAGTGTTTGGTCTACACCACCGAATGGTCTTGCCCACACAGCTCCTACTGTGATATTATTAAATTCTCCTGGCTCAAGGATGAACTTTCCAGCAGACTGAATAAATCGTCTATCACCAGCTTGGTTTCCTTCACCTGGCTCAGACCAGTCGTCACCAATTACAGCACCGTCAGTAGCGAAACCAACTGGGTCAGTTGTACCTGGGAACATGTAGTCTGTTGGGATACTTCCACCTACACCATTTCCACCATACGTCATAAGCTCTCCGTTCTTCCAGATACCATCAAGGTAGTTGTAGAACTCAATAGCGATGTTAGGCTCACCATTGATATTAGGAGTTGGCGTTTGGTCGTCACGGTTGTAGTATACGAATCGTCTCATTCCGAAACGCTCATTATCAATTACCGCATCAGGGTTTGCGCTTGTCTCATCAGCATAACCAATTCCGATACCTCCATAAGGAATACCTAACTGATCATTAACGATATCTAAGTTTTCTGTCAATGGGTTATTTACACCATCTGGATCTTGGTATGGCCCCTCAAAGAAGTCAATACCTATTGCTGGTGGATTAGCTCCGTAACCTGGCACACCAGTACAGTCTTCATCAATATCATCTCCATTATAACAGTATCCAAGTCCACGCTGTACATCACAACCTACGTAGTCATCAACAGGACATCCAAGGTCTGGATCAACCCACTGTCCGAAGTAACAGTCTTGAAGAATCTGAGTACCTCTGTTGATAATCACATAGATGTAGAATGACATTCGTAGTGGTATATGCAAAGGCTTGTGCTTGAATCTCAAGGCCGATTGGAGAACCACCAGTTTCTGTATGAACACCACCATTATCATTAAACACCCACCACATAGCCTCATCTCCGAAGAGTGGAATAGGGTCTGTTACTGATCTGCTCTTACAATCTACATTGTTATCCAAATCAAACCATGGGTAATCTCCTTCTGATGGATCATACACACCATTTGCATCTCCATAATCAAAGAATGGTGCTAAGAAAAAGTCGTAGCTCTCATTGAAGTTATTACCTGGCCAGTCATCAAAGTATGCTGGGTAGTTATATCCATCAGGGAACAGCTCTTCAGCTGTACCATTAGCCAAGGCATCGTGATATGAACGGTGAATCTGAACGTCAAGACGTCTTGCTCCGGCAGTTCTGAAAGCAATCGCGTTACCATTTGAGTCGAATGAAGTAGGTAACTGATTTTGCTCAGGGAAATGTGCATCGTATTCTTCACAAAAATCTGCTGTGGCAAAGTTGTTATTTGACAAAGGACCATTGTAGAAATCTGTTCCACCACCAGTTCTATAGGTTACTGCCGCTAGTTTCAAGTTACCATCTGGCGCGTATCCACCTACCCACAATGCACCTGCATACAACGAGTGAATCGGAATCTCATTTGAAGTTGGGTCTACTTTAGGAATCTCGTATGAGGCATTTCCGTTGTTTTCCCAAATCTGACCACCAGACTCTAATCCAAATCTGATGTTATTCAGAGAGAACTCTGTGTATGAAATTGGAGGGTCACAATCCATGAGTTTTGACTGATCAAAAGGCGCTGGGTTCTTAGGCCCTTTACTTTTAATCACCAACTCCTTGGCATTCATAGAAGCACTGATGAGCAATGCAAAAGCAATTGTAAAAACTCGACTCATAATGGTAAACTTTGATAATAATCTCATCTTGAATAGGTTATTCAGTAATTCTTAAAAGTCCATTTTGACACCTAGAGAAATAGTTCTCGCAGTTGCAAAATTGAATGGGTTATCCAAACGAAGGTTGTATAGGTCAGTAAATGAATCTGGGTTAGGTGCACCGTTAACCTCTTGCTGAGCTTCAGCAGTGGCAAGATAACCGTCATCATCAGGAGAACCTGTGAAAGAATATACTCCTCGAACATTCTTTCTGTTGAGCAGGTTGTTGACCAACAGATAGATATTCAGATTGGCAGTCTTTGCCTTATCAGTCTCTTTGTTCTTACCGAACTTGAGATCGATGTTTTTGTCCAACTGTAGATCGACAGTAAACGTACTTTGCAATCTAGAACCGTTAATCGTTCCTTCTAATCCTCCAGCATTCTGTCCATTTCTAATGCTACGTGCTACTCTAGTGGCACTGTATGGAGTTCCTGAACCGAGGTTAGTGATGACGTTCATTCCTGTGTTGGCAAAGACTTGCTTACCGAACCATACTGGCCCGTTGTAGTCAGAACCGCTACCATAACGATAATCCATAGTAAGGTTGATGGCATGACGCTGATCAAAGTTTAATGGGTTAATACTCTGAAGGTTTGCCTGACCAGAGTTGGCAAGGTTTAGACCACTTGTTGAGTTTGAACCTGTACCACTTGCAAACTGAAGTGTGTAGTTGGCGTTTAATCTCATGTTGCCTGTTCTTCTCAAGTCGTAAGCAATTGTCAGTCCTTTCACAGTACCGAAGTCAATGTTTCTGAATGTTACGTAGTCTTCTGGCCATGCACCGACAAGGCTTCTTACCTGAATCATGTCTCTCATGTCACGGTAGAATGCAGACAACTTCAATGAAGAAGATCTACTCAACACCTGCTGAAAACCAAGCTCGTAATCAACCGTCTTTGTTGGTTGTAGAGAGGCATTGTTAATCACAGCGTTTTGAGCTTGGATAAACTGGTAGTCCATAAGCTCAAGTCTTACACCTGTAGTAGGACGCTGAGTCAAGATATCATAGTGAGCAAAGAATACAGCCTCATCAGAAATAGGGAATGAAAAAGCCACACGAGGCATGACATTCCATGAAGGTGTGTAATCTTCAAATGCTTCTGCTGTCAATCCTGATTGTACTCTGTAACCTGACTCATCTGAGAGCAATGGGTAACTAGATACTCCTACTTGAAGCACAGTTGGGTTGACGCTTGTTCCTTCTCTGTCAAACCAATCGTCACCAATACGGTATCCAATTACAGTTGACGGGTCTTGGTCAGAGTTCACATAGACTGCATAATCATCTCCGATGTTTGCTGGTCTATTATTAAGGTCATCTAAAAGAGTTGGGTTCAAATCATCAGGCACGTTACCCGCTGTGTAGAAATCACCAACGATGTACTCGTCTCTCAATACTTTTTGGTTGGCATCAAATCTGTCTACACGAAGACCGACATTAAAGATGATGTCATCAAAGGCAAACTTGTCCATGATGTAACCGGCAAGATATACTGGCTTGAATGCACCAATCAATCTTGTGTTATTTCCAAACTCGTCAGTGTCATTAAAGTAATCATCAATGCTAGGCTCAGTAGAAAGCACATTTCCACGAGAGTCATAACCGTTGTAGTTAACAAGGTTTGCACCATTAAGAAGAAGGTCTTCAGATGAGAACATGTCAAGGTTAAAGACTTCTGGTCCGAGCTCATCAACATTGATAAAGTCATCTCCGTCAGGATCTAAGCCGAGTGATATTCTCAAGTTTCTATCAAATGTAGTCTGGATGTCTGAGTTTACTAGTGGGTCAAAGACTGTAACAAAGGCATCTCCAATCTGATCTCCACCTGGGTGATTAGGGTCAGAAGAGCTCAAAAGCACACCAGAGTCTGGGTCAATCACATCAATGTGTGAGTTGGCAAGATTTCTCATTCTTTCCCAAATTCCTACTGGAGCTAATGAATAAGAACGGTCAGTACGCTGCTCAAACTCGATACCTAGACTCATGGCATGGTCACCAAGGTCAGCAGAACCATTTAAGGTTAGACGAGTCTGACGGTTGTCATTCTTAATGTAGAAGTTAGACGGTGTACCCACGTTTGTCCAAAGTCCATAAGCACGGTTAAACACGTCACCATTTGCCAGTGCATTTACACGAACATCATTAGCAAGGTCCACTCCTTCTGTGAAAGAAAGAGCTGCGTCCATATAGTCTTGCGTAATTCCAGCCAAAATAGGATTTGCAGTACCTGGCGTGAATGATGTCACCAATACAGAGTCACCACTTTGCACAAACTGATCAGTATCCTGATTGTACGCATAAGTTGCCTCTCTCGTCTGTGAGAATTTACCAATGTGCCCGTAGTTGAAGAAGTCTTCTCCGTGACTTCTGTCTTTCGTCTCTCTGTTAGACTGGTTGTAATCTACACTTACAGTATAGAATGCATTTTTAATTTTAGAATCCTCACCACTTGGGAATCGCTGAGTCACACGACCGAATGCTCTCCACTGTGTCTGCTCTGTATTCGCATTGTTGTTATAGTTGAGTAGAGAACCTAAACGACTTGCTCCGCCAATACTAGCCAGCGATGTTGTAGTCGTGTATCCGTTCTGCAAGAAATCGTTGTTGTCTCTGTAGTCACCTGTTCCTCCAAAAGATAACACTACGTTTTCACTCAAGTTGAAATCAAGCTTGGTCGTTAATGACACACCGAGTTGATCAGAGTTTCTCGCTGCCTTTTCATTGACAAACATGTCCATAGTCAACTGCTCTGAAGACAATCTAGGAGCGAAACCATTATCAGTGGCTACAAAAAACTGTGGGTTCTCTTCCAATTCAGCCTGCGCCTCATCATTTAAATACCAGTGCCCATTGACAGAAGGTCTTGGGTCTTCAAATTTTCTGAAGTTACCTGAGAGGAAGAAGCCCATTAGTGGACTCACCTTCTCGCCTGCATCATTTTTCTTCCATAATAAAGGACCTGACAAGTATCCCTCTAACTGCGTTCTTCCGTAAGCATCTAGACCAACAATGTTGTCACCTGCTTTGAAACCAGAACTCAAAAGGTCAATTCCTCCAAAGAACTCAGACGATGCTCCTCGGGTAGTAATGGAGATAATTCCTCCTGTGGCATCACCATAGCTGGCAGGTATACCACCAGTGATTATGCTTACCTCTTCAAATGCTGACTTTGGCAGCTGAGGTTCACCTCTTACTTTGATACCATCTATGTAGTAGAATGTGTTTTCAGAACGTGCTCCTCTTACTGAGATATCTCCGTCTGCCTGACCTGCGCTTGAGATACCTCCTACTGTAGAGGCTACCGCTGTTGCAGAACGCGCGGCCATCTTGTCAATGTCACCTCTTGAGACTGTACCTCCAGAAGAACCACCATCTCTATTAATGAGTGGCTGGACGTAATCTATAACAATTACCTCTTCAAGGTTTACACCTGACTCTAAGTTAATGTCTTGAAAGGAAATCTTGTCTCCTTGAACAATCACACCAGAAATAACTGAAGGATTGTACCCTACAAAGACCACTTTAACATCATACTTACCAGGAGATAATGGCTTAATGGTATACTTCCCGTCAAAGTCAGTGGCCGAACCACCCACTTGATTGTCACCCGACATGACAACAACATTGGCAAATGGAAGAGGTTCGCCTGTGGCTTTATCTTTAACTGTCCCTTTAAGCGTTCCTACACCTGTTTGTGCAAAAATGATTCCAGTGGACAATAAGCATACAACGACCAAGAAGGAGCGTAAATTCCGTAACATAGAGGTTTCGTTAGGTTAATGACTGTCTAAACAAAGGCCGTAAATATATACAATTTAACATCGGTCGAACAAGGATAATGCAGGCTGTTGAAGGCCCGTATTTCAATCCGTTTGATAGAGGTATTTGTCCTCTATCTCGTTCGAATCGCCTCAAAAATAGAACAGTATGCGTTTTGCAAAGAACTTTTGGGGTACAATGAATTTGAATAATCTCAATTCCAAATAGGAATCCCACCGAAATGAGCCCCTTATTTAATCTTCTTGCCTCGCTTATTCTTGCGACTGAACACCCTGTTTAGAAATGGGTCTTTCTTATTTCTACCGTGTCGATCGGACTTTTTTCTGTTCCGTTTCATTCGTTTACGGTCAGATTTGCTCAAGGACTTTTTATACTCCTTGCGCTTGTCTCGTATCTTTTTATCAATCTCCTTGTCCTTGTTAGCCTCCATTTTGGCAGCGTCTTCAGGGTTTTTTGGAGGTTTTTTGGCAGACTTGGCCGGCTTACGCTTTTTCTGCGCGTACAGTTGTGAGTCCACAACACCCGTCATACACAAGATGAGTGATAAAGTAAGTAGTCTATACAATATACGCTTGGACACGGACTTTATATTTGCGATGAATTTAAGATGCTCAGTATGAAATTGACCAAGATTAGTGCCATTATTATAACCAGCCTGTTGTTACTTCCCGGCTGTAGGGAAGATGAAGTGGAGCGCGTGCCCAATGTGCCGGTCAACATTTCTATTCAGCTTCAACAGCCAGCCTTTGTCAATCTTCAAATTGTAGGTGGGTGGGAATATCTTACAGGCGGATCAGAAGGAATTATAGTCTACCGTGCATCTATTGACGAATTCAAAGCATTTGACAGACACTGTACTTGGAACGTTGGAAACTTCGACCGCGTAGTGATGGAAGAGGATAATATTATAGCCAGAGATACGGACGGTTGCGGGTCAAGCTTTATTATCACAGACGGCAGTGCTGTCGATGACCCCGCCTTTGTGCCCCTTACCGAATATCAGACAAGCTACAATCCGGGGACCGAGACGTTGTTAATCACCAATTAAAAAGGTCGCCCTGACTAATCAAGACGACCTTATCAATTAAGATTTTTTTTACTCTTAATATCTATAGTGCTCAGGCTTGTATGGCCCTTGAGGCGTCACACCTATATAGTCTGCCTGATCTTTACTCAACTCTTCAAGCTCCACACCAATTTTCTTTAAGTGCAGTCTTGCCACTTTCTCATCTAAGTGCTTAGGTAGCATGTACACTTCGTTCTTATAGTTGTCACTGTGGTTCCACAGCTCTAACTGAGCGAGTGTCTGATTTGTAAATGAGTTACTCATCACGAATGACGGGTGACCAGTAGCACAACCAAGATTAACTAGACGACCTTCGGCTAGAAGGATGATGTCTTTTCCTCCAATGCTGTACTTATCTACTTGTGGCTTAATCTCCACTTTAGAGGCACCGTGATTGGCATTGAGCCAAGCCACGTCAATCTCGTTATCAAAGTGTCCGATGTTACAGACAATCGTCTTGTCCTTCATGCTCTCAAAGTGCGAACCGACAAGGATGTCTTTATTACCTGTAGCTGTGACCACGATGTCTGCTTCTTTTACAGCATCGCTCATTTTCTTGACTTCAAAACCGTCCATTGCGGCCTGAAGCGCACAGATAGGATCAATTTCTGTCACGATTACACGCGCACCAGCTCCTGCGAGTGATGCAGCCGAACCTTTACCAACGTCACCATAACCACCAACTACGGCAACTTTACCGGCAATCATTACGTCAGTTGCTCTTCTAATGGCATCAACGAGTGACTCTTTACACCCGTACTTATTGTCAAACTTTGACTTCGTTACAGAATCGTTGACATTGATGGCAGGCATAGTCAGCGTACCATTCTTTTGTCTTTCTACCAATCGGTGAACACCTGTGGTAGTCTCTTCAGAAAGTCCTTTAATACCCGCAGAAAGCTGTGGGTAACGATCCAAGACCATGTTAGTCAAATCTCCACCATCATCTAAGATTAGGTTAAGAGGCTCACCACCTGGAAACGCGTGTAGCGTCTGCTCGATGGCCCAGTCAAACTCCTCTTCGTTCATCCCTTTCCAAGCATATACTGGAATACCAGCTGCTGCGATAGCTGCCGCGGCATGATCTTGAGTTGAGAATATGTTGCATGATGACCAAGACACTTCAGCACCTAGTGCCTTGAGAGTTTCGATCAACACGGCCGTCTGGATTGTCATGTGCAGGCATCCAGCGATACGCGCACCTTTAAGAGGCTGAGAATCCCCAAACTCTTCTCTCAATGACATTAGTCCTGGCATCTCTGCCTCGGCCAATTCAATTTCTTTACGACCCCAGTCCGCGAGACTGATGTCTTTGACTTTGTATTCTATGCTTGCTGTTGCTTCGCTCATTATCACTTGTATTTGAGCTGCGAAATTAGTCAAAATCAGTCTATTGAAAACTTTCATTTCGTCCAAATGCCATAAGTATTACTTTCGCTTAACGCCTCGATATACATGCCATTCGATAAAAAAATAGAAACTCGCACAGGTGCAACGATTGCGACCTGGAACCTAACAGAATCAGAAAGTGACCTAAAGTCGTTGATGTCTGAGCTTAAACTGACCGATGCAGGACAAGAACTTGCAGCCATTACGGTCGAAAAGAAGAGGAGACAATGGATGGCGGCTCGGCTGTTGTTGAAGCATCTGATTCCTACTTTTCAAGAGATCACTTACGATCAGTTTGGTGCACCATATGTGGTAGACCACGACCTGAACCTGTCTTTGAGTCATTCTAATGGTCACATTGCCTGTATTTTGCACCAAAACCACATTGTAGGTATTGATGTGCAGGTGGAGAATGCGAAGCTCAAGCGCATAGCCACCAAGTTTCTCAACGATGATGAAATGCAACGTTATGAGGACAGTGATAAAAGCCTGCCATACTTGCACCTATTATGGTCTGCTAAAGAGGCTGTCTTCAAAATTCATCGTCATCACATGGCGTTTAAGAAAATCTGCACTGACGACTTTGACTTAATGGAAAAAGGCAGAATCAAAATCAAGGCAGAGCGTTTTGACGGACTGCACAAGCATGAAGTACATTTTAAACGCTTAGATGATGTCTATCTGGCATACTCTTGCTACGACCCCGATAAGTAACGTACCTTTAACAATCTTTGCGGTAACAGCTTGGCGAAGATCATCTCACATATCAACGAGGCAAAAGCCCATGGACAAGCCAAACTGGCTGTTCTGATAGACCCTGATAAATACTCGGATGAAAGCCGACTTATCAAGGCCGTAACTCTCTGCAATAAAAACGGTGTTGATTTTATCTTTCTCGGTGGTAGCCTGCTGATGAGCGATGGCTTTCATGATTTTGTGAAGGAAGTAAAGTCCTTGACGGACATTCCGGTCATTTTATTTCCAGGAAGTCCTTCGCAGGTGAGTGCGCACGCTGATGGTATTTTGTTTTTATCACTCATCTCAGGTCGTAACCCAGAATTACTGATAGGTAGTCATGTGATTGCAGCTCCTGCCTTGGCTCAAACCTCACTCGAAATTCTGCCTACGGGATACATGCTCGTAGATTGTGGCAATACCACCACTGCGCACTACATATCACAAACCAGCCCCATTCCTCATGACAAAGATGACATAGCTTATGCTACGGCACTTGCAGGTCAAATGCTCGGACTGTCTTGCATCTATATGGACGGAGGTAGTGGAGCAAAGTCTACCCTGAGTGAATCTATGATTCACACGGTGAGTCAGCACATCAGCATACCGCTCATTGTAGGAGGAGGAATACGCACGGTCGAAGATGCCTCCCGTGTCTGTGATGCCGGAGCTGACGTAGTTGTCATTGGCAATGTGATTGAAGAATCACCTGAGCTCATTCAAGACTTCAGCATAGAAGTGCATCGCAAGCGCGTCAAGAAGTAGACTGTTCTTATACTTTAATCAGATTAAAACTTAAGCGTCAATCCAGTCATGAAGTTTCTTCCTGCCTGCGGATAATACGCGTTAAAGGTCACTTCATCTTCAGGGTTAGGTCCTAAGAAGTACTTGTATGTCCAGCCGTTAGAGGCATACTGCTCATCTAAGAGGTTGCGAATCATAAAGGTGAACTCCAAAGCTCGGAATCTTTCTCCACCAACTGACAGGTTAAACCTCAAATCATTGACTAAGAAATCGTCAATGACTTTTCTCGAATCAGAGGTATTGTCCAAAAACTGCTCACCAACATACTTCGTAAACCACACGGCTTTCAGATCTACTCCCGAACCATCTTCAGGGTCTCTAGACAGAATCTTATACGAAAGCTGGTCTCCTAAAATCACAGATGGACTAAACGCAATATCAGTCTGACCCAAGTTATCTCCAAGTCCAGCCAAGTCCACATAATCATTGATTTTGTTTTGAGACAAATTGAGCGTCAACGACCAATCAAGCCTCTCTAATGGTCGCCATCTTCCTATGAGCTCCACTCCTCTTCTGTACGAGTCATCTATGTTTGTGCGGATACTTTCTCCAACATCATTAATCTCACCAGTTGGTATTAACTGATCTGTATACTGCATGTTATAGAGCACCACTTCTCCAGCCAACATCCTGCCCTGCAGACTAAACCCAGCTTCTACATCATAGAGTGTCTGATGACGCGGACGTGAGTCTGGTGTGCTCGCTGTGTGATCATCGCGGTTAGGCTCTTTGTTGCCCACTGCGAATGACATGAAGCCTCTGACTCCTTTACTATTCAGATAATTGACTCCAAACTTTGGATTAAAGAAATCGTAAGTGACTTTCTGATCTGCCTGTGTACCGTCTTGCAGATTACCGACAAACTCATACTCGATGTGTCTGAACTGCAAGTCACCATATAAAGACCAATCAGAGTTTAAGGAATACGTGGTTTTCGCAAACATGTTGGCGTCTGCTTTTTTCGCTTGATTGTCATAGTAGCGGTCGCGAATGTCAGAGTCAGAAGCAAACTCTGCCCAGATGACTTCTCCGAAGTGATCTCCGATGTACTTATTCCATCCTCCACCTACCCAGGTGTCAGTCTTATCTCCTTTGAGATTTAATGAGGCGATGGCGCCAAAGAAGTCATTGTCAAGCCAGCGTCTGCGAATGATGTCAGTTTGCGAAATAGTATCTAATCCGATTATGGGGTCTTGAAGTCCGTACTGACTAAAGTAGGTGTCATGTGACCAGTTATCCTTGTCTTGAAACTGCTCGAAAAAGCCTTTTCCCTTTGTGTAGTGTCCAGCAACATGAAGCAGGTTATGCTTGCCCACTTTACGGTTATAATGAAGCTGATAATGATCTTGACCATAATCGTCTACTTCATTGTCGTACTGATAGTAGTTAAAGCTTCGGTCTGAACTTAAAAGGTTGTCTATGTCTGCTTGCGTGTAGCCGTTATCGTAGGCAAAGTCAAGCATCAACTGCTCGTCACCTGTGAGCCTTCCTTCGGGGACTCCCCACCATGCCTGCTGCGTAACTTCATTGCCACCAAATGTGATGGCACGTAGTGTGTTTTTATCATCTGAATATGACCCTGCCAGATAGTAACTGTTTAAGTCAGCTGCAGACCTTTCTATAAAACCATCCGAGTGGATGTAACTGAGGCGCCCGTCAAAAGTCCAATGATCTTTGAGCAGGCCTGTTCCCAGTTTCGCATTAACCTTAGAAGTGTTAAATGACCCGTAACCTGTAGACACTTCGCCATAAGCCTGCGTATTTATACCTTCGGTCAGAATGTTGATCGAGCCTCCAAATGCACCAGCACCATTGGTCGATGTACCCACTCCTCTTTGTATCTGAATGCTCTGAGTGCTTGTTGTAATATCAGGCATGTTGACCCAAAACACACCATGCGACTCAGCATCATTGAGGGGTATACCGTTAATCATCACGTTGATGTTAGTCTGATCAGAACCTCTTAACCTTAAGTAGGTGTACCCTACCCCATTTCCAGCGTCTGATGTGAAGTAAAGAGATGGCGTAGTGTTTAACAATTCTGGCACATCCATTCCTAAATTGACTTCTGACAGTTCATCTTGATTGATTGTACTCTGAGCCATTGGCACGAGAACTCCCGCCCGTGTACCTTTGACCACCACTTCTTCAGCGGTAAATATTTTTGGAGTCAACTGTATGCTTACTTTTTCTTCAGTTGCCCCTGCGTCAATTGACACCTGTGTGGCAGATAACTCGTAACCGAGATGCGTGACCACCACCACATACGAGCCTCCTTCGGCAACTGTAAATGCAAACTCTCCTGCCCCATCACTCACAGCATATAAAAAGGTATTCTCGAGCTGAATAAATGCGCCTTGAAGTGCTTCACCATTCTCGTCATTGACCACTCCAGAAATTTCTACTTGGGCGATACTAACCAACCCTACCATCATGGCGAACAGTGCCAATACTGACTTCTTCATATTCGAATACTTTTTTGGGGAGCTGCATCATTTGAGCGTCAACATCAAAGATGTTTAGTCAATTTCCTACCTGGCATTACCCGGGCAGGTTCGATGGGTATAATCTCAGAACGCTTGACGCGAACACCCCTGATTTGGACTGCGAAAATAAGTAATTGGAGAAACTACTCGCCCTTTAGTTTAGACAACAGAAGGTCTATGTTTCTTTCGCCTTCCCAGATGATGAATTCTCGGTCTGAAGATTCAAGCTCAGTCAGGTATTTCTTGAAAAGAAGATCTCTGTCATTGGGATTTTCACGGAGCGGATCAGCCACCCATGCGATGTCAGGTCGGCATAATATGTACAAGTCAAATTGTTGCTTGTCATAAAAGGTTTGAATCAAGTCTGAGCACGAGCCGTATTTCTCCAGCGACCAAATTTTTAGCGTACTCATTTCAGTATCTGAAATGATGGGATGTTGATGAGTGGCCATCCACTGGCGCATCTGACCTAAGGCGATTGCATCAAGGTCTTCTTGCTCATATCGCCCTCCTGTTTTATCAAGATAACGCCTCGCAAACTCTAGGACTAAGGTGCCTCCTAAATGCTCGTGAAGGGTCTCTGCCAATGTTGTCTTGCCACTGCACTCTGGTCCAGTAATGGCTATTCGTTTATAGGAGGTCATCATCAAGTGTTTCTATGGTGACTGAATGGCTGATGTCTTTTTTCCATTGCACATAACCTACCAAGGCCAAGATGGCAAAGACAAACATCTGAATGGCATATATGTCGGCTTCTTTGGTCACGTATAGCCAGACTGAAAAGAGATCAATGATGACCCAATAAATCCAGTTAGACAGTACTTTTCTTATGGTCAAGAATGTGGCCAATACGCCAAACACGGTGCTCAACGAATCTGCAAATGGTTTGGCCGCATCTGTATAGGCTCCGGTTAGTAAGGAAATCAGCCAGGCCAAAACAAAGCCCGACACGATAATCATAAGGTGATCTTTGAGTTTCAGTTCCGTCACCTTTCTGGGGTCTGGTTTGCCCCACATGAACCAACCATAAATTGCCACTGCCACATAAAAGGCATACAAAAATGACTCTGCATACAGCTTGACCTCAGGGCTTTGAAAGTAGTAGACACTGAGTGCAGAACCGATGGCTCCAAAGATCCAGCAGGACTTTTTTTGATACCAAGCTAAGACCACATAGCTGATATTAAACAGGACGGCAGTCCATTCGATGACGAGTAAGTGATTCATTAAAAAAGCCCCCTCCCATGTAGAGTGGGAGAGGGCTGAAGCTAACCAAAAAAGGTTTTAATAATTTATGATCCGAGTAGTTCTTTGACAATGTTAGAGATGGCTTTTCCGTCAGCCTTACCTGCGAGTTGTCCGCTGGCGGCACCCATCACTTTTCCCATGTCGGCCATTGAAGAGGCACCTAGTTTCTCTACAATGCCTTTAACTACTGCTCTCAATTCTTCTTCACCCATTTGCTCTGGCAAGTAGGCTTCAAGAAATCCTGCTTCCGCTGTCTCTTCGGCAAAGAGGTCTTCTCTTCCTTGCTCCTTGTAGATAGCGGCTGCATCCTTTCGTTGCTTATGCAGCTTTTGAATGATTTTAGTCGCCACTTCATCAGTCACGTCCGTATCTCCACCTTTGGTGGCCTCCATCATCAAGGCTGACTTAATAGACCTTAAGGCTGCGAGTTTTTCTTTCTCACGCGCCAACATGGCCGCTTTAATGTCTCCGTTAATTTGATCGACTACTGACATCAGTCTACGTTCTTATCTAAGTAAGGATTGTTCTTCTTCAGTTCAATTCCTTCGATGTCTGTATCTGTCAGCGTGTACCTGCTCATTTGAGATTCTGCCGAGTGAGGCACGTCAGCCAACTTCAACTTTCTTCTCTTGTATGCAGGCTCTTTCTCAAGGTCGCTCAGTCCGCTTGGTGTGCGCAGTCTCAAACTGTGCTCTTGCACGCGCTGCAATCTCTCTTGAGTCAATCGCTGATGATCATCAACAGTGATGCGCTCTTCAATTGCCGTGTTTTCATCAGCAAAGTCAGTAGGCATCTCAGTCGTCATTGTCTTACCTGTTGACTCATCCTCGTCTTCTCCGAGTACGAAGTACTTTTTCTTAGGCTCTGATTCTGTACCAGCTGATGGTGTTGGCTGTCCAGAATTTTTGGCCGTGATGTCATCAAAGCTAAATCCGAGATCATGTTGTAGCGGATTGTCCACCATGTCCATGTCCTCGTCATTCGTTTTCAAATACGGCTCTTCAAACTCTCTCTCTGTTGAGTCAGACATGTCTGTCAAATCAAACTCTTGCGTAGGACTTGTCAGCGGCTCTTCGATTGGCGTTCCTTCAAACGGAGGCGTCACGATAGTCGGTATGCTGTCATCATCAAGGTCGATGTATTTCTTTTCTGGCTTCTGCGCTTGGATACCTGTATCAGGTTTGTCTCCGCCTTGAAAGCCAGTGGCGATTACAGTCACATTGATGTGCTCACCGAGCGCCTCATCTTGACCATATCCCATTATCACTTCTGCCGTTCCACCAGATGCGCTTTGAATGTAGTTCGTGATCTCATCCATCTCATCCATGGTCAGCTCATTGGCACCAAAGGTGATGTTGAGTAGCACGTGTCGTGCACCTCTAATGTCGTTGTCATTGAGCAACGGAGACTCCAGTGCATCTGTGACAGCCTTAGCCGCTCTGTTTTCACCAGACGCAGAGGCAGACCCCATGATGGCCGCGCCACTGTCTTTCATGACAGTCTTGACATCATTTAAATCTACATTGACTAAACCAATAGTCGAGATTACTTCGGCTATTCCTTTGGCCGCAGTGGTGAGCACATTATCAGATTCTTGAAATGCTGTTGTCACACTCAGATTTCCGCAGTGCTCTCTCAACTTGTCATTCTTAATGACGAGGAGCGTATCTACAGATTGACGCATTTGCTCGAGTCCTTGCTCGGCCTGCTTCTTTCTCAATGGGCCTTCAAAAGAAAACGGGATGGTTACTATACCCACTGTGAGTATGCCCATCTCTTTGGCAGCCTTTGCTATAACGGGAGCGGCTCCAGTTCCTGTTCCACCGCCCATACCAGCGGTGATAAACACCATGGCTGTGTTGCTTTGAAGGATGCTCACCAACTCATCGATGCTCTCGATCGCTGCGTTCTTACCCACTTCTGGCTGAGAACCTGCGCCTCTTCCTTCAGTTAAGCTCGTTCCGATTTGCACTCTAATCGGCACTGGACTGTTGTCTAGTGCTTGCTGATCCGTATTGCAAACCACAAAGTCAACTCCCTTAATTCCTTGCAGGAACATGTGGTTGACTGCGTTGCTTCCTCCGCCTCCTACTCCGATCACTTTGAGGATCGATGACTGCTCTTTCGGTAGGTTAAATTCCATAGTGTTTTTCTTAGTGTGTGTTAAATCGAAAGTTCTTTTTACTGTGGATCTTCAGACATGTACTCTCCAATCCTGCCCATAATGTTGTCAAAGAATTTGCTCTTTTTCTTTGTGCCTTGCTTGACGTATTCTCTTGGCGCGTTGCCTTTCTTAAACTCGTCAAATCCTTGAATAACCAATCCAACACCAGTGGCGAAGAGTGGGCTGGCCACGTTTTTCTCGCTACCAACGGCTACGTGCTCATTTGGATAACCAATTCTCGAGTCCATGCCAGTCACGTAGTCAAACAAGTGAGACAAGTGCTTCAACTGAGACCCTCCACCAGTGACTACTATGCCTCCGATGAGATGCTTTTCGTATCCCGAATTTTTAATCTCGCTGTAGATAATCTCGATGATTTCTTCCATTCTTGCTTGAATAATGCAAGCCAGGTTCTTCACTGAAATCTCTTTTGGCTGTCTGTTTCTGAAACCAGGAATACAGACTATCTCATTGTCTTGCGACTCTTGTGGAAGTGCAGAACCAAATTTCTTTTTGAGTTGCTCCGCCTGATTTTTCATGATGGTGCAACCCGTCTTGATGTCTTCAGTAATGACGTTTCCACCAAAAGGAATGACAGCTGAGTGTCTGATAATACCATCCTGGAAAATGGCCAAATCAGTCGTACCACCTCCTATATCAACGAGCACTACTCCTGCTTCTTTTTCTTCGCTGCTAAGCACTGCCTCTGACGATGCAAGCGGCTCAAGTGTCAAGCCAGTCACCTCTAGACCAGCTTTGGCCACACAGCGGTGTATGTTTTTAATTGCAGAAACTTGACCGGTGATGATGTGGAAGTTTGCTTCCAATCTGACACCAGACATGCCGATAGGATCTTTGATGCTCTGCTCATTATCCACGATGTACTCTTGAGGAAGCACCGTGATAATTTCTTCACCTGGCCTCATCACCAACTTGTACATGTCTTCTACAAGATCATCAATATCAGCCTGTGATATTTCTTCTTCATCACTGTGACGCGTAATCATACCGCGATGCTGAAGACTGCGAATGTGCTGCCCAGCGATACCCACGTTGACGTGAGTCACCTCTATGCCCGACTTCTCTTCAGCCTCGGCCACGGCTCTTCTGATAGACTCTACGGTCTTCTCGATATTAGACACTACACCTCTGGTCACTCCAATGGATTCTGACTTACCCATACCGAGTATTTCCACTTTTCCGTGCTCATTTCTGCGACCTACCAAGCAAGCAATCTTGGTTGTTCCGATGTCTAGTCCGACAACTATCTCTGGTGATTCTTCCATGCTCATATCTTTCTTTTCTTGCAGACCACCTGATCGTCAAATCTCAGATCGATGCTCTCATAAATATTCCAATTTGTCTGCTCTATCCCTTTGTCATAAAACGCTGAGAGTCTTTCGAACTTCTTTTGATAATCCTGCGTGTCTCCAAAAACCAACTTGTGATTTCCAACACGCGGAATGGCTATAATCTCTCCCTTCTCATCTACATCTAATTGGAGGATTTGACTCTTCCAAAACTCATCTTTATTGATGTAGGCAACCATGTCCCACACTCCTTTGAGAAGCTCATTGTCTAACACTCGACCAGCAGAAAACGCTTCGTGCGTCAGCGGCAGATGACCCGTTACCGGAATCAACTTTGGTGTGTAAGCACTTCTAACTGGCATGACAAAACCATCTGTGTCGATGTATCCAGTCACTCCTTCATTGGTGATAAATCTGAACACTGGATCGCGCTGTTCGATCACCACTTTCACTCCTAAATCGATAGTCTTGTAGACGTTTGAGGTCTTCACATGAGGCAGATTCATGAGGTCTAACTCGATTTGTTCGGTGTTAATCTCACTCATCACCTGCCCAATAATGAGATCACCGCGGTCATTTATGCGCTGCTTAACCTCTTCTGCACGCACAAAATCGAGTTCGGTATTTCCGACAAATTCTACTTCAAATGATTCGCAGTTACGATGATGCTGTCTATCAATGGCAAAGCCCAACAGCACGAAAGCCCCCGTCAATAGGAGAACCATCAAGATGATATGCTTCACTTTACTCATTTTCGATTAGCTGTTATCGTTTGCTGAAGACTAGATGAAATTGGCTCAATATGCATGTCGATATCACCTGCTCCCAGTGTCAACAAAATTTCCAAATCCCTTTGCTGTATTTGTGGTAGTAGCGCCTCTTTTGTGCACAGCATCTTGTTGGCAAGGCTCACCTGTGCTAAGAGCGCTCTAGAATCGACTCCTTCAATGGGTAATTCACGTGCTGGATAAATGTCCAGCAAGATGAGTTCGTCAAGTGCAGAAAGACTCTCTGCAAAGTCCTGCATGAAATCTCTAGTACGACTAAATAAATGCGGTTGAAATATGCCAGTCACCTTCTTACCAGGATACAACTCGCGCACCGAGTCAATGCAGGCTTCTATCTCACTCGGATGGTGCGCGTAGTCGTCAATGTACACCAACCCTGGAGTTCGGATATGAAACTGAAATCTGCGTTTCACTCCCTTAAAGTCAGCCAGCGCTTTTTTCAAACTGTCAGTATCTACGCCCATTTCCATGCAGACCGTCAAGGCTGCCAGGGCATTAGAAATATTATGTCGACCTGGCAGTGGCATGGTGTACTCTCCATGAGATTGACCTCCGCAGACCAATTCAAATTGGAAAGTGCCTTCGCTCACGTGTATATGCTCAGCGCGCACATCGGCTGTTTTTGCTGTTCCGTATCGTATGGTCTTGACGCCAGTGAGTACAAAATCATCAATGCTTTCATGCACCACTAATGTGCCGCCCTCGACAATGCCCTCAGCAAATTGGACAAAGGCTTTTTTAAATTCTTCTTCAGAACCATAGATGTCTAAGTGATCTGGCTCCACATTGGTAATGATTGCCATGTCAGGTCGCAAACGATGAAAAGATCGGTCAAACTCATCAGCCTCGATGACGCAAAACTCACTGCTTTCGTCAAGAAGAACGTTGCTATCATAATTACTGGCGATACCACCTATAAATGCGTTGCAACCCTTACCTGTATGTGTGAGCAAGTGCGCCAGAATGCAGCTCGTGGTGGTCTTACCATGCGTGCCCGCAACTGCGAGACCACGCATCTGATTTGAAATATCACCCAGGATTTCTGCGCGCTTTTTGATGTCAAACTCTTTGCGCGTAAACCATGACATAATCCGATTTGTCTGAGGTATGGCAGGCGTATAGATGACTTGACAATTGTCTTTTGTCAAGGTCTGAGGAAGCGTACTTGGGTCATCTTCAAAAGAGATCTCCATGCCCTCTTCAATTAATTTTGAAGTGAGTGCGGTAGCCGTTTTGTCGTAGCCAAATATGTGATGTCCTTGGGCTAGAAAAAACCGAGCGATGGCACTCATGCCAATTCCACCGATACCGATGAAGTAGATATGTTGACGGCCCAAAATCATTTTAACAATTTGTGAATCTCATCAACGATGGCTTTTGTCGCGTCAGGACGACCAAGCGTTCGGATGTTTTTTGACAGCGCGCTTCTTTTTTCTGGAGACTGCACGA